>CAWAGY010000016.1:0-24674 GCA_963781645.1 uncultured Alphaproteobacteria bacterium | reverse complement strand
TTGTGGACGCGCGGCATGACCTCGTGAGCCGGTTCCGAGCCGTCGCTTATCACCGTGACCTGGTGGCGGTAGCCGGCGGCCGGCAGCCCGGCATAGCCTCTCCAGCCGTCGGTGTGAATTGTCGCCCCCGGCTCCACGGCTTCTTGCAGGAAGGCCAACAGGCTCTCGGCGGAGACGTCCTTAACGCGCCGAAGACGGATGCGCCCGATACCGCGCCCGCGCTTTTCAGCCGCCACCGCGACGATGGCTTTCCTCCCGACCTCGCGGCCCCGCTTGCCTTCTTCCGGGCCGCCCACATAGGTTTCGTCGGCCTCGATCTCGCCGACAAGGCGGTCGCGACCGGGCCGCACCATGGCCCGCCGCAGCTTGTGCAGCCAGGTCCAGGAGGTCTCGTAGCTGCCGAGGCCGAGGGCACGCTGCAGCCCCAGGGCGCTCACCCCGTTCTTCTGGCTGGTCACGAACCACATCGCCAGGAACCATGTCCGCAGCGGTCCGCGGGTCCCTTCGAAAATCGTGCCGGCGGTCACCGAGGTCTCCCTGCGACATGCCCGGCACCGCAGCCAGCCACCGGCCATTTTCGACGGCTCGCCGACAACTCCACAGTGTGGGCAGCAAAAGCCCCCCGGCCAGCGGAGCCGGCGGATATAGGCGCGGCAGGCAACCTCACCCCGAAACCACTCGTCCAGCTCCTGGAAGGTGCTTGGGTAGTCAGCGCCCGCCACCGGATGCTTTCCGACCTCCATCCGTCCACAGTATCAGCCGAATTGGGGGAGCGAAGGGGATACCCACTTAAGAGGATAATTGTTCGGGCGGGGGCGACGTTTAAAAGCGTGCCTATCCGGTTATGACAATTTCCACTACATGTAGGATGCGTCCACTCACCTGAAATAATGCTAGAGTAGGTCGGCGTCAACTCCGCCGGCGATGCCGAGGAGCGAGCGGAAGGCGTTGAACGGGTAGAACCGTCCGTCGAAGCGGAACGTGAACTCGTTGAGATAGGCTTGTAGATGCTTCGCGCTTACGCCGTGGTGGATGCCATTGATCCAGGTTTTCAGGTTGCTGAAGACGAGGTGGATGATCGGCATGAACTCTTCGACCACCTCGGGATCGCCGCATTCGGCAATGGCGTGGTGATCATAGCCGCGTGTCCGCAAGCTGCCATAGCCGCTCCAATCGTCGGTGACGATCAGCGACCCCGGCATAACGGCGCTCTCGACGAAGCCACACAGCGAATTGGCGCTGCGGTCGGCAACGACGGACAGCCGCACGCGCCCGGCGTAGCGGCCGTCCTTCCGCTTGTCCTGCGCGGTGCCGGGCTCCCTGTGGCGGACTTCGACGGCAGCAGTCACCAGCGTCTTGTGGTGAACGCCCTCGGCCTTCACCACGCGTCCGGCCTCCAACGTAGGTTTCGTCCACCTCGACATGCTCTCCTGCCCTGGCACCGATCCGGTCCTCATCGGGCCGCACCATACCCGCGCGGAGCTTATGCAGGATGCCGAAGGCGGTTTCGTACCGCGTCAGCCCAAGCTGCCGCTGAAACTGCACCGCCGACATGCCCGCGTCTGGCTGGCGACCATATAGGCAGCCCAAAACCACGTGCTCAAAGGCGTGCGTGTGGCTGCGCTCCATGACCGTGCCGACGGTCAATCCCGTCTGGCGGCGGCAAGCGCGACAGGTCAGGACGCCAGGCCGCGTGGCGATGCGGAAAGGTTCACCCACGACGCCGCAGTGCGGGCAGGCGAACCCGTCACCCCAGCGAGCTTTTTCCAGGTAGGCGGCGCAGGTCGCATCGTCGGGGAAAAGACTGCTGAAACTCAGGGAGCGATCTCGGGAATGGCAGGTCGGTTCGGTCGAGAACGTCCATGGCTCACTATCCGCTTCACGCACACAACCTATCCCTAGTGGGTGTATGCGTCAAGCGGGTAGGCACGGACTGATTGACCTAAGTACTGCGTTAACGTGAATTGCGACGTGGTTTTTTGTGGAGGTTTGGTAAAGACGCTTACTTCCTCAATCAGGCCGTCGCTTCAGGCCGCCTGGAGCGCGGCACTCCGAACGGAGCGCGTCTGCTTGACACTTTCGGGATGGGTCCATACAGTCCTGCGCCTCGATGAAAAGGCCTCGTCGCGGATCGGTGGGGTGCGTCTAACGCGCTGCGCGGCCTTCGATGTGTCAGGCATCGGAATTGGCAGGAAAGCAGGACGGCGTGTTTGAAGGCCTGAGCGATCGGCTGGGCGCGATCTTCGATCGGCTGAAGAAGCGCGGCGCCTTGACCGAGGCGGACGTGACGGAAGCGCTGCGCGAGGTGCGGATCGCGCTCCTTGAGGCCGACGTGGCGCTGCCGGTGGTCAAGGACTTCATCAACGGGGTGAAGGGCGCGGGCGGTCGGCCAGGAGGTGCTGCGCTCGGTGACGCCGGCGCAGATGGTCGTCAAGATCGTCCACGATCACCTGATCGAACTGCTGAAGGGCGGCGAAGCGGACGAGAAGCTGCGCGCGGGCGAAGGCGCCGGCCTCAACCTCGGGGCGTCGCCGCCGGTGCCGGTGCTGCTGGTCGGACTGCAGGGCTCCGGCAAGACGACCACCGCCGGCAAGCTCGCCATGCGCCTGAAAAAGCGCGAGCGGAAGAAGGTTCTGCTGGCGTCGCTCGACGTGTATCGGCCTGCCGCGCAGCGGCAGCTCGCCATCCTCGGCCAACAGACGGAGACGGCGTCGCTCGATATCGTCGAGGGCGAGGCGCCGGTGGCGATCGCAAGGCGCGCCATGGACACGGCGCGCCGCCAGGGCTTCGACGTGGTCATCCTCGATACCGCCGGCCGCCTCGCCATCGACGAGGCGATGATGGCGGAAGCGGCGCAGGTAAAGGCGGCGGTCAACCCGACCGAGACGCTGCTCGTCGCCGATGCGCTCACCGGTCAGGACGCCGTCACCCTCGCCCGCGCATTTCACGAGAAGGTCGGTCTGACCGGTCTTGTCCTTACCCGCGTCGACGGCGATGCCCGCGGCGGTGCGGCATTGTCGATGCGGGCGGCGACCGGCTGCCCGATCCGCCTGCTTGGCGTCGGCGAGAAGCTCGACGCCATCGAGACGTTCGATCCGGAGAGGATCGCCGGCCGCATCCTCGGCATGGGCGATGTCGTCGGCCTGGTCGAGCGTGCCGCCGAGTTCATCGAAAAAGAGGACGCCGAGGCGCTGGCGAAAAAGCTGGTCAAAGGCGAGTTCACCCTCGACGACATGGCGCAGCAGTTCCGCCAGATCCGCAAGCTCGGCGACGTCAAGGGGCTGCTCGGCATGCTCCCCGGCATCGCCAAGATGAAAAAGCAGATCGCCGACGCTGACATCGACGACCGCACGATCGCCCGCCAGGAAGCGATCATCATGGCGATGACGCCGGCGGAGCGCGGCCGCCCGAAGCTCCTCAACGCGTCCCGGCGCCGGCGCATCGCCCGCGGCTCGGGGACGACGGTGCAGGACGTCAATCGCCTGTTGAAGCAGCACCAGCAGATGGGCGATATGATGAAAAAGATCGGCAAGCTCGGCAAGCGCGGCCTGCTCGGCAAGGGCGGGCTGCCGCCCGGCCTGTTGCCGCCGATGCCGCCGCGCTGACGTAAGCATGCAAGACACAGCAACGCGACACAACCAACGAGAGAGAAGGATCGGACGGAATAGATGGCAGTCAGGATTTGTTTGGCCCGCGGCGGCACCAAGAAGCGCCCCTTCTATCGTGTCGTCATCGCCGATTCGCGCAGCCCGCGCGACGGCCGCTTCATCGAAATCGTCGGCACCTACGATCCGATGCTGCCGCATGAGCACGAGCGCCGGTTGCGCCTCGACGCAGAGCGCATCCGCCACTGGCTCGATCACGGGGCGACGGCGAGCGATCGGGTCGTCAGGCTGTGCGCCTCGCAGGGGCTGATGGAGGCCCCGGTGCGGCCGGAGCAGACGAAGAAGCCGCAGCCGAAGGCGAAGGCGCAGGAACGCCTGAAGGCCGCTGCGGCCACCGCCGCCTGAGCGGCCGGCCGAGGCGGTATCGGCGACAACGGGGCGAGCGCACCCGACCGGCGATCACACCGCCCGGGTGCGGCGGCGTGAGCGGTATGGTCAGCGATGGGTGACGAAGCAGGATCGGCAGGCCCCGGAGCACCGGCCCGCGACAGGCGCATCTGCCTCGGGCTGATCGCGGGCGCCCGCGGCCTCAAGGGCGACGTCTGGATCCGCACGTTCACCGCCGAGCCCGCCGACATCGCCGCCTACGGGGACTCGACCGATGACGGCGGCGAGCGGCGCTATGCGCTTGCGCGTCATCGAGCGCCGCGACGACCGGGTGGTCGCCCGCATCGAAGGCATCAACGACCGCACCGCCGCCGAAGCCCTGAAGGGAACGCGCCTCTACGTCGATCGGGCGGCGCTGCCGGTCCCGGACGACGAACGAATTCTACCATGCCGATCTGATCGGCTGCGTCGCCGTCGTCGCCGGCAAGGAGCGGCGAGGACGAGCGCCGGACGGCGACACGGGCGGGTGACGGCGGTGCACGATTTCGGCGCCGGACCGTCCTCGAGATCGGCTTCGCGGCGGGCGGCTCGCTGATGGTGCCGTTCACCCGCGCCTGCGTGCCGGAAATTGATATCGTCCGCGGCCGGCTCGTCGTCGAGGCGCCGCCGGGCCTGCTCGGCGAGGCTCAGGCACAGCCGTCCGCGGCCGGGGAAGAGGCATGACGACGCGGGCGCGCGTGGACGGCGACGGTCCTGACGCTGTTCCCGGAGATGTTCCCCGGACCGCTCGAGCTGTCGCTCGCCGGCCAAGCGCTCACCGCCGGCCGTTGGCTGCATGGAAACGGTAGACATTCGCAGCTTCGCGCGCGATAAACACGCCTCCGTCGACGACACGCCGTTCGGCGGCGGACCCGGCATGGTGATGCGGGCGGACGTGGTCGATGCGGCGATCGCCGCGACGGACGCGTCCCGCTCGGAGCTGCCGCTGATCTTCCTGACGCCGCGCGGTCGCCCCCTCGATCAGGCGCGCGTGCGGGCATTGGCGTCGGGAGCGGGCGTGCGCCTGTTGTGCGGCCGCTACGAGGGCATCGACGAGCGGGTGATCGAGGCGCGCCGGCCGGAAGAGATCAGCCTCGGCGATTTCGTCCTGTCGGGCGGCGAGCCGGCGGCGATGGCGCTGATCGACGCCTGCGTCCGGTTGCTGCCGGGCGTCGTCGGCAGCGCCGGATCGTTGAGTGAGGAGAGTTTCGAAAACGACCTCCTCGAATATCCGCACTACACGCGACCGCGCCTGTGGCTGGACCGCGCGGTTCCGGAGGTGCTGACGGAAGGCGACCATGCCCGCATCGAGGCATGGCGGCGGGCGGAGGCGGAGCGGTTGACCCGCGAACGGCGTCCCGATCTGTGGGCGCGCTATCGCGGGCGAATGCGGCGACGAGAGGCAGAGTGACGACGGAAGCCGGGGCGACGGGCGGTGAGGGTACGACGATGAACATTCTCCAGGCGTTCGAGCAGGAGCAGATCGAGAAGCTCTCGCACGACCGGCAGGCGCCGTGGTTCGCCCCGGGCGACACGCTCAGGGTCAAGGTCAAGGTGGTCGAAGGCTCGCGCGAGCGGCTGCAGGCGTTCGAGGGCGTCTGCATCGCCAGACGCAATCGCGGGCTGAACTCGTCGTTCACCGTCCGCAAGATTTCCTACGGCGAAGGCGTCGAGCGCGTCTTCCCGCTCTATTCGCCGAATATCGCCGACATCGAGGTCGTGCGCCGCGGTGACGTCCGCCGCGCCAAGCTCTATTATCTCCGGTCGCGGCGCGGCAAGCGCGCGCGCATCTCCGAGAAGACCGACGGCTACGTCGCCAAGATCGACGCCCGTGACCGCGAGGTCGCACAGCAGGCGCGCCAGGAGGCGCAGGCGGCGGAGCCGGCCGAGCGGCGAACGAGCAGCGGGCGGAGAACCGCTGAGACAGATCATCGGGGCGGCCCGCCGAGCGGCCGCCGGCCCGCACGATCGCGGCGGGCGAGGAGGCTTCCGCATGGACAGGCCGCGCACCCTATTCGACAAAATCTGGGACAACCATCTCGTCGATCGGCAGGACGACGGCACCTGCCTCGTCTACATCGATCGCCACCTGGTGCACGAGGTGACCAGCCCGCAGGCCTTCGAGGGGCTGCGGATCGCCGGGCGGCCGGTGCGCCGGCCGGACGCGACGCTTGCCGTCGCCGACCACAACGTGCCGACGACCGACCGCAGCCTCGGCATCGCCGACGCGGAATCGCGCATCCAGGTGGACACGCTGGCCGCCAACTGCCGTGAGTTCGGCGTGCGGTTCTTCTCGATGGCCGACGTCCGCCAGGGCATCGTCCACATCATCGGACCGGAGCAGGGGTTCACCCTGCCCGGGCTGACCATCGTCTGCGGCGATTCCCATACCTCGACGCACGGCGCCTTCGGCGCGCTCGCCTTCGGCATCGGCACGTCGGAGGTCGAACACGTGCTGGCGACGCAGACGCTGTTGCAGAAGCCGGCGAAGAACATGCGGGTGACGGTCGAAGGCGCGCTGCCGGTCGGCATCACCGCCAAGGACGTCATCCTCGCCATCATCGGCCGCATCGGCACCGCCGGCGGGACCGGGCACGTGATCGAGTACGCCGGCGAGGCGATCCGGGCGCTCGTCGATGGAAGGCCGGATGACCGTCTGCAACATGTCGATCGAGGCCGGCGCCCGCGCCGGGCTGATCGCGCCCGACGAGACGACCTTCGCCTACCTGCAAGGCCGGCCGATGGCGCCGAAGGGCGAGGCTTGGGAGCGCGCCGTCGCCTTGTGGCGGACGCTGCCGTCCGATCCGGGCGCGCGCTACGACAAGGAGATCGCGCTCGACGCCGCCGCCATCCCGCCGCTCGTCACCTGGGGGACGAGCCCGGAGGACGTGGTGCCGATCACCGGCGCGTTCCCGATCCCGACAGCGCCGGCGACGAGCCGAAGCGCCGGGCGATGCGCCGGTCGCTCGACTACATGGGCCTCGCACCCGGAACCCCGATGGGCGATATCCGCGTCGACCGTGTCTTCATCGGCTCGTGCACCAACGGCCGGATCGAGGACCTGCGCGCGGCGGCCGTCGTCGCCCGCGGCCGCAAGGTCGCCGAAGGCGTCGGCGCCATGGTCGTTCCCGGGTCGGGTCTGGTGAAGAAGCAGGCGGAGGCGGAGGGGCTCGATCGCATCTTCCGCGAGGCCGGCTTCGAATGGCGCGAGCCCGGCTGCTCCATGTGTCTTGCCATGAACGCCGACCAGCTGGAGCCCGGGCGAACGCTGCGCGTCGACCTCCAACCGCAACTTCGAGGGCCGTCAGGGCCGCGGCGGGCGGACCCATCTGATGAGCCCGGCGATGGCCGCCGCCGCCGCCGTCACCGGCCGTCTCACCGACGTCCGCGATCTCGTCGGCTGACCCCGCCACCATCGCGCGCCCGCGCAGCCGAGAGGACCTCTTTGATGCAACCGTTCACCACCTTGACCGGCGATCGCCGCACCGCTCGCCGATGATCAACGTCGACACCGACATGATCATCCCGAAGCAGTTCCTGAAGACGATCAAGCGCTCCGGCCTCGGCTCGAGCCTGTTCTTCGAGATGCGCTACGACGACGGCGGCGGCGAGCGGCCCGATTTCATCCTCAACCGCGAGCCCTGGCGCGGCGCGCAGATCCTCGTCGCCGGTCAGAACTTCGGCTGCGGCTCGTCCAGGGAGCATGCGCCCTGGGCGCTGCTCGACTTCGGCATCCGCGCCATCGTCGCCCCGTCGTTCGCCGACATCTTCTACAACAACTGCTTCAAGAACGGCATCCTGCCGGTGGTGCTGCCGCACGAACAGGTCGACCGGCTGATGGCGGCCGCCGAAGCGCGGCGAGAGCGCTCACCATCGATCTGCCGGCGCAGGAGGTGCGGCTTGCCGGCCGGCGACCGGCTCGAGCTTCGATGTCGATCCGTTCCGCAAGCACTGTCTCGTCAACGGTCTCGACGATATCGCCCTGACGCTGGCGAAGGCAGATCAAATCGCCGCCTTCGAGGCACGGCAGAAGATCGCCGAACCCTGGCTCTACGGCTGATCCAACCGATCCGCTCTGGCTGCATCCCGCCCGCGGCACACAAGAGAGGCGCGTCATGCCGGAGAAGAAACGGCTGCTGGTCCTCGCCGGCGACGGCATCGGCCCGGAGGTGATGGCCGAGGTCTGGCGCATCATCGAGTGGCTGGAAAAGCGGCGCGGCATCGGCTTCGACGTGGGCGAGGGGCTGGTCGGCGGCGCCTCGATCGATGCGCGAAGGCGTGCCGATCACCGACGCGGTCGATGGCGGATGCGCTCGCCGCCGATGCCGTGCTGCTCGGCGCCGTCGGCGGCCCGAAGTGGGACGCGCTGCCGTTCGCCGAGAAGCCCGAGCGCGGCCTGCTGCGCTTGCGCAAGGACCTGGCGCTGTTCGCCAACCTGCGGCCGGCGGTGGTCTTCGATGCGCTCGTCGATGCCTCGCCGCTGAAGCCGGAGATCGTCCGCGGGCTCGACGTGATGATCGTCCGCGAGCTCACCGGCGGCGTCTATTTCGGCGAGCCGCGCGGCATCGAGACGCTGCCGGACGGCAGCCGCCGCGGCGTCAACACGCAAGTCTACACGACCGAGGAGATCCGCCGGATCGCCCGCGTCGCCTTCGAGCTCGCCGGCAAGCGGCAGCGCCGGGTGTGCTCGGCGGAGAAGGCGAACGTCATGGAATCGGGCGTGCTCTGGCGGGAAGAGGTGCAATGGGTGCACGATCAGCGAGTTCCCGGACATCGAGCTCACCCACATGTACGCCGACAACTGCGCGATGCAGCTGGTGCGGGCACCCGGGCAGTTCGACGTCATCGTCACCGACAACCTGTTCGGCGACATCCTGTCCGACGAGGCGTCGATGCTCACCGGCTCGCTCGGCATGCTGCCGTCGGCCTCGCTCGGCGCCGCCGATGCGGACGGACGGCGGCGGGCGCTCTACGAGCCGGTGCACGGCAGCGCGCCCGATATCGCCGGCAAGGGCATCGCCAATCCGCTCGCCGTCCTGCTCAGCTTCGCCATGTGCCTGCGCTACTCGTTCGATCTCAGCGAGGAGGCCGATCTGCTCGAAGGCGCGGTGAAGGCGGTGCTGGACGGCGGCCTGCGCACCGCCGATATCATGCAGACCGGCAAGGCGCGGGTGTCGACGCGGGTCATGGGCGAATCGATCGCCCGCGAGCTCGACAAGCTCGCCGCCTGACCACGCGCAGCGATCCTGAACTGGTCGGGACGTCTTGACTTGGCCAGCCGGCGCGGATAGGTGGTGAAGAGCATCCCTATTGCGAACAGCGGAGCGAAGTTTGATGGGTTATCGAGTGGCGGTGGTGGGGGCGACCGGAAACGTCGGCCGCGAGATGTTGCAGACGCTCGCCGACCGGAAATTCCCGGTGGACGAGGTGGTGGCGCTGGCGTCTTCGCGATCGGTGCACAAGGAGGTCTCGTTCGGCGACGACGCCGTGCTCCGGGTCAAGGACCTCGCCACCTTCGACTTTCGCGGCATCGACATCGTCCTGTCGTCGCCGGGAGCCAAGGTCTCGGCCGAGTTCAGCCCGAAGGCGGCCGCCGCCGGCGCCTTCGTCATCGACAATACGTCGCACTTCCGCATGGATGCGGACGTGCCGCTGGTGGTCCCCGAGGTCAACCGCTCAGGCGGTCGCCGGCGTGACGCAAGCGCGGCATCATCGCCAATCCCAACTGCTCGACGATCCAGATGGTGGTGGCGCTGAAGCCGCTGCACGACGTGGCGCCGATCCGCCGGGTGGTCGTCGCCACCTACCAGTCCGTCTCGGGCGCCGGCAAGGAGGCGATGGACGAGCTGTTCGAGCAGACGCGCGGCATCTACGTCAACGAGCCGGCGCATAAGTACCAGAAGAAGTTCACCAAGCAGATCGCCTTCAACGTCATCCCGCACATCGACGTGTTCATGGACGACGGCTCGACCAAGGAAGAGTGGAAGATGGCGGCGGAGACGCGGAAGATCCTCGGGCCCGACATCCGCGTCGCCGCCACCTGCGTGCGGGTGCCGGTATTCATCGGCCATGCCGAAGCGGTCACCGTCGAGTTCGAGCGGCCGATCTCGCTCGGACGATGCGCGTGCGGCGCTGCGGCGGGCGCCGGGGGTGAGCCTCGTCGACTACCGCGCCGACGAGGGCTACGTGACGCCGGTCGAGTGCGCCGGCGAGGATGCCGTCTACGTCAGCCGCCTGCGCGCCGATCCGAGCGTGGAACACGGCCTCGTCTTCTGGTGCGTCGCCGACAACCTGCGCAAAGGCGCGGCCCTGAACGCGGTGCAGATCGCCGAAGAGCTGGTCCGCCGCGGCCTGATGAAAAAGAAGGCGGCGTAAAAGCCAGCAGTCCGGACCTGCCTCCGCCTCTGGCGAGGAATGGCGCCTTTATCGCGCCGCCTCCGCCCTGGCTCACTCCTCGGAGGTTTTCTCGGCTGCGACGGCGAGAACCACGGCGGAGACATCCGCAGCATGCCCGGTGCGGCGGGGCCCGTAGCTGCGGAACTGCGAGGACCTTTGCCTTGAGATTGTGACAGCCGCGTGCCAGCCGCCTAGGGTCGGCCCAGCTCCCGCCGGCCATGAAGTCCGCAAGAAGCCGTCGCCTCTAGTCGTCTCCGCGATCTCGGGACTTGCCTGAGTTTGTGCCGAGCGAAATCTTCATTCAATCAAGGAGATCGGCAGCTACGCTAAGACGCGGTAGTAGAGACCGGTAGATGTGTTAGGCTCATTTGTAGCAAGACCGAGTATGTGGGAACTAACTGGACATCGTCATGCTTTTGTGCTATAAGCGTAGGGAAACTTGGGGGAGTGTGCGATGGGGCTTGTCGGACGGAAAATGCGGGGCTGAACGTCCGAAATCTTCGCTTGTCTTGCTGGCATCAGACGAACGAAGTTTGAGGCTCACTCAGACGTGAGAGCCTGTTCGTAATCACAGAGGTTATCTCCAGCAATTAGTTGATCGGCCTCGCGGCAGGCTGTGGTCGCTGCTGCTTGATTTGGCTGCTCCCGAAGCTGGCCCGTTCGAATCCGCGAGCACCTCCCCGGTCCCCGCCACTGCGCGGGCAAATCACAAATAACGCAGATACTGAAAGAAGGCGTTGTTTGACTAGGGAGGCTATCATGAAACGCGGTTATACGGCTACTTGCTTCGCTTTCGCTCTCGCACTCAGCTTGTGGGCGCTGGTGGCCGAGGCACATTCGTTCCGCTATCAGTATGTTCCGCTAGACGAGGCTGTCCCCACGGGCTTCCTATCCTTCGACCCCGCGACCATCGACGACCAGGGCCGCATCTTCGGCACCGCCTACGCCCAGCCTTGCGATCCCAATTGCCGTCCTTCCGCTGCCGTTTACGAAAGCGGCACCATCACCATTCTGCATGCGCAGGCGACGGATCGCGCGACGGACGGAATGGGAACCAGCGGCGGCGGCGTGGTGACCGGTATTGATGCGAACAACAGTCTGCTTCTACAGGCGGCATTCTTCCGCGGCTCGAACGTTCAACGAATCCCGAGGCGGCCGGGGGAGGTCTCCAGCGTCATCCTCAAAATGACCCATGCGGGCGTTCCGCTGGTCATCTCCATCGATTCACAAGGGATAGCGAGCTACTACATTTACAATAACGGCCGGGTCATCCCGGTCGATTTTGGCCCCGATGCCGGCGTGCGCTTCGCGGTCGATATGAACAATGGCCGCATTATCTCAGCTTCGATTTATAGCATCAGTGCCAACGCCTATCGCGGCGTGCGGATCAACCCACGAACCGGGGAGGTGGCGGAACTCGACCCGCTGCAGACCGAGCCGGACTCCTGGGCCCTAGACATCAACAACCGCGGACAGGTGCTCGGCTATTCCTTCGTCTTCTCGGGCACCGAGCGGATCGGAATTTGGGGCCAGGGCGACCGTTTTCATACCTACTTCGTGGAGGGCACCTCGCAACATCCGCAAATCAGCAACCGTTTGATTTTCAACGACGATGATCTGATCGTGGTCAGTGTTATGTCGACGATCCCCCGTACCAGCTATCTGGTGCCGGCGCCGGGAGTGCGGCTCGATCTTGCCGATCTGACGCAGAACCTGCCGTCGACCGGTGATCCGCTTTGGCTGTCAAGGGAGGTCAACAACTCCGGCGACATCATCGGCAGAGGGCTCGACGGCCACTCCTTCCTCCTCAAGAGGATCCGCTCTTAGGGAGGCGCCAACCACGTCGCCACGGAAGGCGGCGGACGGCGGCCATCCCGCCCGCCGCCCGCCTCACTTCCTATTCACTTCTGTATGGAAAGCACGGCGCTGAACGCCGTGCAGATCGCCTAGAACTTGTTCGCCGGGACCTCATGACAAAGAAGGCGGCGTAAGGAATTGAGCCGGCATCGCCAACTCGGAATCGCCACCCAATAACGGCCACCGATTCGCCGCTCGACCAAGTCGGAACCGACGGCACCGATCACCTATGCCTCCCCTTGGCTAAGGGATGCGTACTGTTGCCCCGACGTACCTGTAATGGGCTACGCCGATTGTGGCACCACATATCCGCCTTCGGCTGTGCCGACCTACGTGTCCTAAAGGCCGGGAAGCACGACACTTTTATCGGTAACGACGAGACCTGCTACATTCGCTTTCGACAAAAAATTTTCAATAGCAGCGCAATGATGATCGCGACGCTGGCGACGGGGAAGGCGGAGGACAAGGACGTCCGTGCCTTTGCCGAAAAAGCGGCTGATGAGTACAAAAAGGCGCAGCAGGACCTCGACCGGGCGGTGCGCCTGGCCAAGGTGGAGGTCCCGGCCGGGAAAGGGCCCGCCGGCGAGAACATGGTATCCCGGCTCGACGACCAGAACCCCGGCGCCTTCGATCTCAGCTACGTGACGCAGCGCTTGATCCAGCACAAGCGGATGGTCGACCTGTTCACGCGCGAGGCGGAAAACGGTCAGTCGCCGGCGCTCAAGCGCTTCGCCGCCGACACCCTGCCGCTCGTGCAAACGAACACGCAGACGCTCGAAGGACTGCAGAAGCGGTTGACCGAGCAGCACCAGTCGCAGCAGCCACCGAAGGGCGGGTAAGCGCCTCTTTCACCCCTCCGTCAGCGTGCGAAGCTGGCGGCTGGCCACGGCGAGCATCGAAAGATCGATCGAGGGCGCCGCCTGCAGCTCCGCGAGAACGCCGCGAGCGCGCTCAACAGCCATCGTTCGGCCCGTTGCCCAGGCCGCAATCGCCGCCTCCGGCGTGTCTCCTCCGACGGACAGCACGCTTTCGACGAGACGGCGCTGATGTTCGTAAAGCTCATCGATCACGGCGGTGAGGGCAAGGCGCTGCCAGTACCCGGGTGCGGCGATTTGTTCCGCCTCTCCTCGCAGCCAGGCAAAGCCGAAGCTTTCGCCGACGGCAAAATAAAGGGCGGCGACGGCATCGACCGGCGCTCCCGTTGCCGCCGCCAGCCGGACCAGATCGGTCGCCGACGGCATCAGCGGCAAGATGGCGATGCGGCGGGCGAGATCGGCCGGAACGCCGTCCGCCGCCTCTCGCCGTGCGGCCTCGGCGATGGCCGTGCGCACCGTCTCCGGCAGGATCTGTTCGATGCGCTCGACGAGGCGGGCGATCGCCGTGTCGAAGGCGGCGACGCTGACCGAAATGTCGAGGGGCTGGCTGCCGTGGCGGAGGAACCAGCGGGTTGCCCGCTCGATCAGCCGGTTGGCGGCGCCGTAAAGGCGAACCTGCGTCGCCCAGTCCACCCGCCCGTCGAGCGCTTCGATACCGTGCCAGAGGGCGCGCACGGCGAAGACATCGCGGGCAACGATATAGGCGCGGGCGATGTCGATGGGCCTCGCCCCCGTCTTTTCTGCAATCTCGGTGACGAAGGTGCCGCCCACCCGGTTGATCAGGCTGTTGGTGATCATCGTCGCGATCAGCTCGCGACGCAGCCGGTGCTTGCCAATGGCGTCGCGGAAGCGGGATCGGATCGGCGTCGGGAAATAACGCACGACGTCGTCGGCGAGATGCGGATCGTCGGGCAGGTCCGACTGCAGGACCTCGTCCGCCAGCCAGATCTTGCACGTCGAGAACAGCACCGCGATTTCCGGGCGGGTCAGACCGAGACGGGCCTGTGCGCGCTCTGCCAGCGCCTCGTCGTCCGGCATGACATCGACCATGCGGTTGAGCCGCCCCTGGCGTTCGAGCACCCGGATCAACCGCGCCTGGCTATCAAGCAAAGCGGCGCCTTCGGCAGCGATGAGGGACATCGCCTGGGTCTGCGCGTAGTTGTTGTGGAGGACGAGGGCGGCGACCTCCTCGGTCATTTCAGCAAGCAGTTGGTTTCGCTCCGCCATCGCAAGCCCGCCTTCGGCGACGACGGCGTCCAGCAGAATCTTGATATTGACCTCGTGGTCAGAACAATCGACGCCGGCGGAGTTATCAATGAAGTCGGTATTGATGCGGCCACCGCGGGCGGCGAACTCGATGCGGCCGAGCTGGGTGACGCCGAGGTTGGCGCCCTCACCGATCACCTTGCAGCGCAGGCACGCGGCATCGATGCGCAGTGCGTCGTTGGCGCGGTCGCCGGCATCGGCATGGCTCTCGTGTGCTGCCTTGACATAGGTGCCGATGCCGCCGAACCAGAGGAGATCGACCTCCGCCTGGAGAACCGTGCGGATCAGTTCAGCCGGTGTCATCCGCTCGGCGGCAATGGCGAAGCGGTCGCGGATTTCGGGCGAGAGGACCAGCGCCTTGGCACGCCGGTCGAACACGCGTCCGCCTGGCGACAGCAAGGACGTATCGTAGTCGGCCCACGACGAGCGGGGTAGTTCGAACAACCGCCGCCGTTCGGCGAAGGAGGCGGCGGCATCAGGGTGAGGATCGACAAAAATATGCCGGTGGTCGAAGGCGGCGACGAGTTGGATGGCGGGCGACAACAGCATGCCGTTGCCGAAGACGTCCCCCGACATGTCGCCGACGCCGACGACGGAGAACAACTCTTGTTGAATGTCGCGGCCCATCTCGCGGAAGTGGCGCTTGACGCTCTCCCAGGCGCCGCGGGCGGTGATGCCCATCTCCTTGTGGTCGTAGCCCTGACTGCCGCCCGATGCGAAGGCGTCGCCGAGCCAGAAGCCGTAGGTTGCCGAGATGCCGTTGGCGGTATCGGAGAAGGTGGCGGTACCCTTGTCGGCGGCGACGACGAGATAGGGATCGTCGCCGTCGCGGCGGACCACCCCGTCCGGCGGCACGACTCCGCCGTCGGCGCGGTTATCGGTGAGGTCGAGCAGTCCCTCGATCAGGGTGCGGTAGGCGGCAATGCCGGCGGCCTGGGTCGCCTCCCGATCCGCGGGATCGGGCGGTCGCTTGAGCACGAAGCCGCCCTTGGCGCCGACCGGGACGATCACCGCGTTCTTCACCGTCTGCGCCTTCATCAGGCCGAGGATCTCGGTGCGGAAATCCTCGCGCCGGTCGGACCAGCGGATGCCGCCGCGGGCGACTTTGCCGCCGCGCAGGTGGATGCCCTCCATGTTCGTCGCGTAGACAAAGACCTCGACCATCGGCCGCGGCAGCGGCAGATCGTCGACGCGCGCGCTGTCGAGTTTCAGGGCGAGCCTCGGCTTCGGCAGGCCGGCCGCGTCGCACTGGAAGTAATTGGTCCTGAGCGTCGCCTCGACGAGGTTGATGAAGCGGCGGAGAATGCGGTCATCGTCGGCGTTGGCGACCTTATCGAGGAGGGTCGTGATCTCGCCGCGCAAAGCCTCGGCGCGCGCATCACGGTCGTCAACGGCGGGATCGAGCCGGGCGCGGAACAAGGAAACGACGCGCCCCGCGATCTCGGGATTGGATACAACCGCTCCCTCGATGTACCGCTGCGAAAACGGGATGCCGGCCTGGCGCAGATAGCGCGTGTAGGCGCGAACGATGCCGATCTCGCGCCAGCCAAGACCGACGTCGAGGACGAGCGCATTCAGCCGATCGCTCTCCGCCTCCCCCCGCCAGACGGCGAGGAACGCGTCGAAAAACGCTTGGCGCCTCGCCGCCACATCGATGCGCCGGCCACTCTCGATTTCCAGTCCAAAGTCGTGAAGGATCACCTGCTTTCGCCCGGCGGCATCGTCCATGCGCACGATGTGCGGCACTTCGTCGAGAACGCGCAGGCCGAACGCTTCGAGCAGCGGCAGAACGTGCGACAGCGGGATCGGCACATCGGGATGGAAAAGCTTCAGGCGTATCGCGTCGTCGTCGCCCGAGGCCGGCCGTTCCAGCGCCATCGTCAGGCCGCCCGAGGCGAGCACGCGTTCGATGCCGGTGATGTCGGCAACGGCGTCGCGGGGGGCCGTGCGCTCCTGGTAGCCGGGCGGGAACGCTCGCCCGTAGCGCTTGCGCAGATGGGCGCCGTCCTCTTCGCCGTAGGCGGCGGCAATAGCCTCGGCCAAACGATCCGACCAGCCGCGGCTCGCCTCGACGATTTCCCGCTCCAGTGTCGCCGGATCGGCATCCGGCACCGCTCCCGGCCGGGTGCCGAGGACGATCTGCAGGCGGGCGTGCGGCGAGTCCGTCACTTGCGTGTATTGGGCAATCAATTCGCCTTGGTATGCGCGGGCGAGAATGGTCTGGACGGCAAGTCGGATCTCGGTGTTGAAGCGGTCGCGCGGCAGGTAGACAAGGCAGGAGACGAACCGGTCGAAATCGTCGCGGCGGGCGAACAGCTTGACCCGCGGGCGCTGCTGCAAATCGAGGATACCGAGCGCCACGTCGAGGAGCTGGTCCTCCGACACCTGGAACAGCTCGTCGCGGGGAAAAGTTTCGAGGATGTTGATCAGCGCCCGGTAGTCGTGGCTTCGCGGCGGAAGCCGGTGCGGGTCAAAACGCCTTCGATTTTCCGACGCAGCAAGGGCACATTGCGGGCGCTGCGGGTGTAGGCGGCCGAGCCGAAGAGGCCGGTGATGATGTGGAATCCGACCACCCGTCGATCTTCGTATCGCTTGATGACGATGGTGTCCATGTGCACCGGCCGGGTGACGGTCGAACGACGGTCGGCCTTGGTCACCACCAGGACATCCGGCCCGAGGAAGAAGGCCTGCGCCGCCGGCGGCAGCGGGGCGCCGTGCTTGAGGTTGTCAAAAACGACAAACTCGGCCGAACGCATCACGCCGAGTCCCGATCCTGGTTCGATCTCGACACTGTTTGTCTCAGCCTCGAAGAGGACCCGGTAGGCGCGCATGCCAAGGAAGGTGAAGTGGGTGGTATAGAGCCATTCGAGGAAGGCGCACACCTCGTCCACGTCTTCCTTCGCGAGGACGTCGCTCGCCTGCGGCAGCGTTTCTATGATCTCGCGCAGTCGCGCGCGCGCGAGCTGCAGGTCGCCGACCGCGGCGCGGACATCGGCGAGAACCCGGCCGATATCCGCTTCTAACCGGTTGTGCTCGGCTTCCGCTAGACGCGTGATCTCCACGTGCATGAACGATTTGGCGAGCGCCTCGGGATCGTCGCCGGCCAGTTCGAGAAAGCGACCGTGCTCGTCCCGGCGGACGCGGACGACGGGATGGATGACGAGATGAACGGCGAGATCGCGGCGGCTGATCTCCGCCGTTACCGATGCGACGAGAAACGGCATGTCATCGGTGACGACCTCGACGACGGTGTGCTCGCTGCGCCAACCATCCTCCTCCAGCCGCGGATTGTAGACGCGAATGCGCGGGCGAGCCCTCGGCCGCGTGAGACCAAACCGCCAGTGGGCATAGGCAGCGGCGAACAGGGTCTCGCCTCTCGCCTCGGCGATGTCGGCGAGCGGCACCCGGGCGAAGTAGGCGCGCAAGAAGGGCGCCAACCGCTCCGCTTCATCCGGGGCAAGATGATGATGGGCGGCGGTGACAACCTCGGCGATGCGGTCCTGGCGTCGCAACGGTTCATTTAGCGTCATCATCGCGTCCTTAGCCCGGAAAAAGCCTGCCCGCCCGCGAACATCATAGACATCGTTCGGGGTCCGGGCGAGGGCGACGCAGCCCGTTGTGTCGCCGTCGGCGCTTCAGGCCGGGGTGAGGAAGACGATCTGCTGCATCGGATCGACCTCGTGACGATCGTAGCCGTCGATCCGCCAGCCGGCAGCGAGGACGGCGAGGTGATCGAGGGTCATCGAGGTATCGCCGTAGGTCGCGCCCCCCGCCGCCTCATCGCGCTGATGCGACGCAAAGGCGAAGCCGGTGGTGCTGTGGCGGCCGACCATTTCGGTCCTGCGCTCGGCATCGAGAGCCTGCATCGACCAGTATTCGAGCGGCCGGATGGTGATGACGAGGAGGCCGGTATCGGCGATGTGGGCGCGGAGCGTCGCAAGTGCCGCCTTGGTAGCCGGTTCGGATAGATGGGTGAAGACCGAGAATGCATAAATCAGATCGAAGCGCGCACCGTTGACCGGCAGGGTCGTCGGCACGTAATCCGATTGCGCCAGGGTGCCGAGGACACCGTCGTCACGGCAGACGGAAATCGAAAGATGCCAGGGATCGACACCGGTGATGTTGGCGGGCGACGTGTACCAGTACATCAGGCGCATCAGCCGACCGTAGCCGCTGCCGAAGTCGAGCACCTTGGCGCTGGCGAGATCGGCGACGCGGTGGCGCAAATAGGCACCGGCGGCAGCACGAATGAACGCCGAGGACTGGATGAGCAGCGGCGATCCGGACGTTCCTGTCCACTCCCGCTGGACCGCTTCGCTCGCCATCCGCGGCAGCACTGCCGAGAGTTTCGGATATTCCGCCAGCGGCAGATTGAACATGACCGCGGCAAAGTCGTCGAGGCCGAGGTCGCGGCGGAGCATGGCGAGCACCGCCTCGGCCCCGATGTCGGCAACCGCTTCGGCGGCGGCCAGGACCGGGCGCACGTAGTCCAGGATCACCGGGGCCGGCGCCGCGGTCCCAATGGCGTGGGCGGCCTGGATGCCGCCGGCCGCCTGCAGTCCCGGACGCTCGCGCTTGCCGAGCCGCCTGAGGAATTGCTTCATGGGGCCCCCCGTGACCGACCTTCGCCGACGATGCGAACATACCGGCGCAATCAGAATTCTCAACAACAGCCGGGGACGGCGGAAGGCGGGGATCCCGGCCGTTGCGCGCGGCACTGAAGATGGAAGGCGATCGCGACTGGAGCGGGCGAAGGGATTCGAACCCTCGACTTCAACCTTGGCAAGGTTGCGCTCTACCCCTGAGCTACGCCCGCGCGCCGCCGTTCGCCGACTGACCGCCGATCTTAGGGGATGGTGATGACATTGCAAGGGCTCGCTGACCGCCACATTCAACGGTGGCCGGCCGGGCGTTGGCAGCGAGCCCGCTCGCCGGTATGGTCGCCGTCATGGCCTATACCTCCGCAGAGATCCTCGCCCGGCTCGCCGCGCTCGAGATCGAAGTCACGACGGTCGAGCACCCGCCGGTCGCGACCGTCGAGGCCAACAAGGCGCTGCGCGGTGAGCTCCCCGGGGGCCACACCAAAAACCTGTTCTTAAAGGACAAGAAGGGTGGGCTCTGGCTCGTCGTCGCCCTTGAGGATCGCGTGATCGATCTCAAGGAGCTGCGCCGGCGCCTCGCCTCGCCGCCGCTTTCGTTTGCCCGGGCCGAACTGCTCCGGGACGCGCTGGGCGTCGAGCCCGGGGCGGTCACCCCGTTCGCCGTCATCAACGATGCCGACGCGCGGGTACGGGTGGTCCTCGACGCGGCGATGCTCTTGATCGACCCCCTCAACTTTCATCCTCTGGTCAACACCCGGACGACGGCGATCGCTCCGGCCGACCTTTTGCGCTTCCTCAAAGCGACCGAGCATCCGCCGCTCCTTCTCGACCTTGCGCCGGTCGGGCCGATGCTTGAGGGAGCGGCCGGCCACCCTTGAGACGGTCGGCAAAAGGTGCCATGTATCTCGGCGCATACGGCTCAACCACGTTTCGTCCGGGTTTCGCATACTCATGATCCTCAATCTCGGCGGTCGGCAGACCGGATCCCCCACCGCCCAGGCACCGGTCATCAAGGACGGCGACGCGCGAAGCTTCAACGACGACGTCATCCGCGCCTCGATGACGACGCCGGTCATCGTCGATTTCTGGGCACCTTGGTGCCAGCCCTGCAAACAGCTGACGCCCGCGCTCGAGCGTATTGTTCAGCAGGCGAACGGCCGGGTGCGGCTGGTCAAGATCAACATCGACGAGAACCAGGACCTGGCGGCGCAGCTGCGCATCCAATCGGTGCCCACCGTCTACGCCTTTCAGGGCGGCCGGCCGGTCGATGCGTTCGCCGGCGCCCAGCCGGAGAGCAAGCTGCGCCAGTTCGTCGACTTGCTGCTGCAAGGCGTCGAATGCCGCTCGATGATCTGCTCGCACAGGCACAAGCGGCGCTGGACGCCGGTGATATCCGCGCCGCCGCCGACGGCTTCGCCCGGGTGCTGAAGGAGGATCCGCGGCAGCCGAAAGCGATCGCAGGCATGATCCGCGCCCGCGTCGCTCAGGGCGATGTCGCCGGCGCCCGTAAGATGGCCTCGGGATTGCCGCAGGACATCGCCGCCGGCCCCGAGATCCGGGCGGCGCTCACTGCCGTCGATGTCGCCGAGGAGGCAAAGCGGGCGGCCGGAGACCTTGCCGATCTGGAGCGGAAGGTCGCCGCCGATCCGGCGGATTTGCAGGCGAAATTCGATTTTGCTCTGGCGCTGTACGGACGCGGCCGCAGCGAAGCGGCGATAGATCAGTTGCTCGAGGTGATCCGCCGCGACGGCGGCTGGAACGACGAGGCGGCCCGCAAACAGCTCGTCAAGGTCTTCGATGCGCTGGGGCCGTCGCATCCGCTCACCGCCGTGTCGCGTCGGAGGTTGTCGTCCCTTCTGTTTTCGTAGACCGATGACGAGCAGCCCATCGCCGTCGCCGGACCTGCCCGCGACCCTGCCGATTTTTCCCTTGGACGGCGTCCTCCTCCTGCCACACGGCCATCTGCCCCTTCATATTTTCGAGCCGCGCTACCGGGCGATGATCGATGCGGCTCTCGGCGAGCGGCGACTGATCGGCATGATCCAGCCGCGCGAGGACTACCCGCATCCGATGCCGGACGATGCGCGCATCTTCGACGTCGGCTGTGCCGGCCGCATCGTCTCCTTCGCCGAAAGCGACGACGGCCGCTTCCTCGTCACCCTGCGCGGCGTCTGCCGCTTCCGCATCCACGAAGAGTTGCCCATCGACAACGGCTTCCGCCGGGTGCGCCCGGATTTTCTGCCGTTCCTCGGCGATTTCGAGCCGGTCGAAGACGCTGCCGTCGACCGAGTGCGGCTGCTCGAGACCGCCCGGCTCTATCTCCAGGTCAAGAACATCTCTTGCGAATGGTCGGCGGTGGAGGCGGCGTCGCTGCCGGCCCTGATCACCTCGTTGTCGATGATCTGCCCGTTCGAGGCCGGCGAGAAACAGGCCTTGCTGGAATGTTCCACCATGAGCGATCGAGGCCAGCTCCTCGTCTCGCTGCTGGATATGGCGGTGCTGGGGGCGGACGCGCCGGCCGCCGGCACCCGGCACTGACGGCACCAGACCAAGCAAGGAGGGAGGCGATGAGCGGCCGACGGATCGATCCGAAACTCCTTGAAATCCTCGTCTGCCCCTTAACCAAAGGGCCGCTCCGCTACGACGCCGAGGCCCAGGAGCTGATCTCCGAGCGCGCCGGCCTCGCCTATCCGATCAACGACGGCATCCCGATCATGCTCGCCGACGAGGCGCGGCCGCTCTCCGAATTCGAACGCGCCGCGGCGGTGGCGAAGCGGCCGCGGGCCTCCCCGGAATGAGCGCCGGTACCGGCACTGGCACGGGGAATTCGCCCTACGGCAACCGCCATCATCCGCGCGAGATCCGGCTGAAGCGCGAGGAGAAGATGCTGGAGATCGACTTCGAGGACGGCGCCACCTTCCGCCTGCCGGCCGAGCTGCTGCGCGTCGAGAGCCCGTCGGCGGAGGTCCAGGGGCATTCGGCGGCACAGAAGCAGACCGTCGCCGGCCGCCGCAATGTCGGCATCGTCGGCCTCGAAGCGGTCGGTACCTATGCGCTCCGCATCCGCTTCGACGACGGCCACGACACCGGCCTCTACACCTGGGACTACCTCTACCGCTTGGGATCCGACCAGGAATCCTCTGGCAAGCCTACCTCGACGCGCTCGCCGCTAAAGGCTTGACCCGCGACCGGGGGTAGCCGGGGCGGCCCGTGCCGCTGCTGATGACCGCACTTTGTCCGCACGGCCAAGCATCACGATCTGCCGATCCTGTAGCGATATTCCAACAAGAGAAATCGCGGCGTTTCGGACGCCCCGTCCGCAATGACATGCAGTGCGGCGATGGAGCGCAGCGAAATCCGGGATCGAATGTCGCCGAGGTCTCCTGGGTTCAAGCCGCGCCGCATGAGACGTTCCCGCATTCCGCTCCGCTCCATGCGGGCTACGCTTGCTGAAAGCATCGAGGACAGAAAGCTTTACAACGGTTAGCGCCCAGGAACAGCCTCGGTAAGTGCCCGTACCGGGTGCCCTAAATTGTAGTAGTCGACATATCTGTCGCTACAGCCTGTGATACCGGCCACCATTCTGTGGAATAGAAGCTTGAGTATTTTGCTATTAAGTATCAGCTCGCCGGGATTTTCCGAGATTCCGGCCATGCGCAGCCAGCTCCTTATGCACATACTTCCGGGGGGATCAGCATCTTGTAGGGGGCTGGTTTGATGGCGGTGGCGATGCCGAGGATGGTCTTGAAGGCGGCGTGTCTTGATCTGCGGCGGTTGAAGCGGAAGACGAATTCATCGAGGTAGGATTGCAGGTGAGGTCTGCGCAGGCCATGGTAGACGCCTTTGCCCCAGGTCTTGAGGTTGGAAAAGGCGGTGTGGATCCAGGGCAGGATGATGTGGGCCGCCATGGTTCCGACGACATGCGGGTCGTGGCCGACCTCGGCCAGCCCGGCGTAGCTCGACAGGCCGTCGGTCTTGGCGGTGCTGCCCGGAGCGATCGCCTGCTTGATGAAGGCATGCAGGCTGGTGGCGGTGTAGTCGTCCAGGGACGCGAGGCGCAGCCGTCCGGGCTTGCCGTCGTTGACCTCGATCGCGCCGACGATCAGCATCTTGCCGTCATGGCTGCGCCCACCCCCGCCGGCCGGCGGATCGTCTTTGGTCCGCAGCGGCAGGCTGCTCTCGTCGACCTCGACGAGGCCGGCCAAGGGATGGCGGTCGGGTGCCAGCATCGCCCGGCGCAGCTTGGCGGCGAGCATCCAGGCCGTCCGGTACGAGCCGAGGCCCAGTTGCGCCTGCAGTTGCAGCGCCGAGATGCCGTTGGAGTGCGTCGCCATCAGGAAGGCGGCGAGGAACCAGACCGTCAGCGGCAGCTTGCTGGCATGCAGGACGGTGCCCGCCGTGACCGACGTCTGGCGACCGCAGGCGGCGCATTCGAAGGTGTCCACCTTCGTCTTCAGCGCCCACGCCCGCGCGCCACGACAGCCCGGGCAGACGAAGCCGGCGGGCCAGCGGGCCGCGAACAGGTAGCTCGCGCAAGCCTCCTCGCTGCTGAACCGTCGTTGGAACTCGATCAGCGAACTCGGGAACTGCTCCATCGTGCCCATCCATCATGCGTACAAACCGCGAACATCGTAGCCGCATGCCGAGCCCATGTCATCAACATCTCATGCTCCCGGAGCTAGGTGCATAAGCAGTCGTGCTGATGCGGGTGGCTGGAAATACTGCAGCGTCTGTCGACCGGGTGGCAACGGCGGGCCGGGCAAATCCGATCAAGATATATCGAATGATTGGCTCCCATCCAGGCTGGGCCCTATATCGGGATCAATGGTTCGCGATGAAACTGTCGTCGGGTCGGCACCACTTCGAAATCTTCACGCGCAGGATTTCAAGCTTTGGCGCCCGGCCGATGTGCTCATTGTCTTAGAGACAGAGCCCCCTCCTAGCTTGCTGGGGAGAAAAGGACCGATCCCGACACAGATGAGACTCCGGGCCTATCTTGATCGGCTCCAGGAAGCACTTGACCCTTACCTACATAACTCGAAGATTAAGTTGTGCATTCACATGGAGGTCGTAAAGCAGCCGGGAGTGGCCCTTCTTCGGCACAACGACCTTGAGAACTTCTTAACACCGATTGCCGACCGCCTGCGGAATAGCAGCATCGTCTTGTTTTCTGGCGAGAAACGCCATTCGAGGTGTCCGAACGATCGGTCCAAGAAGCTCACCTCCCACCGCGCACAACCGACAGAAATGACGACAGGCTTCCGGTTTTTCTCCGTTCCGGTGATGGGATCACCCCTATCCTGGAAGGCCCAGATCCGGCCGGCGCTAATCGCTGCCGATGTCGAGCAGACGGCGACCGAGGGAGCCCTCGACATGGTGGTTGCGTTGCGTCGTATCGCTTCGTCTCAGAGCCAGTGGTGGTGCACATGGAAGCCGATCGGCGACGCTCTCGGGCCTATCCTCGGGGAGTCGCGAGTGAACAAAGCGCTATGATCCTGACGATGATCGTATAGTGCAGACTCGCCATCCATCGTTCGCCGGTGACCGGCGCGGATGAAGGAACGCACGTCGCGCTCTGGTGGCGGGAAGCAGCCGATGCGTAGCTGCGCCTCGATCAAATGCAAATCAGCCGCCGCAGATGATGATCT
>CAWAGY010000015.1:0-7923 GCA_963781645.1 uncultured Alphaproteobacteria bacterium | reverse complement strand
GGTTCCGGACGGCGACAACCGGACGCGGCTCGTCTGTCCCGACTGCGGCTACGTCGAGTACACCAACCCGAAGATCGTCGTCGGCGCCGTTTGCACCTGGCAGGACCGGGTGCTGCTCTGCCGCCGCGCCATTGCGCCGTCGCTGGGGCTGTGGACGATTCCCGCCGGCTTCATGGAGACGGGGGAAACGACGGCCGAGGGGGCGGCGCGCGAGGTGTGGGAGGAGGCCCGCGCGCGGGTCACCATCGACGGCCTCGTCGGCCTCTACGAGATCCCGCACATCGCCCAGGTCAACGTCATCTACCGGGCGCCGATGCGCTCGGCCGACCATGCGCCCGGCGAGGAGAGCGAGGCGGTCGGCCTCTTCCTGTGGGAGGAGATCCCGGTGGGACGCGCTGGCCTTTCCGTCGATCCGCTGGGCGCTGGAACGATTCCGCGCCGGCGACATTCCGGCGGTGCATGCCTTCGTCCGCCACGCATCGCCGGTGCCGGCACCGTTCAGGGAGCGTTAACCGGCTGCGCGTAGGCTTGCCGGCATGACCGATCTCTTCAGGCTCGTCGGCCCGCTCCGCCCGGCCGGGTCCGGCTCCGAAACAACCGTCCGCGCAACGCCCGATCGGCAGCAGCCGGGGCGTTCCGCCGCCGGCCAGCGCGACGACGCGGCGACGCTGAAGGCCGCACTCGATCGCCTCGACCAGTTCCTGAAGAGCGGCACACCCCCGCGCCCGACGCCCCCAAAGGCCATTACCTCAACGTCGTGGTGTAGAAAGCCGCTCGGCGGGTTGAAGGATTATCCAGCGACGGGCGTCACCCAAAGCCGCTCTCTACGACCTCTTCATCATGTCAAGAATGCCTTCCACCGAACGACCTTTTCTTTGAAGGGGAGGACGTATTGGCCAGGTGCCGAACTCGTCGATGGAAGCCGCTTCATTCGAGCCCCAGTACAATTGGCTCCCCACGTGCTTGTTAAACAGTGTTTCTGCTTTCTGTCCGTTGAACGCAACGGCTTGCAATCGTGGGTAATGTTCAAGTAAGGCAGCAAAATCATTCGGCACAGGACTCTTGATGGCACCATCGCTGCTGCCGGAGCGCTCGCAGCTTCGCAATACATCCCACAGCGCCAAACCCTTTCGTCGGAGGAACTCCAGCCTTTCCCCATAGTCGGTGCCAATCGGTCCTCCGTACACCTTGGAAAGGATCAACCAGAACTTATTGCTTGGGTTAGCATAGTAGCGCTGCTTCCGAAGCGACTCGTCACCCGTCATCGTGCCCAAGATCAGGATTCTGGAGCTCTCCCACACCACCGGCGGCAACCCAGACTTAACATTTATTGTCTCTAGCCGAGCGTTCTTCACCGGTAGGCCCTCAGTCACCGCATCAGGTGAATGAAGTCTATGACGTTTGTTGGTATTGGCATAAGAAACCAGAGAATATAAGCGAGCGAATATGCAGTTCAGAATGGTCTTCTGCGCATCGTTTAGCTTGCCGGTTACTTTTAGACGTGCCAGTGAGCTCGCTACTCCTTCCTTGCCGACATTGAGAATGACCCCAGGATTGCTCTGCAAGTCGGGGAAGAACTCGATTAAAAGCGCCTCCAAGCTATCCAAGGCCCGGAGTCGAATCGGGGATCTTTTAGGTCCCGCGCTAACAGGTCGGCGCGGATAGCATCCCAAATCTCAGGCCACTGCATCACTAATCCTCCTTAGCGCGCGCCCGTCATCGCTGAACGCTCCGCGTTCACTGGCGAATGGGCGGCGGCCGGGTCCGGGCGCATCTACCCCGGTGGTTCGAGGGCGAAGACGCTGACCGGTTGGGCTGCGGCCGCGCACCGTCAGCTCGCCGATGGGCCGGCAGGGGAAGCCGTCGCCGGCCTCGATGACGCAGCTTTCCGTCGCCAGCACGTAGGTGCCATGTTCCTTGTTGAGCTGTTCGAGGCGGGCGGCGATGTTGACCTCGTCGCCGTAGACGGTGAAGTAGAGGCGGTCGTGGGCGCCGACGGCACCGGAGACGAAGGCGCCGGTATTCAGGCCGCAGCGGGTCTTGAGGACGAGATCCTTGGGCCCGAACCGTTCCGTCGCGGCGAGCGCCTGGATGGCAAGGGCTGAGCGCAGCGCGCAGGCGGCGTGGTCGGGATTGGCGCGGGCGGAGTTGAAGGTGATCAGCATGGCGTCGCCCTGGAACATGGTGATCACGCCCTCTTCCCGGTCGACGATCGCCGCCACCGCCGCAAAGTAGTCATTGAGCGTCGCCATCAGCGCCTCCGGCGACAGGCGTTCGGAAATCGAGGAGAACCGCTCGATGTCGCAGAAGAGGATCGTTGCGTGCGTCACCTCGCCGTCGCCCGGCTCGATCTCGCGATCGCCGCCCTTGATCCGCTGCGCCACTTCCGGGGCGACGAAGCGGGTGAGATCGCGCGCCACCGTCGCATCGGTGACGGCACGGATGAGCAGCCGCCGCGCCCGCACCAGCGCCACGGCGAGGATGGCGGTGACGAGGAGGATGGTGATGATCTTGTCGACCTCGCCGCCGATGAGGATGACGTTCGAGGTCAGGTAGCGGACGTAATCGCGGGTGACGATGCCGTCGTGGTCGAGCGCGTACCACAGGAGGATCAGCCAGCCGCCGGCGGCGGCGACACCGGAGGCGACGACGTAGATCGGATCGAAGCGCAGCGCCCTGAGCGCAATAAAAATGAAGACGTAAAGGAGCGTCGGCGCCTTCAGATAGAACGACGGGGGCTGTCCGTACTGCAGATGGAAGCTCCAGATCAGGCCGATCAGGAGGCCGATATCGACGACGACCGAGCCGAACAGAAACCAGCCCGGCAGCGGCCTGTGATAGGCGAAGGCGAGGCGGACGAGGGTGAAGGCGAGATAGGCGGCGAGCACGTACGGCACCGGCGTGAACGGCGTCCCCGCGGACGTCTTCGGGGCGATGGCGTACAGCGCGATGAAGAAGGTGACGAGGAGGAGCTGGACCCAGCCGATCACGATCTCCGACTGCACCTGCTGCCGGGCGATGGCGTGCCCGACGCGAACCGGCACCCGCCGGACCACCCGCTTGCCGAAGACGAACTCGGCGAGACCGGACGCCATGCCCGCCGTCTCCTTCACCGTTGGCTTATCTCGACCTGGGTACGCCGATCTGCCGGCCGCTGTTGCGCACGATTGCGCGAGGGAACAACCGCCGCCGTCTCGCGCGCGATCCTAGCACGGGTAGCGGCGCGGGTGGCGTCAGGCGTCGAGGCCGAGGAGCGAGCGGGCGAAGGCGCGGGCCTCGAAGGCGCGCATGTCGTCGATCCCCTCGCCGACGCCGATGGCGTAGACCGGCAGGCCGAAACGCTCCGCCAGGGCGACGACGACGCCGCCTTTTGCCGAGCCGTCGAGCTTGGTCACGGCGAGGCCGGTGACATCGACCATGTCGCGGAACACCTGCACCTGCGCATGGGCATTCTGGCCGACGCTGGCGTCGAGGACGAGGAGGCAGTCGTGCGGCGCCGTCTCGTCCAGCTTCTTCAGGACACGGACGATTTTTTTCAGCTCGGCCATCAGGTCGGCGCGATTGTGCAGCCGGCCGGCGGTATCGATGAGGAGCACGTCGGCGCGCAGGGCGCGGGCGAGTTCAAAGGCCTCGAAGGCGAGGCTGGCGGCGTCCGATCCGGGGGCGCGGGCGACCACCTCGCAGCCGGCGCGCGCGCCCCAGATTTGCAGCTGCTCGATCGCCGCGGCACGGAAGGTGTCGGCGGCGGCCAGTACCACCTTGAAGCCGACCGAACGGAAGAGATGCGCAAGCTTGGCAATCGTCGTCGTCTTGCCGGAGCCGTTGACGCCGCAGACGAGGATGATGTGCGGCTTGTGTGCATCGTTCAGGGTGATCGTCTGCGCCACCGGCTCAAGAACCGTGGCGATCTCGTCGGCGAGGGCGGCGCGAACCGCGTCGGCGGTCACGTCCTGATTGAAGCGCGTCCGGGCGAGGGCCTGGGTGAGCTTCGCCGCCGTCTCGATGCCGAGGTCGGCGCCGATCAGAAGCTCCTCCAGCTCTTCCAGCGACTCGTTATCGAGCTTCCGCTTGGTGAACAGCTCGCCGATGCCGCCCGAGAGCTTCGCCGACGAGCGGCCGAGACCACGTCGCATCCGGCCGAGCCAGCCGGTGGTCGCGTCCGCCTCGGCCTCGGCGGCGCGTGCGGCCAGCCGCGCCTGAATCGCGACAATGGCGGCGGTCTCCGCCGCCGAACGCCCTCCGGCCCCGGCCATCGACGGCGGCTCCTCGATCGGCGGCGGCTCGATCTCCGGCTCGTAGCCGGGCGGCGGGTCTTGCAGGGGCGGCACCTCGCTTGGATCTTCGACCGGAGGGAGATTCCGGCAGCGGCTCCGGCAGGGGCGGTTCCTCGACCGGCGGCGGCACGATCGGCGGCTCCGGCGGCGGCTCAAACGGCGGCTCGGGCGGGGGGACCGGAATTTGCTGGGCCGCCGCCTCGTCCTCGTCGCGGCGGAGGAGACGGCGTAGCCAGCCGCGCTGCGCTTCGGCCTCCGGCGTGTCGGGTGGTGCGTCGTGTTCGCTCATCCGGGTCCCTCGGCGTACAGCGTCTCGGCATCGGCACCGGTGATCGCCACCCGGACGATCGAACCGGGCGCGATCGTCTCGGGTACTGGCCGGCGATCGAGGCGCACCGGCGAATAGTAAGGGCAGCGACCGACGCCGTCCGTCTCGACGAGGACCTCGGTCGAGCTTCCGACGCGGCCGGCGAGAAAGGCCGCCCGCACCCGGTCGCCTTCCTCGCGAAGCAGGCGTGCCCGATGCCGGCGGATGGGAGCCGGCACCTGCGGCATGCGGGCGGCGGGGGTGCCGTCGCGCGCCGAGTACGGGAAGACGTGCAGCCAGGTCAGGCCGAAGTCCGTGATCGCCTTGAGCGTATTTGCGAACATCCGATCGGTCTCGGTCGGGAATCCGGCGATCAGATCGGCGCCGAAAACAATGTCAGAGCGGGCGCGACGCAGGCGATCGATGATGCGGGCGGCATCGCCGCGCGAATGGCGGCGCCTCATCCGCTTCAGGACCAGGTCGTCCGCCGCCTGCAGGCTGAGGTGGACGTGCGGCATCAGCCGCGACTCCGAGGCGAAGGCGGCGATGAGATCGTCGTCGATCGCCGCCGGATCGAGGCTCGACAGCCGCAGCCGGGCAAGCTCCGGCACCCGCCGAAGCAGCTCGCGCACCACCTGGCCCAAGTTCGGCCGATGCGCGAGATCGGCCCCGTACGAGCAGATATCGACGCCGGTCAGCACCACCTCGCGATGGCCGGCTTCGACGAGGCGGGCGACCGATGCCACGATCCCGTCGAGAGCAACGCTGCGGTTCGGTCCGCGGGCAAACGGGATGATGCAGAAGGTGCAGCGGCGATCGCAGCCCTGCTGCACCTGGACGAATGCACGGGCGCGCCCGTCGAAGCCGTCGATGAGGTGGCCGGCGGCCTCCTTCAGCGTCATGATGTCGCCGACGACAACGAGGCCTTCGTCCGTTCGCCAGCTCGGCCCGGTCGAGCTTCTCGGCGTTGCCGAGAACCCGGTCGACCTCCGGCATCCGCGCGAACATGTCGGGAGCGAGCTGGGCGGCGCAGCCGGTGACGATGATGCGCTTCGCCGGATGCTGGCGATGGAGTTGGCGGATCGTCTGCCGCGCTTGGCGCACCGCCTCGCCGGTCACCGCACAGGTGTTGACGATGACCGCATCCGCCAGCCCGGCGTCGGCGCCGGTCTTCCGCATGACTTCCGATTCCAGCGCGTTCAGCCGGCAGCCGAGGGTGACGACGAGCGGCGCCGCGGGCGGCGCCGGTGCGGAAGCCGGAGCAGTCATGCGAGCAGTCCGGGATCGACGGTGCCGCGGAAGCTGGTGGCGACGGGACCGGTCGTCAGCACGTGATCGTCGTCGCGCCAATGCACGGCAAGGACGCCGCCGTCGAGGACCACGTCGGCCGAACGGCCTGCCAGTCCGCGGCGGTTGGCGGCAACGAGGGCGGCGGCGGCGCCGGTGCCGCAGGCGCGGGTGATGCCGACCCCGCGCTCCCACACCCTGAGCCGCAGCCGGTCGGATGCAACCACCTCGACGACCTCGACGTTGGTCCGCTCCGGGAACAACGGATCGCACTCGATCTGCGGGCCGCAGGCCGCGAGCGGCACCGCCTCGGCCTCTTCGACGAAGAAGACGGCATGCGGATTGCCGACGTTGACGGCAACCGCATCTTTGAGCGGGGGTACCGTGAGCGGCAGATGCAGGGTGTCGGCCTCGCCGGCGAGCGGGATCGAGCGCCAGTCGCAGCGGGCCGGCCCCAGATCGACGCTGACCCGGCCATCGCCCGCGGCATTGCAGGCGAGCAGTGCCGCCGCCGTCTCGATGACGGCATGGCCGTTGTCGCCATTGCCCTCGCTCATCACCAGATGCGCGATGCAGCGGCTGGCATTGCCGCAGGCGGCGACCTCGCCGCCGTCGGCATTGAAGATGCGCATGCGGATGTCGGCGACCGCTTGCGAGGGCGCACCCATGATGATCAGCTGGTCGCAGCCGACGCCGGTGCGGCGATCGGCGATGGCGCGGACGGTCGCCGGCGTCAGATCGATCGTCGTCTCCCGCGCGTCGAGGACGACGAAATCGTTGCCGAGTCCATGCATCTTGATGAAGGCCAGGGCGGTCATGGCCGGCCTAATATGGCGCAAGGCCCGCGGAAGTCCACCCGCCTCGCGCACGGCCTTACCCAGACTCGCGCCGGCGTCGCCCTGCGGGCTCTGAGCGCGGTCATTGCCTCCCGTCGCGGCGTCCGCTAATTCTCAAGAGCAAACGACTTAACGTAGACGTATGCGAATGTCGCCATGAAGTACCGCGTGCTGATCGAACAGGACGAAGACGGCGTGTTCGTCGCGCAGGTGCCGGCGTTGCCGGGCTGCGTCTCGCAAGGGTCATCCCGCGATGAGGCTTTGGCGAACATTCGCGAGGCGATCGGCGGATACCTCGAAAGCCTGCGCGCCCACGACGAGCCTATACCACCACCGATCTCCGAAGAAATCGTCGAGATTACCGCGTGACCGCGCAGCCGGTTTTGTCCGGCCGACAATTGGTGAAAGTGCTCGGCAGGCTGGGCTATGCGGTGGATCGGCAACGTGGCAGCCACATCATTCTTCGCCACAGCGAGCCGCCATACCGGCGTTTGGTCGTCCCCGATCATGCCGAGATTGCGAAAGGAACGCTTCGTGCCCTGCTGCGCGATGCCGGTCTAACCGTCGCCGAACTGCGACGCATGTGACCGACGCGGTGGGCGGACACGCCTACGGGTATTCCACCCTTATGAAGACCATCCGGGGCGGGTCTAAAGTGAAGCCTGACCCGCAGAATCAGGACCTGATTACGCGCAGGGCTTGGTCAGTTCGCTCGCCGTCCTGAGAAGTCTGCCTAACCGCAGGGTGTAACTCGGCACTGGGCTGGAGAACGAACAGGTGATCAAGAGTTCACAGCCAGATGTTAGGCCCCGAAGCAATTCTCTCCATCTGGCGAATCCGCCTTCTCCGCCAAATCGATCACCGACAGAGAGCAGGTGTTCGATGAACTCCACGCATCGCGGGTGGAGGCAGGACATAATTGTGTCCGGCCAGGGCTTTGTTGAATGATCGTGGCGCAGCCGAGAGTATGTCAAATGAAAAAGATCCTTGTTAAGGCGCATCCGATCGTCACCTGGCAGATTAATGGGGCGTGGGTGAAACCCGAAATCCTCAGAAACAACGTCATCCAATTTCCTCGCGTTAGCAGGGGTCTCAAAGAAGCAGTATAGAACCCGAGCATGTCCCATTCTGGAATAGTTAACTGCTCCGATGCGCAATAGTCTGTCCGTTCATTGGGCAGAGACTTCAAATGCGAATATTATCTCGTAGAACACGGCAT
>CAWAGY010000014.1:0-67765 GCA_963781645.1 uncultured Alphaproteobacteria bacterium | reverse complement strand
GGACTTGCGTCTCGGGCGTCGACGGACCCACGTAGCGTTCGGGGGATCGGCACTTCGGCGCCCCTGTCAGCGCCATTTTGGGGGGTGCGGCCGCGCTGGCGCGCCTGCGGAGCTTGCCGCGCAGGCTACACGGCGCGGCTGAGTGCGAACATCCGCTTCAGGTTCCATGCCATGGTCACAAGCTTCCACTCGCCACGGGCGGCATCGAGCCCGCGCAGCAGGAACTGCCGGAACCCCAGCACGGACTTGATGATGCCAAACACTGGCTCGGGCGTCTGCTTGCGTAGGGCGTAGAGCGCGCGGCCCTGCGGCGTGCGCAGCCGATACGCCATCGCCTGAACCGGGGTGGGGTCTTCGGGCGCCGGTGGCGCCGCGGCGAAGCGCTGTTGCAGGCTCGGATGATGCGCCTCGCGACCAAGCGCGATCAGTGGTTCGATCCCGCCGGCCACACAGGCCTGCACATTCGCCTCGCTGAAGTAGCCATTGTCCGCCAACAGCGTGTCCGGCCTGCCAAGCGCGTCCGGCAGAGTGCCGATCTTGTCCAGCATGGGCATAAGCTGCTGCTTGTCGTTGGGCGCCTGCACCACGTCGGCGACCACCACCAGCAGACTGCCCGCCGCCACCGCCGCCTGCGCATTGTAGCACTGCTCAAAACCGCCGCCCGCCACCGGCATGATGCGGCTTTCCTCGTCGGTCAGGTTGATCTGATCAGTGGGCAGCGGCGTCGCCACCGGCGGCTTCGGTTCCCGGCCCGTGGGCTTCTTGCCGGTGGCCGCTGCCTTGGCGTCCCGTGCCGCGAGTTTCGCCTGATGATCTGCCTGCTCCCGTTCGAAGCGTTCCTTCGCCCGGGCCTCGATCTTCGCCCGGGCCTCGGCGAGCCTGGACAACCGTTCTTCACGTCGCGCCAGTTCGTCGGGGATCGACATGCCGTCAGGGATGTCCACTTGGTCCGCCGCTTCTGCCTTGGCCATGAGTTCGGCGACCTCGGCCTGCAACTGTGCCTCGATCTTGCCCGCGTGCTCGTACGACAGCGCGCTGTGGCGGCTGGCGTTGGCGTGGATCTTGGTCCCATCGAGCGCCACCGTGCCCATCTTCAGCACGCCCATCTCGCGCGCCAGCACCAGCACCTGGACAAACAGTTCCTCGATCTGCTTCAGAAAGCGCCGCCGGAACGCGGCGATCGTGTCGTGGTCAGGATGCTCGTTGGCCGCGATGAAGCGGAACGCCACCGAGTCAAAGGTCGCGCGCTCCAGCTTGCGGCTCGAAAACACCGCTGTCGCATAGCCGTAGATCAGAATGCCCAGCAGAAGGCCGGGGTGGTAAGACGCTTCCCCAGAGCCACGGTAGCTGCCGGTCATCGCCCGCAGATCCAGCCCCGCGATCACCTCCACCACGAACCGCGCCAAGTGCCGCTGCGGAAGCCACTCGTCCACCGACGGCGGCATCAGAAATCCGGTGTCGCGGTCGATCGGGCGGAAGTTGCTCATGCGGAAGAGGTCCGGGCCGGGGGGAGTGAATCAGTGCCCGAATTCTAACGCAGGGCGCCCCGTCGCGTTAAGTCCGACAGGCTGCTAGCAGCCTGTCGGACTTGCGTCTCGGGCGTCGACGGACCCAGTAGCGTTCGGGGGATCGGCACTTCGGCGCCCCTGTCAGCGCCATTTTGGGGAGTGCGGCCGCGCTGGCGCGCCTGCGGAGCTTGCCGCGCAGGCTACACGGCGCGGCTGAGTGCGAACATCCGCTTCAGGTTCCATGCCATGGTCACAAGCTTCCACTCGCCACGGGCGGCATCGAGCCCGCGCAGCAGGAACTGCCGGAACCCCAGCACGGACTTGATGATGCCAAACACTGGCTCGGGCGTCTGCTTGCGAGGGCGTAGAGCGCGCGGCCCTGCGGTGTGCGCAGCCGATACGCCATCGCCTGAACCGGGGTGGGGTCTTCGGGCGCCGGTGGCGCCGCGGCGAAGCGCTGCTGCAGGCTCGGATGATGCGCCTCGCGACCAAGCGCGATCAGCGGTTCGATCCCGCCGGCCACACAGGCCTGCACATTCGCCTCGCTGAAGTAGCCATTGTCCGCCAACAGCGTGTCCGGCCTGCCAAGCGCGTCCGGAGAGCTGCCGATCTTGTCCAGCATGGGCATAAGCTGCTGCTTGTCGTTGGGCGCCTGCACGACGTCGGCGACCACCACCAGCAGACTGCCCGCCGCCACCGCCGCCTGCGCATTGTAGCACTGCTCAAAACCGCCGCCCGCCACCGGCATGATGCGGCTTTCCTCGTCGGTCAGGTTGATCTGATCAGTCGGCAGCGGCGTCGCCACCGGCGGCTTCGGTTCCCGGCCCGTGGGCTTCTTGCCGGTGGCCGCTGCCTTGGCCTCCCGTGCCGCGAGTTTCGCCTGATGATCTGCCTGCTCCCGTTCGAAGCGTTCCTTCGCCCGGGCCTCGATCTTCGCCCTCGCCTCGGCGAGCCTGGACAGCCGTTCTTCACGTCGCGCCAGTTCGTCGGGGATCGACATGCCGTCAGGGATGTCCACTTGGTCCGCCGCTTCGGCCTTGGCCATGAGTTCGGCGACCTCGGCCTGCAACTGTGCCTCGATCTTGCCCGCGTGCTCGTACGACAGCGCGCTGTGGCGGCTGGCGTTGGCCTGGATCTTCGTCCCATCGAGCGCCACCGTGCCCATCTTCAGCACGCCCATCTCGCGCGCCAGCACCAGCACCTGGACAAACAGTTCCTCGATCTGCTTCAGAAAGCGCCGCCGGAACGCGGCGATCGTGTCGTGGTCAGGATGCTCGTTGGCCGCGATGAAGCGGAACGCCACCGAGTCAAAGGTCGCGCGCTCCAGCTTGCGGCTCGAAAACACCGCTGTCGCATAGCCGTAGACCAGAATGCCCAGCAGAAGGCCGGGGTGGTAAGACGCTTCCCCAGAGCCACGGTAGCTGCCGGTCATCGCCCGCAGATCCAGCCCGCGATCACCTCCACCACGAACCGCGCCAAGTGCCGCTGCGGAAGCCACTCGTCCACCGACGGCGGCAGCAGAAATCCGGTGTCGCGGTCGATCGGGCGGAAGTTGCTCATGCGGAAGAGGTCCGGGCCGGGGGAGTGAATCAGTGCCCGAATTCTAACGCAGGGCGCCCCGTCGCGTTAAGTCCGACAGGCTGCTAGCTAGCCGCAGCCGCCCGCACTTATGGCATCTGATTAAGTCCTCGATTTGGGCCTCATAGGTGCATCCGTGCCTATCCGGTTATGACAGACATCCACTACATGTAGGATGCGTCCACTCACCTGAATAGAGCCCAGAGTAGGTCGGCGCCTCAACTCCGCCGGCGATGCCGAGGAGCGAGCGGAAGGCGTTGAACGGGTAGAACCGTCTGTTGAAGCGGAACGTGAACTCGTTGAGATAGGCTTGTAGATGCTTCGCGCTTACGCCGTGGTGGATGCCATTGATCCAGGTTTTCAGGTTGCTGAAGACGAGGTGGATGATCGGCATGAACTCTTCGGCCACCTCGGGATCGCCGCATTCGGCAATGGCGTGGTGATCATAGCCGCGTGTCCGCAAGCTGCCATAGCCGCTCCAATCGTCGGTGACGATCAGCGACCCCGGCATAACGGCGCTCTCGACGAAGCCACACAGCGAATTGGCGCTGCGGTCGGCAACGACGGACAGCCGCACGCGCCCGGCGTAGCGGCCGTCCTTCCGCTTGTCCTGCGCGGTGCCGGGCTCCCTGTGGCGGACTTCGACGGCAGCAGTCACCAGCGTCTTGTGGTGAACGCCTCGGCCTTCACCACGCGTCCGGCCTCCAACGTAGGTTTCGTCCACCTCGACATGCTCTCCTGCCCTGGCACCGATCCGGTCCTGATCGGGCCGCACCATACCCGCGCGGAGCTTATGCAGGATGCCGAAGGCGGTTTCGTACCGCGTCAGCCCAAGCTGCCGCTGAAACTGCACCGCCGACATGCCCGGCGTCTGGCTGGCGACCATATAGGCAGCCCAAAACCACGTGCTCAAAGGCGTGTGGCTGCGCTCCATGACCGTGCCGACGGTCAATCCCGTCTGGCGGCGGCAAGCGCGACAGGTCAGGACGCCAGGCCGCGTGGCGATGCGGAAAGGTTCACCCACGACGCCGCAGTGCGGGCAGGCGAACCCGTCACCCCAGCGAGCTTTTTCCAGGTAGGCGGCGCAGGTCGCATCGTCGGGGAAAAGTCGCTGAAACTCAGGGAGCGATCTCGGGAATGGCAGGTCGGTTCGGTCGAGAACGTCCATGGCTCACTATCCGCTTCACGCACACAATCTATCCCTAGTGGGTGTATGCGTCAAGCGGATAGGCACGGGTGCATCTTCTCCCCCGCTCTCCTGGAACAAGCATAGCAACACGTCGTGGTCATGGTGCCGCGTGCTCCGCATGGCTCGGCTTGTTAAGCAGGAATACAAATGGGATGAGCAGCACGAATATGGCGCTCAACAGCAGGAAGGCATCGACGTAGGCGAGCATCTGCGCCTGATGGTGCACCTGCTGTGCGATCACGGCTTGCGACTTGAGGATTGCCTGGGGCATTTCGCTCCCATGCTCGAACATTCGCTCCCGCAGCTTGCTCAGGAACTGCCGATATTGTTCATTCGACCCGGAAATATTCTGTACCAGCATGGCCTGGTGAACCTGCGTACGGCGTGCCAAGACCGTCGTCAACACCGCGATCCCGACGCTTCCGCCGAGGTTGCGGGCAAGGTTGATCAGTGACGAGGCCGCGTTGTTCTTGCCCGGTGGCACACCGGCGTAGGCGACGGTATTGATCGGAATGAACAAAAAAGCGAGGCCACTCGTCTGAATAATACGGTCTATGGCGATGCTCCAGTAATCGACGTGAACCGTGAACTGGGACATCCGGTAGAGTGCATAGGCGGTCAAAGCCAGGCCGAAGACGATCAGACCGCGCGCGTCCAGCCGCGTCAGCAGTTTGCCGACAATCGGCATCAGCAACATAATCGAAAAGCCACCCGGCGAAATGACCTCTCCGGCAAGCGTGGCAGTATACCCCAGCACTCCTTGCGTAAAAAGGGGCAGCAGTGCCGTGCTACCGAGGAGAACGAAGCCGAGCATGAACATCAGGAGGTTCGACACGGCAAAACTGCGGTTCCGGAACAAGTCCAGGTCCACGATCGGATCGTGCCGCTGCAACTCCCAGAAGACGAAGCCGACGAGTGCCGCCGCCGATATGATCGAGCAGGTCACGATCAGGCCGGAGCTGAACCAGTCGTCTTCCTGACCCTTGTCGAGGACGATCTGTAGGCTGCCCAGCGCCAGTGCCAGCAAAGCAAAACCGAGATAATCGATGTTGAGGCCGCGCCGCAGCCGCGCCTCTCGTTCGACACGCTCGTGCGGCGGATCAAAGATCATGATGTTGATCAGGAAAAAGAGAATCACGCTGACCGGAACATTGATCAGAAACACCCAGTGCCAGGAGTAGTTGTCGGTAATCCAACCACCGAGGGTCGGGCCGATTGCGGGCGCAAACACGACGGCGATCCCATAAAATGCAAAGGCCATACTCCGCTGCTTGGGCGGAAAGCTGTCGGCCAGAATGGCTTGTGATGTAGGTTGCAGGCCGCCGCCGGTCAGTCCCTGGAGCGCGCGAAACGCGATCAGCAGATACAGGTTGCGGGCAAGCCCGCACATCAGCGAACTGATGCCGAAACCGAGGATGCAGGTCAGGTAAAACCGCTTACGCCCGAAAGCGGTGGCAAGCCAACCGCTGATCGGCAGGACGATGGCATTGGTAATGAGATAGGACGTCAGGATCCAGGTGGACTCGTCCTGGCTGGCGGAAAGACTGCCGGCGATGTGCTGCAGCGACACGTTGGCGATGGAGATGTCGAGCACCTCCATGAAGGCGGCCATGGCGACAACAGGAGCGATGAGCCATGGCGTTCCTGCCGACGCCTGGAGAGGCGATCGTCCTGGAACCGCGCGGCTTGCGAGCTCCGCGGGATCCGGATTCAAGGCTTCCCCCGGGTGCGTCGGGCGGATTAGCCGCAGACCCTGGCCCGCTTCCGGCGCCCGCGCGCATTCGCACTCGCTTCCGGTACGGCCGGCCGCGACTGAGCCACCTCCGGCGCCTGCGGAGCGGAGGTCCCACCGACATCGACGGAGGGGATCACCGACATGCCGAGGCCGAGCGAAAGGTCGGGTTCGGGTTTGTCGTCGAACACGATCTTCACCGGCACGCGCTGTACCACCTTCACATAATTTCCGGTTGCATTCTCGGCGGGCAGAAGGCTGAACCGCGCGCCGGTGCCGCGCTGGATGCTGTCGACGTGCCCCTTAAACGTGACATCCGGATAGGCATCGATCTCGATCGCCACCGGCTGCCCCGGCTGCATACGCGTAAGCTGAGTCTCCTTGAAATTGGCGGTGACCCACGGCGTGCCGGACACCAGCGTCGCCAGTGTCTGATCCTTCTGGACAATGTCGCCGACGTTGACGCTGCGCCTCGTAATGAAGCCATCGGCGGGGGCTTCGATCCGGGTATAGGATATATTAAGCCGGGCTTGATCGGCGTTGGCCTGTGCTGCCTCGACCTGTGCCGTGGCCGCCTGCAGATCGGCCTCCTTCACGGCAATCTGTTGCGGCGCCGTCTCTGCTCGGGCCAGTCGGGCGCGCGCCTCGGCGACATTCGCGGTCGCCGCCTCGATCGCAACTTGTGCCGCCTTCAAATTGGCGGCACTCGTGCGGGCGGCGGCCACCGCCTGGTCGAGAGCCTCGTGCGAGGCGGCGTTGGCTTTGGCCAGGTTCTCATAGCGAGGCAGGTTGGCTTGTGCGCGATCGTACTCCGCCTGCCGGGCCGCCTGCTCAGCGCGCGCCCGTTCAACCTGAGCCTGCGCGCCCTCAAGTGCGCTTTTCGCCATGGCGATGTCGGCAGTTGTCGCGGCACGGCTGAGTTGCAGGTCCGCTACGGCCGAACCCTCGCGCGCCTTCGCTTGGGCAAGACGAGCAAGGGCGTCATCGAGCGCCGCCTGATAGTCGCGCGGGTCGATCTCGATGAGCAGATCGTGTGCCTTGACCCTTTGGTTGTCATCGATCCACAGGTGCGCCACCGCGCCGCCGACCCTGGGCGCGATCAAGATCGCGTTACCGTCAATAAATGCATCGTCGGTGCTTTCCAGGTTTCGCCGGCTGAACCAGTACACGCCGCCGACCACTGCAAGCAGGAGGAGAAAGAGCGGACCGATGATGCGCCAGCGTCGCATCCGTCCGGCGTTCCCTTTTTCGGGATCCTCCCGACCCCGCCCGTCCGTAGCTGCGTCAGATGCCGACGACGGCTCAAGATCATCCGGAATGGCTTCCGACCTCCTCGCATGCTCAACCGTTGGCGGCTCCGCCACTCGCATCTCCATGCCATCATCGAAGAGGCTGTTCGACATTGGAACTTGCAGTCATTGCGCGCGTAGGCTCCTTGCCGACTTCGTGGAACAACGAAGACAAGTCAAGTGGCGCCGATACGGGCGCCTGCGGTTTGCCACTTGCCAAGCGGGCGGGTTGTGTGCTTTGCCCGTCGCCGGCCGAGGCCGCGACCGCGGTCTCCGCGCAAAATACCGCAAGAGTGGGTACCCATGCGCGTCATTTCGATCGTCGCCGCTACTGCATTGCTGTTTCTGAGCGCGCTGACACTGCTGCCCGCAGCGAGCCCGTTTCATCCCTACCTATCGATTGCTTCGGTGGCAATTGCAGGCCTTTTGCTGCTCTCCATCTTTGCGGGGCGGGAGAGAAAAAACGGATCCGATCGCCCGGTCGCCGAAGCGGCCAAGCCCGTGACCGTTGCGCCGGCGACGAACCGGGCCGACGCGGAAGTCGTCAGCTTTCTCGCCTTGTTCCAAGAGAGGGGTCGGTTCATCGATTTCCTGATGGAGGACATTACCGCCTACGGCGACGCCCAAGTCGGCACTGCGGCCCGTGTCGTCCATGAAGGATGTCGGGCCGTCCTGAAGGAGCATTTCGGCATCGGACCGGTCCGGGACGAAAACGAAGGATCGCGCGTAAGCGTGCCGGTGGGGTACGCTGCCGACGAATACCGTTTGATCGGCAAGATCACGGGAGAAGGGCCGTTCTCGGGAACCCTCGTTCACCGCGGCTGGAAGACCGAGCGGGTCGAGCTGCCGCGCCTGTTGCGGAGCGAAGGCGACCGGCTCCCGGCGATTGCTCCCGCCGAGGTGGAGCTCAAGTAAGCGACAGCGTTCAGCCACACAGCAACAGGCGTACTCCGCGCATGACCCATCGCTTCAGTCTCGGCATCGATCTCGGGACGAGCAACAGTGCGATCGCGCTCACCGATTTGGAGAGCGATCAGACACGAGCTCGTCGAGATCACGCAGGTCCTCGGGCCGAACCAGATCGGTGAAAAGCCGATCCTGCCGTCGGCGCTCTACATCCCTCATCCGGACGAATTTCCCGAGAACACGTTTCCGCTGCCGTGGGCCAACGGCGCAGATCAACGCGCGATCGTTGGCGCCTTCGCCCGCGACCACGGCGCGCTGGTTCCCGATCGCCTCGTCACGTCCGCCAAGTCGTGGCTGTCGAACCCGCACATCGACCCGAAGCAACCGGTGCTGCCTTGGAATTCGGACGTCGAGGACGAAGCTGTCGGCGTTCGAGTGTCTCGCGGCGCTATCTTGAGCATCTGCGCGAAGGCGTGCTCCATGCCGAACGCCGGCAACAGCGGGAGCTGGGATCTCGCGGAGGGGCAGATCGTCCTCACCGTTCCCGCGTCCTTCGATGAAGTCGCGCGCAATCTGACCGCCGAAGCCGCCGAAGCGGCCGGGCTCGGCAAGGTGATCCTGCTCGAGGAGCCGCTGGCGGCGTTCTACGCCTGGACGGCGCAGGCAGGAAAGGAGTGGCGCAGCCAGGTCGGCTCCCGGCGACATCGTGCTCGTCTGCGATGTCGGCGGCGGCACGGCCGACTTCAGCCTGATCGCGGTGACCGAACAGGGCGGCAACTCTGGAGTTGGAGCGGATCAGCGTCGGCGAGCACATCCTGCTCGGCGGCGACAACATGGACTGGCGCTCGCCTATGCGCTGCAGGCCAGGCTCGAGGGCGAGGGCAACACCATCGATGCGCTGGCAGTTCCTCGCTCTCATCCATGCGGCCGCGAACGCCAAGGTGAACCTGTTCGAGAACGCGGCGTTAGACCGAAGCGCCCATCGCCGTTCCATCCCGCGGCTCGCAGCCTGCTCGCCGGAACCGTATCGGCGAAGCTCGACCGGACCACGCTCGAACCAGGTGGTTCTCGAGGGCTTTTTCCCGGTGACCGAAGTCGACCGACCTGCCGAAAGAGGGGCGCCGATCGGGCTTGCAGGAGTTCGGCCTGCCTTATGCGAGCGATCCCGCGATCAGCAAGCATCTGGCCCGCTTTCTCGCGCGGAGCCTTGCCAACGTGAGAGCGAGCGACGAGCCTCGGCGGGCTCGTCGGCGACCACGAGCCGTCTGCGCAGATGCCTGATGCCGACAGCGGTGCTGTTCAACGGCGGGGTGTTCAAGGCCGCCCCGATCCGCGAGCGCGTGCTCGATCTGCTGGTCGCCTGGAACGACGGCCGTCCCGTGCGGGAGCTGGAGGGCTTTCAGCCGGATCTTGCGGTGGCGAAGGGCGCGTCCTTCTACGGGCGCAATCGCGTCGACCGGCAAGGGCATCCGCATCAAGGCCGGCGCAGCCCGCTCCTATTATATCGGTCTTGAAACCTCGATGCCGGCCGTTCCGGGATTCAAGCCGCCGGTGAAGGCGCTGTGCGTCGTCCCGCAGGGTATGGAGGAGGGCTCGGAGCTGCTGATCGAGGGACAGGAGTTCGGGCTGGTCACCGGCGAGCCGGCCGAGTTCCGCTTCTTCTCGTCGGAGGTGCGCAGCGGCGACGCGGCCGGCCAAATCCTGCCCGACGCCGAGACGGGAGCTGGAAGAGACCAGCCTGCTCGAGGTCGACCTTCCGCCTGTCGATGGGTTCCCGGCCGGACAGGCGGTTCCTGTGCGGATCAACCCGGTCGTCACCGAGCTGGGCAATCTCGAGCTGTGGATGAAGCACACCAACTCGGACCGCCGCTGGAAGGTGGAGTTTCAGGTGCGGACGGAATAATCGGCGCAGCGGACCCCAGTTGCCATCGCTCATGGCCCGCCCCCGTTTCAGCATCGGCATCGACCTCGGCACCACCAACTCGGCGATGGCGTTTGTGCCGCTCGACGGAGGACGCCGCTTCCGAAGTATTCGCGGTTCCACAGTGGGACTCGTCCTCGACCCTCGCTGCGGGCCTCACTCTTCCGTCGTTCCTCTATCTCCCGGAAAACGCGGCCGCCGCGCAGCTGCGCGGCAGGGCGCCGCGGGCAGAGTGGATCATCGGCCTGCTCGCGCGGAAGAAGGCGCATGAGGTGCCAGGCCGCGTCGCCCATTCGGCCAAGTCCTGGCTGTGCCATCACGCGGCCGATCGCGAGGCGCCGATTCTTGCCGTGGGGGTCGGAAGACGTGCCGCCGGCGGACAAGATCTCGCCGGTGCGCGCGTGCGCGCTCATCCTCGACTATCTGCGCAGCGCCTGGAACGACCGCTTCGCGCCGGCGGGAGCGGAAGCCGCATTCGATTTCGATGCGCAGGAGATCACCATCGCCGTTCCGGCGTCGTTCGATGCGGCCGCTCAGCGCCTCATCCTTGCCGCCGCGGAACTCGCCGGCTATCCCGACACCGTCCGGCTATTGGAAGAACCGCAGGCCGCCTTCTACAATTGGCTGGAACGGCACGACTGCGCCACGCGAGCTGTGGAGCAGGCTGCCCGCATGGCAACGGCGACTGCTGCCACATCCTGGTGGTCGACGTCGGCGGCGGCACGTCGGATTTCAGTCTGTTTGAGGTCCGCCCGAACCGCCGCGGCGCCGAAGGTCAAGCGCGCTGGCGGTCGGCGAGCATATCCTTCTCGGCGGCGACAACATCGATCTTGCGATCGCGCACCTGATCGAACCCCGCCTGATCCAAGCAGGCGGTAGGCTGTCCCCGGCATCGTGGGACGATCTCGTTGCCCGCTGCCGCGATCTTAAGGAAAGCGCCCTGAGCGGCCGGGGTCCGTCAAACGAAGCGTTCGCTATCTCGCTTCCCGGACGAGGCGCAAGCCTGGTTGCAGAGGCCCGCTCCGCGCGGGTCAGCCGGGGGGAGATCGAGAACGTTCTGCTCGATGGTTTCTTCCCGGAGTGCGAGGCCGATGCGCCGGTCAGGCGGACGCACGCCGCGCTCAAGGAATGGGGGCTTCCATACGCCGCGGATAGCGCGATTACCCGCCATGTCGCCGCGTTCCTGAGGGGACGTCCGCCCATCGATGCCGTGCTCTTCAATGGCGGCGCGCTCTACCCTGAGCTGGTGCGCGATAGGCTCTGCCGGGAAATCGGGAAATGGCAGGGATCGGCGCCGCCGCTCGCGCTTGCGAATGCCGAGCCCGATCTGGCGGTGGCACGCGGCGCAGCCCACTTCGGCCGGCTGCTTCACTGCCGGGGCGGGCGCATCGAGGCGGGTGCGGCCCGCGCCGTTTTCCTCGAAACACACCGGAAGCCGACAGAAGACGGCGGTCCCGCCTCCCCCTCTCTCGTCTGCATTCTCCCTCGCGGCGCGGCGCCGGAACAGACCTTCGAGATTGCCGATCTGGCCCTTCGCTTGCGCGTCAATCGCCTCGTCCGCTTTCGAACCTACTCGTCGCCGCGTCACGACCGCAACCAGGCCGGGGACGTCATTCCCTGGAGTGCCACGGAACTGGACGCGCTGCCGCCGCTGCAAACGGTTGCAAAGCTTGACGTGGCGCGGCGCGATCCGGTGCGGACGTTGCCGATCACCCTGACCGCGAAGCTGAGCGAACTCGGGCTCTTGCAGGTGGCTTGCCATAGCGCCGAGCCCGGCATCCGTCGATCATGGCCGCTCGATTTCGATCTGCGCCCACATGAGCAACACGACTTTAACGCTCACCCCCGGCTCGGATCGGAGGTCGGCGCCGCAGCAGAGCCGAACGTAGCGCCAAATGCGCTCGCCGATGCGTTCAGGAGATTGTCGGCGGTCTTCGCCCAGACGCCCGATCCGCGCAGCAAGATGACCGCGGCGCGACTTCTGCAGATCCTGGAAAAGATCCTCGCCGCGCCGAAGGGCGAATGGAACTGGGTGCTCGTGCGAGCGCTCTGGTCATCGCTCGCCGCCTGTTCCCCGCAACGCCGACAATCGGTCGATCACGAAGAAACCTGGCTTAGTCTCGCCGGCTTCTTCCTGCGACCCGGATTTGGTGCCGATGCGGATGAACTGCGGATCGACAGCCTGTGGAGCACCCGCGAGAGCGGGTTCTATTTCCCCGGCAAGCGGATCAAGCTGCAGGAATACATTCTTTGGCGGCGCGTCGCCGGGGGTCTTTCGCGCGAGCGCCAGGAAGCGGTGCTGGCCGCGGAACTGGCGAAGATCCGCGGTCAGAAGGGTCCGCCGCCGGAGCTCATTCTTCTAACGGGATCCCTGGAACGGCTCGGCCACGAGATCAAAACGGAGCTGATCGAGCGGTTCGTGGCCGCGGCCAAGGCTCTGGCGCATCGCGGGGGACACGCCGCCCCCTATCTCGCCGCGCTAGGCCTCCTGCTCAATCGCGCGCCGCTCTATGCCGGCCCGGAGACGGTGGTTTCGCCGAACCTCGTGGAGCTGGCGTACGATGGCCTATTTCGGCTGGATTGGCCACCCTCCGAGATGTCCGAGCTACAGACGCTCTTCCTCAGGGCCGCCCGCGTCGTCGATGATCGGAGCCTCGATGTCGGGCCCTCCCTGCGGAGCCGGATCGCCGATAAACTGGAGAAGATGGGCGTTGCCCCGCTGAAAACAGCCAAGCTCAGGGCATTCATGCCGGTCACCGCCGCCGAGCGCCCGGGCCTCTTCGGCGAGCGTCTTCCTCCGGGCCTGATCCTCAGCGACTGATGGCATGCGGCTCAGCTTCCGAGCCCGAGGCGCCGTCGCTCCTCGCCCGATAGCTCAGGCTGATCGAGTAACGGGACCACCTTTTCGCGCGCGTAGCGGATGAATTCCTTCGGATCGCTGGCAGGCAAGCGCACGCCACGCATCTCGCCGTCGGCGTAGAACGCCGCCACATACCCGCCGTCCGGGCTGACGACGACGCCGGATATCGGCCTGCGCACGGGCGGCAGCAACGCCAGCGGAACTCCGCCGTCACCCGTCACTTCGATCCCGTTGTCCGGTAGAACGTGGAGCCGATGGCGGGCGCTGATCCGCCATGCATCGTTGTTCGACAGCATTTTTCCGGAAACGTCCCAGGTCCAGGCATGAGGCGCGCCCAGCGCGGGGGTGCGGACGATGTCTATGGTCGCGCCGTGGGGATAGAGCGCAGTGGTCGCTGTCTCGGGTCCGCCGCTGGTGGCATCCGGTAAACCATGAATGGTGTCAATCACAGTACCGTCGTCGATCCTCCACAGGCGGACGAACCCGTCCTCCGCCACCGTCGCGATCTTATCATCGGTCGCATCGAAAGCGGCGGTGACGACCGGCGCACCGTGCAGCAACACTTTTCTCGGGCTGCCGGAACGGGCATCCCAGATCCGAACGGCAGTGGCGGCGGCGGTAAAGAGCCACCTGCCGGTCGCATCAAAGCCCACGGCGACAACCGATGCATCGTGCATGAGCGGCGGCGCAAGCGGACGGCCGGTTCGCGCGTCCCAGATGCGGGCGCTGCCGTCGGCGGAGCCGGTAACGATCCGCCCGCCGTCGGCGTCGAAGGCAACGGACAATACCGGCGCGCTGTGCTGGAGGGTGACGAGCGGTGCATCGTCGCCGGCAGCCTTCCATACATTGGCATTCCAGAGCGCGACCGACGACCCGGACACGGTGAGCAGCTGCCCGTCCGTCGGGACTGAAGGCGATGTGGCTGATGGGCTCTGCGCCGGTGCGCAGCTCCCGGACGGGCGGCGCTGTCGTGCCGGCGCCGCCGAGATTCCACACCTCGATGTCGTTGACGGCGCCCTTTGCATCAATGGCATTGCTTGCGACGGTGACCAGCCGCCGATCCGCGTTATCGATCGCCGCGATGCGGATGCCGGCGACGGTAGGGAGCACCTCCGGCCGGAGCGGGCGCGGCGCCAGCGTCCAGAGGAAGGCGCGACCGTCGGAGAAGCTGGCGGCCAAGCGCTGCTCGTCAAGGAAGGCGACGAACGCATAGCGGCCGGAAACCTTCGCCGGGCCTTGCAGGACGTCCTGCATCGCTCCGCTCTTCGCGTCCCACAGGCGCACCGTTCCGTCGAGACCGGCAGACGCGATCCGCTCCCCGCTCGGATCGAAGACCGCGCTGATCGCCTCGCGCTCATGCCGGCCGAGCGTGTCCCACGGCGTTGCCTTCAACATCTCAGGCGGTGCCGGGCGCGGCCGTGGTTGCGGGCGTGCGCGGGCGCGGTCCGCCGTCGTCGCGGACGCGGCTTCGGGGGAGGAGGCCTCACCGCGGCCCACTGCCGCACACGGCGTCGGCGGTCTATCCTTTTCGCTGATCCCCTTCGCTTCGGCCGCGGCTTTCGCCGCCGCTGCCGCGCCGGGATGCGTGCACCAGAGATGCAGGTTACCGTCATTGCCGGCGGTAACCAGCCGGCCGCTGTCCCGCGGGCTGAACCGCGCAGATCGCACCGCGACTGCCGGAATCCGAGGATGTAGAGGGGATCGCCGGTTGCGACGTCCCACACCTTGGCGGTTCCGTCCCAGGAGCCGGTGACGGCGCGGCGCCCATCGCCGGAGAAAGCGAGGGTGGTGACCCCGAACCTATGCGTGCGCTGCCCGGCCGGCTGCCCCTTAAGCGACGGATCTTCCAAAACGTGCAGCTGCTCCGGCGGCCGGTCGTGCTCGGCCTCGTTCCAGTCCCAGATGATCGCATCCGCGACATAGGACGCCGTGAGGATCAGTTGATGGTCCGGGCGATCGGGGTCGGCGGCAAAGGCAATGGCGGCGCCGTTGCTCTGCATCGAGGGCGGGACACCCTTGCGATTGGCGGTCCAGCGGATGAGCGGTTCCCCCGACTGCGCATCCCAGATTGTCGCCTGATCCCAGTCGGTGATCGTCGCAATCAGCCGGCCGTCGGCGCTGATCGCTAGCCCCAGCACTTGCTGCCGCACCTTGCTGTATCCCGAGGGAACGGCGGCGGCCGATGCATCCGCAGCCGGCGCAACGGTCTCTGATTTCATTACGGCCGACTTGTCGGGAGCGGGGTGAAGAGCGGTAGCCGGCGGCGTTGGCCGAAGCAAGGGGGGGTGGACGATCGGCGCCATCGCCGTCCAGCCGGCTTCGTCCGTCCATTGCCAGCGCTGGATGATGCCTTTTTCGGTTGCGGTAACCAGCATTTGCGCGACGCCGCTGACGGCGAGGGCACTGACCGGCGCGGTATCGTCGGCACTGCCGAATATTCGCCCGAACGGCCGCCCTACTCCACGCTCGAGAGCACGTAACGGCGGCATCCTCCACGTCCGGCTGGGTAAGCGGGAGGAGTTGCCAGACGGCCCGATAGAACCGCCTGTCCACCGGCGAGCGCACCGTGTCCCATGACGCCGCCCACAGGGCCGCATAGCGCCCGCCGTCGAGCGGCGACCTCAGCAACTCGGCGAAGGCGGTGCGTAGTGGCGGATACCGGCCGGGGTCGAGAGGCCAGCGCAGCAACTCAGTGACCTCGGGCGCCCGCTGCGCCGGCAGGGCATCCAGCGCAGCGAGGATGGCGATGCGGCTGTCGCCGCTCTCCAGGGCGGAGCGCGCTTGGCTTGCGATCACGCGCGCTTCTGCCTCGGTTGCGGCCTGCTGCGCAATGGTCGCAACGCGGAAGAACGTAACGGTCAGGACGAAGAGCAGTGCGAAGATCCCAGCAGCCGACCGCCACAACCACAGTTGGCGTCGTCGCGCTTTTTTCCGCACATCTCTTTCCCGGTTCGCCGCTTCCTCGCTCTTGCGGAGGAACGTCATCGCAAGATCGAAGTCGCCGCCGTAGCGCTGCGCCCATTCGCCTGGTCGGAGCTCGCTGCTGTCGCCATCCCAGCGCCCGCTGCAGATTGAGGCCGGCCAAGAGGTCGCTCTCGCCCAGCTTGTTCTTTTGTGCCTCCCGTTCCAGGTCGCGATACAACTCGGCGTCGCGCGCTTCGTCGGATGACCAGGCGCGCAGGCGCTGCCAGCGCTTGATCAGAACTCTCATGGCTGATGTCGAGCTTGGTCCGCGCATCGATCGGCTCGCTCGGGTCGGGCATAAGAAAGTTGGCCCCGGGTGCGCGAAACGCGTCTGCAACCGCGGCGACCTCTTCCAGCGGCGCCGCGGCGAGTTGAGCAATCTCCCTCGCCTCCGTCGGCCGGCGGATGTCGGCGGGACTCTCGCTCAGCCGCCGGAACATCACTTCGGCGATGGTGCGCTGGGCGTCGCTGGCGAGGCGGTTGTAGATTTCATCAGCGTGCCGGTCGAGCGCTTGTCGAAGGCCGCCTACCCGGTCGTAATCGTTCGGCGCGAGTTCGATCCGCTGCCCGGGCAATGCGCCTCGCGCTTTCGATGTCCACATCCGCATAAGCAGGTGCTGCAGCACCGGGAGCTCGTCCGGACCGCCGCCCGTTTCATTGAGCAAGCGGTTGACGAGGACGTCGTCGACATCGCCACCGCAGGCGCGAGCCGGCCCGACGATGGCCAGCCTCCGTTGCTCGCGGCTTAGCCGGGGCGTCAGATACTGGCTCTCGTTGATCGCTTCCGGCAGTCCCTCGAAAAGGGCGCAGTCGCCGATAAAATCGGAGCGCATGGTGAGCACGACGTAAACTGGGAAGTGTGCCTGCTCGGCCGAGGCAAGCAAGAGCGCGACGAAGGCGTCGGCCTCGTTGATGTCGCCTTCCCGGCGAAAGCGAAAGATCTCCTCGAACTGATCGACCACTACGAGCAGGTTAGTTTTGTCCGGCAAGGGGTTCGCCGACAGCACTTCGACCAGTCCGAGCGGACCCCGTCTTAGCCGGGCGCCGAGGAGCCCGCGGCCGATGTCGCGCCCAACAGTCGGGGCTGAGATCATCGGGAGCCCCGCCGACCTGGGCGAACAGCTTCGCCGCCAGCCGATGCATCGGCCTGCCTCCCTGGACGCATCACCGCGAACCGCCAGCGCGCGCCTTCGGGCACGCCCATCAGGCCGGTCTCGAGCGCGGCGACCAGGCCGGCACGGACAAGGGATGACTTGCCGCAACCCGATGTACCGACGACGGCGAGAAAACGCGATGTCTTCAGCCGTTGCACCATCTCGTCGGTCTGCGTTTCCCGGCCGAAAAAGATGTCGCTTTCGTCGGAGCGGAATGGCCTCAGCCCCGGGTAGGGATCACGTTCTCTGGGGGGAGCCGGCGATTGGGTAGCGGCTGCGGATACGACTGGTACGGGGTCTCCCAGAACATCTGGCGCGCCTTGCGCTGCCGTATCCCCGGGAGGTGAGGAGGTCAGGATTGTGTCGTCCGCCATCCGCCGGCTCACGCGGCTTTTGGCTGAGTCTGCGCCTTGAGCCGATCGAGAAAGGCGCGAACCTCGCGCTCGATTATGGTCGTGTCGCTCCTCGCACCGCGACAGTCGTAATTTTCCAGGCCGTCGAGGTAGACGTTGATCGGTGGCTTATCGCCGGGCGCATCAGGCGGCGGACCTTGAAAAATGCCGAGCGCTGCAAAGGGACGATCGCGAAAGGCCCGCGACTTCCGGCATTCGAGAAGCTGCCGTTCGACCCAAGAGTCCTTCGCCTCGCCGTAGACGACGATCAGACCATCGCATTCCCTCAAGCCCCTTTCGAGAAGTTCGCGATTGTCGGGCGAACTGCCGCCGAACCAGATTGAGACAAACTCGGTCTTCAGACGCCTGAGGATCGCCTAAATCTGCTCGGCAAGCTGACGGTCGCTGTTGTCGACATTGACGCAGACGAGGCTCGGGCTAAGAACGAGAGGGTCGGCCTTCGGCGGCGCCAGTGCCGCCAGGATTGCGCGCTCGAAATCGACAAGGCTCTCCGCCCGCACCGTCGGGCAACGCAGCAGGGCACCCAGGTGTTCGTCCTTGACCGCGGAGGTATCCAACGTCGGGCTGCACCATTGGAGTACCGGCAGCGACCGCCCTGCAATGCCGGTCGCCAGTTCCCACTGCAGATTGGGGTACCCTTGCGGCACGTCGAGCGGTCGCTTGCCACGGCTGGTACTTAGCAGCTGGACGAACGCCTCGGATGCCCGAAGATCCTTTTCCACCGCCTCCCGGAACGCCGCGGCCTGCGACGAATAATAGACGCCCGCCGCCGGCAGCACCTCGATCCCGCTTTGATCAAGGAAGGCACGGACGCCGTCTCGCTGCTCTTCCAGGTCGTCGGTTGTTTCCGCGAGGAACACCCGCCTGCCAAGAAAATTCGGCGAACCTAGAATTTGCGGCCGAAGTAACGGCTCCTGCGGATGATCGGGCAGGCCCGCTTCGGGCAGCGATTGCGGTGGCGTGACCGGGGCCATCTTCGTCAGGACTTCGGCGATCGCCCGGCTCAGCTCAAGAATTTTGAGGTAAAAGGATGCGTGCGCGGGATTGTCCGGGTTGGGGAGAGGATGGCCGAAGGTAATATTCTCCCTGCCGCCGTAGAACGGGAACCGTTTGCGGTCGCGCAGCTCGGTGGGGAGCGTGTCATCCGCCATCGGTTCCTTGGCGATAACGAGGACCGGGGCGTCACCGCGTGCGCGGACGGCTTCGAGAAACGCGGTGCGCTCCCGGCGGCACCAGTCGGAGGAAACGTAGCCGGGAGACAGCATCACGACGAGGATGGCCGAGGCGCGGACAGTTTCCGTCAACTGCCGGCTGAGCGACTGGTCATAGCGCAGCTCGTCATCTTTCCACAGGGCGACGTCGGTTCGCCCCAGCCGTTGCCGGACTTCATTTTCCAGCGTCTCGTAGAACACGCTGACCCACCCGGTCGCGATACTGGAGCCGGGCACCGGCAAATCGTCGACGTGAGCGTAACTCAGAAAGGTGTCATACGCGCAGCCGGGCGTAACGGCCATGTCATCCCCCGATATCGCCTACATCCTTGGCTGACGGCCGGCAATCGGCGAGGCTACGCGCGCAGACCGCGTACGCGACAGGGCCGGTGTTCACTGTTCTCGGCTCGAGATCCCGGCGAAGCGGCTCCGGCGCCCACACCGTCCTTTCTTTAGCGGCCGCCAAACCACAAATAACCCAAAATAGTCCGCGAATCGGTCTCACTTGTCAATGGCGCCACCCTGTTCGTCGCGCGGGCGGGTGCGCTCCGCCCGGTTCCGGGAAGCAGTGCAAGCCGAACAACGCGTTCCCGGGGTTCGCCCGTGCGACTACCTGAGGAAGGGCCCTTCTTCGCCGACGCGGCCCGGGCCGTTCAGCACCCAGATGCCCGCCGAATTGGCGCGAACTTCGAACGAGATGGTGCCGTTGCCGACGGTGATCTCGTTGCCGGTTACGGCGTCCCGGTAGCTGCCGTTGCGGACGCCGCCGACGGTGATGTTCTGGTCTTCCCCCATGGCCAGGCCGACGACGGCATAGCTCTCGCCGTTGTTCCAGTCGCGGATGAAACTCATGCCCCCGCCCCATTCGCCGACGCTGCCGATCGGGGCCTTCTGCAACGCCGGAATGGCGCGGCGGATTTGATTGAGCCGGCGGATGTGCCGGTAGAGCGGATGGCTCTGCGTCTCGGTCAGCCGCTCGTCGACGAGGTGGTCGCCGAAGTAGGCGCGACCGGTGCTGTCGAGCGTGTCGTTGTTGCCGATGATGTCCTGTGGGGCGCCACGCATGAAGGCGATCTCCTCGCCCTGGTAGAGGCAGGGAATACCGCGGATCGTCCACAAGAGGTTGTACGCACACGCGGCCATCCAGTCGTCGCCGCGAAAGCGGAAGCGGAAGTCGTTGTCCGGCCCGACATCGTGGTTTTGCAGAAATGTTACCAGCCGTCGTCGCGTCTCCGTACACCCAGTCACGGGCGAGCACGCCGCCGATGCCGCCGAAGCTGCCGCGACTGACGTTGTCGCGGAAGGTGGAGAACAGGCCGAAATCCAGCACCGAAAAGCCGGAATTGCCACCCGAGTTGGGATTGCGCGGATCGTCGCCGAGCCGCGTGTACCACCAGGGCCGGATCGGCGACGGCGCGTTGTCGTCCCCGAACAGGTCGCCCCAGCCGGTGCCGCTTGCACCAAGTTCTCGCCGAAGCAGAACAAGCCCGGCTTGTAGGCCTTCCAGGCGTTGATGTACTCGAGAAGATTGCCGCGCTCGATGTGCTTGACCGTGTCGATGCGCAGCGCATCCACGCCCATGTCGAGATAGCGGTCGATCGCCTCGATGAGGTAGTCGCGCACCGTCTGGTTCTCGGTGAACAGATCGATGCAGTCGCCGGCGATGCTTCGCGCCTGCAGCGGGTGCTGGCTCTCCCAGTCGCCGCCCATGATGAACCCTTCCTGGTGATACCAGGTCGGATCGAGCGTCGTCGCATCGATACCGAAGAACCGGTTCGGATTGTAGCCGGGCGAAGGCACCTGTTGGCCGGTGCGCGGATCGGTCAGCGGCACCGTCCCCTCCGGATCGGACGACTGCCGCGCGCGAAACCAGTCGGGCGCCGCCGGATTGTCGTTGTCCTCGCGGAACGGGCTCCGATAGTCGCCGAGATTGCCGACGTAGGGGCCGTTTCGCGTCTGCCCCTGCTGCGCCGCCGGCCGGCACGTAGTACTTGATCGGCAGGTGGTCGATCCAGACCGCGTCGCGGATGCCGTACTGCGAGGAGTGGTTGATCACCACGTCCTGGATGATCTTGATCCCTCGCGCGTGCGCCTCGTTGATCAGGTCCTGGTAGGTGGCGTCCGGCGCTCTCCAGCCGGGGATCGATGCGCGTCCAGTCGTAGGGATGGTAGCCGTGGTAGTCGAGGCCGATCGGTTCTCCACGGGCGGCGTGATCCAGATGGCGCTGAAGCCGAGATCGCGAATGTAGTCGAGGCGCTGGATGAGGCCGCGGAAGTCGCCGCGCCAGTGCGGGTCGATCGCCGCACCCGTCGCCGGATCGAAACGGATGCGATCTCGGCAGAAAAAGTTGTTCGATGGGATCACCATCGTAAAAACGGGTTGTAATGACGAAGTAGATGGTTTCCTCGCGGAAGTCGCCGAGGCGGTTCGACCGGCCCGATATTGTAGTAGAAGCTGCGCCGCGTCTCGTTGCCGGCGCCGTCGACGACGAGAAAGCGGATCGGTCGGTCGCTCGCGCTGATCGGCAACGGCGGGCCGGCAAGCCCGGCCGCGGCGTCGCCCCGCGCATAAACGGGCGACGCGGTCGAGGATCGCTGCCGTCGACTGTGTAGTAGGCCACTACCGGCGCCGGTCGGTTGTCGGTCAGCGTAAAGACGACCTCGATCGGCTGCGCATAGGTCCCGTTGCGGTGACTCGCGGCTATCTCCGGCCGCTGCAGATCGGCGTCGGGATCGATGGTGTAGACGAAGGCGCGCGTCTGCCCGACCTCGTTCGCCGAGTTGACCCCGACCGCCGAAATTGTTGTCGTTCTTTCGATGGTAATCGGCGCTTGGTAGCGCAGCGCGGCCGCGGCCGGGAGTGCCGGCGCCGCGGTCGTAGGGCTCGGCCACGTCGGTCGTGTACCAGATCACATCGGCATCGTTGCTGCTCTCGAGCATGACCGTCTGCGGCCGGTCGTACAGCCGTGCCCGCGGCGTTGCGCGGATGACCGGGATCTGCGGCCGCTCCGGATTCAGCGCGTACCAGGTATTGTTGGTATAGAACCAGCCGTCGGCGTCACGTCGGAGATTCCCGGTCTGACGGCCTGCACCGTCGTTGAAGACGATGCTGGCCACTGTTGCGGTCGGAAATGCGTAGGCGAACCAATCATTGGCTTCGGCCGTCATGGCGATGCCGGGCCAGGTCGTCTGTGGATCGGCGGGCGACGCGTCCCAATAGTGGATATTGATGGTTGTCTGCCAGTCGGTAGGTCGCTTGAAACGCACGACGAGCGGCATTGTCGCTACCTCCATTGACGTATGGCTGCACTTGCGGTGCCGTTTATGTCTCTGCCGGTGGTTTCGACGATCCTCGGGTTCAGCGGGAGAACTGGTAGATAAACAAGTAGCTCGCGAGCACGACGACGACCCAGAAGACCATGCTGCCGGCACTGACGGTGCGGGCGAGCGCACCCGCCGGCCCGTGATACCGGCGGAGGCGATCGATCGTTCCCGCGGTTACCGCACGCAGTGACTGCGCAATTGCCCGGTTGGCCACCTCGATTATCCTTGCCGCGGCGCCGACAACGGAAGGCAGCATCCGTCGATACGTCCAGTCGAAGTCCAGATTGATCGACGGGAGTTCCGGAGGATAGCGGCCGGTCCGGAGAAGCCACGTGAAGGCGAGCGCGGAAAACAGCAAGAGCTGCAACTGGGCGACCACGTGCTCGGTCGTATAAGCCGCATAGTCAACCGAATAGGGAAGCAATGCGTAAAGCGGCTGCGGATAGACGCCGATGCCGACGCTCAGCGCTGCAGCGACCGCCATCGCCGCCAGCATATGCCCGGGCGACTCGTCGACCCGCCGGTGCGAGTTGTGGGCGAAGAAGGCGAAAAAGGGGATCTTGATGCCGGCATGGTGAAAAACCCCTGCCGATGCGAACAAGAGGATCAGCCACGGTACTTGCAGACCCTGTTCGGCGACCGCGGCCATGATCATGCCCTTGCTGACGAAGCCGCTGAACAGCGGAAATGCCGAAATCGAGGCCGCACCGACAATGCACAGTCCGGCCGTTTTCGGCATGCTCTTGTACAGTCCCCCCAGTTCCGATCCCTTGATGGTGCCGGTGCGGAAGAACACTGCGCCCATCGCCATGAACAGCACCAATTTGAACAACATGTCGCAAAAGGCATGCGCGACCGCACCGTTGATGGCGAGCGTGGTGCCGATGCCGATCCCGGCGACCATGAAGCCCAGCTGGTTGATCGTGCTGTAAGCGAGCACCCGCCGCAGATCGTTCTCGATGACCGCGTAAAAGATCGGGAACGCCGCCATCACCACGCCGACCCATATCAAGAGCTCCGTCCCGGCAAACCCGCGCGCGAGGGCGTAGATGGCGAGCTTGGTGGTAAAGGCGCTCAGCCAGACGGTGCCGGCTGCCGTCGCTTCCGGATATGCATCCTCAAGCCAGTTGTGGAGAAACGGGAAGGCTGCCTTGATTCCGAAAGACAGCAGGATGAGCACGCCACCCGCCGAAGTGATCCCGATTGCGTCGAAGGCGATGGAGCCTTCCGCGTTCGCTCGCAGCGCCGCCCCGGCGAGAAGCAGCACGCCGGACGTCACCAGGGCGATCAGGTATCGCATGCCGGCGTGGTATGCGGCCGGCGTCCCGCGCGCCCAGATCAGTAGAACCGACGAGATCGCTGTGAGCTCCCAAAACGCGAAGAGCGTGATCAGGTCGCCCGCGAACGCGGCCGCCAACGTGCTTCCGGAATAGACCAATGCCGCCGCTGCTTCGAGACGGGACTGTTTATCCCAACCAAACAGGGCGGCCAGTGCAGCGGCCAAACAGAAGAGGATGCCGAAAAGGCGGGAGAGCGCATCGACGCGAACGGTGACAAGCTCATAATCGAGGAACTGAAGCCGGCCGCCGAGACCGGGCTCCAGGCTGATCACCAGCCCCAGCACCAGCAACGGCAGCACGACGCAGAACCCGTATCGGATGCGGCCGGGCAGCACCGCCGATAGCAGACCGCCGAGGATAAGCCAGTACCCGGGATTAAGATCAGTAAGTATCGTCACTGTAGTACGTCTCGGGCCGCATCAGCACCCGGCGCATGGCCTTGGCGACCATCACCAGGGCGACACAGGCGAACGAACCCGAAAATGCCGTAGAAGCCAAACCAAGCCTGGATGCCGAATTCTCCGTGGCTCTCGTAAAGGGCACTGCCGAGGAAAGCCAGCGCGCTGCAGGCGACGAGGCCAAAAACGATCTTTCGGACGTTACGCGGCTCGTCCAGCCAATATCGGCGCTCGAGTGAGAGGGTTGCTCATAGGCGATTACCGCAGCAGAGGCTTGAGAAAGCCATAAAGGGGCGCCGCCAAAAAAAACAATGCGACCGTGCCTAGCGCCGTCAGCCACAACGGGACTACACACAACATCGGCGCTTCCCGGATGGCGGCGGTGCCGCTGCCGCCCTCATCGCCCGGAGGTGCCGCCATAAAGCCGACAACGGCGACCGGCAGCAGGTAGCCGATGCTGAGCAGGGACGAGGCCATCAGCACCGCCAATAAAAGCAACTGCCCGGTATCCGCGGTCGCCAGAGCCAGTTCCCATTTGCTCCACGATCCACCCGTCGGCGGAAGCCCGACGATGCTGATAGACGCGAGCAGGAAGGCGGCAAACGTGAACGGCATGCGTCGGCCGAGTCCCCGCATCTCGCTGATCTCGGTCTTGTGGCTGGCGACGAGGATCGCGCCGGCGCAGAAGAACAGCGTGATCTTGCCGAACGCGTGCATGGCGATGTGCATCGCCCCACCCATGATGCCGGCGCCGGTTGCCAGCATGGCGCCAAGGACGATGTAGGAGAGCTGACTGACCGTCGAGTAGGCGAGACGTGCTTTCAGGTTGTCCTTCGTCAGGGCAATAAGCGAACCGATGATGATCGTCGCGGCGGCGACGTAGGCGAGCCACAGACTGACGCCGGTCTCGCGCAAGGAATTCGATGCCGAAAATATAGATGACGATTTTGAGGATGGCGAAGACGCCGGCTTTGACCACGGCGACCGCGTGCAAGAGGGCGCTGACCGGTGTCGGCGCAACCATCGCCGCCGGTAGCCAGCGATGCAGCGGCATTACCGCAGCCTTGGCAATGCCGAAGACGAAAAGCGCGAGCAAGATCGCGGCGCCGGTGTTCGAGATCTTCCCGGCTAGAATGCCACCGTTCATGAAATCCAATGTGCCGGCCGCTTGGCCGGTGGCGACGATGGCCGGAAGCAGCAGGGTCAGCGACGTCGCGAGAAGGATGCCGGCGTATGTCCGCGCCCCGCGCCGGGCTTCTGCCGTTCCCGCGATGGCCGACGAGCGGAAATGTGCTGCAGCGTCAGGGCTTCGTAGAATACGAAGAGGGTCACGAGATTGCCGGCGAAAGCAACCGCCATGGCGCTGGCAATGGCAATGGCAAAGAATACGTAAAACCGGGTCTGATTATGCTCGTGATGACTGCGCATGTAACCGATCGAATACAGGGAAGTCACCAGCCACAGGATGCTTGCGACCCCCGCAAACAAGCAGCCGAGCGGTTCGGCCGAAAAGGCAATGGTTGCGCCGGGCAGAACGCCGATCACCGTCAGCTCCGGCCGCCCGCCGCCGATGACCTCAGCGACGATGACAATGACGACGACGATTAATCCGGCGGCGGTCGTCAGCGTCACGGCCTCGCGCAGATTAGAGTTACGTCCCGTCACCGCGATCAGCAGCGCCCCCGCCAGCGGTAGCAGCACGGCTGCCGCCAGAATCATCTCGGCGGGGATGCTCATTGGCTTCCGCCTCTCAAGAGGGCGGACGCCGTCGAGACGGCGAAATCTCCGACGATTGATCCGTTCACGCCGAATACAACGTTGATGACGGCGAATGCCGCGAGAGCAGCCAGCATCGCGGCCGGCGCTTCCCGCACATCCCCCAGCCGATCGGACGACGGCAACAGGTAGGCAGCGGCGATGAGCCGCCAGACGTACACCAGCCCCAGAACACTGCTGACAACGATGGCGACGACCACCCACCACCAGCCGTTGGCCAGCGCACCTTCAAGCAGCAGCCATTTGGTGACAAATCCCAGCGTCAGGGGGGCGCCGACAAGGCTGAGCCCGCCCAATACGACGCATGCGCCGGTCACCGGCATGCGCTTTCCGAAGCCACGGATGGCGGCGAGTTCGGACGACCCGACGCGAAAGACGACGCAGCCGATCGCCATGAACAGCATCGCCTTTGTCATCGCGTGATTGAAGATGTGGGCAATGGCGGCGGCGAGGCCGGACGTCTGCGCCAGTCCCAAGCCCAGAACCATATAGCCGATCTGCGAAATGCTGGAGAACGCCAACAACCGCTTGACGTTCGTCTGCCAGATGGCGATGAGCGCCCCGCCCAGCATCGACAGAAGGCCCAATCCGACGAAGATTTCGTTGACCGGCATCGCCGCGAAAAGCACGGGCCCGCTGAAGATGGTGAAAAAAATCCGGATAAGCACGTAGAGTGCAACCTTCGTTGCGGTTGCCGCAAGAAAGATCGTCACCACCGTCGGCGCGAAAGCGTAGGCGTTGGGCAGCCAGAAATGCAGCGGAAACAGTGCCAGCTTGAGGCTGATGCCGACGGTGAGGAAAGCGAGCGCGACCTGTATGGTGCGGACGTGCAGGAGCTCCGGGACGCGGGCTGCGAGATCGGCGATGTTCAGGGTGCCGGTCATCATGTACATCAGCCCGACGCCGATGATGTAGAACGTCGCACCCAGCGTTCCCATGATCAGATAACGGAAGGCCGCCATCAGCGCTCGCCGGTCCCGGCCGAGGCTGATCAGCACGTACGACGACAGCGACGAAATCTCCAGAAACACAAATAGGTTAAAGGCATCTCCGGTCATCGGAATGCCCATCAACCCGGTGAAGCACAAGAGATACATCGCGTAGAACAAATAGACGCGGTCGGCGGGCACCTCGGCCATGACGCTCTCGCGAGCGAATACCATCGACAACGCCCCCACCGCCGAAACGACCACCAGCATAAAGCCGCTTAACAAATCGATCCGGTATTCGATGCCCCACGGCGGCGCCCAGTTGCCGATAGCATAGGAGATCGTTCCGTGGTCGATCACGTGCATCAGCAGCGTCAGAGACGCCGCCAATGCGCCCCAGGTGACGAGTAAAGCAACAATCCAGCCGGCCAGGGCGCTGCGCAACATAATGCAGATGGGCGCCGACATCAGCGGCAGGACGATCTGCAACACCGGTTGGTGGACGAAAATCACGGCAGATCACCCTCCTGAGCCGCGATCTCATCGTCCTCGATGGTCCCGAACGCATCCCGGATCCGGACAATCAGCGCCAGGCCGACGGCCATGGTAGCGACGCCGACGACGATCGCCGTCAGAATAAGCACACTGGGTATCGGATTGCTGTAAACAGTGTACTGTAGCGATAGAATTGGCGCCGTTCCACCGTTGACTTTTCCCATCGTGATGTAGAGCACAAACACAGACACCTGAAAAATGTTCAGACCAAAAATTTTTTTTACCAGGTTACCTTGCGCGATAACGATGTAGAAGCCGATCATCATAAGCGCTATGACGATCCAATAATTGAACAGGCCGGGGAAGGACATGTCTTAAGTTCCTTCCTCGTCTATTTCCTGACCGGCGAACACAAAAAAGATCGTCATCATCGCCGAGGCGACGGTAATGCCGACTCCGAGTTCGATCAGAGTAATTCCCAGTTCCTGGCCATGAACGGGGTCGTGGGCAAGCGCCGAATAGTCGAGATAGTTGCCGCCCAGCAGCACGCCGGCGAGACCAACTCCGGCATATAAGAGTACACCCAGCGCTAGCGTGACGCGCAGCACCGCGGCCGGTGCCACCTCGCGGGCATTAGCGACGCCAAACAGCAAGGCGTAGAGAATAAAGGCGGAGGCAAAGATGACGCCGGCCTGGAAACCGCCTCCGGGTCCAAGTTCGCCGTGCGCTTGCGTATAGAATGCGAACAGCAGGATCGGCGGGATCAGCAGCTTGCCGCCGATGCGAATGATCGCCTTGAACCTCACGCCGCTGCCTCGGGTTTCTGGGCGCTGTCGTCCTTTTTTGCCGCCGGTTGCGCGCGGCCGACGCGCCGCCGACGGCCGAGAAGCACCAGCACCCCCGTCGCCGCGGTGAGGATGACCGTTGTTTCGCCGAGGGTATCGTAACCCCGGTAGCTGGCGAGGACCGAGGTGACGACATTGGGCACGCCGGTCTCGGCCAGCGAGTTTTCAAGGTAGCGTGGCGCTACGTGGCGGTGGATCGGCGCGTTCGGATCTCCATACACAGGCATATCGAACGTGCCGTAGATCAATGCGGCACCTGTGATAAGGGCGATCAACAGGGCGCCCGGCTGCAGCAGGCGGCTCCGCTTCTCCTCGTCGACCCGGGTGAGGGCCAGACTGGCAAGCCCTAACACGGTGGCGATTCCGGCGCCGACCGAGGCTTCGGTGAAGGCGACATCGACCGAGTCGAGCACGACCCAGAGCGCCGCCGCCGTCAGGCTGAATATGCCTGAGAACATCACAACCGCAAACAGGCTGCGCAGCCAGACGATGCCCAGCGCCGTCGCCAGCATCAGAAGCAACAACCCCACGTCGATCAGTCTTTCGATGTCGGGTCTCCTTCCTCGGACGTGGTCGACGTGCTGGCCAGCATCGGCTTAACGCCGCCGTTGAGGGCGGCGCGGGCGAGGGCGTGCGTCGCGGTCGGCGATGTATAAAGAATAAAAGCAAAGATCAGCAGCAGCTTGACCGCAATCAGCCACGAGGGCGCCTGCAAGCTCAGCCCCACGAGCACCAGGCCCGCCGCCAATGTATCGATGATGCCCGCGGCGTGCATCCGCGCGAAGACATCGGGAAAGCGGAGCATGCCGATTGCGCCGACCAAGGCGAAGGCAACACCGCCAATCAGGCACGCCCAGCTCAACACGTCAAGCGCGGCCGCGACCATCAGACGTCCGACCACGTCTTGTCTTCAAAGGGGCCACCGAGGTGCGAAAATTCAACGAACTTCGTGACCGCGATCGTTGAAATGAAATTGATCAAAGCGTAAAGCAGCGCAATGTCAAGAAAATCAGGCCGACCAGTTAAAAAACCATGCACCGTGATAAGCAATACGGTCAAAGTACCAAAGGAATTGACGGAGAGAATGCGATCGTAGACGGTGGGTCCAGCGAGGGCGCGTGTCAAAACCACGGCCATGGTGGCGAGAATTGCCAGAGCAGCGACAGCGAACATTACGACGCCCGCTCTAGGGCGGTGACGCGCTTGTTCATCTCGCTCTCATCCCAGCCGCTGGCAGAGGCCATCGTCAAGGCGTGAACCGTCAGCAGGTCGCCATCCAATCCCACCGTTACGGTTCCCGGCGTCAAAGTAATCGAGTTGGCAAAGATGACGCGGCCGAGCTCGGTCTTCTGACCGGCCCGAACCGTGAAAATCGACGGGTGAATGGGCATATTGCGATGCAAAATGACCCACGACACGTCGATCGAAGACCGGATGATTTCCTTCAGGAGCCACGGCCAGTAGCGGAGGCCGCGGGCGCTCAGATGTACCGGATGCCCTTCGTGATCAACGACATCCATACGATGGGCAATAAGCACGACGAAGACAACGGAAGCCGCCCCCATCGCGAGCAAAATGGGCTTATCGAAATAACCGGAGAGGAGGAGCCAGAGGATGGCCAGGAACATTCCGAGGCTGATCGCCCGCGTCATGGTTTCCCTCCCTGCTTATCTTTTACCTCATGGTTGTAATGCCGGCCTCACGACGCGACCAGATCAACGGACACTAGAGGTCCAGGCCTGCAAATGCCATAGGGAGTTTTTTCGTACGCTGCCGGACGATGAGTATGAGAAAGGACCGGTGATTTGAACTCGCCGTGCCGCTGATCGTCAACGGCTCGTGAACCGTTAAAGCTTCATCTCAAACCAAAGAGCCCGGACAGATCGACGCTGATCTCGGGCAGCGCGGCGAGGGTCACCCTTACCGGCGCCGCTGTCTCGATCACCTCGGCGTACGTGTCGCCCGCCGGAGCGGTGGATGTGGAGAGCCGGCAGGGTAGGATCGACGATCCATAATTCCGGCATACCGGCGTGGGCATAGACGGGAAGCTTGATGTCGCGGTCGTGGGCGAGCGTCGTTTCGGCCACCTCAACGATCAGCAGCACATCGCCCGGGCGGGGATGGCTAAGCCGATAAAAATCAGCGCGCGGTCGGAGCAGGCATAGATCGGGCTGCGGCTCGCAGCAGTTATCCAGCACGATCGGGTTTTGGCATGATACGCATCCCTTCACTCCAGATGCTAAAATCAGGCGATGCAACAGATCGTACGGTCCCCGCATGCCGGCTGCCGATCGGCGCCATGTCGATAACTTCCCCCTCGATCAGCTCGACCCCGGCGTCGGCGGCAAAAATGCCTGCATCCCCCATGCGATGGTGCTCGCCTATCGTCAAGCGATGGCGCTGGAACGATGTGTTCCGAGCGGAGGCGGACATGATGAATGCTTCGCCATTATGGTCCGGTGGTCGATCAGAGCATTATAGCAGCTTCGATCAGCGTGCCCGACCGTCAACCGCGGGCAAGGAGTGACCCCGATGAGCGAACCCGACGAAGCGCAACTCCGCCGCCATGCCGAGAAGATGGCGAAGAAGCAGGCTGCCCGCGCCAAGATCCTGGCGACGAAGACGATCGAACGTGGCCTGATCGTCGTCCATACCGGCAAAGGCAAGGGCAAGACGACGGCGGCGATGGGCCTCGCCATGCGGGCCATCGGCCACGGGATGAAGGTCGGGATCGTGCAGTTCGTCAAAGGCGTCTGGGAAACCGGTGAGCGTGAGGTTCTCGCCCGCTTTCCCGAGCTGTGCGTCATGAAGGCGATGGGCGAGGGCTTCACCTGGGACACCCAGGACCTTGCGCGCGACCGGGCGGCGGCCCGACGGGCCTGGGACACGGCAAAGGAGATGATTGCCGATTTCGGCGTTCCGCATGGTCATTCTGGACGAGTTGAACATCGTCCTGCGCTACGACTACCTGCCCCTCGACGAGGTTGTGACGACGCTGAGGGCCAAGCCCGAAGAGCTCCACGTCGTCGTCACCGGGCGTAACGCCAAGCCGGAGCTTATAGAAATCGCCGACCTCGTCACCGAGATGGGCGAGGTGAAGCACCCCTTCCGCGCCGGCATCAAGGCGCAGGCGGGGGTTGAATTTTGAGGCTTGCCCTGCTTTCCCTGCGGTGATTGCCTGAGGTCCAGGGAGGACTGCCTCGTGATCCGTCGTTTATTCCTGACTTTCTCCGTGTGTTTCGCCGTCGTCGGTCTCGCCGCCTGCCAGACGGCGCCGCCGCGCAACGTTCAGGCGCAGGCGCTGGTCGATCAATCGAAGATCACCATGGACTATTTCAAGACCCGCTCGAAGGATTTCGACGGCGCTGTTCCTCGCGGCGCTGAAGGAAGCCCGCGGGGTCATCATCTTCCCCGACGTCTTTCAGGCGGGAGCCGGGATCGGCGGCCAGTCTGGGAACGGCGTGATGCTCGTTCGCACCCAAAGTGGCGCCTGGAGCTATCCTGCGTTCCTCAACATCGGCGGCGCCAGCCTCGGCCTACAGCTCGGCGTCCAGTCGACCGAATATGTGTTTCTGCTGATGACCGATAACGCCGTCGAGGCGGTGATCAGCTCTCCCGGACAGATCGGGCTCGACACCCAGGCGACGTTTGGCGAGCTGAGTGCCGGTAATGTGTCGTCGACGACCTTCAAAGGGGCGAGCGTCGTCGGCTTCACCAAGGGTGAGGGCATCTACGCCGGTGCGTCTCTGTCCGGCGCCGGCATCACGGCGAAAAACGACTGGACGGAGGCGTATTACGGCCAGTTCCTGACCGTGCGCGACGTGCTGCTTGATGGCCGCGGATCCAACCCAGGTGCCGATCCCCTGCGGGAGGCGCTCGAGGTTCACTGACCTCGGCAGCCAACATGGCGCTCGCTCGGGCGCTGATGTTTCAGGGCACCGGCTCCGACGTCGGCAAGTCGCTGATTACCGCCGGCCTTTGCCGAGCCCTCGTCCGCCGCGGTCTGCGGGTCCGGCCCTTCAAACCACAGAACATGTCGAACAATGCGGCGGTCACGGCCGACGGTGGTGAAATCGGTCGTGCTCAGGCCCTACAGGCTCGCGCCTGCCGGACACCGCCGAGCGTCCACATGAATCCAGTCCTGCTGAAGCCGCAAAGTGAGATCGGGGCCCAGGTCGTCGTCCGCGGTCGCATCCTAGGCAACGCTAGGGCGCGGGATTATCAGGCGCTGAAGCCGACACTGATGCCCCACGTCCTCGAAAGCTTTCGCAAGGTTGCCGAGGGAGCGGATCTGGTACTCGTCGAAGGCGCCGGCAGCCCGGCCGAAGTCAACCTGCGCGCGGCCGACATCGCCAACATGGGCTTTGCGCAAGCGGCTCGAGTGCCCGTCGTGCTGATCGGCGACATCGACCGCGGCGGTGTCATCGCCAGCCTGGTCGGCACCTGCTCGCTCCTTGCTGCCGATGAACGGTCTCTTGTCCGCGGGTACCTGATCAACAAATTTCGCGGCGATGTGTCGCTGTTCGACGACGGCCTCGCCATTATCGGTGCACGCACCGGATGGCCGGCATTCGGGGTGGTGCCCTGGTTCGGGGCGGCGAGGCGACTTCCGGCGGAGGACGCGGTCGTCCTCGATCGCCCGGCTTCCGGTTCCGAATCACGCCCGATCCTCGTCGCGGTCCCGCGGCTGCCGCGAATTGCCAACTTCGACGACCTCGACCCGCTCGCGGCGGAACCGGGCGTGACGGCGCGCTTTCTTGCGGCAGGCGAGCCGATCCCCGGCGACACCGATCTGGTTGTCCTGCCGGGGTCGAAGGCGACCCTTGCCGATCTCGATGCCTTTCGCGCCGCCGGCTGGGATGTCGACCTCGCCGCGCATGTTCGTCGCGGAGGCCATGTCGTCGGCCTGTGCGGCGGCTATCAGATGCTCGGCCGGCGGATCGCGGACCCGGACGGCGTCGAAGGGCCAGCGTCAGAGGCGGTCGGCCTCGGCCTTCTCGATATCGAGACGGTGCTGACGGGAGACAAGACGCTGGTCGCTGCATCCGGCCGGGAAGCCACGACGGACCAGACGGTCTGTGGCTACGAGATGCACGTCGGCGTGACCCGCGGAGCCGGCCTTGATCGGCCGATGCTCGATCTCGGCGACCGAACCGACGGCGCCGTTTCCGCCGATGGCCGGATCATGGGCTGCTACTTGCATGGCCTGTTTGCCGCAGACGCCTTCCGCAGGGCGTTCCTCATTCGCCTTCATCCACAACATCGCGCCTCGGGTGTGGCATACGAGCAGGGCGTCGAAGATACGCTCGACGCCCTCGCCTATCACCTCGAAGCCCACCTCGATCTCGACGCCCTCCTTGCCGCCGCCGCAGTACCCGGGATCTGAGCACCTGCCCACGTCCGACGGGGAGCGCGAGGAGACTTGCGGCGCCGACGGCGGGCGCCTACTGTGCAAGAAGGCGTAGGTTCCAGGCAGGCAAAGCCTGTTGGATCAAAAGGGAACGCGGTAGGGACAACCCCGGCGGGGTCCCGATCCGTGGCTGCCCCCGCAACTGTGAGCGGAGAGCCTCCTTCCATCGGCCACTGGGGTTTCCCGGGAAGGCGGATCGAGGCCGAGACCCGCGAGCCAGGAGACCTGCCTGCGCTGCTAAGGCACCGACGCGGAGGGCGGCGGACCGCAGCACCGATGCGTGCGCAAGGCTGCGTCTTTGGTGATTTCACTTCCGCCTGCCACTTCGCGTCGAATTGCTTCCAATCGTGTCCCGTCTGGTGAGGAGGACGTAATATGCAGTCACATCCGTCCGCGGCCATCGGGGAACGTGCCACCTCGACAGGCAGAGCAACGACGATTATGCCGGCGCTTGTCGCCGCGCTGTCGGCGTCTTTTTGATCTGGGGCGTGGGCTTCTCCCACGTCAGCGCCATTCACAACGCTGCCCACGACACACGTCACTCGAACGCCTTTCCATGTCATTGATCGGAACCCGACGATGGAGGCTTTTCGCAAGATCTTCTTTGTGGCTGTGCTGGCCGGGGCGCTGGCCGGCATCTTTGTCACCGTGGTCCATCAATTCGGCACCGTACCGATCATTTTGAAGGCCGAGACGTACGAAAACGCCGGCCAGGAAAACCACGAGGCGGCTCTCGCCTCAATGCCGCATGCCGCCACGGCTCACGAGCACGAGAGGGATGCCTGGGAACCCGCCGACGGCCTCGAGCGGACGGCGTTCACCGGTCTCGCAGATATCCTGACCGGCGTCGGTTTCGCCCTCCTGCTGGTTTCGGCCTACGCTTTGCGCGGCGGGACCGTGGATTGGCGCCAGGGCTTGCTCTGGGGGCTCGCCGGGTTTGCGACGTTCACCCTCGCCCCCAGCGTTGGGTTGCCCCCCGAGTTGCCGGGAACCGGGGCGGCTCCGCTCGCCTACCGGCAGATCTGGTGGGTGGCAACGGTTGCCGCGACGGGTGGCGGGCTGTGTTTGGTGTTCTTCACGCGGAAGGCGGTGGGGGCGGTCGCCGGCATCACGCTGATTCTCTTGCCGCATATCGTGGGCGCGCCGCAGCCGGCGGAATACGTGAGCCTGGCGCCGGAAGCGCTCGCCCACGAATTCTCGGTCGCCGCCGTCATAACAAGCTTGGTGTTCTGGCTCGGATTAGGAACCCTGACCGGGTTTTTCTATAAGCGCATCGGCCTCGGCTCCTAAACCGGCGTGCGAGCGGTCCCGGTCCTGCCGGGACCGCCCGCATCTCCGGCGCGGTCCACCTACGCAGCGTCGCTTTCCGCTATCGCCCACGCTTCCGCCCGGCCGGCGGCATACCACTCTTGCATCGGCGCAAGACCGAGGATCGCCCGGCAGTAGGCCCGACATTCCTCGTCGAGGGTAACGCCATAGGGTCCCTGGGGCCGGCCGTCGTATCCGCCGCTTTTGATGCTCAAGGCCCTGTTGCTGCAACGCTGGTATTCGCTGTCGGATGAGGGGCTGGAGGAGGCGCTCTCCGATCGGCTGTCGTTCCGCCGGTTCTGCGGGTTTGCCCTCGATGACGAGACCCCCGACGCGAAGATGTGTGCCGGTTTCGTCTGGCGCTGGTCGCCGCCGACCTCCCCGAGCGATTGTTCGCCGCGCTGGACCGTCAGCTCGAAGCGAAGGGCCTGTTCGTGAAGGCGGCACGCTGATTGATGCGAGCCTGATCGAGGCCGACGTCAAGCGGCCGCCGAAGGATGAGGCGAGGTCTCCGGCACTACCCCGACGCCGGCTTCACCCGGCGTGGCAGCGGAGCTTCTTCGGGTACAAAGCGCATCTGGCCGTCGATCAGGGGACCGATCTGATCCGTGGCGCCATCCTCACCGGCGCCGATGTCGGTGATAGCCTGGTCGCCTACGCGTTTTCTCCATATCTCGAAGCGGGTCACCACCGGCGCCCACATCGCGTCGGCATTGCAGAAACGGCCGAAGAGGAACGGGCCTTCGCTGCCGAATTGGCCCCGGCAGTCGCGCCAGATGGCGTTAATGCGGGCGATGTCCTTTCCCACATCGCCATTCATGCCGCGACCGGCCTTGGATGCGCGAACATTCATCGGCATGTGCGACCGCAGTGCCTGAAAGCCCGCGTGCATTTCTGCGGAAACAGCCCGCGCGTGGGCGCGGGCCGCGACATCGGCCGGCCACAGGCGCTCGTTCGGCAGCATCTCGGCGAGGTATTCGAGGATGGCGATCGATTCCCAGACGACCCGCGCTCCGTGCTTAAGGACCGGCACCTTGCCTGCGGGAGAGTGACGGGCGATCGCCGCCGCCGTATCCGGCCGGCGGAGCGGGATGACGATCTCCTCGAAGGTTACGCCGGCCATTTTCATCGCCAGCCATGGACGGAGCGACCACGACGAGTAGTTCTTGTTGCCGATGACCAGCGTGAACTCGCTCATGAGGGACCTCCTTCAGGTAAAACTGAGGCGCACGACGACGAGGAAGGTAACGACGAGGGCATTGACGACACAGGCGAGGCGGAACAGATCGAGCGCCCGCACGATATCCCCGGCGTCCGCCGCGATACGGCCGTCACCCAGCCAAGGATCGTCGACGGTGACCATCGGGTACTGCCTCGGCCCGGCAAGGGCAAGTCCAAGGGCGCCGGCCATCGCCGCCTCCGGCCAGCCGGCGTTGGGAGACCGATGCTTTTTTGCATCGCGACGCATCGTCCGCCAGGCGCGGTCCGCAACTGCCTCTGAATTGGCGGCCGCGGCGGCGACGATGTAGAGCCCGGCGAGGCGCGCGGGGAGGAGATTGAGTGCGTCGTCCAGGCGCGCGGACGGCATGCCGAAGGCAAGATACCTCGGCGATCGGTGGCCGAGCATGCTGTCGAGCGTATTTGCCGCCTTGTAGACAAGGAGGCCGGGAAGGCCGAACAGGGCGTACCAAAATACGGGCGCGACAACGGCGTCGGAAAAATTCTCGGCGCATGACTCAATGGCGGCGCGGGCGATTCCTGAGACATCGAGGCGATTGACATCACGCCCGACGATGTTCGCAACCGCCGACCGCCCGGCATCAAGGTCGCTGCCTAAGGCGCGGGCGACGGCGCGGACGTGCTGATACAGGCTGCGCTGGGCGAGCAGCGAGACGATGAGCGGCAGTTCGATGATCCAGCCGAACGGCAGCGCCCGCGCCACGGCCGTGATCAGCCAGCCGGCGACGGCAGCCGAACAAACGACGATCGCGACCGTGAGCACACCGCGCAGCCGCCGGGTGCGGGCCGAACGTGTCCGGTCATTGAACCACCGATCGCACAGTCCGATCAAAGCGCCGATCAGCCGGACCGGATGGGGGAGGCGGGCGAACGGGCCGCGCGCTTCGCCGAAGAACGCCTCTGCGGCCAGCGCGGCGAGGAGCAGCGCCAGCGGATCGATCGCGCGCGGGCTCAGCAGGTCGGCGGCGGGGATAAACATTCGACTACTTTCGATGGGCGCCCGGGCGGCGTCAATCGACGGCGAGGAATGAGTTGAAGCCAGCGCCTCCTAATTGTGACTGTCGCATATGCATGTTATCCTCAGTCCAAAGAGTGTGGCATAGCCTTACGGTTCGATGCAGTTTAGCCTGACGAAACTAGGGAGATGGTATGAAACGTCACATCATTGCCGCGGCTTGCCTCTGTGCGGCGGCGGTCTCATCGCCGGTAGACGCGGCCGACGTGCAGAATTTCTACGTCAAAGATGCAGGTGATCTTGTGACATTATGCACAACTCAGCCGGATGATGAAAATTATATTGCTGCTATCCACTTTTGCCAGGGATTCGTGGTTGGAGCCTATCAGTACTACCAGGAGATGGTACGATCTTCGACTACCGCGCGCTTTGTTTGTCTTCCGGATCCATCACCATCGCGAAATGAAGCGATTGCCGCTTTCTCGGATTGGGCGAATGCCCATCCTCAATACTTGAAGGATTCGGCCGTCGACACCATGTTCCGCTATCTGGGTGAGACCTATCCATGCAAGAAATGACAGCGGCCAGAGAGGAACAAAGAGACGATGAAGCCGACGATCACCGGACTGTTCCTCACCGCGACAATGATCCTTGTCGGCTGCGCCGGGATGAGCCAGACCCAACAGCGCTCCCTAAGCGGCGGCGCCATGGGAGCGGCAGGGGGGGCCGTGATCGGGGCACTTGCCGGGAACGCCGGACTGGGGGCGGCCATTGGCGGTGCCGCCGGCGCTGGCGGCGGCTATCTCTACGGGCAGCATGTCGAAAGCGAGCAGCGCGCCTATCAAAGCGGGTATAACGCCGGCCGGCAGGCGCATTAAGATCACCAGAACCCTACTTGTCCCCTGACTTCCGCGCCGACAGCCTCTATGTTCGGCAGACGAAGAGGCTCGGCCGGAGGCGATGACCAGCCGAGTGGTCGCTGCAGGGAGCCGCAATGGCTTCGGGACGCTCGGAGGCAAGGGACCAGGCGCCATGACCGACGCAACCGGACTGATGATCTGTGGCCACGGCAGCCGCTCCGTCAGCGCCGTCGGCGAGTTCAATCTTCTCGCCCGGCATCTGCGCGCGCGCCTGCCGGAGTTTGAAGTGGAGAGCGGCTTCCTCGAATTTGCCCGGCCGGTCATCCGGACCGGTCTCGAAGCGCTCAAGGCGCGTGGCGTCCGCCGCATCATTTGTCTGCCCGGCATGCTGTTCGCGGCCGGCCATGTGAAGAACGACCTGCCGTCGGAAATCAATGCCTTCGCCGCCGAAAATCCCGGTATTTACGTCTCGTTCGGCCGTGAACTTGCCGTCGATACACGGCTGCTCCGCGCGTCCGCCGCCCGCATTGCCGCCGCCGAGGCCGCCGCCGCTGCGACCGTCGATCGGAAGCAGACGCTGTTGATGGTCGTCGGCCGGGGAACCAATGATCCGGACGCTAATTCGAACGTTTCGAAAATGGCACGGATGCTGTGGGAGGGGATGGGCTTCGGCTGGACGGAGGTCTGCTATTCCGGCGTCGCATACCCGCTGGTGGACGAGGGACTGCAACACGCGGTGAAACTCGGCTACCGTCGGATCATCGTGTTTCCGTACTTCCTGTTCACCGGTATCCTCGTCGAGCGGATCTACCGGCATGCCGACGAATGCCAAGCGGCGCATCCCGAGGTCGAGATCATCAAAGCGGAGTATTTGAGGGATCATCCTCTCGTCATCGACACCTTCGTTGAACGGATCGAGGAGACGCTGATCGGCGCCAATCTGATGAACTGTCTCCTGTGTAAATACCGAGAGCAGATCATCGGCTTTGAGGCCGACACGGGGGCGCCTCAGGTCGGCCACCACTACCATGTGCGCGGCATCGGAACCGACAGCGGTCACGGCCATGATCATGGGCACCAACACCGCCACGACCACGGCCATGAGCACCATCACGGGCACGACCACGCGCATGGGCATGGGCATGGGCATGGGGATGACCACCATCGCAAGAACGGTGGCTGAGGTATCCGCAATCGCGCTTGTTCCGCCATGACCGCACGAATCTTCGACGCCTACGTGATGGTCGACTGGAGCGCCGCTTCCACGCCGCAAGGCGGCGCCGATAGCGTGTGGATCTATGCGTCGGAGACCCGAAGCATCGGGTTCTGCGGCCATAAAATTTTGCATTCCGCGGACCCGCCGGGAAGCGATGGCGCTTCTGGCCGACCTGTTGAGCGATCTGATTGCCCGCGACCGCGTCGTTCTGGTCGGCTTTGACTTTGCCTTCGGCTACCCGTCCGGCTTCGCCTCATTCCTTGGGCGCGGACGCGGCGATTGGACGGCGGTGTGGCAATTCATAGCGAGCGGCATCGAAGACGACGCAAAGAACGTCAATAACCGTTTCGATGTTGCCGCCGACCTTAACCGCCGGATATCCGGTGAAGCGTTCCCGTTCTGGAACTGCCCTGAGGCCGCCGTCCGACCTCTGCTGGCAGCGAAGAAACCGCGAAGCTCCTGCGCGAACGCCATAACCGAGTTCCGGATCACCGATCGGGCGGCACCAGGTCCAAAATCTGTCTGGCAGCTCTTCGGCGCCGGCAGCGTCGGTAGCCAGACCCTTCTCGGCATCGCCCACCTGGAACGGTTGCGCCGCCATCCCTGGCTCGACGGCAGGGTCCGCGTTTGGCCGTTTGAGACTGGACTGAAGGAAATGGAGCGGCCGGGCCGGGACGACTGGCGCGTCGTGTTCGCCGAGGTCTATCCATCGATGCTGCCGGACGATCCGCAGGAGGACGGCGTCAAGGACCTGCGCCAGGTGCGCCGCCTCGCCCGCCATTTCGCTCGCCTTGACGCGGAAGGACGGCTCGGCGCCCTGTTCGCCGGTCCCGCCGATCTGGCTGAGGACGAGCGTCGCCGCATCGAAGCCGAAGAAGGCTGGATTCTCGGATCGGCCCCGGCTTCCCATCCAAGGTGAGCACGGACCAGCCGAGCACATATGCGTTCCTCCGCGATCCCGACGAGATCTACCGCCGCTCGTTCGCGATCATCCGTGCCGAAGCCGATGTGGCGCACCTGCCGGGCGACCTGGAGGCTGTCGCCGTGCGGCTGATCCATGCCGCGGGCGACCCCGGCATCGTCACCGATCTGCGGTCGAGCGATCATGCCGCCGCCGCCGGGTCGCGAGGCCCTCTGTGGTGGCGCATCCATTCTGGTCGATACCGAGATGGTCGCAGCGGGCATCATCCGGCGGCTGCTTCCAGCCGCAAATCCCGTCCGCTGCACGCTGAAGAAGAGCGGCGTCGCCAAGCGCGCGGAGCGGTACGGGACAACGCGGTCAGCGGCGGCGGTCGATGCCTGGGCCCCTTGGCTTGCCGGTGCCGTCGTCGCCATCGGCAACGCGCCGACGGCGCTGTTCCGCCTCCTCGAACTGCTCGATGGCGGCGCCCCGCGGCCGGCGGTTATCCTCGGGTTCCCGGTCGGCTTCGTCGGCGCCGCGGAATCGAAAGATGCCCTGATCGCGCATGCCGCAGGCATCCCCTACATCACCCTACGCGGCCGCCGTGGCGGCAGTGCCTTTGCCGCCGCCGCCGTCAACGCTCTCGCCGGAGCGGAAAGGTGACGCGGACCGATTGTGCGCCGTGGCTTACCGTCATCGGCATCGGCGACGACGGCGCAGCGGGACTCGAACCGGCGGCGCGGCGGCTGATCGAGACGGCGGAGGTTCTTGTCGGCGGCGACCGGCACCAGGCGATGATCCCCAACTCTGCGGCGGAGCGGCTGACCTGGCGGTGCGGAATTGGCAGCGTTCTCGACGCTATCGCCGCGCGCCGCGGGCAAGCGGTCGTCGTGCTGACCAGCGGCGATCCGATGTGGTACGGCGCCGGCGCCAACCTCGCGCGCCGCTTTCCTCCCGACGAAATGACGGTGCTGCCGCATCCGGGCGCGTTCAGTCTCGCCGCCGCGCGTATGGGATGGCCGCTCGCCGACGTTGAGACACTGACCGTGCACGGTCGGCCGCTCTCCGTCCTCAACCGCATTTTGCAGCCGGGCGCCCGCCTTTTCGTCCTCAGCCGCGACGGTGGGACGCCGACGGCGGCGGCCTGCCTTCTCGTCGGACGCGGCTTCGGGGCGAGCAGCATCACCGTCTTCGAACATCTGGGCGGGAAGGCCGAAGCGCGGATCGACGGCATCGCCGAGAGCTGGGACCGGCCGCGCACCGCCGATCTCAATGTTCTTGCCATCCAATGCCGGGCGGCGGCGGGAGCGCGGTTGCTGCCGCCGGTTCCCGGTCTGCCCGACGATGCGTTTATCCACGACGGCAAGATGACAAAGCGGGAGATACGCGCCGCGGCGATCTCCGCGCTGGCACCGCTGCCGGGCCAGACGCTGTGGGATGTTGGCGCCGGCGCCGGGTCTGTCGCCATCGAATGGCTGCGGTCCCTACCGCGATACCGACCGGGTGGCGGCGGCCCGGCGCGCGCGTTCGCAATAGAGCACGACAGCGCCCGGTGCCGGGTGATCGCCCGTAACGCCGACGCACTGGGTGTCCCGGAGCTTGTTGTCGTCGAAGGGCGCGCCCCGGATGCTCTTGCGGCCCTTTCTCCTCCCGACAGCATCTTTCTCGGCGGTGGCCTGTCGCAACCGGGTGTCATAGACGCATGTTGGCGGGCACTGCCGCCGGGTGGCCGGCTGGTTGCGCACGCGGTGACGGTGGAAGGATCTGCGGGGCTCTCCGATCTGTGGCGGGCCCATGGCGGCGATCTGATTCGCCTTGCAATCTCCCGCGCCGGCCCGGTCGGGCGGTGGAGCGCCTTCCGACCGGCGATGGAGGTGACGCAGTTGACGGCCATCAAGTCGTGACCGGCACCCTTTACGGACTCGGCGTCGGACCGGGTGATCCCGACCTGATCACGGTGAAGGCGAAGGACATCCTCGCCCGGGCGCCGGTGGTGGCCTATCCTGCGCCGGAAGGCGGCGAGAGCCTTGTTCGCCGAATTGCCGGGCCTTTCGTGCCGGCCGGCGCGGTCGAGGTCATGATCGAAACTCCGATGCTGGCTGATCGCTTCCCGGCGCAGGAGGTCTATGACCAATACGCAAGAATCCTCGGAGCCCATCTGGACGCCGAGCGCGATGTCGCGGTTTTGTGCGAGGGTGACCCGTTCCTGTACGGTTCGTTCATGTACCTGTACGACCGGCTGGCGCCGCGCTATCGGACGATCGTAGTTCCCGGCGTCTCCTCGCTCGCTGCGGTCGCGGCCGTCGCCGGTCGTCCCTTATGCGAGCGAAACGAGGCGCTCACGGTGCTGCCGGCACCGCTCGCCGAGGCGGAACTGGAGGACCTGCTGCGCATGGCCGATGCCGCCGCTATCATGAAGGTCGGCCGGCATCTCGCCAAGGTCCGGCGGGTGCTGCGTCGCCTGGGCCGGGAAAAAGACGCGGTCTACGTCGCCCGCGCGACATTCCCCGACGAGCGCATCGTGCCGCTGAACAAGCTCGCTGACGACGGCGTGGCTCCCTACTTCTCGATGATCCTCGTTCGCAGCGGCAAACCGGGCCGGCGCAGTCAAGCGATGGACCGCCTGCCCACCGGCGTCGCCATCGTCGCCCTTTCCGCGACTGGTCTGATCCTGGCGCGGCGTCTGCAGGGCCTGTTGCCGGCGTCGCAGGTCCATGCACGCATCGGGCGCACCGAGGGAGGAGACGTTCCGTTTGCGGAGACAACCGCGCACCTGCGCGAGCTGTTCTCTGCGGGCATACCGATCGTCGGCATCGTCGCCGCCGGCATCCTGATCCGCGCCGTCGCCCCTCTCCTCGTCGACAAGCGCAGCGAACCCCCGGTGCTCGCCGTCGCCGAGGATGGTGGCTGCGTCGTGCCGCTTCTCGGTGGCCATCATGGTGGCAACCGCCTCGCCCGCGCCATCGCCGCGGCCATCGGCGGGCGGGCGGCAGTCACGACGGCGGGCGATGTCCGCTTCGGCTTCGGCCTCGACGATCCTCCCGCAGGGCTGGCGGATCGCCAATCCCGCCGCCGCTAAGGCGGTGACCGCCGCGCTCCTCGCGGGCGAGCCGGCACGTCTGAAGGTTGAGGCCGGGGACGCCGGCTGGCTCCTCGCTGCGGGTGCCCCGTTCGCCGACGACGGCGATGCCGCGGTCAGGGTCACCCATCGGCGCGCGCGCGCGGGAGCGGCGGCTTTGGTGCTGCATCCGCCGGTGCTGGCTGTCGGCGTCGGCTGCGAGCGTGGTGCCGATCCGACCGAGGTCCTCGCCCTGGTCAAAAGCACACTCGCGGACCACGATCTTGCCGCCGGATCGGTCGCATGCCTCGCGTCTTTGGATCTGAAGATGGACGAGGCGGCGATCGAGGCAGCCGGCCGCGCGCTCGATGTCCCGCTCCGGTTTTTTGCTGCGGCTGAGCTGGAGCGGGAGACGCCGCGGCTGGCGACGCCGTCCTCGATCGTCTTCCGCGAGGTCGGCTGCCATGGCGTCGCCGAGGCCGCGGCCCTCGCCGCCGCCGGGCCGGAGGCGACGCTGATTGTCGCTAAGCAGCGTTCGTCGCGCGCCACCTGCGCGGTTGCCGCAGCGCCACACGACATCGACCCGGCCGCGGTCGGCCGGGCGCGTGGGCGGCTGACCGTCGTCGGCATCGGTCCGGGGCAGCCGACGTGGCGCACGCCGGAGGTGACACAAGCGTTAGCCGAGGCGACCGACATCGTCGGCTATCGGCTCTATCTCGACCTCATCGGCGATCTTGTCACCGGCAAGCGGCTGCACGCCTCGCCTCTGACCGCGGAGGAGGCTCGCGCCCGCCGCGCTCTCGACCTGGCCGGCGAGGGCCGCACGCGTAGCCCTCGTCGGCTCCGGCGATGCCGGCATCTACGGGCTGGCTGCGCTCGTCTTCGAACTGCTCGATCGCGCGCCCGCACCGTCGTGGCAGCGCATCGCCATCAGCGTCGCCCCGGGGCTCTCGGCGTTGCTCGCCGCGGCGGCGCGCGCCGGTGCCCCGCTCGGGCACGACTTCTGCGCGATCTCGCTCTCCGATCTGCTGACGCCCTGGCCCGAGATCGAGCGCCGGTTGGCAGCGGCGGCGGCGGGCGACTTCGTCGTCGCCCTCTATAACCCGGTCTCGCAACGGCGGCGGAACCAGCTTACCCGCGCCCGCGACATTCTTCTTGGCGAACGGCCGGCCGATACCCCCGTCTTCCTCGCCCGCAATCTCGGCCGGAACGGTGAGACGACCCGCATCGTTCGTCTCGCCGACCTCGACGTCGATGACGCCGACATGCTGACCCTCGTCGTCATCGGCAGCGCGCAGACACGCAAGCTTCGCCACGCAGGCCGGGATTGGGTCTATACCCCCCGCGGCTACGCCCGCAAAATCCAGCTGGCGGAGGCCGGTGAATGACCGTGCACTTCATCGGCGCCGGACCGGGTGCACCGGATCTTATAACCGTCCGCGGCCTCGCGCTGATCCGCGCCGCCGGCGCGGTGCTCTATGCCGGCTCGCTGGTGCCGGCGGCCATCGTCGCCGAAGCCCGCCCAGATGCCCGCGTCGTCGACACGGCGCCTTTGAACCTCGACGAGATTATCGCTTTGATGGTGGAGGCGGACACGGCCGGTGAAGACGTGGCGCGGGTTCATTCGGGCGATCCGTCGCTCTATGGCGCCATCGCCGAGCAGATGCGCCGGCTCGCCTCTCTCGGCATCGGCTACGATGTGACGCCGGGGGTGCCTGCCTATGCCGCCGCCGCGGCGGCCCTGGCGACGGAACTGACGCTGCCCGAGGTGTCACAGTCGGTCATCCTGACGCGGACGGCGACCCGCTCGTCGCCGATGCCGGCAGGCGAGGACCTGGCGACGCTCGGCGCCAGTCGGGCGACCCTCGCCGTTCACCTGTCGATCAACAATCTCGCCAACGTCGTCCGCGAACTCGCCCCGCGCTACGGGGACGACTGCCCCGTCGTCGTCGCCTACCGGGTCGGCTGGCCGGACCAGGCCTTTCTTCGCGGCACCCTCGCCGACATTCGCGGCCGGGTGAAGGCGGCGGGTTGGACGCGGACGGCGCTGATCCTGGTCGGCCGGGTCTTCGATGCCGCCGATTTTCCCGACAGCCGCCTCTACGCCGCCGACCACCACCATGTGCTGCGGCCGAAGCAGCATCTCTAGCCAGCAATAACGTGCTCTATCCTTTAGCCACAGAAAAGCACCAGATGGGGGGAATACGAAATCAGTATGGCGCATGCGCTTCCAGCCGATCGGGCCGAGCGCGGTTAACGCCCCTTTTACTATCTTTCACGCACCGGTGCCAAACTTGAGGCAGGCTCTCAAGCCCGGCGCATTGTCGCGGAGCTCGATTTTTATGCGGTGGAGATGGGCGGCGACGGCGACGAGCCCTAGCTGTGGAAGCTATGAAGGTTGTTCATCCAGGGCAGGACTGGAAAGCTGTGGTTGCGACACCCGATCAGCTGCGGCCCCGGAGGTCCCTGGATGAATATCCACAAGAATGCGCGTCTGACGCCGCAAGGTCGACTCCTGATGGTTCGGCGAATTGACGAGGAGGACTGGAAGGTGGCCGACGCGGCGGTGGCGCGGCGGACGCCGGCGACCTTGTGGGCCGGCAGGTTGTCGAGGATGACGACATCGCCCGGCCGCAGCGTCGGTGCCAGGCATCGCTCGACGTAGGTGCGGAAGATGGCGCCGTTCATCGCCCGGTCGATGACGAAGGGGGCGGCGATGCGGTCGTGCCGCAGGCCGGCCCGAGGACAGGCTCGAAGGTGGTGGTTTTCCAATGGCCGTGCGGAACGGCGCCGATCAGCCGCTTGCCGCGGGCGGCGCGGCCGCGCGCCCGCGCCATCTTCGTCGTGGTGCCGGTCTCGTCGATGAAGACCAGTTGCGCCGGATCAAGGCCGGGCTGGCTGTCCTTCCAGGCCGTCCGCGCCGCGGCCACGTCCGCCCGCTCCTGCTCGGCGGCGTGCGCGGTTTTTTTTAAAGGTGACGCCGTGTCGTTGGTAGAAGCGCCAGATGGAGCTGATCGAAGCGGAGACCCCGCGTTCACCCAGCCGATCTTGAATCTCCGCCAGGGTCAGGTCCGGGGTCTCCCGGACCAGGGCCAGGAGCCGGTCGCCGTGCGCCTCGATCGCCGCCGAACGCCGGTCGCCGCCTTGCCGCTTGGCCGCCACCGTTCCGGTTGCCCGCCATGCCTGCGTCAGCTTGACGACGAAGCTCGGGCTCACCGAGAAGACGGCGGCGACGGCACGCACGCTTCGCCCCGCCCTCACCTCACCAACCACCCGCTCGCGCAGATCCCTCGAATACGGCTTCGTCATCGCAGACCTCACACCACATCTGCCCGCGATTATCGCCGATCAAACCAAATAGGGAATCCCATATCGACTCCCCGGATTCCCTCAGATCGAAAACCGCTCTAGTTCCAAAGGTAGTCCCAGAGATAGCCCGGCAGCGTCGAGGCGAAACTCCGCGCGGGATTGATGCTCAAGCCCGAAAGCGGGGCGAACAGCGTGATATGGACGGCCACCATCATGCCCGCCGCGAAAACGCCGATGAAGCGCATCAATCGCCCGGAGGCGAGCGCCGTCAGCACCATCAGCATGATGCCGAAGGCCATCGCCACTTCGGTGACGTTGGCAACGGCAGGGCCGGCCGCGCCCGGCCTCGTGTTGACAAAATCGACCGGCGGCTCGGCAAACGCGCCGCCGAGAATGGTCCAGACGATCAGCACGCCGAGAGCGCCGCCCAAAAACTGGGCGACGATGTAAAATGCCACGTCAACCGGCTTGATTTTGCCGAAGCGAAGGAAGGTTAACGTGACCTCCGGATTCAGGTGTGCGCCGCACTGTCTGCCCCAGGGGGAATAGATGATGGCGATGGCGGTAAGCCCCTCGCCAGACCGATCAATGCCCGCCGCAGGTCGAGATAGGGAATTGCGTGATGAGTTGGAGAGTTAGGATATTCGAGAGCAGTGGTGATCACCTGGACGTCGCGAGGCCCCATGCTTCCATCAGGTACTCCGGCCAGTGCCGGCGCATCGCTGCGTCGACCGTCGGCCGCTTTTCTGTCACGGCGCATCTCCCCATTAAAGTATCTGACGTGGCGCCGATTATCTTGCCGGATTGCCTGGCTGTGAAATGTCGAGGAGGTATGAAAATCGTAAATTCGGGGGCGCCGGCGCGCTCGCGCGGGGCGGGCCGGCCATACCCTGCCGCTATCGACTTGATTACGGCTCGATATTTCCGACCCGCCGCGCAGCACGTAGTATGCGAAGTCTACAGGGACGGTTAATGCGCGGACGGAAGCCGAAGCGTCGGGCGCCGCTTATGAGTTCACCGCTGCCGACGATGGGGAGGAGCGAAATATGAGCAATGGACGGCCGCTCAACGCGGAACGTCAGCGGCTGGAAAATCACCGTCTCGGCAAGGAGAACTGGCGGCTGTGGGGCCCTTATCTTGCGGAAAGGGCTTGGGGCACGGTGCGAGAAGATTACAGCCCGTACGGCGATGCCTGGGCTTTTCTGCCACACGATCACGCCCGCTCGCGCGCTTATCGCTGGAGCGAAGACGGGCTCGGCGGCATTTGCGACGAAAACCAGGTTCTGTGCCTGGCTCTGGCGCTGTGGAACGGACGTGATCCCTTCCTGAAGGAGCGCGCGTTCGGGCTGACCGGCCCGCAGGGCAATCGCGGCGAGGATGTCAAGGAATATTACTTTTACGTCGATGCCACCCCTTCGCATAGCTACCTGCGATATCTGTACAAGTACCCCCAACAATCGTTCCCCTACGGTCGTCTGCTTGAGGAAAACGCGCATCGCGACCGCAACAGTCCACCGTTCGGCCTTCTCGACGCGGGCGCATTTGATGCTGGCCGCTACTTTGACGTGGACGTCATCTACAGCAAGGCGAGCCCGCAAGAGATCCACGCCCGCATCGTCGCCCACAACCGAGGACCGGATGCCGCCGATCTGCATCTGCTCCCGACCTTGTGGTTCCGCAACACCTGGTCTTGGTCCGATGCGACGGCGAGGCCCGTTCTGTGCACCGCCGGCACGCCTTCGGGTGCGGAGTGGCTGGTGCAAGCCGAACATCCCGAACTCGGCACCTATCATCTGTACGGCCGCCAGCGGGCACAGCTATTGTTCACCGACAACGACAGCAACAACGAGCGGCTGTGGGGTCAGCCGAACGAGACGCCTTACGTCAAGGATGCCTTCCACCGCTTCGTCGTCAACGGCGACAACGGGGGGGTCAACCCAGAGCGCCGGGGGACCAAGCTTGCCGCTTGGCATACATTCAACATCCCGGCGGGTCAGCACGTGCGTGTCGATCTGGTGTTGTCGGCGGAGCCGCTTTCCGCACCCTTCGCCCGCTCGGAGGTCATCTTGTCGACGCGGCGCGGCGAAGCGGACATTTTCTTCCATGAGCTGCTGCCGGAGGCCGGCCCCGAGGATCATCGGATCCTGCGGCAAGCGCTTGCCGGGATGATCTGGTGTAAGCAGTTCTTCCACTACGACGTCGAACGCTGGCTGAAGGGCGACAAGATCCCGCCACCTTCGAGCCGCAGCCGCGGCCGTAACATCAATGGAAACATCTGAAGGCCGGCGACGTGATCTCCATGCCGGATAGCTGGGAATACCCTTGGTTCGCTGCCTGGGATTTGTCCTTTCACTGCGGGGCGTTGGCGCTGATCGACGTCGATTTCGCCAAGGACCAGATTGAGTTGTTGCTGAGCGATCGGTATCTCCATCCGAACGGTCAGATCCCGGCCTACGAGTGGAACTTCAGCGATGTCAACCCGCCTGTGCACGCGCTTGGTGCGCTAAAGGCCTTCCGCGCCGAACGGGTCCAGCGGGGCGAGGGCGATCGCGGTTTCCTGGAGCGGGTGTTTCACAAGCTGCTCTTGAACTACGCGTGGTGGATCAATCGCAAGGACGCCGACGGCAACAACATCTTCGAGGGCGGCTTCCTCGGCCTCGACAACATCTCGGTCGTCGACCGGTCGCAGCCGCTGCCGGCCGGCTACAGCCTGAAGCAGGCCGATGCCACCGGTTGGGTTGCGATGTTTGCGCTTAACATGACGGTGATGGCGCTCGAACTGGCGACCAAAGATCGCGACTACGAGAACATCGCGATCCAGACCTATGAGCAGTTCCTCGCCATCGCCAACGCCATCGCCGGCCACGCCGACGGCGGCGTATCGCTATGGGATCCCGAGGCCGGTTTCTTCAAGGACCTGATCTGCACGCCCGACGGCCAGTATCACCGCATCGATGTCTACTCGATGGTCGGCCTGATACCCCTGTTCGCAACCGAAGTAATCGACGGTCGCCTCCTCGCCAATGTCCCAGCGTTCCGGGAGCGGCTGCGCCGGCACAAAGGCGGATCCTTTCAAGGCAACTACGTCTGCGCGTGCCCCGATTGGGAAAACGAGCGCGGCGAGCATCTCCTTGCCTTGGCCGATCATACCATGCTGCCGCAGATCCTGTCGCATCTCTTGAATGAGAATGAATTCCTGTCGTCCTATGGGATTCGTAGCGTCAGTCGGATTCACGCCGAGCAACGGGATTTAGGGGTGGTGCCCGGCATCGGCCAAGCCATGATCGAGTACGTGCCGGGAGAGTCGAACTCGTCGCTGTTCGGCGGTAACTCCAATTGGCGGGGGCCGATCTGGATGCCGGTGAATTTCACGCTGATCCAGGCCATCGAAAAGTTCCACCGCTTTCTAGGCGACAACTTCCGGGTTGCGGTGCCGTGCCTCGGCGGTCGGGAGCTAAATTTGAAGGAGATCGCGACACTGATCGCCGAGCGTCTCGTCGACATCTATCGGCGGGATGGGCAAGGATGCGCGCCGGCGTTGCAGGCGCAGCCGCCCTTCGCCTCCGATGATCATTGGAAGGATCTGCTGCTGTTCTATGAGTATTTTCACGCCGATACCGGACGGGGACTGGGAGCGTCGCACCAGACCGGATGGACGGGACTGATCGCCAACCTGGTGACGCGTCGTTATCGCCGGGACATCCCGCAGTACTGGCGCCGGGGCGCACCCAGTCGGGCGGCCGCCGAGTGAGTGTGAAGAGGTAGGCCTTTATGCCCCTTGCAATTGCCGTACTGTACGGTTCGGTCCGCAGCGAACGCCAAGGCATCAAGTTTGCCCGCTTTATGGTGACACAGCTGGACAAGCGGGGTCACGCGCCGACACTGATCGACCCAATGCAATATCGCTTGCCGCTCTTGGACAAAATGTACAAGGAGTACCCGAAGGCGGAGGCTCCGGAACCGTTGGAAACGCTAGCCGACATCATTCGGCAGGCCGACGGGTTCATGGTGGTCAGCGGCGAGTACAACCACGGCATTCCGCCCGCGTTGAAAAATCTGCTCGATCACTTCCTTGAGGAGTGGTTCTGGCGGCCGTCGGCGATCGCCTGTTACTCGGGCGGGGCTTTCGGTGGCGTCCGCGCGGCCATGCAACTCCGTTCCACCCTCGCCGAGCTCGGGATGCCGAGCATTTCATCGATCTTTCCGATGCCGAAGGTACAGGATCAGTTCGAGGAGGACGGGACTCCTCGCGATCCGGGACATGAACGGCGCGTCGGCCGCTTCCTCGATGAATTCGAATGGCATGCACGAGCGCTGCGGGAGGCGCGCGCGAAAGGCGTTCCTTATTGATTTCGCTGCGCCCCGAACCTGTGCTGATAGCGCTGTTTGCCCTGGCCACATTGGCGGGAGGGACCCCTATGCCGCTCACACTGACATCATCTGCGTTCGCCGATGGCGGGGAGATGCCGAAGCGCTACACCTGCGAGGGCGAAAACGTCTCGCCGCCTCTGGCATGGTCCGGCGCACCTGAAGGAACCAGGAGCTTCGCGCTGATCGTCGATGATCCGGATGCACCGGATCCGAAGGCCCCGAAGATGACCTGGGTTCACTGGATATTGTTCAATATTCCTGCGGCATCGACCATGCTGCCGGAAGCCGTGCGGCCCGAGGCGCTGCCCGCAGGCACGGAGGAAGGTCTTAACGACTGGCGGAAGCGGGGTTATGGCGGCCCCTGTCCTCCGATCGGACGACATCGCTACGTTCACAAGCTCTATGCGCTCGATACCGTCTATTCCGACTTGGATGCCGCGCCCAAGGCGCAGTTGGAAAAGGCGATGGAGCGCCATGTGCTGGCGCGGGCCGAACTGGTCGGCACGTATCAGAAGACCGGTCGCTAGATCAGCCGCCTCGCGGTTCGTCCAGGAGCTTACGCAGCGCCGCGTGCGGGTTCGCGGTGATCGGCGCGCCGTGATCGAAGCAGAGCACCTGGAACGGCTCCGCGAGCAACCGGCGCACGCTGAAACGTGTGGCTTCGGGGTCGTCGTGATAGCCCGCCGGGACGAGCGCAAGTTCGCCGTCTGCTGCGCGCATAATGAGGTCCGGGCAGAAAAGCACCGCCGGTGCCGCTTCCCGTAGCAGTGCAAAATGAGCCGGTTCCGGACCCGGCGTGTGAATGGCTCTCAGGCCGCCGGGCAGGTCGGCATCCGCCTCGTAGTGCAGGTCCGGCTTTTCCTCCATGGCCCGGCAGCCGGCGGGCGCATAGACCCTGACGCCGAAATCGCGGCGATAGCGCCAGGCCGAGCGTTGGTGGCAAGCGGCGGTAAGGCAGATGGCGATGATCGGCTCAAGCGACTTGAGTGCGTTCTCGCGAAGCGGGAGGGGGTCGATCAGGACGGTGCCCCCATCTCCGGCGACGGCGTGCGCATCACTTTCGAAGTCAATGCGATCATCCCAGACATGCCAGCGCCAGATCCCCGCCGCCACTTCCTCGACGGCTTCCGCCACTGCGTTCGGCTCGCTCATCAATGCCTCCCTCCGAAGCCATCGGTTGCCGGCGCACCCGCCGATGCGGTCTTGCTCAGTGCGCCAGCAGCACCGGGACCTTGGCATAGTCGAGGATGTGCTGTGTCGTGCCGCCGAAGACGACCTGGCGGAAGCGGCTGCGGGTGAAGGCGCCCTTGAGGACCAGGTCGGCCCCGATGTCGCCCGCTTCGTCGAGGATGATTTCCCCGGCGGGGCGTTCGTCTGGCTTGAGGGATCGGCTGGTCGCGGCAATGCCGTGGCGGGTGAGATGGGCGGCCACCTCGGCGCCGCTCGGACCGGGAACGTTGTGGCCTTCGACGGTCAGAACTTCGACGCGGTCTGCGGCGAGCAGGAATGGCATGCCGAGGCCGATGGTGCGCGCCGTCTCGCTGCTGCCATTCCACGCGATGACGACGATTGTGCCGAGGGTCGGCGGCGCGGTTACCGGGGCGAGAAGCATGGGGCGCCCGGTCTCGAACAGGGCCGCCTCCCGGATCTCGCGCCAGTGCCGCGATGCCGCCCCCTCCGGACGGCCGACGACAATGAGGTCGAAGAGGCGGCCGTGGTGGCCGACGATCTCGGCTTCGTCCCCCTGCCGCTCGCGCCAGCCGGCGGCGGGCCCTTTCCCCGGTGTCTCCAGCTCCTGCAGGGGCAGGCCGCTTGCGCCGGTCGCCTGGGTGAACTCCCTGCGCGCCCGATCGGCGAAGCGGCGCCATTCGTCCGCTGCCGCCGATAGATAGTCGGGCGGCACGATCACGCCCGGCACGAAGGTCAGTCTTGGTTCGTCGAGGACCAGCAAGCCCTCGATATACCCGTCGAAGCGCTTCGCCAGGCGAACGGCAACCTTTAAGGCAGCGCGCGCTGCCTCCTCCTCATGGTACGGTACGAGAATGGTTTTCATGGTCCTGCACCCCGCGTGGCGGCAGTCTCTTACAACGATTATAGACCCGTCAGCCAGCGGTCCGCAGCACACTCCGGAGCGCACGGCGCGGCGCGTTGTCGACTGTCGCCCGCTCTCGGTCTCATCCGCATCCGAATGCGCCGCAGACGGAATAGGCTCCGATGTTCTCGCCTCCTGTGCTATATTCTGCAACTGCCACTGTACATGTTCCTTCGATGGCCGTTCACGAAAACCGCCTTTTCCTGCACGACATCCGCGACCTTTCGGGCGCGGCAGGGTCGAATGTCAATGGAGGTGAAACGGACGCCGCTCCCATAGAGCCGTTCGGCTCATCTCCATACTGGGCGCCGGCGCTGCTCGTCGTCGTCACGCTCGCGCTACTCGCCTTGCCCGTTGCCGTCTGGCTCGATCTCAACGACATCTCAGCCCACACCCTGCGCAGCGAAGCGGATGAGCTTAACACCGTAATCAGCGGCATCCGCGACTACTATGCTCACGAAGTTGTCGGTCGTGTTCTCAGTGCCGGCGGTTCAACCAAGGTTCTTCCCAATTACCGTGAGGTACCCGGCGCAATTCCAATTCCCGCAACCCTGTCGCTTGAACTCGGCCAAGCAATCGGCCAGCGGCAAGGCAACATAGGCTATCGGTTCTTCTCGGATTATCCGTTCGCGAACCGGGCACCGCATCCGATGGATGATGTCGAGAAGCAGGCACTCGCCACCCTGCGGCAGCATCCGGAGACACCCGTCTACAGCTATTCCGGCTCGCTGTTTCACAGCCGCGTCCGTCTCCTGGCGCCGGTGCTGATGAAGGCGGAATGCGTCAGCTGTCACAATTCTCATCCCGATAGCACCAAGCGCGACTGGGCGGTGGGCGACGTTCGCGGCATCCAGGAAATCATCATCGACCAGTCCATTGTCTCCAACCTTTTCTCGTTCAGACATCTTCTGATTTACATGGCCGTCGCCGGTGCGGTCGGTTTGTGGTTCGTCGCCTTTCAGTACCGGCAAGGGGCCAGAATGCGGTGGATGAACCGGCAGCTCACTTCAACAAACACGTTTCTTGAATCGATATCGGCAAAGATATCAAAGTACCTGTCTCCACAAATATATGATGGTATCTTTAGCGGCAAGAAAGATGTCTCGATCGCAACAGAAAGGAAAAAGTTAACCATTTTCTTTTCTGATATCAAAGATTTTACAGCGACCACGGAACGTTTGCAGCCCGAAGAGCTCGCCAGTCTTTTAAACGAATACCTAACGGATATGTCGGAAATCGCCCTTCAACACGGCGCGACGATCGATAAATTCATCGGGGATGCAATTCTCGCATTTTTCGGTGACCCCTATTCGCAGGGCGTTGTCGAGGACGCCAAGGCCGCCGTGCGCATGGCGATCGATATGCAGAGGCGGCTCGCCGCGCTCAATGCCAAGTGGCGTGATCGTGGTGTAGAACAGCCGTTCCGCGTGCGGATGGGCCTCAACACGGGCTTCTGCAACGTCGGCAACTTCGGCAGCAACGCCCGTATCGATTACACGATCATCGGTGCCGAGGCGAACCTGGCCGCGCGCCTGCAATCGATCGCCGAGCCCGGCAGCATCGTCATCAGCTTTGAAACCTATGCTCTCGTCCGCGATGTGGTGCGCGCCCGCCCGCTCGCGCCGATCTCGATGAAAGGCATTGGTCGGCAGGTTGTCCCTTACGTCGTCGAAGACTTCGTCGACGAGTCCGGGGCCACATTGGGCGTGGTCAACGAGCATACCTCAGGGCTGGATCTGTTCATGGACGCGAGCGCCGTCGATGAGCAAAACGTGGAGCGGGTGCGAGCCATACTGCACGATGCGATCGCGGCCATTGATGCCCGCAATCGCGGCCATAACGACCGTCGCGAACCCGGTGCCGCCCAAGTGGACGCTGATCCGACTACAGCGTCGAAGCTGACGGTGTAACCGACGGCAATCCCGAGAGGAACAGGCGGATCGCCGCAACCACCGCATCTGGCGCATCGGCGTGGGGTGAATGGCCGGCGCATGGGATCAGCATCGGGCACGCCGGACCGGAGACGCCGCGGGCGATGGCATCGACCTGGGCTCGCGTGCCGTACTCGTCGTCCGCTCCCTGCATCGCCAGCACCGGAACGCGCACCGCCGGCAGTGCGGCCTCAATCGTCCAGGTGCGGAAGGCTGGATCAAGCCAGGTGTCGCACCAGCCGCGGAAGGCGGCCTCGACGTTCGGGCCGTGCCAGCGTTCCAGCCGCGCCCGCAGGTCCTCTTCCTCCCAGGCCCGCTCTGTCACTCGTATGCCGACGAGGGTGACGTCCTCGACAAAGACGTGCGCCGCCATGGTGACGATGCCCTCAATACAGGACGAGGTCTCGCCGCCGGCGGCGAGCAGAGCAATGGTGCCGCCGTCGGAATGCCCAATCAGCACCGAGCGGCCGATGCCGGCGGCCGTCAGCACCCGGGCGACAAGCGGCGCCTCCTGGTCCAGGTAATCGAGCGGCCGGGGCAGTGTGATCGGGTCGGAACCGCCGAACCCCTGCCGGCTCCACAGGAAGACGCCGAGACCGGTGGCCGATGCCAGCCGCTCGGGGAAGGTCTTCCAGAGCCCGACGCAGCCCAGCCCCTCATGCAGCAGCACCAGCGTCGGTGCAGATGCGGCTGGCGCGGGCGGCGGCACAAAGCGGAACTCCAGCCGCACGCCGTCGAGGTCGAGGCAGCCGGACGCCGGCGGTTCGCCGGGCATCACCGCATCACCGCCACTCGGCCGCAATGAAGCTGCCGCCCGCGCCAATGAGGCGGGCGCGCCCCGGCGCAGTCCTCTGCGCGGCCCGGTCCATTGGCCTCGCGCTGCCGTAGTCCGCAGGCGACCTCTCGCATGGTCCGCGTTGTTCTCATGCGGACGCCACCAGGATCGCCCCAAATGCCATCATCGCAACGCCGAGCCAATTGGCCGGTGACAGCCTTTCGCCGAGGAAGGCGGCTCCGAACAGGGCGACGAGGACGACGCTGAGCTTGTCGATCGGCGCAACACGGGCGGCATCTCCGAGCTTCAGCGCGCGGAAGTAGCACACCCACGACGCTCCCGTGGCAAGCCCGGAAAGCACAAGGGAGAGGTAACTCCGGCCGGAGATGGAGCCGAGAGGCTGCCACTGTCCGGTACCGGCGAGTATGGCGGCGAGGGCCGTCAAGATGACGCCGGTCCGAATAAAGGTGGCGAAGTCAGGGTCGACGGTCTCGACGCCGACCTTGGCGAAAACGGCGGTAAGCGCCGCAAAGGCCGCCGATAGCAGCGCCCAGAGCTGCCATGACACGATGGCGTACCGCATAGGCTCAACCTCTTTATACGTTGCCGACGATGGCAGATTGCGACGCGCGCACCATCGCCATGTTGGGAATCCGTATAGGCCAAGTCAAACAGTCGCAACGTCGGATCGCCGAGGATCAATCGCGTCGGCTCGCATTTGGACCGAATAGCGAAGGAACCCACCCATGCTTTTCGGCAAGCCCATCCCGGCGGCGATGGCCATCGTGATCATCGTAAGCGCCGGCGGCGCGGCTCTGGCGGAGGCGGACGGCAAGAGCGATGACGCGAAGAAGATCGAGGTGTTGCTGTCCGCCAAGGTTACGGCCGCCCAGGCAATTGCCGCCGCCGAGCAGAAGACCGGCGGTCGGGCCTTCAAGGTCGGTGTCGAGGACGAGAACGATCGCGCCGTTTACGAGGTCAAGACCATCACCAAGGACAAGGTGGTCGAGGTCTTCATCGATCCGGTGACCGGGCAAGCGATCCGCACCAAGGACGAAGGCCTCGTCGACCGAATGTTCGATCGGGAGGACGATGCGCAGCTTGCCAAGCTGGCGCAGTCGCCGACTACGCTCATTGCCGCGATCGCCGCTGCCGAACAGCAGACCGGCGGCAAAGCCGTCGAAGCTTCGTACGACGACGAGGATGGTTCCGACATAGTCGAGCTCGAAGTGATGAAGAACAACGTCCGGCACGACGTCAAAGTCGACGGCGCAACCGGCAAGGTGCTGAACGTCTCGCCGGGCGAAGGCGACAACAACCACGAACACTAAGTCCGGCTGAACACGCAACGGGCAGAGGTGCGCGCGCCGTGGGCTCCGCCTGCCAGCAGCTGTTCGGCTCGACAACCGGAAGTCTCCCCAATGCTTATAGACATCCGCGCGCTCCAGGTACGCATCGGCGCCTCCAAAATCCTGCATGACGTGCACCTCAGCCTAGAGTCCGGCGTGGTCTACGGGTTGCTCGGCCCGAACGGTGCCGGCAAGAGCACGACCATCGCCGCCGTCCTCGGCCTATTGCCGGCGGCGGGCGGCTCCATCCGTGTATTCGGCCGAGATCCGGCCCGCGACAGCATGGCGATCTATCGGCGTACCGGCGTGTTGCCTGAACATAACGGCTTTTACGACTGGATGACCGCGGAAGGCTATCTCGCCTTCTTCGCCCAGCTCCACGGCCGCACCCCAGACCCCCGTGACATCCGGGCCCGGCTCGCCCAGATCGGCCTCGCGTCCAACCGCCGGCAGGTGATCGGCACGTTTTCCCGGGGAATGCGCCAGCGGCTGGGGCTGGCCCGGGCACTGGTCGCCGATCCCGAGCTCCTGATCCTGGATGAGCCGACAAACGGGCTGGACCCGCGAGGCCGCCGTGACATCCACGACCTGCTCATCGGCCTTAGTCGCAACCGGGGCGTCGGCATTCTTTTCTGCACGCACCTGCTCGACGACGTGGAGCGGCTTTGCCATCGCATCGGCATTATCGTCGCCGGCCGGACGGTTGCCGAAGGAGCCCTTAGCGATCTGCTCAGCGGCAGCGATTGGCGCGGGCGGTTCCGGATCGTCCTCTCGGGACCGGTTCCGGACGCCGCCGAGGACTTCGACGGCATCAGGATCGTCGAACGCGAATCCGGCACTCGCCCTCGTCGACCTCGACGCCGCCATCGAGCCTGCGACGGCGTGGCGCGAACTGTTGTTCCGCGGGTGGCCGATCACCGAGATCGTTCACACCGGCGGCGGTCTCGAGACCTTCTACCTCTCGCTCACGGAACGGGCGGCGGCATGATCCCGATCGACCTTATGGCGCGTCCGATCTTCTTATCGCAGGTAAGGAAGCCGGCGATCTTTTGCTCAGCCCGCGCGGCATCGTCTGGCTGCTGACGGTGTCCGCCGTCCTGTCCGGTTTCGCCCTGCTCCTGGTCGGCACCACCGAGCTCAGCCTGCTCGACAACGCGCAGGTTGTCTACGACATGGCCGGCATCGTCACCGCGCTTGGCGCCTTGCTCGCGGTCGTCGTCGGCACCGATGCGATCGCGGGCGAACGGGAGCGGGGCAGCCTGATGGCGCTGGTGCTCACGCCCGTCCCTCGGCCTTCCATTCTTCTCGGCAAGTTGGGCGGTCAGTTCGTCGCCTGGATGCTCATGTACGCGGTCGCGGTTCCGTATCTCTGGGCGGTCGGCAGCACCGGGCAAAACCTCGGCGACGCGATCATCCTGTTGGCGCTTCTCGGCACACCGGTCGTTCTCGCCTTCGGCTTCATCTCGATGGGGCTCGCCGCACGCCTCGGAACGGCGCGGGCAGGCCTCCTCGCCGCACTGATCGCTCTCCTGCTCTCGGCCTCGCCGCTCGTCCTCGGCCCCAGCCTGCGCCAGTCGGCGATCGGTCGCGCCTTCGATGCGGTCAACCCGTTTTCCGGGGCCCTCAACGCCTACGATGCCGTGATCATCAACTCGCAATCCATACCGTCACAATGGGCGGCGTTAGCACTCACCGTAGGGTGGTGCGTCGTGGCACTCGCCTTCGCAGTCGCCGGCTTTCGCGCAGTCGGGCGCTGAAGGAGGCACGCATGCGCCCTACCACCATTCTCCTCGCGTTCGGCCTCTGCGTCACCGCACCCGGTGCCTTTGCGGCCGGCATTCACGTCGATCTGCGATCGAGCGCAACCAACCCGACGACACCGCAGATGGGCGACAATCTCACCTTCCACTCGACCATCCGCAATGACGGTGCCACGACGGTTGACGGTGTTATTGCCTGGCTCAGCCTCGTGCAGATCGATCCTGGCCATGAACAGCCGGTCGATCTTGAGGACTGGAGCGCGCACAAGGCGGTGACCGCCGTCAGCCTGGCACCGGCACAGGCCCTCGAAACGGACTGGCCGATGCGACTGATCCAGGCGGGCACCTATCGCGTGGTGATCAGCGTCGTCACCCGCGACGGCTCCGGACTTGCGGCGAGTCCGTTCGTCGATTTCGGCGTCCGGCAAAAGCCCGTCGTTCAGTCGCAACGCGTACTTCCCGTCGCCCTCGGCATTCCGCTGCTTCTCGGCGCACTGCTGGTCTGGCGTCAAGTGCGTCGCTCTTGGAGGAAATCCCCATGACTTCGATTGCCAAAAATGGTTTGAGCAAAGTACCCGAGGTCACTCTCGGTTTCTGGATTGTCAAGATCGCCGCGACGACCTTGGGTGAAACGGGCGGTGATGCCTTGTCGATGTCCATGCATCTCGGCTACGCGATCAGTAGCGCTATCTTCATCGGCCTATTCTTGGTAGCCGTTGCCGCCCAGATCACCGTGAAGTCATTTCGCCCTTTCCTGTACTGGGCCGTTATCGTCGCAACGACGACGGCAGGCACGACCATGGCGGATTTTGCGGATCGCTCGCTCGGCATTGGCTACGCCGGAGGAGCGTCCATCCTGTTCGTGCTCCTCATCGCCGCCCTCGGCGTATGGTACCTGGCGGCCGGATCCATCTCCATTGATACCATTACTTCACCAAAGGTCGAGATGTTCTATTGGGTAGCAATCCTGTTCTCGCAAACCCTGGGTACGGCCCTCGGCGATTGGATGGCCGACACAACCGGACTTGGCTACCAGGGCGGAGCGCTCGTGTTCGCCGCAGGCTTGGTCCTGGTGGCGGTAGGCTATTTCTACACGAACCTCTCGCGCACCTTCTTGTTCTGGACGGCCTTCATCCTCACGCGACCGCTCGGTGCCACGGTGGGCGATCTGCTGGACAAGCCACATTCCCACGGGGGCCTCGCGCTGAGCCGCTTCGATGCCTCGGCGGTTCTGGCGGCCTTCATTCTCACGTTCCTGCTGCTCCTCCCCCAGAAGGCGGGCCAGCATCCGGGAGCGAGCCAAGAGGAGTTATGAGTATGAATGGCGATCAGATCGTGCCAAGCAAGATTTTGTCAACAATTGAGCCATTAGTCACGGGCGCCGCTTAGGCAAATAGTGTAAGATCAGGTGAACTGTGCGCATAACCGCAATACGCAACAAAGCTCGCGACCTTCGCTTTCTTTGGATGACGGCACTATTACTGTATCTTTTCTGCGCAAGCAAATGGGAGGCGTCCCCAGTGATTGCAGACGCGCTGATGCTCACAGGCATAACCCTCGCCGGCATCGCCTTTTTTATCAGGGCGTGGGCTGTTCTTTATCTCGCGGGATACGTAAACGATCAGCTTCTCACCGAAGGGCCATTTTCACTGTGTCGTAATCCGATCTACCTCAGCACGATCATCGGCGCGACCGGAGTCGCCCTCCAAACGCAGACGCTGTCGTTTCCGCTGCTGCTCGTCGCCGTGCTTCTCGTCTACCTGAACGTCCATATCGGCGGCGAAGAACGGAGGCTCCTAAAGATACACGGCCAGCGCTTCCTCGCATATCGTGCGTCAACACCCCGATTTGTCCCGCACTTCTCCAAGCTCAACGAGCCCGAACGTTATATCGTGCACCCCCACGAGTTCCGGCGGTGGCTGCTGGACGGACTGTGGATCGTTTATGGTATCGGCTTTATCCTGCTCACCCAGTGGCTGCACGCATCCCACATCCTGCCGGTGCTGTGGCGCCTGTACTAGTAGGGCTGCGCCGTCTGGACGGGCGACTTGGCGAAGTGTCAACGGGATGGACGACATGTGAAGATCCTGATCGTCGAGGACGATAGCGATACGGCCGCTTATGTTGCCGCGGGCTTGAAGGAGGGGGGTCATGTCGTCGACCGGGCGGCTGACGGCCGGGACGGGCTTTTTCTCGCAGCTGGAGAGCCGTACGACCTGCTTATCGTGGACCGGAAGCTGCCCGGGCTCGACGGCCTCGCCGTGGTCAAGACGATTTGCGGCGCCGGCATCCGGACGCCCGTCCTCTTCCTGACCACGATGGGCGGCATCGACGACCGGGTTGAGGGGCTCGAGGCGGGGGGCGACGACTATCTGGTGAAGCCGTTTGCATTTGCCGAACTGCTTGCCCGCGTCAACGCGCTGGCACGCCGTCCGCCGTTGAGCAGCACGGCGACCGCATTTGTCGTCGCCGATCTGGAGATCGACCTGCTCAAACGCACCGTGAGCAGAGCCGGCAAGCGCATCGACCTGCAGCCCCGCGAATTCCTCCTGCTGGAATACCTCATGCGCCACGCCGGACAGGTTGTCACCCGGACGATGTTGCTCGAACATGTCTGGGAGTTTCACTTCCATCCGCAGACGAACATTGTCGAGACCCACATCAGTCGATTGCGCAGCAAGATCGACCGGGGATTCGGCGTCGAGCTGATCGAGACGGTCCGGGGCGCCGGGTATTGCTTGCGTGCGCCCGGCTAGGCTTCTTCGCACCGCGACCTTCCGGCTGGCCCTCGCCTACGCCGGCCTGTTCGCCGCATCGGTCGCCATACTGTTCCTGATCATCTACTGGACGATGAGTGCATACGGCATGGCGCAGTTGCGAACGTCAATCCTTACCGAGGTGACAGGGCTGAAGGAGGAGGCTGCCGGCGGCGAACCGCAGCAACTGCGGCGCGCCATCGAAGTCCGCTTGCGGGATGGTCGCCGGCCATCCTTTTATTTGCTGCAAGACCCGGACGGGCGCCCTCTTGCCGGCAACCTGCCAGCTCTCAGCCCCTCGCCCGGATGGCGGAAGCTGCCCTTTCCCGAGGCCGACGGGGAGAAGGTCGCAGACGAGGATAGCCGGCTGCTCGGCTTCGCAACCCTCACCGCATCTGGCGACTACCTATTCGTCGGCGAGAATACCCACGACCTCGTCGAGCTGCAGGAGCTGATCGTCGGTGCCTTCGTCTGGGCCGGCGCGGTCACCGTGGTCTTTGCCCTCGGCGGCGGCCTCATCATGAGCTGGGCGTTCTTGCATCGTGTCGAGGCAATCAATGAAACGACCCGGGCCATCATTGAAGGCAATCTCGACGGACGCGTGCCGGTCGGGACCGGCGGCGACGAGTTTGACAGACTGGCGCTCAACATCAACAGTATGCTCGACCGGTTGCGGGCCCTGATGGAGGGCCTGCGGCAGGTTTCCGACGACATTGCCCACGACCTGCGCACACCACTCTCACGGCTGCGGCAGAAGCTGGAAGGCGCGCGGCTAAGGTCGCGCAGCGTCGCCGACTATGAAGCGGCCGTCGACGAGGCGATCACTGAAACCGATGCGATCCTCACAACGTTTGCGGCGCTGTTGCGCATCGCACAGATCGAGGCGGGTTCGCGAAGGGCGGGATTTGCCGACATTGATCTGTCCGCCGTGTTCGAAGCGGTCGCCGAGGCCTACGCACCGGTCGCCGAGGATCGCGGCCAGTCGATCGCAATCGAAATCGCCCCGGGCCTGTCAGCTCGCGGCGACCGGCAGCTGCTCACGCAGATGCTCGCCAATCTGGTAGAAAACGCCATCAATCACGCGCCGGCGGGCGCCCAAATCGAACTCCAGCTGCGGAACGGCGTCGAAGGGCCGGTTGCTGTCGTAGCGGATGATGGCCCCGGCATTCCTGCCGATGCGCGCGATCTGGTGTTCAAACGCTTTTTCAGGCTGGAGCACAGCCGGACCACGCCAGGCAGCGGTCTCGGGTTAGCTCTCGTCGCCGCCGTCGCCAATCTCCACCGGCTAAAAATCGAACTCCGCGACAATGCGCCGGGCTTGAAGGTCTGCCTCAGGTTCGGTGCGGGTGAGGGGTAGGCACCCGGCATTCGGAGGTGGGCAGCGGTTATGCAACAGTGCCGCGTTCGCTCACAGCGCGGCTTCGAGGCGGGTGCAGATCGTTTCGAGGATCTTGACGCGGCCGTAGTTCTTGTCTTCCGAGGCGACCAGCGTTCACGGCGCGTACTCGCTGCTCGTCCGGTCGATCATGTCGCCGGCGGCGAGTGCATAGGCGTCCCACTTGTCACGGTTGCGCCAGTCCTCGTCGGTGATCTTGTAGCGCTTGTAAGGCGTCTTCTCCCGGTCCTTGAAGCGGCGGAGCTGCTCGTCCTTGCTGATCGCCAGCCAGAATTTGACGAGGACGATCCCTGATGCGACCAGTTGCTCCTCGAAGTCGTTGATCTCGGCGACGGCACGCACGCTTCGCCCCGCCCTCACCTCACCAACCACCCGCTCGCGCAGATCCCTCGAATACGGCTTCGTCATCGCAGACCTCACACCACATCTGCCCGCGATTATCGCCGATCAAACCAAATAAGGGAATCCCATATCGACTCCCCGGATTCCCTCAGATCGAAAACCGCTCTAGCTCGCGGCGACCGGCAGCTGCTCACGCAGATGCTCGCCAATCTGGTAGACAACGCGATCAATCACGCGCCGGCGGGCGCCCAAATCGAACTCCAGCTGAGGAACGGCGCCGAAGGGCCGCTTGGTGTCGTAGCGGACGATCGCCCCGGCATTCCTGCCGATGCGCGCGATCTGGTGTTCAAACGCTTTTTCAGGCTGGAGCACAGCCGGACCACGCCCGGCAGCGGCCTCGGCTCAGAGCGGTTTTCGATCTGAGGGAATCCAGGGAGCCGATACGGTTGCGACACCAATCAATTGCAGCCCCGGAGGTCCTTGGATGAATATCCACAAGAATGCGCGTCTGACGCCGCAAGGTCGGCTCCTGATGGTTCGGCAAATTGACGAGGAGGGCCGGAAGGTGCCAGCCGCGAATAAATCGAGAGGCTGAACCAGAACCTCGCTTCAGAGTACCGCTGCCGGAGCGACGAACGTCGCGGTCGAGCCGCGAGTCCGGGCGTAGTATCGACGAACATAAACTCGTAGACACCGCGCCACGCCAACTCTTCCGTCGCCAGGCCTCGAACCCGAACAGCCCCATCTTCACGTACATGGTCTGCGGTGCGAGAAATGGCCGCTCCGGGTCTTCACCGGGGACGGGCCCGCTGCTACAGGAATCGCTGCCGAGGGCTGCAATCCGTCGGTCGTACAGCCAGCGGACCAGATCAAGCCCCGGACCGGGTTTGTCGGAGAGGAACCGGGCATTGTCGTTGCCCCAGAGACCACCCTCGCCGGTATGCACGAGAACGACGTCGGCTGCGGCGATCGTCACCCTCTCCCAGGGCGTTTCGCCCTGTGGCAGTCCGCTTACGTCAGCCCGATGCCCTAGCACCATCCACTTCCTCGGCGGATGCCGAGGGGAGCAGTCAGGGCCGCCAGCAACGCAGCGACAGCGAGACCTGGCCAGCTCATGCGCATGCTCAGCCGCCCGTCTCGAAGCCGGGGTACAGCGTCATACCGCCGTCCACGTAGATGCTGGCGCCTGTGAGATAGTCCGAATCGTCGGAGGCGAGCCAGACGGCGGCGCGGGCGATGTCGTCAACCTCGCCGATCCGCTTGTACGGCACCAGTTTCATCAATTCGGCGTACGCTTCGCGGGTGCTCCAGGCCTGCATGTTGATTGGCGTGCGAACGGCACCGGGGCAGATCGCATTGACGCGGATGCGGGAAGGAGCGACCTCCTGCGCGATCGATTTCATCATCATCGCAACGCCGCCCTTCGACGCCGCGTAGTTGACGTGGCCCGCCCAAGGGATGACGTCGTGCACCGATGAGATGCAGATGATCTTTCCGGCGGAACAGGAAATGCCGGGCTGCACGCCGCGTCGTTTAAATTCGCGGACAGCCTCCCGGGTGCAGAGGAATTGGCCGGTCAGATTGACACTGATGACCTTGTTCCATTGGGCAAGGCTCATTTCGTCGAATGGTGCGTCCTGTTGCAGGCCCGCGTTGTTGACGAGTATGTCGACGGTGCTGAGTTCCCGGCGCATCCGATCGAACATCTGCCGCACCTCGTCTTCATTGGATACATCGCAGCGGTGGGCGTAAGCATTGCTGCCGCCGCAGCTTTTGACCTCCTCGACGACCGCCTCGGCATCGGCGGGCCCGCTCACGTAGTTAACGACCACATCGGCGCCCGCATGCCCAAGGCCGATGGCGATACCCTTGCCGATCCCGGAGCTGGCGCCGGTGACGAGCGCCTTCTGCCCTTTCAGCTTTTTCTCAATCGGACAGGCCGGCATGACCACCGGCGGCAGCGTCGGATCGTGAAATGCGTCCAATCCGTCCCTCATGCCGTGCTCTCCCTGGCTGGCGGACTAAACCGGACCGGCCACGGGTTGTACCAAAGCCGGATCCGACCGCCATCCTCCCGCCGACGGAAACGATAGGGAAATAGCGGATGCCTCTCGTTTTGATCGATAGCGACTATTGACCCGACGAAGGGGTCATGTCGCCGCCCGCCGCGCCATCGTGATTGGTTGATGGCGCTGGTTAAGCCGCAGAACCGGGATCCGGGACCAGGCTCTCGAGCCGTCTCGTTCAGGACAGCTCCTTCAGATCCTCCGTCGATAGCACCAGCCGGGTGGCGGCGACATTCTCCTCGAGATGAGCGATCGAGGACGTTCCGGGAATCGGCACGACGACGGGTGACTGGGCGAGCAGCCAGGCAATGGCAATCTGCACCGGGGACGCACCATGTCGGCGGGCGGCGCGGGCGAGCGCCCCCCCGCCGGTCGCGTGGTCGCCGGCAGCGAGCGGATACCACGGCAAGAAGGCGATGGCTCCCTTTTCGCATTCGGCAAGCACCTGTTCCGACGAGCGGTCGGAGAGGTTGTACCGGTTCTGCACGGATACGATCGGCACGATGCGCTGCGCCCGGTGCAGTTCGTCAACATTGATGTTCGAAAGCCCGATATGCCGAATTTCCCTGAGGCCCTCAGCTCGGCGAGGGTGCCAATCGAAGTCTTCAAGCGGCACCCTGGGATCGGGCGCGTGCAGCTGATAGAGATCGATGCGCTCCAGCTTCAACCGACTCAAGCTTGCTTCACAAGCCGCACGGAGATGTTCGGGCCGGCCATCTGTAGTCCACAACTCGCGCCGGGGTCGGGTCAAGCCGCCCTTGGTCGCGATGACGAGCCCGGGAGGATAGGGATACAGGGCCTCCGCGATGAACCGCTCATTGACCTCCGGACCGTAGGCGTCGGCGGTGTCGATTAATGTGATTTCAAGCTCGATCGCACGCATGAGGACGCGCTTTGCGGCCAGCGGATTGAGCGGCTCGCCCCACACTCCGGGGCCGCAGAGGCGCATGGCGCCGAAGCCGAGGCGATTTACGGTCATGTCGCCGCCGATGGTGATGGTACCGCCGAACGGCTCGGCGCTTTTCGTCGTAGAAGACGTTGACGATGGGGAACTCATACATTTTTCTCTCTGGCGGTCGCGCGGCGGGAATATCGCGGACGACCGCCCTCGACACGAACTGACGCACCGTCCGGAGTGAGGAAGGTCCCATGCAAGAGATAGTTCCCGACGTCTTCACCTGGTCCTGGCACTCGGAGCGCCACGGCTACGACTTTAATGGCCATCTGATCCGCCATCCCGGCGGCAACATCTGCATCGACCCCGTTCAGCCGGACGATGCCGTTCTCGACCAGCTGATCGCCATCGGTGCGACGCGGATGATTCTCACCAACCGCAATCACTGCCGTGCCGCCGGCCTGCTGCGGACCCGGCTTGGTGCACGTACGGCCATCCACCCGGACGATGCCGAATATGCGCGCGAACAAGGGGTCGAAATCGATGGCGAGTTGCGGATCAACCAAAAAATCGGTCCTTGCACGGTCATCGGCGTCCCCGGCAAGTCGCCGGGCGAGATTGCGCTGCACTGGCCCGCGCGCGGAATCCTGATCGTCGGCGACGCCGTCATCGGCGATCCGCCCGGTGCTTGTAAGCTTCTTCCCGACAAGGTCATGGACGATCCGACTCGCCTGCGGAAAAGCATCAGGGAATTGCTGGACCTGGATTTCAAAACGCTGCTCGTCGGCGACGGCGTCTCGATCCTGAGCAATGCAAAGGAGAGGCTCCAAGAGCTGACGAGCCGGTTTACCGACTAAGGCGTGCTCACGTGCTCGGGGCGGAAGCCGATGCCGATCACGCGCGCGGGAATGCGGCGCAGAACCGGCCATCGCCGCAAAAGCCTCAAGAGCAGCGGAAGCGACAGCGGCCGCCGGCTGCGCAACACCCGGCTGATGACGCGGTTCTGCAGGAACACTTGAAGACGCTGCGTGAGGCGGGTCGGCAACTCGCGCCGCCGCTGGACCGCGTCCAGGTGGTCGGCGGTGACAGACCGCTGCAGGAGGGGAGAGGCCAGGATGTTGGCTGCGGCAACGGCATCCTGGACGGCGAGATTGATACCGATACCCCCGATCGGCGACATGGCGTGTGCGGCATCACCGAGCACAACAGCCCCGGTCGTGACCACCGCAGCAAACGATCGACGCGAACCGTCAGCAGCTTGATTTCCGACCAGTCGCTGATTTCAGCGACGCGATCATGCGCAAAAGGAATGAGGGCCGCGATTTCGTCGCGGAACGTCGGTAATCCGCGCTGCTGGATCTGCTCGAATGCGCCTTTCGGGATGACGAATGCGCATTGCCAGTAATCACCCCGATCGATCATCGCCAGGATCCGGCCGGTATCGATGCGGCCAAACGACTGTTGAGGGTCATTTGCGCGCTTCGACAGCCGCAACCACAATGCGTCCATCGGCGCACCGAGATTGACGATCTCAAGGCCGGCCCTGTCGCGAACGACCGAAGCGCGTCCGTCCGCACCGATGGTCAGATCGGCGCGGACCTCCAGGAACCCCCTCGGGCGTCCTCGCCCGAACACCGATGATCTGCTGAGCCGTCCTCGATCAAGTCCGTGACCTCGGCTTCCATCTTCAGTTGGAATGCAGGATAGCGTTTCGCCTGCCCGGCAAAAAAATTGAGGAAATCCCATTGCGGCATGAACGCGAGGAATTTGCACCGGGTCGGCAGATGCGAGAAATCGGCGATGGTTACCGTGGCGTCTCCGATTTGCGCATCAAGGGACCGCGTCTCATTATGTGGCCGCTGCAGGAATTCATGAGAAGTCCCAGCTCATGCAAGACTTCCAGCGTCGAGGGATAAATCGTCTCACCGCGAAAGTCGCGCAGAA
>CAWAGY010000013.1:0-21616 GCA_963781645.1 uncultured Alphaproteobacteria bacterium | reverse complement strand
ACTTTCCATTACGCTTGACTGCACAACAACTGAACAATATAGTGCGCGGGACGTTTTGATCAGGTGACGGTTCCGTGATGACAAATTGCTGTGAATATTTGCGTGAAAGCGGGCGCGACCGCGTTCAGCCGTTGCGCCGGCTCGCTTCCCACCATGGCAATCGCCGGTACCCATCGGGCGCCAGCGGGCGCCCCGGGGCGCTCGGTGCGCCTGAGCCAGCGACCCGTTTGGCTCGTCGAAGACCATCGGGATTGGCGCTGATGCAAACGGTTGTAGTTACCGGGGGGGCGGGCTTCATCGGCTGGCGGTCATCCGCCTTTTGCTGAGCGAAACGCAGGCGGCGGTGGTCAATGTCGACAAGCTGAGCTATGCCGCCAGCCTCACCTCGCTGGCCGGCTACAGCGGCCATCCGCGCTATAGCTTCGTCCAGGCCGACATCGCCGATCGCCAGGCGATGGATCGCCTGTTCACGCGGCACCAGCCGGATGCGGTGTTGCATCTCGCCGGCAAATCACACGTCGACCGTTCGATCGACGGCCCGGATGCCTTCGTCCACAGCAATATCATCGGCACCTTCACCCTGTTGGAGGCGGCCAGGCGATATCTCTCCTCCATCGATCCTGACCGCGCGGCCGGCTTCCGCTTCCAGCACATTTCGACGGACGAGGTGTTCGGCTCGCTTGGCGCCGAGGGCCGCTTCACCGAAACCACCCGGTACGATCCGAGCTCGCCCTACTCGGCGAGCAAGGCCGCATCCGACCATCTGGTGCGCGCGTGGGGCAGGACCTTCGGCGTACCCGTCCTGATCACCAACTGCTCGAACAACTACGGGCCCTACCAGTTTCCCGAAAAGCTGATCCCACTCACCATCCTCAACGCCGTCCAGGGATTACGCCTGCCGGTGTACGGCACCGGCCAGAACGTCCGCGACTGGCTCTATGTCGAGGACCACGCGCGCGCACTGATCCGGGTGTTCGAGCGCGGGTGCATCGGCGAGACCTACAACGTCGGCGGCGAATGCGAGCGCAGCAACCTTGCGGTGGTCGAGACCATATGCGCCCTCGTCGACGAGGCGCTGCCGCGATCGCCGGTCCGGCCGCGCCGCCAGTTGATCCGCTTCGTTACCGACCGGCCCGGGCACGATGCCCGCTACGCCATCGATCCCGGCAAGATCAGTCGCGAGCTCGGCTGGCAACCGCAGGTGAGCTTCGAGGCGGGGATCGAAAAAACCGTGCGCTGGTACCTCGACAATCAGGAATGGTGGCAGCCGCTCCTACGGCGCCAGGCTCGGCCTCGGCCAGGCTAGCGCCCGCCACACCCCTCAGTGACATTCATCGTCTTAAGGAAGAAATCGATGCGTGGAATTGTACTCGCCGGAGGCTCGGGCACGCGGCTCTACCCGCTCACCCGGGGTTGCAACAAGCAGCTGGCTCCGATTTACGACAAGCCGCTGATTTATTATCCCCTGTCGATCCTGATGTTAGCCAATATCAGAGATATACTGATTATTTCTACGCCACAAGATCAGGCCAATTTTCAGAATCTGCTCGGGAATGGCCACCAGTGGGGCGTTGACCTGAGCTATGCGGTGCAGCCGACGCCGGATGGACTTGCGCAGGCGTTCCTGATCGGCCGGGATTTCATCGGCGGCCAGCCCTCGTCCCTGATCCTGGGCGACAACATCTTTTTCGGTCACGGCCTCGGCGACATGGTCCGGCGGGCGGCCGACAATCCGGCCGGCGGGACGATCTTCGGATATCAGGTCGAAGACCCCGAGCGCTATGGAGTGGTTGAAATGGACGCGTCGGGCCGGGCCCTCAGCATCGAGGAAAAGCCGCAGCAGGCGAAGTCGCGGTGGGCGGCGACAGGCCTCTACTTTTATGACCACCGCGTCGTCGAGGTCGTCGAAGGCCTGCAACCCTCGGCGCGCGGCGAGCTGGAAATCACCGACGTTAATCGCTGGTACCTCGAGCACGACTGCCTCCGGGTCGAGCGCCTCGGCCGCGGGTTCGCGTGGTTCGATGCCGGCACCCACGATGCGATGCTGGATGCCGGCAATTTTGTTCAGACCGTCGAGCGGCGGCAGGGCATGAAGATCGCCTGCCTGGAGGAGATCGCCTACCGCGAGGGCTTTATCGACCGGGATCACCTCTGCCGGCTGGCCTGGCAGCTGCGCAAGAGCGGCTATGGCCGCTACCTGATGCGCCTTTGCGAGGACGAGGCGGCGGCAGAAGAGGCGTCGCCGATGCCGGAGCGAGAGCGGGCGGCGTAATCGCGGGACGTTCCTATCGAGCTGTTCTCACCGCTGCGGCTGTCGATCCTTTTTTCGGCAGCTTCGGGCACGGGTGCAACTTTCACTTTGGAGACTTGGCCTTGTCCAGCATTCACCCCGTCGCCTTCGATCGGCAGGTTATCGAACTGTCTCGCAGCGACACCGCCACCGAAGCCGATCCGACGAAGGTGTTCGTCGTCGGGCCGATCATCCTCGTGTGCGTCGACCGGACGGTAATGAGCCACGGCCCAACCGCGCTCAATCTGGACGGGATCGAAGTTAGCGGTCCGCTGTTTCTCTCGACCCACGGCCGCCTCGGCTTCGTTGCTGCGCGCGCACCGCAAACGCTGAGCGGGATGAGGGCGGTGGCCGCGCTCCGACTGAAGGGGCCAAACCGCGAGGAGGTCCTGCGTTACGTCGATAAGCCGCTCGCCATCCGTCGCGATCGCGCCGCCGTTGCCGATCTGCTGAACCTTTTGCGCGGCAAAGAGAAGTCATCCCTTGCGATGATGCTGCTGCGCATCGTCAGCGCTTTTGCACCGGGTCTCGCCGGCCAGCTCGTGCCCCTGGTCGAAGGCATCGTCGAGACGATCCCCGTCACCGACGAGGTCCGCACCTTTGCTCTCGATCCGACGCTGCGCTACTGCCGATTCCGGTTGACCCCGCCGCCGGCAGATGCCCCGCCCGGATGCTCGCTGCCGGTGCGCTGCCTTTTGTGGTCGAACCGGACGCTCTCGCCGCTCGCCGGCCGGAGAGCGCTTTCTATCGACGGGAAGACGGCCCACCTGCTGCTGCCCGGCCTCGCCCCCGAAGCAACCGGGACGCTGATCGTGCACCTCGGCACGACCATCGTCTCGGTGCCGGTCGCCAAGGCCGCGGTGAATCCCGACCAACTCCCGATCGAGACGATCAGTGCCTCTGACCCGGTCAATGCGCCTGCGCTGAAAGGCTTCCTGCTGAGCCGTCTTGGCGAGCTGTCGCGGTCAGGCAAGACCCAGACGCTGCTCGATACCGGCAATCTCACGTGGGCGATGACCGAGTTTCCGAACCGGGCCTTCGTCCGCCCGGACATGAATTTCGGCGTATCGGTTGAGAACATCCTGCCGGTCCCCGGTAAGGGGGTGCTGTTCATCGGCTGGCTGTGGGATCCCTTGCGTCTGTTCGGCCACTTCGTCCTCACCGACGGCCAAGGCCGGAAGGAGCCCGTCGCCGCGACGCTCCACCGCTACGAGCGTCCGGACGTCCTCGGCGTCTTCGGCGGCCAGGCTGGCGACCGGCCGGGGTTCATCGCCTTCCATCCGCATGCCGGGACCGACGATCTCTGGCCCACCTACCAGATGAAGGCCGTCCTCAAAGTCGGCATGCCGATCGATCTTACCACCGACATCAAGGCCAGCCGCCGGCTCCTCAACCGGCCCGAGGTCCTGCTCGGGCTGTTGCCCGCGGGCAAGCTCGACGCAGCCGTGTTCCGGGATATTCAGCCGGCGGTCAGCCATCTGCAGGCGAAAAACGGCGTCCGATCGGGGATCGCCCGCATCCTCCACTATCGTGAAAGGGTAGCGAATCCCACCACCAGCATCGTCGTGCCGATCTATAAGCGGCTCGACCACGCCCGGCATCAGTTGGCGCAGTTCGCCGACGATCCCGACTTCGACGATGTCGAGCTGATCTACGTGCTCGACTCGCCGGACTTGCTGCCCGAGTTCAGCCAGCTCCTCGACACCGGCTGCCGCCTTTACCGGCGCCCGGCGACGCTGGTGGTGATGCAGGCCAACCGCGGTTTCGCCGGCGCCACCAACGCCGGGGCCAGCGTCGCCCGCGGCCGCTTCGTGCTGCTGCTCAATTCCGACGTGATCCCGCAGCAGCCGGGCTGGTGCCGGACCCTGGAATTGATCCTTGATGCTGATCCCGGGTGCGGCGCTGTCGGCGCCCGGCTGATCTATGAAGACGGCGCGATCCAGCACGCCGGCATGCATTACCAAGCAGACGCGTCCGGCACCTGGAAGGCCGTTCATCCCGGCAAGGGACTGTGCACGGAGCGGCCGTCGGGGCCGGTTCCCGCCGTCACTGCCGCCTGCATGATGCTGCCGACCGAGCTTTACCGGCGCCTCGGCGGTCTCAGCGAAGACTATGTGGTCGGCGACTTCGAGGACAGCGACCTGTGCCTGAAGCTGCACCAGGATAAGAAGACCGTGTGGTACTGCGCGGAGGCGACGCTCTACCACCTCGAACGCCAGTCGATGGGCGCGAACGACCGCTACAACACGACCGTCTGGCGGTACAACCAGCTCCTTCATCAGCACCGCTGGTGCCAGGCGATCGCCGACCTCGTCGCGCCGCCATCATCATCCGCGCCCCAGCCCGGCCATCCGCCGGAGACGGTGGCCGGTCGCGGCGGCAGTGACGGTGCGGCTTCCCCAAGAAATCGGATCTGAGCCATGAAACCCTCCAACAACCGCGTGCTGATCATCTCCCACGGCCACCCTCAGCTCTCTCCGGGCGGCGGCGAGATCGTCGCTTACAAGCTCTACCAGGCCATCCAGGCGAGCGGGCTTGCGGAAGCCTATTACCTAGGCGCGATGCTGCCGCAATTCGGGCTGCCCCACTGCGGCTCGGCGCTGTTGCCGGCAAACGTCGATCCCAATCAGACCCTCTACTGGTCGGACCGCTACAACTACTTCCTGATGGCCCAGGACAACCTCAGCGTCCTTCTGGAGGAGTTCGGCCGCTACCTGGAAGAGGTCAGGCCGGCGGCGGTGCACTTCCACCACATCCACAATCTCGGCGTCGAGATGATCCGCATGGTGCGCAACATCTGCCCCGACGCCCGCATCCTGATGACGCTGCACGAGTTCCTGCCGATCTGTCATCACAACGGCCAGATGGTGAAGACGAAGACGCTGATGCCGTGCTGGCGGTCGTCGCCGTCGGAGTGCAATCGTTGCTTCCCGGAGATCCAGAGCGGCGAGTTCTTCTTTCGGGAACAATTCCTGAAGTCGCACCTGAAGCTGGTCGATCTTTTTCTGTGTCCGAGCCAGTTCCTGTTGAGCCGCTTCGTCGAATGGGGAATTCCCGCCGAGAAGCTGCTCTACGTCGAGAACGGGCACGTCGCGGGCGACGACCCTTTGCCGCCGGTTGCGCCGCCGGGACGCAACACGTTTGCCTTCTTCGGCCAGATCTCGCCGTACAAGGGTCTACCGATCCTGTTCGATGCCGCAAAGCGGCTGATCAGCCGCGGCTTCGGCTCCTTCAACATCGACGTGTTCGGCAGCATGCTGTTCTTGAGCGGCGATCAGGAGTTGGCGATCCGCAAGCGCTTCGCCGAGATCGAAAGCCACGTCCAGGTCCACGGCGCCTACCGCTATCAGGACGTGATCGCGCTGATGCAGACGGTCGACTGGGTGATTGTGCCCTCGATCTGGTGGGAGAACTCGCCTCTGGTCATCCAGGAGGCGTTCGCCGCCAGGCGGCCGGTGATCTGCAGCAACATCGGCGGCATGGCGGAAAAGGTCCGGCACGAGATCGACGGCCTTCACTTCCGCGTCGGCGATCCGATTTCACTCGCCGACACGATGGTCCGCGCCTGCACCGAGCCCGGTCTGCACGAGCGGCTGTCGGCCGGCATCACGCCAGTGCATCCGATGCGGACCTCGGCGAGAGAGCACCTCGAGCTCTACGGCATCCTTGATCAAGGGCAGAAACGGCGAAGGGCCGATGTTTCTGCCGCTTCCCCCCGCCGGCGACGCACGAGCGTGTCCGAGCCGGGTACCGCCGCTGTCGCTACAGGAGGTTGAGATGCGCAAGATCCTGGTCATGATCCCGGCCGGCGAAGTTTACCAGCACGACAGTGTCCGCTGGTACAACTACAAAGACCTTCCCAAACACATCAATCAATACCACAATACCGGTGACGAATTTGTCTATGACTTGTCGCTGAAGCTGCTTAACTTTGATATGCTCGATGTTCTCAAGATAGCCAATCCGACCCAAGCGGACATCGACCGCTACAACGCCGAATTCGACTACGTCTTTCTTAGGGCGTCCAATTACATCCATCCGGCGATGAATTGGGAACAGGCCGTGCCCGTCCTCGAAAAGCTCAAGATCCCGGTCGTCGTCTTCGGCATCGGGGCGCAGGCCCCCTCGCGCGGGCCGCTCACGCTCTCCGACGAGACGAAGCGGGTCATGCGGCTGATCGCCGACAGCACCACGTCGGTCGGCGTCCGCGGCGCTTACACCGCCGAGGTTCTGTGGAACATCGGCATCAAGAATGTCCGCATCGTCGGCTGCCCCACCGCGTTCCGGCGGAAAAACCCCGAGCTCAGGATCGATCTGCCGCCGCTGGAGACGGTGCAGCGCGTAGGCGTCACCCTCCGCCGGGAGGTGTCTCCGGCCTATGCCCAGCAGGTCGGCCGCTACCTCAGCCTGCACCGCGAGCTGGTCAAGGCGATGGCCGCGCGGTTCGACGTCGAGCTGATGGCGCAAGGCGAGGTCGAGGAAAAAAAGATTGTGCTCGGAACGGCCGAACAGAAGGCCGAGGCGCTGGCCCAGCTCTGCGCGCGTCCGGACGCGAAACACTATTTCGACGAAACGATGCTCCACCTCTACCGGACGAAGCTGTTCTACTCCGACGTTGTCGCCGACTACGAACAGCTGGTGCGGACGAAGGACCTGGTGCTGGGCTACCGGCTGCACGGCAACCTGATGGCGCTGGCCAACGGCGTCCCCGCCATCTACTTCACATACGACAGCCGGACGAGCGAGTTTGCCGAGACGTTCGCGATCCCGAGCTTCGATGTCTTCGCCGACCGGCCGTTCCGGCTCGAGGATTTCTGGGACCAGGCTTTGTTCGAAAAATTCAACCGCGCCTTCTATCAGCGCTACCGGGACATGCGGGACTTCTTCGTCGAGAACGGCATCGACCACAAGATGTCGGACGATCGGGCCGGCCAGGCGATGCCGCAGGCAAAGCAGCGCAAAGTCGCCTGAGCCGGCCGGAACGCATGCATCCATACGCGGGCCGCAGGCGGCGCCTTACCGGCGTCGCCTGTGCGGTCGCCGCCGTCGTCCGGATTATCCTGGGCTGGACGACGGCGGCGCTGGCCGCCGATCCGGCCGTGGTCATGGCGGTCTCAGGCCCGGAGGAGATCGTCTACAGCTGGCAGAAGGATCGCTGCGACGACCGGTTCATCCCGGACGCGCCGTCCCGGGCCTTCCGCGACGCAGCCGGCCTGGTTCATCTGATTGCGGCGCACTACACCAACTGGGAGATGGTGGGCCCGGAGCTGAACCGCGTTCGGCCCCGCTGCCGCATTTTGTTTCAGGGTCGCGAAGACGCCGATGTCGGCCGCTACGACGACCGAAGCTGGATCGAGGCCACCTACACCCTCGATGGCCAGACGATCTTCGCCCTCGTCAGCAACGAATGGGACGGCACCCGTCATCCAAACTCCGGCTGCACCGGGACGTTCGGCAGGACCCGGCGCTGCGTCTACAACAGCCTCACCCTCGCCGTTTCCGCCGACGGCGGCAAGACCTACGCGTCGCCGCCGGGCGAGCGTCTGGTGGCGGGGCTGCCCTACCGCTTCGCCGAAGCGGACGGCTCAGACGAGCCGCAAGGGTACCTTACCAGCAGCAACATCATCGCCCGCGACGGGTCCTACTATGCCCTGATCGGCGCCTGGCCGCGCGGGGCGCAGAAATACGGCAACTGCCTCATCCGGACTTCGTCGCTCGCCGATCCCAAGGCGTGGCGCGCCTTCGACGGCGAGAGCTTCCGTCGCCGGTTCGCCGATGCCTACCACGACGACGGCTTCGCTCCGGAAGAGCACGTCTGCGAGCCGGTCGGCGCCGGCTCCCTCGACTGGGAGGTGCGGAGCATCGGCTGGCATGCGCCGTCCAACTCCTACATCGCCGTCCTCTATGGCGCATCGCACGACGCCGCCGGCCGCCGCATTGCCGGCATCCACTACGCCACCTCCCCCGACCTCGTGCACTGGAGCCGGCTCGCGCTCCTCATCGAGGCGCCGCAGGCCCTCGACCGCGAGCGCTGCCGATCGTTCATCCGCTACCCGTCGCTCCTCGATGCGGCGAGCCCGTCGCGCAATTTCGAGACGGTGGGAGCAACCGCGCATGTCTACATGACCCGAACCAACGTTCCGACGTGCCGGCAGACGATGGACCGGGACCTGGTGCGGCTGCCGGTCAGGATCACGCCCCGCTGATCACGGACGTCGCCGTCGGTGACATTGCGTACATGGTCGGCGGGAAGCCGACGGCCCTGATAGCGCCTTCAATGACCAAGACCTGCGGCCCTGACGCCACTCTGGCTGGTGTGGGAGAACGTGTGCCGGCTGGCATGCGATTTCGACATCGGCTTCGAGAGACAAGGTTATCTACGCCCAGTCTGCGGATTGCGCCGAGGAGGAGGAGGAAAGGTATGGTGATCCACAGGAAGCGCCCGCGGCTCGTGCCGGACTGGCTTCCCGGCTACCCGAAGCAGTGGCTGGGTCCCGACGCCGTCGCCGGCCTGATAACGGCCGCGGTGGTCATCCCCAAGGCGATGGCCTACGCGAGCATCGCCGGTCTGCCGCTGCAAGTTGGCCTTTACACGACCTTCGTACCGATGGTCATTTACGCGCTGCTGGGCGCGTCGCGGCTGCTCAGCATGAGTACAACCACGACAATCGCCATTCTCGCCGCCGCCAACTGGCCGAGCGTCATCCCAGGGTGAGGCAGCGGACTTGTTCGCGGCGAGCGCAACCCTGGCGATGCTCGTTGGCTCCATGCTCGTGTGTGCACGCATAATGCGGCTGGGCTTCCTCGCCAATTTCATCTCCGAACCCGTGCGGACCGGCTTAAGTCGGCAATCGGACTGGTGACCGTCGCCGATTAAATCCCCAAGCTGCTGGGGATCCATATCGAAAAGACCGGGTTTTTGAGGGATATCCTCGCCCTCGCGCAGCAACTCCCGGACGCGTCGCTGCTCACGCTATTGCTGGCGCTGGTCTTACTCGCATTGATCTTCGTTGTGGAGCGCTTCCTGCCAAGAGCGCGTGCGGCGAGTCGAGTTTTATTGGGCCATTATCGCCTTTGCCGATGTCGTGCTGCTGGGCACCCTGCAAGGGATTATCGTCGCCGTGATTGCCTCACTGCTGACGCTCGCCCAGCAGGCGTACAACCCATCCGTTTACGCTCTCGGCCGCAAGCGCGGCACCCATGTGTTCCGGGCGCTTTCAAAGGAGCTTCCCGACGACGAGACCTGGGCCGGCTTGCTGATTGTGCGCATCGAGGGGCGTCTGTTCTTTGCCAATGCGCAGCGCGTCGCCGACATGATGCGGCCGCTCATCGAGCAGACGAAACCATCGGTTCTGCTGCTCGACTTCAGCGCCGTGATCGACCTCGAATACACAGCGCCGAAGATGCTGATCGAGGGGGAGGAGCAGGGTCGTCGCGAAGGGACCACATTGTGGCTGGCGTCGCTGAATGCGGGTGTGCGCTACGTCGTCGAGCATTCGAAGCTTGGCGAGACGCTCGGCCAGGAACGGATATTCGTCGACCTGCAGGCTGCGGTCGAGACCTACGAGCAGACGAAGTTTGCGAGATCGGATGTGTGGATCGGTGCGTCGGTCCATCGTCGATCGCCTTGATCAGCCCCGGACGACGGAAGCCCGCTTGATGCTGCGGGTCGCGCGCCGAAGGTCCAGTCAAGGCTCTTGCCATCTCGATACGGGAACGTCTCGAAAGATCTCGCAAAAAAAGTCGTACACACCAATGCCGGAAGGATCGACGAAGCAACTACCGCCCTGGGCCGTTGGCGGTGTTCTCCACGGCGCTGGCGTGCGACGTAGCCTCAAGTTATTCGCCGGCGGGGATCTTCGATGTCGCGGCGGTCGCTTCTGGTTTTTTCCTCTTTTGCGACCATTCCGAAAGCCGCTCCATCTCGATGAAAAAGACGGTCACGAAGGGAATTGCGAGCAACGTTGAAGCGAGCATGCCGCCAAAAACCACCGTACCCAGCGCCTGCTGGCTCGCCGCCCCGGCACCGGTCGCGGTGACCAGCGGCACGACGCCGAGGATGAAGGCAAACGAGGTCATGACGATCGGCCGGAACCGGCGTTCGGTCGCCTCCACCGCGGCCTCGACGACGTCCTTGCCCTCCGCCCGCAGCTCGCGCGCGAACTCGACGACGAGAATGGCGTTCTTGGCGGCCAAGGCCACCATCAGCACGAGACCGATCTGGGTGTAAAGATCGACCGGGAAGTGGCGCACCATCAGCGCGATCAGGATGCCGACCAGCGCCATCGGCACCGTCAGAATCACCGCCGCCGGATGAAACCAGTTCTCGTATTGCGCGGCCAGGACCAGAAAGACCAGTGTAACGGAGAGGGCGAAGATGATGTAGATCTGGTTGCCGACGAGTTTTTCCTGATAGGAAATGCTGGTCCAGTCGTAGTCCATGCCTGCCGGCAACGTGTTCTTTGCCACCTGTTCCATCAGGTTCAGCGCCTGGCCCGAGCTCGACCCGGGAGCAGCCGCGCCGAAAACATTGGCCGCCGGATAGAGGTTGTAGCGGGTGACCAGTTCGGAGCCGAGCGTCGGGGTGATCTTCAGCAAAGCGCCGAGCGGCACCACGTGCCCCTCCTTGTTGGCCACATAGAGCTCGCCGATATCGTCCAGCCGGCTGCGGAACTTGGAATCGGCCTGCACCCGGACCTGAAAGCTCTGGTTAAACTTGTTGAAAAGATTGACGTATGACGATCCGAGATAGGTCTGCAGCGTCTGGAACACATCGTTGAGCGGAACGCCCAGCGACAACGCCTGGGTGCGGTCGATGTCGAGGAAATACTGCGGACTGCTGGCACTGAACGTGGTGATTACGTCGGCGATGTTCGACTGAGCCCTTGCAGCGCGGATGAGTTCGAGCGTCGCCTTCTGCAACTCGGCCAACCCGAGGGCCTCCCGGTCTTCAACCATCATCTGAAAGCCGCCTGCCTGACCCAGGCCGGGGATCGCCGGCGGCACCAGGACGGCGATCGCCGCTTCCGGTATGTCGCGGAGCTTTCGCCGCAGATCGGCGATGATCGTCGCCTGGGTCACGCCCTTCGGGCGTTTGTCCCAGCCCTCGTACACCGGAAAAATCGAAACGGCTGTCGACAGGTTGGCGCTATCGAGAATGGACAGGCCGCCGATCATCGCCCACCCCGCGATCCCGGGCGTATCCTTGAGAATGGCGTTGACCTGTTCGGTAACGCGCTTGGCGCGTGGCTGCGACGATCCCGGCGGCAGGTTGACTGCGATGATGCAGTAGCCCTGGTCCTCCGTTGGCAAAAACCCGGTCGGCAGCCGGGTGAACATGAAACCCGCAATGCCGATAAAGGCGACATAGACCAGGATCATCAGCCGCGTATGACCAGCCATGAAGCGCACGACTTTGATGTAGCCGCCTTCGGCGGCCCCGTAACCACGGTTGAACCCGCGGAAAAAGAGGTTCGGCTTCTTGTCACCGCGCGGCTTGAGGAAGATCGCGCTTTGCGACGGGCTCACGGTGAGCGCGATCACTGCGCTTAGCACCGCCGTCGAAGCAATGACGAGGGCAAACTGACGAAAGAGATTGCCTGTAATTCCGGGCAGAAACGAAGCCGGCAGAAAGACGGCGATCAGAACCAGTGAGACACCGACGATCGGCCCGAGCAATTCGCCCATCGCCTTGATCGTCGCCTGCCGCGGGCTCATGCCCTGCTCGATGTAGTGCGAGGCATTTTCGACGACGATGATCGCATCGTCGACGACGATGCCGATGGCCAGGATCAACGCAAACAGGGTCATCAGATTGACACTGAAGCCGAGGGCCGCCATGGCGATGAACGATCCGATGATCACCACGGGGATAATGACCGCCGGCGCGATGACGGCGCGCCAGTTCTGCAGAAAGACGATGACGACGATCATCACCAAGGCGAACGCTTCGAACAACGCGTGAAGAACGGCGCTGATCGATTGCTTGATGAAGTCCGTAGGGTTGTAAAGGGTCGCGTACTGCAGCCCTTCCGGAAAGCGCTTGCTCATTTTGGCCATGGCAGACTTGACGGAATCGGCCACATCCAGGGCATTGGCTCCCGGCAGCGCATAGATACTCATGTGAGCCGCGACTTTGCCACTCAGGCCGCCGAAGTTTGAATACGTCTGCTGGCTCAGCTCGACCCGGGCGACGTCACTGACGCGAACGATCTGCGGCGAGCCGGTCTGCGGATCGAACACCGACTTGATGATGATGTCCTCAAACTCTTTGGCATCCGAAAGCCGGCCCACCGCATTCAGCGTGAACTGGAACAACTGGTCCGATTGGATGGGAGGACCGCCGAGCTGGCCGGCGGCGACCTGTGTATTCTGCGCCTTTATGGCGTCGACGACGTCGACGGTGGTCAGGCCAAACGACTGCATCTTGTTGGCATCGAGCCAGATGCGCATGCTGTAGGAACCGGCGCCGAGCACCTTGACCTGGCCGATCCCCGGCAGGCGGGCGATCGGGTTGACGAGATTGATGGTGGCGTAGTTGGCGAGATAGGTGCCGTCATACCGGTTGTCGTCGCTGAAGAGGCTGACGAACAGAAGGATGTTCGTCGAAACCTTTTTCACCGTGACACCTTGCGCCTGCACCTCCGGCGGCAGTTGCGCGGTCGCGCCGTTCACCGCGTTCTGAACCAATGACAAGGACTTGTCGAGGTCGGTCCCGACGTTGAACGTGACGGTCAGCGTATAGCTGCCGTCACTGCCGCTGGTCGATGTCAGGTAGATCGAATTCTCGACCCCGTTCACCACCTGCTCGATCGGGATCCCGACCGTCGTGGCGACGACTTCGGCGCTGCCGCCCGGATAGCTGGTTGTCACCTGGATCGTCGGCGGCACGATTTGCGGATACTGCGCAACCGGAAGGCTCGTGTACGCAAAGATACCGAGGATGACAATGATGATGGCGATGACATTGGCGAAGATCGGGTGCTCGATGAAGAACTTCGACATGATGCCCCGCGCTTCCTCGCTCAGCCAGCCGACTTGGACGGAGTTGTGGAGCTTGCCGGGGACGACCCCGGTACAGGTGCCGATCCGGCGGCCAACTCCGGCGCCACCTCATGGCCCGGGATCGCTCGCAAAAGCCCTTCGACGATCAGCCGCTCGTCGCCGTTCAGTCCCGCGGTGATCACCCGCTTTTCGCCGACCTGTTGACCCGCCTCCACCGACCTTCGCTCAACGATGTTCTTGTCGTTCACCGTCAGGACATAGTTGCCCTGCTGATCGAAGCCGACCGCCTCCGCCGGCACCAGCACCGCGTCGTGGACTTGTCTGTAAGGGGCCTGCACGCGGGCAAACAAGCCGGGGACGATCCGACCGTCGGGATTGGGAAAGATGCCGCGCAGTTGCAATGTCCCGGTCTGCGGATTGACGGTGATGGCCGCGAAGTCCAGCTTCCCCTTGTACGGATAGCCGGGCTGCGACGACAGCCCCATGTACAGCACCTGCCTATTCTGTCGGGGCGCCGATTCCCCGTCCCCTCCGCCCTCGCCCTCGGTCACGCGCAGCAGATCCCGCTCGTTGATGGTGAAGTAGACGTATATCGGGTCGATGCGGTTGATCTCGGCGAGCACCGTCTCTCCCCCGGAGCCGACCAGATTGCCGGCGTCGATAAGATGACGGCCCATCCGCCCGTCGAACGGCGCCGCCACCCTCGTGTAGCTCAGGTTGAGATCGGCGTTGTCCAGGTTGGCCTGCGCCGCCTCCAGGGCCGCCCGCGCGGAATCCCGCTCGAATTGCCATTGGTCGACAAGCGTCGCCGGAGCCGCCTTCTCCTGAAACAAACGCGTATAGCGCTGAAACTCGGTGTCTGCATGATCCAGCTTCGCTTTTACCGCATCTATGTTGCTCTTCGCCTCTAAGACATCCGCTTCGTACTGGTTCCGCTGAATGGTGAACAAAAGGTCGCCCTTTTTGACCCGCTGACCATCCTCAAAGTGGATTTTCTGCAGATATCCCTCGACGCGCGCCACTAGCTTCACCGTCTCGAAGGCCGCGGTGTTGCCCGTGAACTCCAGATCTTCGGTGACCGTCTCGATCGTCGGGGTCGTCACGATCACCTTCAGGGGCGGCGGCGGCGCATAGGTGTTTTCGTTCCCGTCGCACCCGCCGAGAAAAAGCGCCGCGCCGATCATCACCCATGCGCCGGGCGTGCGGCGTGCCGATACGCTGTCGGACCGGATGTGGCTTGCGTCGCGTCCCGCTGGAGACCGGTTTCCGGCCGCTGACGGAACACAGACGGGCGAGAGAAGACGCTTAACGAAAGCGAGAATCATGTGCGTTTCAGTCCCGATTACGCTCCCACACTCGGCCGTTATGTCAGGTGCTGGCGATTGGCCATCCTTGAGGGGCGCCCGCAAGTTAATTCTCCTCCAGCAAAAAATATACTGCCATATCGCGAAAGACCTCGCGATTGCAAAAATAGTCGTGCTAGAATTTTGCGCTGCAGCAAACGCCTTCTCTGTTGGGCCCTGGGCTGCGAGAGTCGTCCCAAGAATTCACGCTGAATCCCCTGCTTCGCGGGACGGCAGGTGGAGATTGCAGGACGAAGGTAGATGACCGAGACCATCGAAAACAAAATATTTGACGAGATCCAGATCGGCGACTTGGCCAGCCTGACCCGAGCGCTTCGGCCTGAGGATATTGAGATCTGGGCAGCCGTCACCGGGTAACGTCAACCTGATCGACCTCGACCCCACGCCCATCGACTCGTCCATGTTTCCGCACGGAGCCGGACAGGCGTCATGGGTGGCAGCGCTCTTCTCGACGATCACAGACACCCGCCTGCCCGGCATAGGGTCGATCACCGTCTCCGCCGACATCCACTTTCTCAGGCCGGTGCCGATCGGCGAGGAGGTGACGGCCACCGCGAGGGTCAAGGGGAAGCGAGCCGACGAGGGCGTTGTCGTCCTTGATTGCGTCTGCACCGGCAGCAACGGCCAGGAGCTCGTCGTCGGCACCCTGGAGGTCGAGGCGGCCCGCGAGAAGATTCGATATCCCGTGCGAGAGCTGCCAAAAGTTCGGTTGCAGCGGGAAGACCGCTATCTGCAGCTGATCAAAATGTGCGACGGGCTGCCGCCGCTGACGACCGCGGTCGTCCACCCCTGCAGCGACGATGCGCTTAAAGGCGCGATCGAGGCCGCCGAGCGGAATCTGATCGCACCGATCCTGATCGGCCCGGAGAAGAAGATCCGAGCGATCGCCGCGAACGAGGGCATCGATCTCGCCTCGTACCGCATCGTGCCCACCGAGCACAGCCATCACGCGGCGGAGGTGGGCGTCGCGATGGTCCGCGCCGGCGAGGCCGAGACCCTGATGAAGGGAAGCCTGCACACCGACGAACTGCTGCATGAAGTGATGAAGAAGGAGGGCGGGCTGCGCACCGAGCGCCGACTCAGCCACTGCTTCCTGATCGCCGTGCCCACTTACGCGCGGCCGGTCATCGTCACCGACGCCGCCATCAACATCCGGCCGACACTGGAAGAAAAGGCCGACATCGTGCAGAACGCAATCGAGTTGGCGCACGCCATCGGCATCGCTCAGCCGAAGGTCGCAATCCTCGCCGCGGTGGAGACGGTAACGCCCAGAATGCCCTCGACCATCGACGCGGCCGCGCTGTGCAAGATGGCCGATCGAGGTCAAATTAAGGGAGGCGTTCTCGATGGCCCGCTGGCATTCGACAACGCGGTCGACGAGGAAGCGGCACGCACGAAGGGGATTATCTCACCGGTCGCCGGCAAGGCCGACATCCTCGTCGTCCCCGACCTCGAAGCCGGCAATATGCTGGCCAAGCAGCTCACCTTCATGGCGGACGCCGAGGCCGCGGGCATCATCGTCGGTGCGCGCGTGCCGATCATTCTAACCAGCCGCGCGGACAGCGCGCGCACGCGCCTCGCCTCGGCCGCCCTCGCCGTGCTGTTTGCGGCCGAGCTGCGGCGGGGAGCGGCGCTGTTGAAGGCAGCAGAGTGAGCACGATGGAACCGGGTCTCCTCGTCATCAACGCCGGCTCCTCCAGCATCAAGTTCGCCGGTTACGTAGATCGCGGGAAGAATGAGCCTTCCTTTCTCGGAAAAGGCCAGGTCGAAGGCCTCCGAACCGAACCGCGCTTCGTCTGCAAGAACTCGACCGGCGAGGTGCTGGGAGAGCGCCGGTGGCCGGGGGCGATCAGCCACGGCGAGGCGATCGGCCACATCATCGGCTGGATCGAAGCGCACGCCACAAATGTCCGGGTGGCGGCGGCGGGACATCGCGTCGTGTTCGGCGGGGCGGCCTATGCCGGCCCTGTCCGGCTGGACGAACGAGCCATCACCGAGATCGAAAAGCTCGTCGCGTTTTTTCCATTGCATCTTCCCCACAACCTGGCGGCAATCAAGGCGCTGGCCGAGCGGCATCCGGCACTGCCGCAGGTCGCCTGCTTCGACAACAGCTTCCACAACACGCAGCCGCGTGTGGCCCAGCTGTTCGCGCTTCCAAGGCGCCTGTTCGAGCAGGGCATTCGCCGCTACGGCTTCCACGGCTTATCCTACGAGTTCATTGCCCGCACGCTGCCCGAGTATGCGCCGGAAGCGAGGCGGGTCGTTGTCGCTCACCTCGGCAGCGGCGCCAGCCTCTGCGCACTCCGTGACGGCAAGAGCGTCGAAAGCACGCTTGGCTTCAGCGGCCTCGATGGCCTGCCGATGGGAACGCGGCCGGGCGCCCTCGACCCCGGGGTCATGCTGTATCTGCTGCAGGCCCTCGGCATGGACGCCAAGGCGATCGAAAGGCTCCTCTACACGGAGTCCGGCCTTCTCGGGGTGTCCGGGATCAGCAACGACATGCGCAACTTGCTGGCGAGCGACGATCCCCGCGCCGAAGAGGCGATCGAGCTGTTCGTCTACCACATCACAAAAAACCTCGGCGCGCTGACTGCGGTCCTTGGCGGTATCGACGCCATAGTGTTTACCGCCGGCATCGGTGAGCACGCGCCCGAAATTCGCCAACGTGTCTGCCGCCGCGCCGAGTGGCTCGGGGTTCGCCTCGATCCCGCCGCGAACGCTGCGGACGGCCCTCGCATCACGACCGCGGAAAGCCCCGTCTCAGCATGGGTGATCCCCACCGATGAGGAGCGGATGATAGCAATTCACACGCTGGGCCTACTTTCGTTGTAGCTGAGTGAAACTCAGGCGGGCCGCGTCCGCCTGCGGCCGGCATTAGGGGGAGATCAGTGGAATGAGCGAACTGACGGCAACCGAAGCGTTTTTTGCTGATCTGAAAAAGCGGGTTGAAGGCCCGAAAGGTGCGCTTGCCGGCAAGAAGGCGCTCGTCATCGGCATCGCCAACAACCAGTCGATCGCCTACGGCTGTGCGCTCGCGTTTCGAGCCCTCGGTGCCGATTTGGCGATCACCTACCTCAACGATAAGACGAAGCACTTTACACAGCCGCTGGCTGAGCGGCTCGAAGCCCCGCTTTTCCTGCCGTGCGACGTGCGGGTGGAGGGCCAGCTCGACGACGTCTTCACGGCCATCGAACGGACATGGGGCAAGCTCGATATCGCACTTCATTCCATCGCTTTCGCCCCCCGCGAGGACCTCCACGGCCGGGTCACCGACTGTTCGCGCGAGGGCTTCCTGACGGCCATGGACATCTCGTGCTACTCGTTCATCCGCATGGCCAAGTTGGCCGAGCCCTTGATGAAGGACGGTGGAACGCTGTTCACGATGAGCTATTACGGCGCCGAGAAGGTGGTCGAGAATTACAACGTCATGGGTCCGGTCAAGGCCGCCCTGGAGGCGTCTACCCGCTACCTGTCCGCCGAGCTGGGGCCAAAGGGCATCCGGGTTCATTCTATCTCGCCCGGGCCGATCCAAACGCGCGCGGCGTCCGGCATCGATCGATTTGACGAACTGATGGAAAGGGCGGCTTCGCGCGCTCCCAGCCGAATGCTCGTCAGCATCGAGGATGTCGGCATGGCCACGGCGTTCCTCGCCACCGACTATGCCAAGCTGATTACCGGCGACACCATGTATATCGACGGAGGTTATCACGTCGTCAGCTAGACTACGGCAAGTAACCGGTTGCCCGCACAGCAGAGAGGGAGGGGAAGCGACGTGATCAAGCTCAGCGTGAATGATGCGGATCGCATCCTTGTGGTCGAGATGAAGGGGATGATCAGCGAGACCGACATCGACGGCGCGATCGACGCGCTACAGGAGCAATATCCGGCGGTTGGCGTGCACCTGCGAGGCGGCGAGCGCGGCGGATTTCAGCATGCTGCTGGACTGGCAGGATCTCGAAGGATGGGAAAAGGGAGCAAAGACGCTCGGCGTCTTGACCACCAAGACGATCGGCGATGCCCTTCGCAAGGTCGCGGTCATCGCCGGTGCTCAGTTTGCGGACGAGCAACCACGCCTCGCCGATGTCGCCGAGCAAGCGGTGGTGCGATTCTTCCCGACCGGGCGGCGTGAGGACGCTCTGGCGTGGCTGCGGAGCCGATAGCGCGGATGGGCGCTCGTCGGTGCCCAGCAACTTCAACTAGGAAGTTCTTCGGCAGAGCGATAATGGAAACGGCCTTTTTTTGTACAACGATACGGATTGAGGGGAACGCAATGAAAAAGACGGTCTTCGCGGCGCTACTGCTGCTGGCCGGCTGCCGCGTGTTCACCAGCGACAGCGGTTCCATCTCCTCGGTTAGCCTGACGCCCAACGAGAAGCCGACGGCGACGATCACTCTGCAGGCGGCCTCTGCCGCGTTCGTCGGTTCCGGCCAGGGCGGCGACGGTACGCTCTACTACCAAGGGAGGGCGTATCCTTTTTACGTCGGCGGGCTCGGCATCGGCGGCATCGGCGCCTCGACCATCGAGGCCAGGGGCGACGTCTACCGGCTCAACAACCTTTCCGATTTTCCCGGCGCCTATAGCCAGGTGCGCTACGGCGCGGTGGCCGGTACCGCCAGCGCCGGCGAGATGTGGCTGAACAACCCCGAGGGAGTCATCATCCACCTCGAAGCCAAGCGCACAGGATTGATGCTGAGTCTCGGGGGCGATGCGATGGTAATCAGCCTCAAGAACTAAACTCGCCGGCGCACTCTGCCCGTTCTTATCCAAGCCGCTAGAGCATTTTTCGATCATGCGTAACCGCAGTGGGTGAAGTATCGTCTGCACTCGTCGGCTTTGAAGTGGTCGAGGAGTTGGCCGATGCGGCGCCAGAGGGTTTCGATCGAGCGCTCCTGGGCCTTGCGCAGGAGCGCTTTCAGTTTGGCGAAGAGCTGCTCGATCGGATTGAGATCGGGCGAGTACGGCGGCAGGTAGAGGAGGCGGGCGCCTTGCGCCTCGATCGCGGGGCGGATGCCGGCGACCTTGTGGGCCGGCAGGTTGTCAAGGATGACGACATCGCCCGGCCGCAGCGTCGGCGCCAGGCATCGCTCGACGTAGGTCCGGAAGATGGCTCCGTTCATCGCCCGGTCGATGACGAAGGGGGCGGTGATGCGGTCGTGCCGCAGGCCGGCGACGAAGGTGGTGGTCTTCCAATGGCCATGCGGGACGGCGCTGACCAGCCGCTTACCGCGATCGGCGCGGCCACGCGCCCGCGTCATGTTGGTGGTCGTGCCGGTCTCGTCGATGAAGACCAGTTGCGCCAGATCAAGGCCGGGCTGGCTGTCCTTCCAGGCCGTCCGCGCCGCCTGTACGTCCGCCCGCTCCTGCTCGGCGGCGTGCGCGGTTTTTTTTAAAGCTGACGCCGTGCCGCCGGTAGAAGCGCCAGACGGCGGCGATCGAGGCCGACACGTCGCGCTCGCCGAGCCGATCCCGATCTCCGCCAGGGTGTCAGGTCCGGGGTCTCCCGGACCAGGTCCATGAGCCAGTCCTTGTGCGCCTCGATCGCGCCTTTTTTTTTTTTTTTTTTTTTTTTTTTTTTTTTTTTTTAGCTTGACGACGAAGCTCGGGCTCACCGAGAAGACGGCGCACGGCACGCACGCTTCGCCCCGCCCTCACCTCACCAACCACCCGCTCGCGCAGATCCCTCGAATACGGCTTTGTCATCGCAGACCTCTCACCACATCTGCCCGCGATTATCGCCGATCAAACCAAATAAGGGAATCCCATATCGACTCCCCGGATTCCCTCAGATCGAAAACCGCTCTAGCTCCGGCGACCGGCAACTGCTCACGCAGATGCTCGCCAGTCTGGTAGACAACGCGATCAATCACGCGCCCCGGGGGGCGCCCAAATCGAACTCCAGCTGAGGAACGGCGCCGAAGGGCCGCTTGGTGTCGTAGCGGACGATCGCCCCGGCATTCCTGCCGATGCGCGCGATCTGGTGTTCAAACGCTTTTTCAGGCTGGAGCACAGCCGGACCACGCCCGGCAGCGGCCTCGGCTCAGAGCGGTTTTCGATCTGCGGAATTCGAGGGAGCCGATACGGTTGCGACACCAATCAATTGCGGCCCCGGAGGTCCCTGGATGAATATCCACAGGAATGCGCGTCGGACGCCGCAAGGTCGGCTCCTGATGGTTCGGCAAATTGACGAGGAGGGCCGGGAAGGTGCCAGCCGCGAATAAATCGAGAGGCTGAACCAGAACCTCGCTTGACAATCCGCTGCCGGAGCGACGAACGTCGCGGTCGGGCCGCTAGTCCGGGTGTAAGTATCGACGAACATAAACTCGTAGACACCGCGCCACGCCAACTCTTCCGTCGCCATGCTCGAGTCCGAACAGCCCCATCTTCACGTACCTGGTCTGCGGTGCGAGAAATGGCCGCTCCGGGGTCTTCATTGGGGACGGGCCCGATGCTCCAGGAATTGCTGCCGAGGGCTGCAATCCGTCGGTCGTACAGCCAGCGCACCAGATCAAGCCCCGGACCGGGTTTGTCGGAGAGTAACCGGGCATTGTCGTTGCCCCAGAGACCACCCTCGCCGGTATGCACGAGAACGATGTCGGCTGCGGCGATCGTCACCTTCTCCCAGGGCGTTTCGCCCTGTGGCAGTCCGCTTACGTCAGCCCGCACTTCCTCGGCGGATGCCGAGGGAGCAGTCAGGGCCGCCAGCAACGCAGCGACAGCGAGACCTGGCCAGCTCATGCGCATGCTCAGCCGCCCGTCTCGAAGCCGGGGTACAGCGTCATACCGCCGTCCACGTAAATGCTGGCGCCTGTGAGATAGTCCGAAATCGGAGGTGAGCCAGACGGCGGCGCGGGCGATGTCGTCAACCTCGCCGATCCGCTTGTACGGCACCAGTTTCATCAATTCGGCGTACGCTTCGCGGGTGCTCCAGGCCTGCATGTTGATTGGCGTGCGAACGGC
>CAWAGY010000012.1:0-177255 GCA_963781645.1 uncultured Alphaproteobacteria bacterium | reverse complement strand
CTGTGCCAGTGACGGCCACCGGCAAAACTGGATAGCCAATTTTGCTCGCTTGAACGCGATCCCCGGTTTTTTGCCTCTTGTAAGGCTTCTGTTTTGGATCTTGTCCCTTCCGGTGCCAGGACAAGACAGGCCTCCCTGTTTCATCCTCTCGAGGATCTGGCGCGTGGCGGCATGATCCACTTCGAAACGGTTCAACCAAATGCCGTTGGCAGCCCGTCCCAATGCCCCGAAGATAGGGATGGTTCTTGTATTTCTCGGCAATGGCCATAATGATGTCCTCACGATCTATCACACAAAGCAGGACGGCGGTGTCCGATCTGCCGAGATGATTCGCTGCAATAGATGAAATTGCTGTGCGGCAGCTTTTGCAGACCCGTATTTGACTAACGGTGGCGATCTTCATGAAGAAGCGGACAATGGAGCGCAATGTTCTATATTGCATGGCGCCAATTTTACCAGCACGAGGCCAGCACAAAGTCCCGCTTTTTTCGCAGGAGTCCGGTGAATAAAGAAAAAACGAGCAGTCATAGCGGGCTTGGCTCCCCGTTGGGACCGTATCAAGCGCATTCATTTCCACAAATAATCGTCAGAGTTTCGGCTCCGCATGGTATTCTCTGAACCATACTTTTCGAACATGCGCTGGAAGATCGCCATGTCACTGGGTGCGATATTGATAATCTCAAAGCCCACATTATATGTGTTTTGGGTCAACGTGATCGTGATCGCACCATTTATACGTGCAATAAAAACCATAAAATTCTTATCGGCAATCTGGGGCATCTGTCCGGATGTGTAGACGAAAGTCGTTGCCCAGGCAGAATTGTTTTTGCGTATCCAGTCTAAAACCACCTATACTTATATCCGAAAGATACCCCACTAATTGTTTGGTTGCGTCATCCGTGACCTGCACATAATAAGTAAAATCACGGCGTCCAATCTTCGCTTGTCAGCCATCTTTCTCTCCTTATTTCTCTGCCTAAGTCTAAAGTAGGTTGGGCTGAAATTCAATAGTTTAACGGGAATGAAAATTCCCTCAAAACGTCATCAACACTACATATCTTGCGCATAAGTTAATTGAATACTATATATGGAAATCCGTTTTTGAATTCAGAGTAGGGTAGTGTAAAATTCGCTTCTCTTTGCAGGACGGAAATCGATCTGGAGGATTCATTGCCTTGGAAGCACAACCTGTCTCACGCAAGCCTATCCTAATCTGGCTCCTCTGTTCACAACTACAAGCCCTGGCCTCCTTATTATTCTGGCTGCTGATGGCGGGCTTATCCGTCATGGCCTTCAACTCGGGAGTAACGGCGGAAGCCTGGACGGTCTGATAGCTGTTGGGCCTATCCAGTCTGGCCGCTTGGATTTGCCGTCGCATCCTGGATCGCTTATGCTCGCAGAGACAGGCTGACCGGGATATTGACCACGCTTACCTTTCTTCCCATTTTGGCTTTGCTGTGTCTGATCATTGTCTCAAATTTCCATTACATGGGACATCTCAATATTCAATAAATCGTTATTCGGCTTGCAGAATATGAGTGATGATCGTCGCGCCTGATCCGCCGATGTTCGGAGCCATCCGATCCTGGCGCCCTCCACCTGCGTCGCGCCACACTCGCCGCGCAATTGCTCGATCACCTCCACGATTTGATACATGCCCGTTGCACCAACGGGATGCCCACACGCTTTTTTAATCGCCGCGCGTGCAGACGGGCGCACGTCCCAGTCGGGCTGATATTGTTATAAAGTCCGAGCCTCACCCCCTGGCCGCGTTCGGCAAACCCGCTCGCTTTGAGTGATGGCGCGGCCATGATCGAAAACCGTCGTGCAATTCGAACACATCGATATCTTTCGGTTCGATATTGGCCATTTCATCCCCACACACTGATAATTCATGGGCAGCCAGGAGAAATAGCGGATCTTTGCGTGAGTGGACGGCGATTAAATCGTCGCGGAGGCCGAAGCTGCCCCCGTGACCCCCGGCCTTCCATTCACTGAGGCGACGCGCTGCGCCGGGACGAGGATCACTGCCGCGGCACATCTCCAACCGGTGAGGCATCTCGCAGGTTGATCGGCGTAGCGACCATGGAGGATTTTTCAAATTGATTCTCATTGATCCTTTGATGCAAACGTGCAAAGGGATTGTGCATGGCGTTCGCATGGGCGTTGATCGAGAAGGGCGCGAAGTCTGTATGCTTCCAGCCAAACTCGTGCATATAGCGGCGCATGATCAAGGCGTTCAATCCCACGAATGAAACGCCCTGTACAGCCTAGTCATCCGCAGGGCGGCCATGGCCAGCCGGCGGTAATATCGTGACCGCCCTTATCGGTCATTTTCTCAACCCCCAGAACCGGCACGGAACAATTCACCACGGCAACAGCCATCAGCCCCACGCGCAGCGCTGCCGCGCCTGAAGCGCAGGCTGCCTCCACTTTTAACGGCTTCCTTCTGCCAAAGTCCCACCCAATCCGAAAAGAAGGTTCCCAGTTGAATCTGTTCGCTGACCAGCGGCGAAAGCATGTTACCTACAAACCAGCACGTCGACCTTTTCTATACCGGCGTCCTGCATGGCGGCGAAAACCACATTCCCTCCGATCTCGCGTCGGGATCAGCTGCTAATGTTCGTCAACCTTGACCTGTCCAATTGCAAGAATAGCTACTTTTCTCATTTTGCCTCAAATGATTTGCTGTATGCCGTATGATCATCATGTTTCCTGACTTGTGAGACCAGCGGTATATTCCGGCAATTGTAATTGTGAGGCTATCAAGTGCTATCAAAAACAGAACGCAGACGATGGAAGGAAATTTTCTGGCGCAACTTTAAACTGGGTAGGCCGGGCGTGAGACAGCCGATTATCTGCGCACGCATCATCCCTACATTGGTTTCTGGCGAGTAGGAAAAATGTGGCGCGTTTTGGACAATATTCCAAACCATTCGCTTAAATTCGCGGCACTATTCCTATCAGATGGATGTTTCAGATCTTCGTCTGCTGACACTGCTAAACCGTAAAGTAAAACATTTGCAGCAGGGATTCCTCCTGGCCCTGTCTGTTTACGGCGAATTGGAAACCTGGCAGTTGCAGTTTCGTTTATATCATCAACTGACGGGGAAGCAGCCGCATCTTGTCATTGCCGAGTTGCTGTCCCTGCCTTTGGAAGATGATCGGCAGGTGCTCAAGCAAGCTGCCAATTTGATGCAGGCTTATGCCGGGAAAGGCTATCGTGCTGATCTGTTGCCTTTGTATCCCTTGTGGCGCGAGATTCGCTATTGGTTTTTACGCAGATAATCCATTTATTTCAGGTATGTTATAAACACACACCAAACCGTTCTCCCCCTAGTCGATGGACGAAACTGCGTCCTGGCCTCCTGCTTTCACTGGCTTGATCCAGGTTCTTGCTGAAGAGTCAGGCGCAGGATCGGGTTGTACGCTGGATGAGGTTCATCATGACCCGGAGAAGTCGGCACGCGCCACGGCGAGTTCCTTCAAGTTGACTGGGATGCCATATGCGACCTCACCTTTTGGATTTGTGCACGCCTGCTGAAGCGTTGGGGACGGAATTAAAATTCTATGCAGTCGGGGAAATTCAGTTTCCGCAAGTGAGAGATTATTTATTTCCTTCAACAAAAATATTTGGACGATGCTTATGTTCAAAATGCGGAGCTGTAACGACAGGGGGCGATTCCCTACTTATCAGAGAGGCGATTCGTCTGGTAAAAGAAGAGCTTGGGGATGAGGCGGTGATCAGTGGGATGATTCCCGGGCCCTATACATTCCTGTTATATTTGATGGAGCCAGGCGGTCTGTTCGCTGAAATGAAACGTGAACCCAATGCCGTGTCTTTGAGGCGCTGTTTCATCTTTGAGTTATTTCTGGCGGAGATTGGAAATGCCTGCGTCGCGACGCAGGCGCCGACTTCATCACGATCCACGATATGGGAGGCTCAGCGGGGTTGCCGTTGGACGTGCTAAATATGAACAGTTCGTGTTCCCATCAGAGAAAGACTTGATTGAGAAATTGCCGAAGCCAACTGTGTTGTCAGTGTGCGGAAACATTGAATAAATCACTGCATTGGTTGGCGCAAACTGGCACAGGTATATATATATGCAGCTGAAGTGACGGTATATAGGAAAACGGCACGTGAGGCATTGAAAGATAGGCTCCTGTTCGGAAATCTCGATCCGGTTGCAACGTTGTTGAGGGGAGATGAGGCCGATATAACGGAAGCAGTTCGCCAGGCGAAGGGGGCGAGTGTGGATGCGGTCTGACCGGGTTGTAATCATATGCCATGTCGCGCCCATGCAGAACGTGAAAGGGTTAATGTCACCCTGAGCGTGGCAAAGATTCTCCGCCGCTTTTAGGCGGGATTCTTCGATCGCTTTGCTCCCTCAGAATGACATTGGTATCTTGGCGGGAAAATTATATTCACTTTTGTGACATTCGCAAAATTTCAATCCAGTATAATAACCTTATTCGACAACACACTAGAGGATCGAGGAGTGACGGATATGACCAGGAAGTCATCAGCCGTAAACAAGGCGGTTAAGAGATTGTGCGGGGAAGCCAAAGGCTGCAACGAAGCGAGACAAAAAACGCGGTGCAAAAACTGTTATCAATTGTTCCAGAAGAAAGAATTAAAGAATTATTCATTCAGGCCCGCGAACTTGCATGGACGGGTCAACATGTCAAGGCAATCAGACCTGTACACAGGTGCTTGATCCGATCGGACAAAGGAAATTCCCGTACCGGAATTTGCAGACGCACCTGCTTTAACACACGCCGAAAGCAATTTTGCATTGTTGAATTTTGTGATGCTGTGCAAAAAGACGTCGAACTCAATGATGCGGATGCGCGCGCAATGCCGCGAGCGATACGTCGATGTTTTGCTGGCCTGGACTCGTCGCATATCCTGGAGCCGGCTGACCTGCACGTCGATCGAGCGATCGAACGGCTGGGCATCGCGGCCCCTCGCCAGATCGAGGAGCTGATCGCGGCTGAGCACGCGCCGCGCGTGCGTCGCGAACGCCGCGAGCAGATCGAACTCGCCGGTCGACAGCGGCACCAGGACGCCATCGGGCGAGGTGAGCGCGCGCCGGTCGAAGTCCATCGTCCAGCCGGCAAAGCCGAGGCGGCTGCCGGTGCCGCCGCCGGCGGCCTCGCGCCGCTGCCTCGCCGGTGCGCCCGTACGCCGGAGGACCGCCTTGATGCGTGCGTACAGCTCGCGGGGATTGAACGGCTTGGCGAGGTAGTCGTCCGCGCCCATCTTGAGGCCGACGATCCGATCGACCTCCTCTCCCATCGCCGTCAGCATGATAACCGGCACGTCGGACGAGGCCCTGAGCGTCCGGCAGAGGGAAAAGCCGTCCTCCCCCGGCAGCATCACGTCGAGGACGACGAGGTCGATGGCGCGGTCGGCGAGCGCCTTCCGCATCTCCCGGCCGTCGGCTGCGACGCTGGCGCGCAGTCCGTGCTTGCCGAGGAAGCGCGCGAGCAGGTCGCGGATTTCGCGATCGTCGTCGACGATGAGGACGTGCGGCTCGGCCGGCATGGCAGACGGAGTATAGCCCGGCCCCGGTCCCCGACGGTTGAATTTGGTAACGATCTGTTACGCACGAGGTCGGCGTAACCGGCGGTTACCAAACGGCGCACCGGCGGACATCGGCCCGCAATGATCGTCGCCTAGCCTTGTTCCGTCGGCAGCCGAACCGGCTCAGCCGATCGAAATCAGCAAAGGAGACGACGATGCGCAGGCAAGCACTTTGGGCGACAACGGCCCTTTTCTTCGGTCTCGGCCTCGCCGCGACGGCGGCGGCACAAGGTCCCGGTGGTGGCGGCATGGGCGGCGGCCCGGGGGCGGCGGGCGGGTCCCGGCGGAGGTCCGGGCGGCTTCATGCTGCAGCAGTTCGATAGCAACGGCGACGGCAAGGTGACCGAGGACGAATTCCGCACCGGCCACGACCAGATGTTCGATGCCATGGACACGAACCACGACGGCGTCGTCGATGCCGGGGAAATGGCCGCCTATGCCAATGCCCAGCGCGCCAGCCGCAAGCTCTCGCGCATGGACGCCAACGGCGACGGCAAGGTCACGCGCGAGGAGTTCGACCAGTACGGCGATGCCCGCTTCGCCCAGGCCGACGCCAACCACGACAAGGCGCTCACCGCCGACGAACTCGCCCGCCGGCCCGGCGGTTGTCCCGGCGGCGTGGGGCCCGGCGGCAAGGCTCCCGGTGGCAAGGGTCCCGGCGGTCGGCGGTCCGGTGCCGCAGCAACAGTAGCCCGTCCTTGCGGGCGGTCCTCGTCGGGCGGACCGCCCCGCCTTTCTCCTCCGCACGCCGCCAATGCCGAGCGGGGTGATCAGCCTGCGACGTGCTTGATCGCCGGCACCTCCCCCTTTAGGTTCCGCGTACGCCTCGCGACGCCGGTTCCGGGGGAACCGGCCGGTCGCCCGCTTGCTGCGACCCCCCGCGGCAACGCCGCCGCCCCATCCTGCCTCGTCGACGTTCACCCGGAGAAGGCTCGCAAGATGACCACAGTCGCCTACAGCATCAAGGATCCCTCTCTCGCCGAGGCGGGGACGCGCCGCATCGAGTGGGCGTATGCCGACATGCCGGTCGTGCAACAGCTCCTCGAACGCTTCTCGAAGGAGAAGCCGCTCGCAGGCGTGCGCGTCGCCGCCTGCCTGCACGTCACCGCCGAGACCGCCAACCTCGCCCGCGTGCTCGTCGCCGGCGGCGCCGATCTGGCGCTGTGCGCCTCCAATCCGTTGAGCACCCAGGATGACGTTGCTTCCAGCCTCGCGCTGCACTACGGCATCTCCGTCTTCGCCCACCGCGGCGACGGCCATGACGACTACTACAAACGCATCCACGCCGCCGTCGATCTGAAGCCGCAGATCACCATCGACGACGGCGCCGATCTGGTTAACCTCTTGCATACCCAGCGCCGCGACCTCTTGGACGGCGTTATGGGCGGCAGCGAGGAGACGACCACCGGCGTCATCCGCCTGCACGCCATGGCCGCCGACGGGGCGCTCTGCTACCCGATGCTCGCGGTCAACGACGCCGACACCAAGCACCTGTTCGACAACCGCTACGGCACCGGGCAGAGCAGCATCGACGGGCTTCTGCGCGCGACCAACATCCTCCTCGCCGGACGCACCTTCACCGTCTGCGGCTACGGCTGGTGCGGCCGCGGCGTCGCCCAGCGAGCGGCCGGGATGGGCGCCAAGGTGATTGTCACCGAGGTCGAGCCGGTTCGCGCACTCGAAGCCTCCATGGACGGCTACCGGGTGATGCCGCTTATCGAGGCCGTCCGGCAATCGGACGTGGTCATCACCGTCACCGGCGACAAGCACGTTGTCGACCGGCGCCATCTGGAGGCGATGAAGGACGGCTGCATCCTCGCCAACGCCGGCCACTTCGACGCCGAGATCAACCTCGTCGCGCTGAAGCAAATGGCGAAGGAGATCGTCCTCGCCCGCAACAATGTCGAGGAATACCGGCTGAACGACGGCCGGCGCATCCGCGTCCTCGGCGAGGGCCGGCTGGTCAATCTCGTTGCCGCCGAGGGTCATCCGCCGGCGGTGATGGACATGAGCTTCGCCAATCAGGCGCTCGGTGCCGCCTACATCAAGAAGAACCATAATTCCATGGAAAAGCGGGTTTATCCGATGCCGCAGGAGATCGACCGCGAGGTGGCGGCGCTCAAGCTCGCCTCGCTCGGCGTCGCCATCGATACGCTGTCGGCGGAACAGAAGGTATATCTGACGTCGTGGCAGGAAGGCACCTGAGGCCCGCAGCCCTGCACCGGCGGCGCTTGCGGCCGCACTTCTCCTTGTCGTCGGTCTGGCGGGTGAGGCGGCGGCGGCCGATCCGCTGCCGCGGCTTGGCCTCGATCCGCGAGAGCGTCACCGTCTCCGGCGTCTCGTCCGGCGGCTATATGGCGCATCAGTTGCACGTCGCCCATGCCGCCAGCATCAAGGGTGCCGGCATCATCGCAGGCGGTCCCTGGTTCTGCGCCGGCGCCGGCTTCCCCTGGAACGCAGTGCAGGTCTACAACCGCTGCATGAATCTGCCGGACGCCCTGCCCTTCCTTGGGCCCCCGGATGTGGCGCCGCTGATCGCAGAAGCGAAGCGGCAGGCGGCGGCGGGAACCATCGACGATCCGGCGCGGCTGGCGGGATCCCGGGTGTTCCTCTTCTCGGGCGAGGCGGATTCCCTCGTACCGACCAGCGTCGTCGCCGCCGTCGGCACGTTTTATGCCGCCTTCGTCGAGCCGAAGGCGATCCGCTTCGAAACATCGGTTCCGGCGGCGCACGCAATGGTGACGCTCGCCTGGGGCGGTGCCTGCGAAGCGAGCGAGGAGCCCTTCATCAACGACTGCGACTACGACTTGGCCGGTGCCATCCTCCAGCAGATGTACGGCCCGCTCACGGCGCCGGACGAGGCGGCGGCCGAGCCGGCGGGCGACATCGTCGCCTTCGATCAGCAGCCATTCGAGGCGCCCGGCAGGACGACCGGCCTCGCCGCCACCGGCTATCTGTTCGTCCCCGCCGCCTGTCGCGACGCCAACGCCGGCTGCCGGCTGCATGTCGCCCTGCACGGCTGCCGGCAGACCGCCGCGCGCATCGGCGAGGCCTTCGTCCGCCACGCCGGCTACAACCGCTGGGCCGCCGTCAACCGCATCGTCGTCCTTTACCCGCAGGCGGCAGCGGTCGAGCGCACCCTCTTCGGCCTCGGCCTGCCCTGGCCGAACCCGCAAGGCTGCTGGGACTGGTGGGGCTTCACCGGCCCCGACTACGCGCTCAAATCCGCCCCCCAGATCACCGCGATTGCGGCGATGATCGATCACCTCACCGGCGATCAGCCCTCACCCTCCCGTCGCTGATGCGCCGGGGCCCTCCCCCTCTCCCGCTGGGAGACGGGGCGAGCGCAAGCGAGCGAGGTGAGGGAAGCATCCTTCTTCAATGGCACATCAGAACGGGGACAGTCATGTGCTTGAGCATGTGGCGGGTGACGCCGCCCAGGACGATCTCGCGCCAGCGGGCGTGGCCGTAGGCGCCGGTGACGATCAAATCGATGCCCTGTTCGGCGGCGCGCGACAACAGCATGGCACCGACCGAGACGTCGTCGGCATAGACGTGCTGGGCTTCGGTCTTGATGCCGTGGCGGGCGAGGTGCAGGCAGATGTCGGCAGACGGGATCTCGCCCTCGCCCTCGGTACCCCCCGGAGGGTTGACCGCAAGCACGACCACCTGCTTCGCCCGGTCCATCAGCGGCAGCGCGTCGTTGACGGCGCGGGTCGCCAGCCGGCTGGCGTCCCAGGCGACGAGGATACGCTCGCCGATCGTGGGGAAATCGCCGACGGAGGGAACGACCAGAACCGGCCGGCCGACGGCGAGGACGAGCTGATCCGGCATCGTCGGATCGTCGCTGCCGACCTCACCTTCCGGATCACGCTGGCCGGCGATGACGATATCGGCATAACGGCCATGCAGGGCGATGGTCGGCACCGGAGCACCGACCGCCTTGCGCCATTCGCCGTTGATCCCGGCGAGCCGCACCCGCTCCTCGAACAGCGCTTCGCTCACATCGGCGTGCTCGTTGATCAACGCAGTCTGGTGGCGCTCGAACTCCTCCGGCATCTGCGCCTTCAGGTAGCCGGGCATGGTCGGATAGGAGACGACGCACAGGCCGATCAGGTGCGCATCGTGGGCGGCGGCCAGAGCAATCGCCGCGTCGAGCCGGCGATGCCCCTGATCCGTGTGGTCGACGTGGACGAGAATGTCCTTGAGCGCCATGCCGCTCTCCCCTTGATCGGTGGACGTGCTTGCGTATTTCCGGCCTGAGTATTTTATCGTCTGCAATGGGGCGGTTAGCGTCGCCATCCGCCGCGGGGAGTTTATAGCCTGTTGCGGCGCAGCAACAAGTCCGCGTCCTCCGGTACACGCGGTGGCGGCGTCGCCCCTGGAAAGCTCCCGCGTCCTTCCCACATACCGAGCGGGCCGATGGGCTTTCCGACGGGCTGGGGAGGCAGACGCGCATGTTCGGCTTAATGCCGGCACCCGGGCTCGGCTGCCCGGGCCTGCGATGGTTCAACGTCGATCGGCCGCTTTCACTCGCGGAGTTGCGGGGGCGTCTGATCATTCTCGACTTCTGGACGCCTTGCTGCGTCAACTGCCTGCAGGCACTGCCGACCCTCAAACTGCTGCAGAAGACTTACGCGGAACACCTCGTCGTCATCGGCGTCAACTCGCCAAAGTATCCGGCGGAACGGGACCCGGAAGCGGTCGCCTACGCGATCGCCCGCCACGACATCCGCCATCCCGTCATCCACGACCCCGAAATGAGCTTGTGGCAAGCCTACGATGTGTCCGCTTGGCCGACGCTCATCTTCATCGATCCCGAGGGCAGCGTCCTCGGCCAGTTGCAGGGCGAGCCGTCGGCGGAGCGGCTGATTTCCGGCGTTGGCGAGATGATCCGCAGCTGGCGGCGCACCGGACTTGCATCGCCCTCGCCGCTGCCCCTCATCGCTCCCGAAATCGGCGATGGCGCGCTGCGCTTTCCGGGGAAGATCAAGCCGCTGGTCCGGCCCGGCCAACCGAAGCGGTGGGCGGTCGCCGACACCGGTCATCACCAGATCGTCGTCTTCGATGACGGCGGCGAGGAGGTCGCCCGCTACGGGCGCGGCGAGCCGGGCTTCGCCGACCTCGGTGCCTGCGACAGCGCCTTTCGGGCGCCGCAGGGGCTGGTGTGCGACGCCCGCTTCATCTATGTCGCCGACACCGGCAACCACGCCATCCGCCGCATCGATCTGGCCGCCGGCGACGTGACGACGCTGGCCGGCACCGGCGATCGGGGGCCCGCCTTGAAGCAGCCGCTCGCCGGCCACGATGCCAGCCTCGCGTCCGTGTGGGATCTCGGAGATCCTTGGCGACAACCTGTTCTTCGCCAACGCCGGCACCCACCAGATCGGTGCCGTCGATCTTGCCACCGGCATCGTCCGGCCGCTCGCCGGCGGCGGCGGTGAGGACCTGGTCGACGGTGATGGGCCGCGGGCACTGCTCGCCCAACCGACCGGCCTTGCCCTCGACCCCGAAGGCCGCGCCCTCTACTTCACCGACAGCGAGGCGTCCGCGGTGCGCCGGCTGTCGCTGTCGTCGGCGCCGAGGGTGGAGACCATCGTCGGCGCCGGGCTATTCGATTTCGGCAGCACCGACGGCGATCTGCCGGAGGCCCGGCTGCAGCATTGCCGCGGCCTCGCCTGGTGGGCCGCGGGCCTGGTGGTCGCCGACACCTACAACAGCCAGCTTCGCCTGATCGACCTCGAACGCCACCGGGTGTCGCGCCTCGCATCGGGCACCGGCGCCGGCGGCCTGGGGCTCAAGGGCGGTGAGCCGGCGGGCGTCGCAGCCGACGGCGCCGACCGGCTGCTCGTAAGCGACACCAACCATCACCGGATCATCGAAATCTACATCCGCGAACAACGGGCCCGCGCCTGGGCGGCGTGAGCCGGATTACCCGCCGGCCGCTTTGCATCCGGCTTTTTCGCGTTTCGTTCAAGGAGCGTTGCTGTTAATTTTGCGGCTCGCTTACATGGGGGGCGGGCGAAAAGCGGCAGCCAAGATCGGCATTTGGATCTGATCATGAACGACCACATTGCGCAGCATGCGCCCGAGGCGACGCGCGCCGCCCGTGATATCGCGTTTAGCGCCCATCCGTACACCCATCTGAAGCGTCATCTGCAAACGGGCCCGATGGTGATCACCCGCGCAGAGGGGATCCACGTCTACGACGAGGCCGGCAACGCCTACATCGAGGGGCTGGCCGGTCTGTGGTGCACGTCGCTGGGATTTTCCGAGGAGCGGCTGATCCGGGCGGCCGAGCGGGGCCTTCGGCAACTGCCGTTCTACCACGGCTTCGGCGGCAAGGCGGCGGCGCCGACGATCGATCTGGCGGCGAAGCTGATCGAGCTGGCGCCGGTCCCGATGTCGAAGGTGTTCTTCGCCAACTCAGGCTCCGAGGCCAACGACACCGCTGTCAAACTCATCTGGTATTACAACAACGCCCTCGGCCGCCCCGAGAAGAAGAAGATCATCGCCCGCGAGCGCGCCTACCATGGCGTGACGCTGGCCACCGCCAGCCTGACCGGCCTCGCCGCCAATCACCGCGACTTCGATCTGCCGATCGCCCGCATCCTGCGCACCGACTGCCCGCACCACTGGCGCGGCGCACGCGCAGGAGAGAGCGAGGACGAGTTCGCCACCCGCCTCGCCGAGAGCCTGGAAGCGCTGATCCTCGCCGAGGGCCCGGAGACGATCGCCGCCATGTTCGCCGAACCGGTGATGGGCGCCGGCGGCGTCATCGTCCCGCCCGCAACATACTTCGCCAAGATCCAGCCGATCCTGAAGCGCTACGACATCCTCCTCATCGCCGACGAGGTGATCTGCGGCTTCGGGCGCACCGGCAACTGGTGGGGCTGCCAGACCTACGGGATCGTCCCCGACATGATCACCTGCGCGAAGGCGCTGTCGTCGGGCTACGTGCCGATCTCGGCGCTGCTGATCAACGAGGCGATCTGGCAGGCGATGCTGGCGGAGAGCGAGAAGATCGGCGTCTTCGCCCACGGCTACACCTACTCCGGCCATCCGGTCGCGGCGACGGTGGCGCTAGAGGCGCTCGCTATCTACGCCGAGCGCGACATCGTCGGTCACGTGCGGGAGGTGTCGCCCGTGCTGCAAGAGGGCTTGCGCGCCCTCGGCAATCATCCGCTCGTCGGCGAGGCGCGCGGCGTCGGCCTCGTCGGCGCCCTCGAACTCGTCCGCGACAAGGAGACGAAAGAGGCGTTTCCGCCGGCGCTCGGCGTCGGTGCCTACTGCGCGAAGCGGGCCGAGGCGCACGGGCTGATCGTCCGGCCGCTGACCGGCGACATCCTCGCCGTCTCGCCGCCCTTGATCATCGACAAGGACGATCTCGGGTGCCTGCTCGATCGTCTCGGACGGGCGCTCGATGAGACGCGCGCCTGGCTCACCACCTGCGACCTCGTCTGACACCGACAAGAACAACCGACAAGAAAAGGGAGAACAACGGTCCGATGGATTACCAGCAGTTCTTTCAAAGCCGGATCGACACCCTGAAGGCCGAGGGCCGCTACCGGGTCTTCGCCGACCTCGAACGGCGGGCCGGCCGCTTCCCGCGCGCCACCTGGTACGGCAGCGGCGAGCCCCGGGAGATCACCGTCTGGTGCTCCAACGACTACTTAGGCATGGGCCAGCATCCGGACGTGTTAGCGGCGATGCACCAGGCGATCGACCGCTGCGGCGCCGGTGCCGGCGGGACCCGCAACATCTCCGGCACCAACCACGCGCATGTCGAACTCGAGCGCGAACTCGCCGATCTGCACGCGACCGAGGCAGCGCTGATCTTCGGCTCCGGTTGGGTAGCCAACCTGACGACGCTGGCGACCATCTGCCGGCACATGCCGAACTGCCTCGTGCTGTCCGACGCGAAGAACCACAACTCGATGATCGAGGGCATCGTCCGCTCCGGCGCGGAGAAGAAGGTGTTCCGCCACAATGACCTTGGCCATCTGGAGGAGCTGCTGGCGGCGGCGGAGCCCGGCCGTGCGAAGCTGATCGCCTTCGAGAGCGTCTATTCCATGGACGGCGACATCGCCCCGATCGGCGCCATCTGCGACCTCGCCGACCGCTATGGCGCGATGACCTATCTCGACGAGGTGCATGCCGTCGGCATGTACGGCGTGCGCGGCGCCGGCGTCGCCGAGCGCGACGAGCAGATGCACCGGATCACCATCATCCAGGGGACGCTGGCCAAGGCGTTCGGCGTCATCGGCGGCTACATCGCCGGATCGGCCGCACTCTGCGATTTCGTCCGCAGCTACGGCGCCGGTTTCATCTTCTCGACATCGCTGCCGCCGGCGGTCGCCTGCGGGGCGCTGGCCAGCATCCGCTACCTGAAGCGGCATCCGGAGCTGCGCGACCGCCATCAGGAGCGGGCGGCGACCCTGAAGCGGCGGCTGCGTCAGGCGGGACTGCCGGTGATGCCGTCGGTCAGCCACATCGTCCCTGTCCTCGTCGGCGATCCCGTCCTCTGCAAGCGGGCGACGGACGACTTGATCGACCGCCACGGCATCTACGTCCAGCCGATCAACTTCCCGACCGTCGACCGCGGCAGCGAGCGTCTGCGCTTCACCCCCAGCCCGCTGCACTCCGACGCCGACATCGACCACCTCCTCGCCTCGCTCACCGACGTCTGGCACCGCCTGCACCTGAAAGCCGCGGCGTAAGGGCGGCGGCGATTCACGGAGGAAGTTGTACTCGACCTCGAGACCGAGCAGGAAAAAGGACGGCCGTTGGATCAGCCGAGATCAGCGACCTGCCGGGCGTCCTTGCATACCGGAACGACGCGCTCGGAAGCAATTATCCGAGCGGAAGCGCTGGCCCTGCGCGTGCTGGCGGATCGTCTCGATCAGGGCGAGGCGGTACCCGACCTTAAGGGACTTTTTGCTGCGTGAGCCGTTGGCCGGCGGCGAAGGCCTCCCGCGTGCTTGCGGCGCCTTCTACGAAGCGGATGGCGTATCGAGCGCCAATCCGGCTCGCATCGCGTCCTGCGCCGCGACGGCTGGCCGGACATTCGTGTTCGCCTTCACGATGGCGAAGAGATCGGCCCGCGCGTGCTCGCGCGCATCGCCCGGCAAACAGGACTGCGGCCTGAAGACCTGTAGGAGCCGCCGGATGCCGGCCTGGCGTCGGCTCCATGGCGGACCACAAGATACTTGATACGAAAAAGGATCGGAAGCTGAACGGCGAACGAAAGTCTTTATAAATCGCGTTTCAAGTCTAACGACATCAAAGAGGAACTCATTTCCGTGATGTTTATTAACAGTCAGATCAACCCCGTGGTGGCGTTAAGACTAAATTCGGTTTGGCGTTTTAGAAGGTCAATCTTTTTTAGATCTTTGGCTGGCGTTTCTACTTTCAGGGCAATGACTTCCTGTATTGGCGTCCGCAGGTGATGGGGCGGGTGGAGGCGAGCTTTCATGGCAGCGGGATACTGTCACATCAAGATCGGCGACAATACCCCCATTAGGTGGAAGCGACTGCCGACGCCGGCCATTGGAATGCTTCAAGTAGCAACCGTCCACTTCCCTGGAGGCTACAACAAGGGCTTCATGCCTGCTTGAGGAACGCCGAAGAAGCAGCTCTTTGGGGTCGAAGCAGTTCCGGAAGGTAAGATGATCGAGTTCGGCTTCTTCTTTTCGCGCGAGCCGATAGACGTGATAAAGCAGAGCTTTGGCCAGTCCGAAGTTCCTATAGGAAGCTTTGAGATGTGCGACGGACAAGTGGTTATCGTAGCCACACGAATGACGGAACTCAGCAAGGAAAGCCTTGCCGCCTTGTGCGATCTGCAAGTACCGCGCTCCGTCATTTCCAACCCTGCTCCCCGGGGGATCGCGCAAAATCTCTCAGCTATTCTCATGAACGAGACCGAGCCCGGAATTATCTTCCGCTGAAATTTTACTAGCATCCAAGGCTTCAAGCTAATCAGGCGTAAAGACCATCGGTAGGGCTCACGAGGTCGTCGTTGGCGCACCAAAAACGCCTGTCCATCTCATTTCAGCGCCTTCCGCAGCAGGAGAGCCCGAAATGGCGGCGCGATCAGCCGAGATTGGCGGCGAGACCAGTGAGGAAATAGGAGACGGCGAGGCAGGCGGCGCCGGCGATCATCGACCATGACTGCCAGGGCTTGTACGCATCGATCCCGCTGTCGAGCTGGGGTGCATCCGCGTCGAAAGCTTTCGGCAGAGGGACCGCCTTCGGCTGGGGCGCGGATGTTTCGACGGGAGTGGCGTCCGACGCCGCGCTGAGGTGAGCGCCGCCTCGGAAGGCGGTAGATAGGAGGATTACCGTTGTCTGACTACCACGAACCCTGTGTCCACTGCGGCAAGATCGCGCCCGTACGTCCTGACCTCAAAGTGGGCTACACCATCACCCACCTGATAAACGGTACGGTCCTCACCTACGACCTCTACGTGTGTAGCAAGGAGTGCAAGGACGAGTACTTCAAGCAGTTCTTTTTTGCCGGAGCAATTCGGCACCTATGCCCCTGCGTGAGTCCGCCCACGAGACGCATCCCCATGCCGCTCGCGGGTCCCCGTTCGATTCGTGGAAGGGGTGTCAGAGCCTAGGTGAAGTCTAGACCATCGAACGTCTTTGCTATCTCCTTGAAAAATATGGTAGCGGAGGAGGGATTCGAACCCCCGACACGCGGATTATGATTCCGCTGCTCTAACCAGCTGAGCTACTCCGCCATTCAATCCTTTGTTGTGTTTTGAAGATTAGCGTTGCACAGATCTGAGGCCGAACCTCTCGTCGCCAGCCAACCGCGAAACACATCGTCGTCCGCCGCTCTTATAGTCAATCCGCGGGCGCGTTGCCACACGCGTATGGGTCGCGACCGCACGCGCATTCCGCCAGATTGCCGCTCCTCACACATGCTGCTGGCTAGCGCCCTCAGGGGGCGGATCAATGCCCCAGGTCGAACAAGTCGCGGTACTGTCGGGGCTGCGACCGCAGGTACTGGTCGGGCGCCCGGACCCGCGCGCCGAAGTGTGCAGCGGCATGCCACGGCCAGCGCGGATCGATAGAGGATCGTGCGCGCGAGCGCGATCAGGTCGGCATCGCCGGTGCCGACGATCGCCTCGGCCTGGTCGAACCCGGTGATGAGCCCGACGGCGATCACCGGCATGCTGCGTCGCCGCCTTGACGGCGCGGGCAAGCGGCACCTGGTAGCTCGGCCCGACCGGAATCTGCTGCGACGGCGTCAGGCCGCCGCTCGACACATGGATGGCGGCGCAGCCGCGCGCCTCGAGCGCCTGTGCGAAGGCGACGGTCTCTTCGATGTTCCAGCCGCCCGCTGCCCAATCGGTGCCGGAGACGCGCACCGACACCGGCCGGTCCGCAGGGAAGACGGCGCGCACCGCGTCGAACACCTCGATCGGGAAGCGCATGCGGTTCTCGAGCCTACCGCCATAGTCGTCGTCGCGCCGGTTCGACAGCGGCGAGAGGAACTGGTGCAGCAGGTAGCCGTGAGCGGCATGGATTTGGACGGCATCGAGCCCCAGGCGGGCGGCGCGCCGGGCCGCCGTCGGCGAAGGCCTCCCGCACCCGGATGAGGCTTTCGCGGCCGAGCGCGGTCGGCGGCGTCTCGCCCTCATCGAAGGGCAATGCCGAGGGGCCGACCGTCTGCCAGCCGTTGTTCTCGCCGGTTGGGATCTGAGCCCCGCCCTTCCACGGCACCTCGGTCGAGGCCTTGCGCCCGGCGTGCGCGAGCTGGACTGCGATCGGCATCTCGGACCAGTGCCGGATGCCGTCGAGGACCCGGCCCATGGCGGCTTCCGTCTCGTCCGACCAGAGGCCGACGTCGGCATGAGTGATGCGCCCTTCCGGCAGAACCGCCGTCGCCTCGATCGTCAGCAGCGCCGCACCGGAGAGCGCCAGGTGGCCGAGGTGGATCAGGTGCCAGTCGGTCATGCAACCATCGACGGCCGAATACTGGCACATCGGGGCGATCACGATGCGATTGGCCAACTCCAGCCCACCGACCGCTAGCGGACTAAACAAGGCACTCATCCGGGCCTCCTTTTCAGCTCAGCGGTGCAGCCGAGACGGAGGGCCGGGACTTCCCGGCCGTTCGGCCCCAGGCGCTCCTTGACGCAGACATGGTCGATCACCGCCTTCCTCCGGATCGTAACGGCGGCTGCCGCCTCGCTCCAGTGCCGCGGGCTGGTTGTGGTGATAGCCGGGGCGATCGTCGACGCAGCTTACGCCTCGAGGGGATGCGGCCCGTTTGTGTCAACCCGCGAGCGCGGCCCGGCGCGGTCTCAGAAGAGAAAGGCCGCCGCCACCTGCGCCGCGCCGAAGAGGACGGTGAGGAACGGCAGGTAGTAGCGCCAGTCGCCGCCCTCGTCCCGGGCGGCGACCGCGTTCGCCGGCGCCACCGCGGTCGGCGCCGAACCGGGGCGTACCGCCTGCGGCTTCGGTTCGGGATCGCGGACGGCGGCGCCACCGTCCGGCGGCGGTGCCGGCTCTGCCGGGTCGGGCCGCTCCGGCGCCTCGTATTTCGAAGGTGCCGGTCCGTAGTAGTTGACCAGCCGGCGGGCGTCGCGATGGTTCGGTTCGCGGTGGCAGGTGACGCCCCCTAGGGACTGATAGCAGTAGACCGGCTCGTAGTCGGTGACCGCCCGCTCGTACGCCAACTCGTACGACGTGCAGCCGGCCGTCAGCAGCACCGCAAGGGCGACGACGGCAAGGGAAACGCGCATGCACCCGCTCTCACAGTCAGAAACCCGGGCGCGTCGCTGTCACCCTCGATTGCATTTTACCACAATTTTCTCGTAATGGTAGCGCTTCTTCGCCTTCGATGCACCGGCATCCCGCTCATCCATTGACGTCGATGACGGTACGGCCGCGGATAGCCCCCTGTGAGGATGCGTTCACCCGCTTCCGGAGCTTGCGCGAGCGGTATCGTCGTCGTGATCTCGGCGAGCTTTTCCATCGGCAACTCCTTCGCCAGCCGCGACCAGGCGACCAAGCGGCGCTCGGTCGGGCAGGTGGCGCTGTCGATGCCGAGGAGGTTCACCCCGCGCAGCAGAAACGGGATGACCGTCGCTTGAAAGGCGATACCGGCGGCGTTGCCGACGCTGGCACAGCTTCCCCAGTAGCAGAGACCGGTGAGCAGGTTACCGAGCATGGCACCACCGACGTTGTCGATGGCTCCGGACCAGCGCTCCGGGCCGAGCGGCCCCTTCGGCGGCGTCTCCAGTTCCGAGCGATCGACGAGGGTCGCGGCGCCGAGCGAGCGGAGATAGTCGTGCGTTTCCCGCCGGCCTGTGACGGCGGCGACCCGGTAGCCTAGGTTGGCGAGCAGGGCGACGGCGATGCTGCCGACGCCGCCGGCGGCACCGGTGATCAGCACCTCGCCCTTGTTCGAAGGCGTCAGACCGTGTTCCTCGAGCGCCATCGTCGCCAGCATCGCCGTCAGGCCGGCGGTGCCGATGGCCATCGCCTGCCGCGTCGTCATCCCCGCCGGCAGCGGCACCAGCCAGTCGGCCTTGACCCGCGCCTTGCCGGCGTAGCCGCCCCAGTGCACCTCGCCGACCCGCCAGCCGGTGAGGATCACCGCATCGTCCGGCTTGAGCCTTGGCGAGGCCGACTCTTCGACGACGCCGGCGAAGTCGATTCCGGGGACGTGCGGATAGGTCCGCACCAGCCGGCCGAGCCCGCCCAGCACCAAGCCGTCCTTGTAATTCAGATCGGAATACTCGACCCGGACGAGGACGTCGCCTGCCGGAAGGTCGTCGACCGTCAGCGTCTCGATGCCGGACCTGACCTTGCCGTCGCTCTCCTTGAGCACGATCGCGCGAAACCCTGTCACCTCCGCCCATTTCCCTGCTCCCTTCCTTTAGTTTCGCCTGCCTCAACCATCGAGGGTTTCGAGGAAACGCACCGCCTCGCCCACCGGTTCACCGATGAGCTGTCCCTCGCGCATGACGACGTTGCCGCGAACCACCGTCAGCATCGGCCAGCCGGTAACACGCATGCCGTCGAACGGCGTCCAGCCGCAGCGGCTGACGATCCAGGCGTTGGTGATCATCTGCCGCCGCTTGAGATCGACGATGGTGAAATCGGCGAGATACCCCAAGGCGATGCGGCCGCGGCCGGCGATGCCGAAGACGCGCGCAGGGCCCGCCGCGGTCAGATCGACGAAGCGTTCGAGACTGAGCCGGCCTCTGGCGACGTGATCGAGCATCACCGGCACCAGCGTCTGCACCCCCGGCATGCCGGACGGGCTCTCCGGATAGGGCTTTCTTCTTCTCCTCGCGGGTGTGCGGCGCGTGGTCGGAGCCGATGCAGTCGGCGAGCCCTTCGCGCACCGCCCGCCACAGCGCCTCGCGATGCCGTCGCTCGCGGATCGGCGGGTTCATCTGGGCGAAGCATCGAGCTCCTCGTAGCACTCGGGTGCGGCGAGCGTCAGATGCTGCGGCGTGATCTCGACCGAGGCGATGTCGCGATGCGCAGCAAGGAGCGGCAGTTCCTCCGCCGTCGTCACGTGCAGGACGTGGACACGCCGGTTGGTCCCTTGAGCGAGGGCGAGCAGCCGCCGCGTCGCCTCGACCGCCGTGGCGACGTCCCGCCATTCGGGATGCATCGAAGGCTCGGCGCCGCCCTGGACGATGGTGAAGCGCGCCTTCAGCCGGTCCTCGTCCTCGGCGTGGACGGCGATGCGGCGGCTGCCGGACGCCAGCACCCGGGCAATCGGTGGCATCGTCGGAGACGAGCAGATTGCCGGTGGAGCTGCCCATGAACATCTTGATGCCGGCGCATCCAGGAAGCTGTTCCAGTTCTTCGAGACTTCTCGACGTTCTGCGGCGTCGCGCCGATAAAGAAGGCGATGTCGGTCCACACGCGGCCCTTGGCGCGGCGGCACTTGTCGGCGAGATCGATGACACCGACCGTCGGCGGCTTGGTGTTCGGCATCTCGAAGACGGCGGTGACGCCGCCCATTGCCGCCGCGGCGGTGCCGGTGCCGAGATCTTCCTTGTGTTCGAGGCCGGGCTCGCGGAAATGCACCTGGGTGTCGATGACACCGGGCAAGATGTGCAGGCCCTGACACGGAACCGTTTCCGCCGCGGGCGCGCCGACGAGGTCGCCGATCGGCGGCGATGCGGCCTCGCTTGGACGCCGATGTCGGCGCCGACGGTGCCGCCCGGCGTGACGCAGGTGCCGCCGATGAACAGGAGATCGAACGCGTCAGTCATTGTGCAGCTCTTCGCGCGCTTGTTCTATGCGCGGCGAGAACGCCGGCGACCTCGGCGCGGCCGGCAGCGTCGAGCGGCGTCTGCGGGGCGAGCGGCGGGCCGACCGGGAACCCCTGAAGCTCGAGGCCGCCCTTGATGCAGGCGGCGAGATTGTACCTGGCGAAGATCTGGTTCACCCGCCACAGTCGCCGCTGCAGGCCGAGCGCCTCGTCCCATCGGCCGGCGACGCAAAGATCGTAGAGGGCGACGCTCTCCTTCGGGATCAGGCAGGCCGGGCCGGCCATCCAGCCGACGCCGCCGAGAAACATGACCGCCGCCGGCACGTGCGACGAGGCGGCGAACACCCGCATCCGGTCGCCGAGGGCGCAGATCAACGAATAAAGCCGGCCGGTGTTGGTCGATGCGTCCTTGATGTAGCGGATGTTGGCCACCTCGGCGAGGCGGCTGATCACCGGCAGCGTCAGATCGGAGCGTTGGAACGACGGGTTGGTGTAGAGGACGACCGGGCAGCCGACCGCACCGGCGATGCGGGTGAAGTAATCGACGATGCCGGCGTCGTCGATCGGAAAGTAGGCTTCGAGGATGGCGAGGATGCCGGCGGCGCCGAGGGCCTCGAAATCGCGCGCCTGCCGGCAGGCGTCGGCGGTCGTCGTCGCCGCCACCCCGGCGACGACCGGCACCCGCCCCGCCGCCGCCTCGATCGTCACCTCGACGACGCGCCGGCGCTGTTCCCATGAGAGATAAGCGAACTCGCCGGTCGAGCCGAGCGGTGTCAGGCCGTGCACGCCCGCTCCGATCAGATGGTCGACCAAGCGGGCGAGGACGTCGTCGACGACGCGGCCGTCGGCGTCGATCGGCGACACCAGGTAGGGAAAGACGCCTCGGAAGACGCCGTCGGTCGAGCGGGGCTTGCGTCATGCTGCACCCGGAAGCGGTTGCGGACGGATCGTGCCGCCCGGAACGCCGGGCCGGCCGGATTGAGCCCGACAGACTATGCCGTTAGGCTCGGCGGGCGAAGAGCGAAACGCGGGTAATCTCGACGGAGACGACGAAACATGTGGAAACTGGCGTCCATCTTCGCGGCGGTCTTCCTCTGCGAGCTCGGCGACAAGACGCAGCTCGCCACGATGTTGTTTGCGTCGGACGGCAAGAGCCCGCCCGGTCGGCGTATTTGCCGCCGCGGCGCTGGCGCTTTGCCTGTCGACCGCGCTCGCGGTGCTGCTCGGCAGCGGTCGGCGCCCGCTATCTGGAGGGCATCCCGCTAAGCTCATCGCCGGCATCGGCTTCATCGCCGTCGGCGTGTGGTCGGTTGTCGAATACGCACGCACGGTGTAACCGGTCGCCGCCGAGGGCGTGCTCGAGCAGTGCAACAGGCCGGTGCGCGGCGCCGCCCGCCGGGATCACGCCGTCTTCTCGATCGCGCACGTCCGCAACCCGAGGAGGCGGTAAGCCGGGCACCAGCCGACGACAGCGGTGGCCAGCGGCACGACGCCGATCCAGCCCCACCAGGCGCCCGGCTGGGTCAGGGCGATGGCGACGAGGGCGAGGCCGATGACAATTCTGGCCACGCGATCGATGGTCCCGATGTTCTTGTGCATTCCATTCAACTCCTTACGATGATCTTCCCCGGCATCGCTCTGCCGTTCGAGGCGAGTCTAACGGTGACCGCGGGAGACCGACGGTGACCTCGTCACCTTGGCTTCGTTTTCAACAGAGGCGATGGACACATCGCCATAGGAGGGACAAAGGGATGCCGCTTCGCAAGCTGACGATGGGCTTTCTCGATTTTCAGCGGGACACGTTCCTGGCGAAGCGGGCCTTTTTCGAGCAGCTCGCGCTGAAGCAGCGGCCGAAGATCCTGATGGTGGCGTGCTCGGATTCCCGGGTCGATCCGGCGATCCTGACCAATGCGGAGGCGGGCGATATCTTCATGATCCGGAACGTCGCCAACCTCGTGCCGCCTTGCGCCCACGACGAAAGCAAGCACGGCACCTCGGCGGGGCTGGAATTCGGCGTGATGGCCCTCGAGGTCGAGCATATCATCGTCTTCGGCCATGTCGGCTGCGGCGGCATCGAAGCGCTGCTCACCGCCGATCCGGTGCTCAACCGTGAGCACGCCTTCATCTTTAACTGGCTTCAGATCGCCGACGAGGCGCGGCGGCGGACGCTGATCAAGTGCCGCCATCTTTCGTTGACCGAGCAGCTCCGCCTTCTGGAAGAGGAATCGATCAAGACGTCGCTCGCCAATCTCTTGACCTTTCCATGGATCGAGGAGCGGGTGCGCGATGGCCGCCTGCGATTGCACGGCTGGCACTTCGACATCAACGACGGCAACACCTACGTTTACGTTCCAGAGCAGGATGCTTTTTTGCCGCTGACCCTCGAACTCGCCGCACGACTGCAGAACAACTGAGGCGATCTGACCGGCTCGTCCTGCGGCATCCACGGCGCCGATCGAAAATCGGTCAGACGCCGCCGTTGTTGATCAGGATGTCGATGGCGACGCGGTCGATTCGCCGTGCCAGCCGCTCCATGCCGGCGGAGGCGGCGACATCGAGCGCGTGGATCTGCACGTCGCCGGCGATCGCCGACAAGGCATCGGCTGTCTCCGGACGGCGGCACGTGGCGATGACCGACCACCCGGCCACGGCGTACTGACGGGCGAATTCGAGGCCGATCCCCCGGCTTGCGCCGGTGATGAGACAGGTGGGCATCGCCGTCCCGGTCCTTTCGTCGTCGCCTGCATCGTATCCACGACCCGCGGCCGATGTCCAATTCTCTGGAGGTCAGACGTTCGTCAACCGCTTGCGAAATCGCGCGGACAGCGCGAAAATGGCGGCCGGGTTGATAAGGGGATGCGGATGCCGATCATCACCTCGTCTTCGGGTGCCGCGCGGCGGCACGCTCTTTCGCCGTCATCGCCACTCGTCTTCGGCGAGTGCCGCGTGTTCCTCCACGGAAAGCGGCGACCAGAGCGGACCAGGCGCGGGCGACACCTTCGGGTATCGCTGGACCGGACAGGGTGAGCCCACCAACTTCGCGTCGGCCCACAGCTTTTGCCGGTCGACGGTTCAATACGAGAATTTCGGCAACATGAGCGCCGGTTGGGAGCAGCGGGGCGCCGGCACCGTCACGCTCAACATGCCGGACACCAGCATCGCCGGCATGGGCACCTCGTACCGGGCCGGGCACCGCCAACCGCCGCTCCTTCGACAGCTGCATGCAGAGCCAGGGCTGGACGCAGGCGGCCCTCGCCGAACAGCAACCGGCGGCGGCACCGCCGATGCCGGCACCGGCCCGGCACGTTAAGCACAGAGCTCTTCCACCGCACCAATTCGGCGGTGCGCTGGTAGGCGAGCCGAGCCGGCGGCGCCTACATCAGCACCAGAGTCGCGAGGCCGAGAAAACCGAAGAAGCCGACGACGTCCGTCACCGTCGTCACGAAAACGCCCGACGCGATCGCCGGATCGACCTCAGACGCTCCAGGACCAGCGGCACCAGCGCGCCGGCGAGGGCCGCGACCATCAGATTGATGATCATCGCCACGCCGATGACGCCGGCGATTAACGGGTTGCCGAACCACATCCAGGCGACGATCCCGGTGATGACCGCGAACAAAGCGCCGTTGACGGCACCGACGAGCAGCTCCTTGGCGATGACCCGAAGCGCGTTCGCCCGGGTCAGCTCCTTCGTCGCCAGCGCCCGCACCGCGACCGTCAGCGTCTGCGTCGCGGCATTGCCTCCCATCGAGGCGACGATCGGCATCAACACCGCCAGCGCCACCATGTGCTCGATCGTTCCGTCGAACAGGCCGATGACGAGCGACGCGAGAATCGCCGTCACCAGATTGACGAGCAGCCAGCCGAAGCGCGAGCGGGCGGTCTCGAACGCGTGCCGGTGCAGGTCGTCGGCGCCGACGCCGCCCAAGTGCATAATCTCGTCCTCGTGGACCTCGTCGATGACGTCGACCACGTCGTCGATGGTGATCATGCCGACGAGGCGGCCGCCGGCATCGACGACGGGGGCGGCGATGAGGTCGCGCTGGCGGAACAGGAAGGCGACGTCCTCCTGGTCGGTCGTTGGTCGAGACGATGCGCAGATCGGTGATCATGATTTCGGCGAGCGGCACCGAACGCCGGGCGCAGAGCAGGCGGCCGGCGGGCACGCTGCCGAGCAGGCGATGTCGGGGATCGACGACATAGATGTCGTGGAAATTCTCGGGCAACCGGTCGGGAGCCCGCTCGCCGAGATAACGCAGGTGGTCGATCGTTTCGCCCGACCGTCCAGAAGGATGGAACGGCGACGAGCTCGCGCTGCATCAGCCGGCCGGCGCTGTCTTCCGGATAAGCGAGCGCCTGCTCGAGCAGCAGCCGTTCCGGCTGCGGAATCTCTTCCAGAACCTGCCGCTGGTCCGTCTCGTCGAGGGCTTCTAGGACGTGGACCGCATCGTCGGTTTCGAGCCCGGCGACGGCGGCGGCGGTTTCGGTGACACCGAGAAGCTCGATGACCTCGTCGCGGACGGCCTCGTCGAGTTCGGCGAGCACGTAAGGCCGTTCGTCGAGGCGAACGATCGCGACGAAGGCCCGCCGGTGCTCGGCCGGAGAGGTTCTGCACGAGGTCGGCGACGTCGGCGTCGTGCAGCGTCTGCACCAGCGCCGCCACCCGCGCCGGATCGTTTTCATCGAGCGCCGATTTTACCGCGGCGATGCAGGTCGACAGCGAGTCGGCGGTCGCATCGGTGACGTCGATGTCTTTATCCGGCCCGCGATCGGCAGACGCTTGCATCACCTGCGCTCACCTCGGCTGCCTGCGGCAACGTCGACGGCGCCGGCTGCGACTGTCCATTCCCAACAAAAGTTCAGGCGAAGAGATTCTCCGCTGCCGGTCCAAACCGGCCGGTAAGGGGACGCGCTCACCGGCGGCCCCAGCCGCCGGCCCTCACCGTCGGGCAGAAGCAATGGTGGTGCGGTCGAGAAGACTCGAACTTCCACGGGGTCTCCCCCACAGCGCCCTCAACGCTGCGCGTCTACCAATTCCGCCACGACCGCAAAAAGCCTTGCCGAAACGGGACAGCTTACCGTTTCATAGGGTGCGGAATAGCAAAATGCCGGGTCTCGATCAAGCATCGGCGGTCCGCGGGGGACGATGGTTGCGTGTCGACGATGATCCTGCCCGCGCTCTTGACCGCCGACGACGACCCCACCGCGCCCCGGGCCAGGGCCAAGAGGCGAACGTCGTCTGGATGACCAGCGACCGGCCGGTCGACTATCTGGAAGCGGTTCGCACCATGGAACGGCGGATCGAAGCGATCCGGGCCGGACACGCGCCGGAAACGGTCTGGCTGCTCGAGCATCCGCTCCCTCTACACCGCCGGCACCAGCGCCGACCCGGGCGAATTGCTGCAACCGGAGCGGTTTCCCGGTTTTCGTCACGCGGTCGCGGCGGCCGCTACACCTATCATGGCCCCGGCCAGCGCATCGGCTATGTGATGCTCGACGTGAAGGCACGCGGCGGCGATGTTCGCGCCTTCGTCGACGCCCTCGAAGGCTGGATTATCGGGCCCTCGCCCGCCTCGGCATCTCGGCAGAGCGACGGGCCGGCCGGATCGGCGTCTGGGTCCGGCGGGCCGACGGCGGCGACGCGAAGATCGCCGCCATCGGCGTTCGGCTGCGCCGTTGGGTGAGCTACCACGGCATCGCCATCAACGTCGATCCCGACCTCTCGCACTTCGCCGGCATCATCCCGTGCGGTCTCGGCGACGCTCGAATCACCTCGCTCGCCGCCGAGGGCGTCGACGCCGGCCTCGTCGAAGTCGATGCCGCCTTACGGGCGACGTTCGCCGCGATCATTCCCGGCGCCGATGCCGTCGGCGGATTGCGGGTCGCGAAGAAAAATGCCTTAGAACAAATACGCGCAAGCCGTCATAGCTCCGCTCCGCGAATCGGACGGGACAGACTGTGCGCCGAACCAAATCAACGCCCGCCCTCACGATCGGCCGCAATGAGGCTTGGCCCACGACGGGAGCAGATGAACGATGATGTGCTCGTCCGATTGCCCCGCAGCCTGCCGCGGATCCGGGCCCAAATGGCAGTTGCCCTCACCGGCGCGTCGCATGATCGCCCGTCGGCTGCGGCCGACCGCAACTGCGCGCATGGTGCCGGGGGATCCGGTGATGCCATCCGGCTCTCCTTCCCCGCAACGCAGCGCGAGCGGAACACCGGCGGAGGATGCTTGGCAGCCGGTCGCCGCTCCCGGCAATGATCTTCCGGCAGCCATCGCCGGCACCGCACCTCCCGATCTGATCCTGGAGGCGGCACAGGATCTCTGCCTCGTCATGGCCGATTTCGATCGCTGGGTTTACGACCGCTGTATCGCCCTGCTTGCCGCCAGCGATGCCCACGTGGCGACAGCGTCGGCGCGGATGCGGCAGAATCCGGGCCCTCCATCGCGACGCCGTTCGCAACCGGCCTTTGGTCGACGGGAGCGCACCGCGGCGTTCACCGCAACGATCCGCTGGTCGGCGAGCTGGATCGGCATATTCGCGGCGTTGCCTGTCTTGCTCGAGGGGCTTTGCGCGGTCGAAGCAGGCGCCGACCGTCATCCTCCGCCGCCGCCAGTTTTTCGATGGTGTCTTCAGCCTCAACGACGGCCTCCGCCGCCTCTTCGCCGCGACGTGGAACCGGCTGGCCAACATCGATCCGCTGACCGGGCTCGGCAATCGGCCGGCGATGCTCCGCCGCCTCGGCATGGAGTGCGAGCGTCATGAACGCAGTCATCAGCCGTGCTGTGTCGCCGTCATCGATCTTGATGGCGTTCAAGCCGGTGAACGACACCCACGGCCATCCCGCCGGAGACGTGGTCCTGCGCAGCATCGCCGCCTTGCTCGCCGCCGGCGTACGACCCTACGACGAGGTATTCCGTTACGGCGGCGACGAATTCGTCCTCTGTCTGCCGAGCACCGATCCCCGCGCCGCCTGGGCGGTGGTCGAACGGCTGAGATTACGCATCGCCAACTGGTCGGTGCCGCTGAAGACCGGCGCGTCCCTGCGCATGACCGTTTCGATCGGGGTGGCGCCGCTCACCGCCGATCGCGGCGTCGAGGCGACCCTCGACCTCGCCGACAAGGCCCTCTACAGGGCGAAGCGAAACGGCCGCAACGGCATCTGCGTCCTCACCGGCTGAAGCCCGTCAGCTGCGTCATCGCGTGGCGAGGGCGTGGAAGCCGGCAGCTTCGGGCTCGGCGTCCGCCGTCGCCATTACCCGGGCCACACGCGCGGCCGGCGGTCCCTGCCAGCATGCTTCCAGCATCGCGTCGACGGCCGGCTGCGGCCCGGCAAACAGCGCCTCGACCGAGCCGTCGGAGCGGTTGCGAACCCAGCCCCGGAGGCCGCGCCGCATTGCCTCCTGCACCGTCCAGCCCCGGTACCAAACCCCCTGGACACGCCCCTCGATCCGCACGCGCACGATCTTCGAACCTTCGGCTTCACCCTCGCTCATGACGCTCCTCGATCGCTTTCGCCCGTCTGCCAGGTCGATGAACCGGCGGGCCGAGCGGATCTCCTCGGCGAGACGCTGCGCGGCGCTGTTCCGCTTCGGCATCGCATGGCCCCAACGCTCCGCTTGGAAGCATTCGTCGAGGAGCGCCACCCGGATCGCCGCGTCCGGCATCGATCCGCCGCCCTCGGGCGAGGGCAAGGCCGACGATCAGCGAGCCTGTGGTTTGCACCGCGCTGGCGAGACCCGTCAGCGGGAAATCGTCGAATTCGGCGACCGCCCTTCGCAATGCCTTCAGTGCCGTTTCCGGTTGCGCCACGGGAGACGCCGCGGGTTACGGCCAGTCTCGCCCCCCACGACCTCGGCCGCCCAGTCCAGCAGCGGCTGCCAGGCGCGATGCTGGCGGGCAACGAGCGACAGGCGCATCGGCATGGTAACAGAGCAGGTCGGTAACCGCCGTATGCCGAGATGGCGTCGATGACCGCCCGGCGTCGGCAGGGGACACGGTCGAGGGCGGTCGCCGCCAGCCTTGTCAGCGGCATCGTCCGCAGATCGACGCTCTCTGCCTGCGCCTGCCATTCGGCGGCGATCGCCGCGGCCAGCGCGTCTCGTCGGCAGGCGCAGCATGGTTTCGCCGGGGTCTTCGCCGGACGATCATCGAGCGCGACGACGAAGCCGCCGTCACCGGCGACCACCGTCACCCGCTCGATAGAACCGCCGCAGGCGCCGACCATCCCCGTGCCGTCCCTCACCTTCGCCGGCCGCGGCGCTTGGCCCGCGGCCAGCCGCGCAGGTGAACGACGAGATCGGCGAAGCTGTCGACGATGCGGCTAGCACCGGCCGCGGTCAGCGCCGCCGGCGGATGATATCCCCAGGCGACGCCGATCGCGGCCGCGCCGGCGCTCTTCGCCATGAGGACATCGTAGACGGTGTCGCCGACCATCACCGTCTCGGCGACCCGTCGCCCCGGTTTCGGCCATCGCTTTCAGAGACCATGTCGGGCGACGGCTTGCCGACGGCAACGTCGGCGGTCTGCAATGTCGCGAAGCGGTTCATGAGGCCGTGCTCGGCGAGGGTGATGAGCAGCCCGGCCCGCGACTTGCCGGTGGCGATGCCGAGGATCCAACCGTCCGCCTCCAGCCCCTCCAGGGCCTCGAGCACGCCCGGGAACAGCGGCTGCATGGGCCCCGCCGGCCGTCTTACCTCGGCCAGCGCGGTCGACGTATGCGGCGGCAACCTCGCTGGCGGTCACCGTCGCCGTCTACGGTAACAACGCCAGCACCGCGTCCCGCAGCGACAGGCCGACGATGTGGCGGATGGCGCCGGCCGTCGGCTCGGCGAGCCCGGACGCGGTGAACGCCCGCTGCATCGCGGCGATAATCTCGTGTTGGCTGTCGACCAGGGTGCCGTCGCAATCGAAAATGCAAAGTCTCGCCATTCGCGCGTCGGGCCTAGCGCCGCGCCTGTTGCCGACGGACGCGGACACCGACAGCGGCCGGCCGCGCCGCATCAGGTCGACTTCGACCCGTTCGCCGAGCGGCACCAGCCCGAGTCGGTTGCGCAGATCGGTGGCGGTGGTCACCGGCTGGCCGTCGACGGCGACGATCACGTCACCCGAGCGGATGCCGGCGCGCTCGGCGGGCGAGCCATTCTCCACCTGGGTGACGAGGGCGCCCTGCGCCGCCGTCAGGTTAAGGCTCTCGGTCATGTCGGGTGTCACGTCCTGAACGACGACGCCCAGCCGGCCACGACGCACCTCGCCGAAGCGGATCAGTTGCTCCATCACCGCGTGCGCCATGTTGCTCGGCACCGCGAAGCCGATGCCGATATTGCCGCCGCCGGGCGAGAGGATGGCCGAGTTGATGCCGACGAGCTCGCCGTGCAGATCGACCAGGGCGCCGCCGGAGTTGCCGGGATTGATCGAGGCGTCGGTCTGGATGAAGTCCTCGTAGCCGCCGACCTTGAGGCCGCCGCGACCGAGGGCGCTGACGATGCCGGATGTCGCCGTCTGGCCGAGACCGAAGGGATTGCCGATGGCGACGACGAAATCGCCGACCTTGAGCTGGCTCGAATTCGCCGAACGGCACGTCGACGAGATCACGCGCATCTATCGCGGAGGAGCGCGATGTCGGTCGCCTCGTCGCTGCCGACGAGCTGCGCCTTCAGCCGCCGGCGGTCCTTCAGGGTGACGAAGATCTCGATGCCGTTGGCGACGACGTGATAATTGGTTAACACGAGTCCGCGGGCGGCGTCGACGATGACGCCGGAGCCGGCGCTGATCTGCGTCCGTTCGTGCGGGGCCTGATCCGGGATATTGAAGAAGCGGCGGAAAAAGGGATCGCGCAGCAGCGGATTGTCGACCACCGGCGAATGGGAAACGACGGAGATATTGACCACCGCCGGGGTCACCCGCTCGAGCAGCGGCGCGAGTGTCGGGACGGCGCCCCCGTAGGTCTGGCCCGGAAGCTGCGCGCGAACCGGCGGTGCGACAGGCGACACGAGGAACACGGCGGCCAAGACCAGTTGAATAAATCCTGCCGACACGCCTCATGGAGATTCTCGAAGTCATTTGACGCGGACGCTGCCGGCCGGGATCAGCCCTTGTTGACGACGATACGTCTGATGTCCTCTGACGGCGCCGGCACCTTCGGCACGACGACGGTCAGCACGCCGTTATGGAATGACGCCTTAACCCGATCCGGATCGACCGGCGCCGGCAGCACCACCGTCCTCTGGATCGTCCCGTAGCAGCGCTCGTTGATCCGGTAACCCGGACCCCTGACGATCGTGGCGCGCATGCTTTTCCGCCTTGATCGTCAACATGTCGTCCGAGATCGCGATCTCGATGTCACCTTCCTCCAGGCCCGGCATCTCGGCGGTGACCTCGATCTCCCCATTGGTTTCGACGAGGTCGATCGGCGGGCCGCCGCGATCCACCGTCATCCCCCAGTTTGCGTGGATCGTCGGCACCGAGAAGGAGCGCCAGAAGCTCTCGAAGGCACGGTTGATGTCGGTCTGCAGAACCTTCAGCGATTCCTCGCCACCGGCCGAGCCTCGCCCGCCTCCCCGCGCGGCCAGTTCCACGGCATCAGGTCGCGGATGTCCATCGATCGCCTCCTCGGCCGCCGTCGGCGTCAGCCGGCGTTGACGTGGATCGTCCGTGCCGGCGCCGGGCCGGCCTTCGGCAGAGTCACCTTGAGAACCCCGTCCTTTAGATTGGCCTCGATGTGGTCGGTATCGATCGTCTCCGCCAAGGTAAACGAACGCTCGAAATCGGCAACCCGATATTCGCTGAGGGTAAGCGCGCATCCCTTGGGGGCGCCCGCGGTCGAACGTCCCGACACCGTCAACATGCGCTTGTCGAGCGTCACGTTGAGACCGTCGGCATCGACGCCCGGCAACTCGAGGACGACGACGAGCAACTCCTTGCTCTCGTAGATATCGGCGACCGGCCGCTGCACCGGCCGTGTATGGGTTGTTTCGGCGGAAAACGCAGCCGGGGTTGTTCGGATGCGCCCATGGAATCGGTCATGATCCTGGCCTCCGTCACAGCTTACTGATGTTGATCTTACGCGGCTTGTCGGTTTCCGGACGCGGCAACTCGACGGTCAGGATGCCGCAGTCGGCGGACGCCCGAACCTTTTCGGGATCGACATTGAAGGGCAGGGCGATGGTGCGGGCGAACGGGCCGGCGGCGCGCTCGCGGCGATGGAAACTCACCTCGCCCTCCGGCCTTTGCAGATCACGCTTACCTTTGATCGTCAACGTATTCTGGTGGACGGTGAGGTCGAGCGCGTCCAGCGGCACGCCCGGCACCTGGGCGGTAACGACGATGCCGTCCTCGCCGCGCCAGATGTTGACGAGAGGAAATTCCGCCTCGCGGGCGACGTAGTCGTCGCCGAAGGCGCGGTTAATCTCGTCCTGGATACGCTTTAAAGTTGCCAGCGGTTCAACCCAGAATTCATTCGGTACGGTATATCTGGCCATCGCCTGCTCCTCGCGTCCCTCGGTCGGGGCCAGCCGCCCGGCGCCGTCTCCCCGCTGATGTAGCCGGCTGGAAGGGGCCGCTCAACCCCTCCTCGTGCGTGGCGAGCGGCGATGAGGACGGCCAACGGCGGCGTGAGAGCGGCATCCGCACCCCGACGTCCGGCCTCGGGATCGTCCTCGGCGAAGCCGAGAAAGCGGAACGTGGCGAGAAGATGCGGCGGCAACGGCGCCGAGACCGTCAGACAGCCGCACCTCCGGGTGCGGCAGGACGACGGTGCGGGCATGCAGATGCAACTGCCGGACGACATCGGTGCCGGACAGGAACGCGGCGGCACCGCCGTACTTGCCGTCGCCGAGGATCGGCGTACCGAGGGCCGCCATGTGCGCCCGCAACTGGTGGGTGCGGCCGGTGAGCGGTTCGAGCGCGAGCCAGGCGGCGCGGCGGCCGGCGTGGTCGACGAGGCGGTATTCGGTGATTGCTGTCCGGCCTTGTATTTCGTCGCGACCATCTTCTCGCCCCCGGCGCCGCCGGTCTTTGCCAGCGGCAGAGCGATGCGCCCCTCCGGCGGCGATGGAACGCCGGCGACCACCGCCCAGTAGAGCTTGCGCACCGCCTTGCCGCGAAAAGCGGCGGTCAGCGTGCTGCGCGGCGGCGGCGGAGCGGGCGAGGACGAGGACGCCCGAGGTATCGCGGTCGAGGCGATGGACGAGACGCGGCCGCTCGCCTCCGAACGCGAGCGCATCGAGCATCGCGTCCAGATGCCGGCCGACCTTGCTGCCGCCCTGAACGGCGAGTCCGGCCGGCTTGTCGAGGACGAGGACGAACGGATCGATGTGCAGCACCCGCGCCTGCAGCTCCGCCGCCTCCTCGGCATCGAGCGCAACCGGAGGGCGCAGCGGCGCTGAAGACGGGTCGTTGGCCAGGCTGCGGCGGGACGCGGAGGGACCCTGAGCGTGCATGCCGGCTGCCAGCCGGTCGCCCGCCTTCGCCCGCCGGCCGTCGATGCGGACGTGGCCGAGGCGGAGCCATTTCTCCAACCGGCCGTGCGTCACCTCGGGATAGTGGCGCTTGAACCAGCGATCGATCCTGAGTCCCGCATCATCGGCGGCGACCGGCACCAGCGTGACGCCGCCGCCCATCTCCGCGGGGCCTCGGGCCCGGCTCGACGTCCGGCTCTTCGATGCGTTGCGGCTCAGCCGCCCGACCGCTGCCGGCGCAGCGCCTCCCAGTGGGCGAGCCGGCGGGCGATCTCCTTCTCGAAGCCGCGGTCGGTCGGCCGGTAGAAGCGCTGCCGGGGCAACTCGTCCGGAAAATAATTTTGTCCGGAAAAGGCGTCGGGTTCGTCGTGGTCATAGGCATAGCCGGCGCCGTAACCGAGGTCCCGCATCAGCCGGGTCGGCGCATTCAGGATGTGCTTCGGCGGCATCAGCGAGCCGGCCTCCCGCGCCGTCCGCGCCGCCGCCTTCTCCGCCCGATAGGCGGCGTTCGACTTGGGCGCGGTCGCCAGGTAGAGAACCGCCTGCACCAGCGCCAGTTCGCCTTCCGGCGAGCCGAGACGCTCGTAGGCCTGCCAGGCGGCGATGGTCTGCGGCAGCGCCGCCGGATCGGCGAGGCCGACATCCTCGGCGGCGAAGCGGACGAGGCGGCGGGCGATGTAGTGCGGATCGTCGCCGCCGGCGATCATCCGGGCAAACCAGTAAAGGGCGGCGTCCGCGTCCGAGCCGCGCAGCGACTTATGAAGCGCGCTGATCAGGTTGTAGTGGCTTTCTTCCGCCTTGTCGTAAAGCGGCAGCCGACGCTCGACGGTGCGGGCGAGCCCGGCGGGATCGAGCGGCGCGGTCGTCGCCGGCAGCACCGCCAGCACCTCGACGAGATTGAGCAGGTAGCGGCCGTCGCCATCGGCCATCGCCCGGAGCGCGGCGCGCGCCTCTGCATCGAGGGGCAAGCGCGCGGCCGAGGTCGGCTTCGGCGCGGCGGAGAATGCAATCGAGGGCAGCATCGTCGAGGCGACGGAGCACGAGAACCCGGCAGCGCGACAAGAGGGGCGCGTTCAGCTCGAAGGACGGGTTCTCCGTCGTCGCACCGACCAAGACGACGGTGCCGTCCTCGACATACGGCAGGAAGCCGTCCTGCTGAGCCCGGTTGAAGCGATGGATCTCGTCGATGAACAAGCAGCGTCCCACGGCCGGCGGCGCGCTCCTTGCGCGCGTCCTCGAAGATCCGGCGAAGATCGGCGACGCCCGAAAACACCGCCGACAACGGCACGAAACCGCAGGTCCGACACATCCGCGAGAAGCCGGGCGATCGTCGTCTTGCCGGTGCCGGGCGGCCCCCACAGGATCATCGAGGTGAGCTGTCGCGCCGCGATCATCCGCCCGAGCGGGCCGTCCTCAGCGAGCAGGTGGTCCTGGCCGACGACGTCGGCGAGCTTCGCCGGCCGGAGACGGTCGGCGAGCGGGCGTGGGGCGAGCGGTTCGAACAGCGTGCTCATGGCGTCCCCGTTGCCGGCCTGAGCGTCGCCGGCGACGTGCCGGCGGACGCCCGGTTTCGAGGGCGTCAGCCGGCCGGAGCCCGTCTCGGGAGCCGACGATGGGGCCGCCGGTGACGGCCCTCAGTCCTCCGCGCTTTCGGCGGCCGCCTTCTCGGCAGCGTCGCGGGCGCGATCCTCGGCGCCCTTTGCCGCCGGGTCGCGGTCGACGAACTCGATGACCGCGAGCGGCGCATTGTCGCCGTAGCGGAATCCCATCTTGAGGACGCGGGTGTAGCCGCCGGCGCGACCGCCGTAGCGCTGGCCAGCGGCCCGAACACCTTGCCGACGAGAACGTCGTCGCGCAAAAAGGACGCCGCCTGCCGGCGGGCATGCAGGCCGCCGCGCTTACCGAGCGTGATCATCCGGTCGGCGAAGCGGCGCAGTTCCTTTGCCTTCGGCAGCGTCGTGACGATCTGTTCGTGGCGGATCAGCGACGCCGTCATGTTGGCGAACATCGCCATCCGATGGGTCGAGGTGCGGCCGAGCTTGCGGCCGCTCAGGCGATGGCGCATGAAACGATGTCCTCACTCAGTACGGTTCTTCGAGCCGCTTGGCCAGATCCTCGATGTTGTCCGGCGGCCAGTTGGAAATCTCCATGCCGAGTGACAACCCCATCTGCGACAGCACTTCCTTGATCTCGTTGAGCGACTTGCGGCCGAAATTGGGAGTTCGGAGCATGTCCGCCTCGGTCTTCTGCACGAGATCGCCGATGTAGATGATGTTGTCGTTCTTCAGGCAGTTGGCGGAGCGGACCGAAAGTTCGAGCTCGTCGACCTTGCGCAAGAGGTTGCGGTTGAACGGCAGCTCGTCCTTGCGTTCGTCCTCGATCGCCGCTTGCGGTTCTTCGAAGTTGATGAAAAGCTGCAGCTGATCCTGCAGGATGCGGGCAGCGAGGGCGAGCGAATCCTCAGGCGTTACCGCGCCGTTGGTCACCACTTCCAGCAACAGCTTGTCGTGGTCGGTGACCTGCCCGACGCGGGTATTCTCGACCTTGTAGGCGACCTTGCGGACGGGCGAGTAGATTGCGTCGATCGGGATCAGGCCGATCGGCGCGTCCTCGCTGTGACTGCTGCCGGCGGGCACGTAGCCCTTACCGCTCTCGACGACGAGTTCCATCGACAGCCGCGCCCCGTCGTCGAGCGTGCAGATGACGAGATCCGGGTTCATCACCTCGATGTCGTGGCCGGTGGCGATCATCCCTGCCGACACCTCGCCCGGGCCGGTCGCCGTCAGGGTGACGCGCTTTGGCCCCTCACCGCCCATGCGCAGCGCAAGGGTCTTGATGTTGAGGATGATATCGGTGACGTCCTCGCGAACCCCCGGAATCGTCGAGAACTCGTGCAGGACACCGTCGATGCGGATGGCGGTGGCCGCCGCCCCCTGCAGCGACGACAGCAGCACGCGCCGCAGCGCGTTGCCGAGGGTCAGGCCGAACCCGCGTTCGAGCGGTTCCGCAATGATCGTCGCCATCCGGCGCGGATCCGGCCCGGATACCACTTCCAGCTTGGTAGGTTTGATCAAGCCCTGCCAATTCCTTTAAATCACGGTGCGACCTCTCGCTCAACATGCCGGTCCTGGCCACTGCTGCTCGCAGCCGCCAGGAATGAAGGAAGCCCGACGGGCTCCTTTCGGCTGTTCAAATGTCCCCGGCTATCGCCTTCTACACGCGCCGCCGTTTCCGCGGCCGGCAGCCGTTGTGGGGGATCGGAGTGACGTCACGGATCGCGGTGATCGTGAATCCCACCGCCTGCAAGGCCCGCAAGGCCGACTCCCGCCCCGCCCCCGGTCCCTTGACCTGCACCTCGAGCGTCTTCATGCCGAAGTCCTGGGCCTTGCGGCCGGCATCCTCGGCCGCGACCTGCGCCGCATAGGGCGTCGACTTCCGCGATCCCTTGAACCCCTGGGCGCCGGACGAGGACCAGGCGATGGCATTTCCCTGCACATCGGTAATGGTGATCGTCGTATTGTTGAACGAAGCGTTGATGTGGGCGACGCCGGACACGATGTTCCGGCGCTCCTTCCGCTTCGGACGCTGCGTCGCTGCCTTGGCCATGCGCGGTCTCTGCCCCCCTTACTACTTCGTCACTTTTTTCTTGCCGGCGATCGGCTTCGCCGGTCCCTTGCGCGTCCGCGCATTGGTATGGGTCCGCTGGCCGCGCACCGGCAGACCGCGGCGATGCCGGAGCCCGCGATAGCACCCGAGATCCATCAGCCGCTTGATGTTCATCGCCACGTCGCGGCGGAGATCGCCCTCCACCTTGTATTCGCGGTCGATCATCTCGCGGATCTTCAGCACTTCCGCGTCGGTCAATTCGTGAACGCGCCGCTGCGGCGGAATGCCGACCCGGCCGCAGATCTCCCTTGCGATCTTCCTGCCGACGCCGTGAATATAGGTCAATGCGATCTCGACGCGCTTTTGCGTCGGAATGTTTACGCCAGCAACGCGCGCCACGAACGCCTCATCGTCATCAGGTTGTAAGGAAAGATTCGGCAAATTGCCGCTAAACGTGGGGTCGGCATTATAGGCACCGTCCCCCCTCAGTCAACACGTTGTTCGGACACGGCGCCGCGAAGGCGCGTCGTAACGTCGTCGATCGCTCCCATGCCATCGACGTGCCGCACCAGCCCCTTCGCCGCGTAATAGGCGATGATCGGCTCCGTCTGGGCGTGGTACGCCTTCAGCCGCTGCCTGACCGTCTCGGCGTTGTCGTCCTTGCGGCGGACGAATTCGCGACTGCCGCAGACGTCGCAGACGCCTTCGATCTTCGGCCGCTGGAAGCTGTCGTGATAGCCGGCGCCGCACTTGGCGCACGAATAGCGGCCGGAAATCCGTTCGACCATCGCTTCATCGTCGACATCGAGCGAGACCACCAGGTCGAGCGCGAGCGACTTGCGCGTCAGCATCGCATCGAGGGCCTTGCGCCTGCGGCACGGTGCGCGGAAAGCCGTCGAGGATGAAGCCGTTTTTGCAGTCGGGCTGGTCGAGGCGGCTGTCCATGATGCCGATGATGACGTCGTCCGGGACCAGCCCGCCCGCTTTCATGATCGCATCCGCCTTGCCGCCGATTTCGCTACCCGCGGCGACCTCCGACCGCAGCATCTCGCCCGTCGACAACTGGACGATGCCGAACGCCTCCACCAGCCGCTTGGCCTGGGTTCCCTTGCCGCTGCCGGGCGGACCCAGCAAAACCAAATTCATCACCGCCTCCCCTTCAGTTTAGCCTTCTTGATCAGGCCTTCGTATTGATGCGCGAGGAGATGCGACTGCACCTGCGCCACCGTGTCCATGGTGACGGTGACGACGATAAGCAGGCTGGTGCCGCCGAAATAGAACGGAATGGCGAACCGGGAAATCAGGATCTCCGGCAAGATGCAGACGATCGCGAGATAGCCGGCGCCGAGCACCGTCAGCCGGGTCAGGACGCGGTCGAGATAGTCGGCGGTGTTCTTGCCGGGGCGGATGCCGGGAATGAAGCCGCCATACTTCTTCAGGTTGTCGGCGGTTTCCGCCGGGTTGAACACGACCGCGGTATAAAAGAAGGCGAAGAAGATGATCAGCGCGACGTAGAGCAGGAGATAAAGCGGCTGTCCGTGGCCGAGATAGGCGGAGACGGTGGACAGCCACGCCGGTCCGCTACCCGCCATGAACCCGATGAGGGTAATCGGCATCAGGAGCAGCGATGACGCGAAAATCGGCGGGATGACGCCCGACGTGTTGATCTTCAGCGGCAGATGCGAGCTCTCGCCGCCGGTGATGCGCATGCCGACCTGGCGCTTGGGATACTGGATGACGATGCGCCGCTGCGCCCGTTCGACGAAGACCACGAAGAAGACGACGGCGATGACGAGGATCAGCATGCCGATGATGACCGGCGTCGACAGCGCGCCGGTGCGGCCGAGTTCCAGCGTTGCCGCGACGGAATGGGGAAAATGCGCAACGATCCCGGCAAAGATGATCAAAGAGATGCCGTTGCCGATACCCCGCGCGGTGATCTGCTCGCCCAGCCACATCAGGAACATGGTGCCGCCGAGCAGCGTGATCACGGTCGTGAACCGGAAGAACAGGCCGGGGTCGATCACCGCCGAGCCCAGCGACGAACGCATGCCCTCGAGCCCGACCGCCAGCCCGTAGGCCTGGCCGACGGTAATCAGCACCGTCAGATAGCGCGTGTACTGATTGAGCTTTTTCCGGCCGCTCTCGCCCTCCTTCTTGATCGCCTCGAGGCTCGGCACCACCGCCGTCATCAGCTGAATGATGATGGAGGCCGAGATATACGGCATGATGTTGAGGGCGAAGATCGTCATCCGCTGCAAGGCACCGCCCGCAAACATGTTGAACATGCCGAGGATGCCGCCGGCCTGCCGGGCGAAGACGTCGCTGATGACCACCGGGTCGATGCCCGGCAGCGGAATGTAGGTGCCGAGCCGGTAGACGATCAGTGCGGCGAGGGTGAACCAGATGCGCTTGCGCAGCTCCGTCGCCTTGGCAAAGGCGCCGAAGTTGAAATTCGCGGCCAGTTGTTCCGCCGCAGAGGGCATGGCTCCCGCTCCCGTCCCGCTCAGCCGGCCGACCCGGCGCCTTCGGCCGTTGCTGCAGCGGCTTCCTTCTTCGGATTGCTGACGGCGACCGTGCCGCCCGCCCGCTCAACCGCCTCGATCGCCGCCTTCGATGCGCCCGTCACTGCCAGCTCGATCTTCGCCGTCAGCGTGCCCTTGGCCAGAAGCCGCACACCGTCGTGACGACGCTTGAACAGCCCCGCCTTTTGCAGGCCGATCTCGTCGATCGCCACCGTCGCGTCGAGGCGGCCGTCATCAATCGCCTTCTGCACCCGCCCGACATTGACTTCGGCGTAAGTGAGGCGGAAGGGATTCTTGAAGCCGCGCTTCGGCAGGCGCCGGTGCAACGGCATCTGGCCGCCCTCGAAGCCGATGGCCGGATTGCCGCCGCTCCGCGCCTTCTGGCCCTTGTGTCCCTTCGTCGCGGTCTTGCCCATGCCCGAGCCGATGCCGCGGCCGATCCGCTTGCGCGGCCGGGTCGCCCCCGGGTTGTCCTTGATCTCGTTCAGCTTCATCTGTCACCCGCACCAGGCGCCATCGGCGCCATCAGCAAAATCCCGCGCCATGGGCGCCGTCAGCCGGCCTCGTCGACACGGATCAAGTGTCTGACCTTGTCGATCATACCGCGCACCGAGGCGTATCCTCGAGATCGCGCGACCGATTAAGCTTGTTCAACCCGAGGCCGATCAAGGTCGCCCGCTGATCCTTCTGCCGACCGATCGGGCTCCGCACCTGCGTTACTCGTACCCGCCGTCCTGCCGCATCCGCCATCGCCTCAGCTCCGTGCGCGTTCGGCCGGCGACGGATCGGTGCGCCGGGAGATGATTTCGCCGACGCGCTTGCCGCGCCTAGACGCCACCGCCCGCGGCGAGAAGCAATTTTTCAGCGCGGCGAAGGTCGCCTTGACCATGTTGTGGGGATTGGACGTCCCGATCGACTTGGCGACAACGTCCTGTACGCCCATCGTTTCGAAAACCGCCCGCATCGGCCCCCCGGCGATGACGCCGGTGCCGGGTGGCGACGCGCGCACGACCACCTGGCCGGCCCCATAATGACCCTGAACGTCGTGATGAAGGGTGCGGCCGTCGCGCAACGGCACCCGGATCAGGTGGTTCTTCGCATGGTCGGTCGCCTTGCGGATGGCCTCGGGGACCTCGCGGGCCTTGCCGGTGCCGAAGCCCACCCGGCCGCGGCCGTCACCGACGACGACAAGGGCGGCGAACGAGAACCTCCGGCCGCCTTTGACCACCTTGGCCACCCGATTGATCGCAACCAGCTTGTCGGTGAATTCCTGTTCCTCGCCCGACTGGCCACCGCGGTCGCGGTCGCGGTCGCGATCGCCGCCGCCTCGCCGGCCGCCGCCCGGATTTCGCGCCATGTCTCGGAGTCCTCCTAGAAAGCGAGTCCGGCTTCGCGGGCAGCGTCCGCGAGGGCCTTGACCCGACCGTGATAGCGGTAGCCGCCGCGATCGAAGACAACCTTGGTGACACCGGCGGCAAGCGCCCGCTCGGCGACCAACCTGCCGACCCGCCCGGCGAGTTCGGCCCCGCCGGGATCAGGCTGCTCCCTGACCGCCTCTTCCACCGTTGATGCCTGCGCCAGCGTGCGCCCGCCGCGATCGTCAATGACCTGGGCATAGATATGCTGATTGGAGCGAAACACCGTCAGTCGCGGCCGGCCCCCGGCGCGACTGACCAGGCGGAACCGATTGCGCCGCTTGCGGCGTTCAAAGAGCTGTTCTGCCGTCGCCATGACTATTTCTTCTTGCCTTCCTTGCGCACGACCAACTCGTTGTCGTACTTGATGCCCTTGCCCTTGTACGGCTCGACCGGCCGGAACGCGCGGATTTCAGCCGCCGCCTGTCCGATCAGCTGTTTGTCGACGCCACTGACGACGATGTGCGTCTGATCGGGGCACTCGATCTTGACGCCGTCCGGGATATCGTAACGGACTTCGTGGCTGTAGCCGAGCTGCAGCACCAGTTGCTTGCCCTGCACCTGCGCCCGGTAGCCGACGCCGGTGATGTCCAGCCTGCGGCTGAAGCCGGTGGCAACGCCGGTCACCAGAGTTCGCTACGAGCGTCCGCGCCGTTCCCCACATCATGCGGGCGCGCAGCGAGTCGTCGCGCGGACGGACGACGATGCCGTCGTCCCCTCGGCTCAAAGTCACCTCGTCCATCATCACCCGCGCGAGGGTCCCGCGGCGACCCTCCGCCGAAATGCGCTGCCCCTCGATCACGACCGTCGACGCCGTCCGGAACCGCGACCGGGTGCTTGCCTACGCGCGACATGGTCGCCTCCGCCACCGCAAAATCAGAATACCTTGCACAGCACTTCGCCGCCGACGTGTGCGTCCCTCGCCTCGGCATCGGAGATGACGCCGCGCGGCGTTGACAGGATGGCGACGCCGAGGCCGTTGTACACGCGCGGCAGATCCTTGATTTTCGAGTAGACCCGCCGGCCCGGCTTGGAGACGCGGGCAATCTCGCGGATCACCGGTTCGCCCTCGTGATACTTCAGCTCGATCTTGAGCTCGTCGATCCCCGGCCGCACCTCATAGCGGCTGTAGCCGCGGATGTATCCTTCGCGCTGCAGCACGTCGAGGACGTGGACCTGAAGTTTCGCCGCCGGTGCGACGATCGAGCCCTTGCGTGCCCGCTGGCCGTTGCGGATGCGGGTGAGCATGTCGCCGAGCGGATCGGTCATCGACATCGGCCGGCTCCTACCAGCTCGCCTTGACCATGCCGGGAATCTGCCCGGCCGAAGCCAGGTCCCGCAGGGCGATGCGCGACAGGCCGAACTTGCGGTAATTGCCCCGCGGCCGGCCGGTCAGGTTGCAGCGCAGGCGAACGCGCGTCGGTGATGCGTTGCGCGGCAGCTCCGCCAGCTTCAGCCGCGCGAGGAAGCGATCCTCGGGAGTCCGCGTCTGGTCGTTCGCCAGCTTTTTCAGGTGCTCGCGCTTGTTGGCGAACTGGGCCGCCAACCGCTTCCGCTTCTCGTTCCGCTCGTACAGACTCTTTTTCGCCATTTCGGTCCCCGAACCCCTTCAGTTGACGAAGGGCATATCGAACGCCTTCAGAAGCGCCTGTGCTTCGGCGTCCCTCTTGGCGGTGGTACAGATCACGATGTCGAAGCCGCGAATCTCGTCCACCTTGTCGTAGGAGATCTCCGGAAAGATGATCTGCTCCTTCACGCCCATCGCGAAGTTACCGCGGCCGTCGAAGCTCTTGCGCGACAGCCCGCGAAAATCGCGGACGCGCGGCAAAGCGATGGTGATCAGGCGGTCGAGGAATTCGTACATCCGCTCGCGGCGCAGCGTCACCTTGCAGCCGATCGCCATGCCCTGCGCGCAGCTTGAATCCGGCGATCGACTGCTTCGCCCGGGCGATCACCGGCTTCTGACCGGCGATCAGCGTCATGTCGCCGACCGCCGCATCGACCTTCTTGCGGTCCTGCACCCCTTCGCCCACGCCCATATTGAGCACGACCTTGGTGATGCGCGGCACCTCCATCGGATTGGCGTAGCGGAACTGCTCCTGCATGATGCCGCGAACAGTCTCATTGTAGTGGTCGCGCAGGCGTGACATCGACCTCGCCCCCTATCTGTCGATGATCTCGCCGGACCGCTTGGCGAAGCGGACTTTGCGGCCGTCTTCGAGGAAGCGGAACCCGACGCGCGTCGGCTTGCTCGTCTTCGGATCGAGATGCGCGAGATTGGAGATCGCGATCGGCGCCTCCTGCTCGACGATCCCGCCCTGCGTGCGCATGCTTGCGCGGACGTGCCGCTTGACGATGTTCACGCCCTGAACGAGGGCGCGACTTTCCTTCGGCATCACCTTCAGCACCTCGCCGATCTTGCCCTTCGAGCGGCCGGTGAGAACGATCACCCGGTCACCCTTCTTGATCTTCATCATCGCCATCACAGCACCTCCGGTGCCAGGGAGATGATCTTCATGTAGCCCTTCGAGCGCAGCTCACGGGTCACCGGGCCGAAGATGCGGGTGCCGATCGGCTCGCCCTGCTTGTTGATAAGCACCGCCGCGTTGCGGTCGAAGCGGATCACCGAGCCGTCGGCGCGGCGGATATCCTTGGCCGTCCGGACGACGACGGCACGTGTGACTTCGCCCTTCTTGACGCGCCCGCGCGGGATGGCGTCCTTCACCGAGACGACGATGATGTCGCCGACGGAGGCATACTTGCGCCGCGAACCACCGAGCACGCGGATGCACTGCACCCGCCGGGCTCCCGAATTGTCGGCGACGTCCAAGTTCGTTTCGACTTGGATCATGGTCTTACCTTCTCTCCTCCACGCCGCGATCACGCCGATTCGGTAAACACTTCCCAGTGCTTGCGCCGTGACAACGGCCGGCATTCGCGGATGCGCACGACATCTCCTGCCTTGCAGGCGTTGGTTTCGTCGTGCGCCATGTACTTCTTCGAGCGGCGGATGAACTTCTTGTAGATCGGGTGCATAACCCGACGCTCGACGAGGACGACGATCGTCTTCTCCGCCTTGTCGCTCACCACCACGCCTTGCAATACGCGTCTCGGCATCGCCTGATGTGTCCCTTACGCCTTGGCCGTCGCCGACTTCCGCCGACGATCGCCGAGAATGGTCTTGACCTGGGCGATGCCGCGTCGCACCTGACGCCGCCGGGCGGTGTTCTCGAGCTGGCCGCTCGCCACCTGAAAGCGCAGGTTGAACGCCTCCTTGCGCAACTGGTGCAACTGCTCGACCAGCTCGTCGTCCGTCTTCGCCCGCAGATCCGCCGTCTTCATTGGCGCTCGTCCTCCTCGCCGACACGGCCGATGAAGCGCGTGCGGATCGGCAGCTTCGCCGCCGCCAGTTGCAGCGCCTGCCGTGCAACGTCACGCGATACGCCGTCCACCTCGAACATGATGCGACCCGGTTTAACCCGGCACACCCAGTATTCGGGGGCTCCCTTGCCGCCGCCCATGCGCACCTCGGCCGGTTTGGTCGACACCGGGACATCGGGGAAGATGCGGATCCACACGCGGCCGGTGCGCCGCATGAACCGGGTGATCGCACGGCGCGCCGCCTCGATCTGGCGCGCGGTGATGCGGTCGGGCTGCATCGCTTTCAGGCCGAAGGTGCCGAAATTCAACTCCGTCGCACCCTTCGCCTGGCCGTGAATCCGGCCCTTGTGCTGCTTGCGGTACTTCGTGCGTTTTGGGCTGAGCATCTCTTGCGTCCGTTCCTCGTTCCCGGCTCAGCGCGTGGTCTGCTGATCCGTGGCGCGCTTGTCGACCGCCATCGGATCGTGAACCATGATGTCGCCCTTATAGATCCATACCTTGACGCCACAGACGCCGTAGGTCGTCTTCGCCGTCGCCGCGCCGTAGTCGACGTGAGCGCGCAACGTGTGCAGCGGCACCCGGCCTTCGCGATACCAGACGGTGCGGGCAATTTCGGCGCCGCCGAGGCGACCGCCGCAGTTGATGCGGATGCCCTGCGCGCCGAGCCGGATCGCCGACTGGACCGCCCGCTTCATCGCCCGACGAGTCGAGACCCGCCGCTCCAGCTGCTGGGCGATGCCGTCGGCGACCAGCTTGGCGTCGATCTCCGGCTTGCGGATCTCGACGATGTTCAAATGCACGTCGCCGTTCGTCAGCTTCGCCAGCTCCTGGCGGATCTTTTCGATGTCGGCGCCCTTCTTGCCGATGACCACGCCCGGACGGGCGGTGTGGATGGTCACCCGGGCCTTCTTCGCCGGTCGTTCGATGACGATCCGCGACACCCCCGCCTGCTGCAGCCGCTTCTGCAGGAACTTGCGGATCTTCAGGTCCTCGTGCAGCAACTCGGCATAGTTCTCGTCGGCGAACCAGCGGGAATCCCACGTCCGGTTGACGCCGAGGCGGAGCCCGATAGGGCTGACCTTCTGCCCCATCAGCGGGCCTCCTCTTGCTGTTCGCGCAGCACCACGCGCAGCTGGCTGAACGGTTTCTCGATGCGGGCGGCACGGCCGCGGGCGCGCGGCGTGAACCGCTTCATCACCAGCGTTTTGCCGACCGTCGCCTCGGCGACGAACAAGCGGTCGACGTCGAGCTGGTGATTGTTCTCGGCGTTGGCGATCGCCGACTGCAGCACCTTGCGCACGTCCTGGGCGATCCGGCGCCGGCAGAACTGCAATTCCGCCAGCGCCCGGCCGCACGCCTTGCCACGGATGAGCTGGGCGACGAGGTTCAGCTTGCGCGGGCTCACCCGCAGCTGCGATGCCGAGGCTTCCGCCTCGTTCTCCGCCAATCGCCGCTTATTCGCCGGCTTTCCCATGGCTTACGCTCTCTTCGCCTTCTTGTCGCCGGAGTGACCGTGGAACATCCGGGTCGGCGAAAACTCGCCGAATTTGTGCCCGACCATGTTCTCGGTGACCAGAACCGGCACGAACTTCTTGCCGTTGTGGACCCCGAAGGTCAGCCCGACGAACTGCGGAATGATCGTCGAGCGCCGCGACCAGGTGCGGATGATCTCGTTGCGCTTGGCACCGCGCACCGTTTCCGCCTTCTGCAACAGATAGCCGTCGACAAACGGCCCTTTCCATACCGATCGGGGCACCCTTGCCCTCCCTTGCGCTACTTGTCGCGGTGCCGACGCCGCATGATCATCGCGTCGGTGCGCTTGTTGTTGCGGGTCCGTTTGCCCTTGGTCGGCTTGCCCCAGGGGGTCACCGGATGACGGCCACCCGAGGTCTTGCCCTCGCCGCCGCCGTGCGGGTGATCGATCGGGTTCATCGCCACGCCGCGAACGCTCGGCCGCTTGCCGAGCCAGCGGGATCGGCCGGCCTTGCCGATCTTGATGTTCTGCTGGTCGGGATTGGAGACGGCGCCGATCGTCGCCATGCACTCCGCCCGCACCATCCGCAGTTCGCCGGAGTTCAGCCGCAGCTGCGCATACCCCTGGTCCTTGCCGATCAGCTGCGCGTAGGTTCCGGCCGAGCGCGCGATCTGGCCGCCCTTGCCGCGCTTCATCTCGACGTTGTGGATGATCGTGCCGACCGGAATGTTCTGCATCGGCAATGCATTGCCGGGCTTGATGTCGGCGCCCCGACCGGCGATCACCGTATCGCCCACCGCCAGCCGCTGCGGCGCCAAGATGTAGGCCAGCTCTCCGTCCTCGTAGCGGATCAGGGCGATGAACGCCGTGCGGTTCGGATCGTATTCCAGCCGTTCGACGACCGCCGGCACGTCCGATCTTGCGACGCTTGAAGTCGATGATGCGGTACCGGCGCTTGTGGCCGCCGCCGCGCCGCCGCGCCGTCACCCGGCCGAGGTTGTTGCGGCCGCCGTGCCCGCGCAGACCCTCGGTCAGGCCCTTCTCGGGCTTGCCCTTCCACAGGCCGGCGCGATTGATGAGGACCAGTCCGCGCTGGCCGGGTGTCGTCGGCTTGTACTGTTTGAGTGCCATCGCCTGCTACAGCTCCGCCCTAAAGCCCGGTCGTCACGTCGATCGATTGTCCCTCGGCGAGGGTGACGATCGCTTTCTTGGTCTCCGCCCGCTGTCCCGGGCGTCCGCGCACCCGCTTGATCTTGCCGATCTGGCGCAGCGTGTTGACCGCCTTCACCTTGACCTTGAACAGCCTCTCGATCGACGCCTTGATCTCCGGCTTCGATGCGTCGATCGCGACCAGAAACACGACCTGATTGTGCTCCGAAATCAGCGTCGCCTTTTCGGTGATCACCGGCCGGCGCACCACCTCGTAGGCGCGCTGCGTGCCGACCTTCACCTCGCGCCGCCGCCAGGGCTTGCTCATGCGAGCCGCTCCTTCAGTGTCTCCAGCGCGGCGCGGGTCACAACCACCGTCCCGTGGCGGAGGATGTCATAGACGTTGGCGCCTTGCGTCGGCAGCACGTCGACACCGACAAGGTTCTGCGCCGCCTTTGCGAAGTTCGTCTCGACGGCGGCGCCGTCGATGACCAGCGCCTTCTGCCAGCCGAGCTTTTCGACGCAGGCGGCGAGCACTTTCGTTTTCGGCTCGGCCAGCTCCGCCTTGTCGAGAACGATCAGCGTCGCCGTCGGCGAGCTTCGCCGACAAGCGCGCACCTGAGCGCCAGCCGGCGCACCTTTTTCGGTCAGGTCCGTCGCGTGATCCCGAGGCAGCGGGCCGAAGACGACGGCGCCGCCGCGCATGTGCGGGCCCTTGGCCGAACCCTGACGGGCGCGGCCGGTGCCCTTTTGCTTGAACGGCTTCTTGGTGCTGCGGGCGACCTCGCCGCGCAGCTTCGTCTTGTGGGTGCCGGCGCGCCGCTTCGCCAACTGCCAGTTGACGGTGCGCGCGAGGATGTCGGGGCGGACGGCGACGGCAAAAATGGCGTCGTCCAGATCGACGGTCCCGACCGTCTCGCTCGCCAGATTGATGACGTCCCTCTCCACCGCCGCCTACTCCTTGCTCTCGCCGGCCGGCGCCGCAGCACTGACCGCCGCATCCGTCGCTTCGGCCGCAGGCGCGGGTCGCCCGGCGGATCGCCGCCGGCAGCGGCAGGCCCTCCGGCGCCTTCTTCTTCACCGCATCCTTGATCAGGACGAACCCGCCCTTCGCTCCCGGCACCCCGCCCTTGATCAGGATCAGCCCGCGTTCGGCGTCGGTGTGAACGACCTCGAGGTTCTGCACCGTCACCTGCTTCGCACCCATGTGACCCGCCATCTTCTTGCCCTTGAAGACGCGTCCCGGGATCCTGGCGGTTGCCGGTGGAACCGTGGCTGCGGTGGCTGATCGACACGCCGTGGGTGGCGCGCAGGCCGTGGAAATTGTGGCGCTTCATCGATCCGGCGAAGCCTTTGCCGATGGACACGCCGGTGACGTCGACCTTCTGGCCCGGCACGAAATGCTCGACAGACAGCTCGGCGCCGACATCGACGAGGGCGTCGGCATCGACGCGGAATTCGACCAGCCGGCGCTTCGGCTCGACGCCGGCCTTGGCGAAATGACCACGCATCGGCTGCGTCACGTTCTTCACCTTGATCGCACCGATGCCGAGCTGCACGCGCGGTAGTAGCCGTCCTTCTCGTCCGTCCGCTGCGCCACCACCTGGCAGCCGTCGACGCGCAGCACCGAGACCGGGACGTGCGTCGCATCCGCGGTGAACAGGCGCGACATGCCGAGCTTCTGCGCGATCAGTCCGGTTCGCATGATCCCGGTCCTCAGAGCTTGATCTCGACGTCGACGCCGGCGGCGAGGTCGAGCTTCATCAGCGCGTCAACCGTCTGCGGCGTCGGATCGATGATGTCGAGCACCCGCTTGTGGGTGCGGATCTCGAACTGCTCGCGCGACTTCTTGTCGATGTGCGGCGACCGCAGCACCGTGAACCGCTCGATCCGCGTCGGCAGCGGGATCGGGCCGCGCACCCGGGCGCCGGTGCGCCGCGCGGTGTTGACGATCTCGCGTGCCGACTGGTCGAGGACGCGATGATCGAACGCGCGCAGCCCAATTCGTATGTTCTGGTTATCCATCGTTTCTCTTCGCCCTCGGCCGGTGTCGTTCGTCCGCTCACTCAAGCGGTTATTTGAGGATTTTGGCGACGACGCCGGCGCCGACGGTGCGGCCGCCCTCGCGGATGGCGAAGCGCAGCCCCTCGTCCATGGCGATCGGCTGGATCAGCTCGACCTCCATCGACACGTTGTCGCCCGGCATCACCATCTCCGTGCCCTCCGGCAGCTCCACCGTCCCGGTCACGTCCGTCGTCCGGAAATAGAACTGCGGCCGGTACTTGGTGAAGAACGGCGTGTGCCGGCCGCCCTCCTCCTTGGTCAGAACATACGCCTCGCAGGTGAACTTGGTGTGCGGCGTGATCGTCCCCGGCTTCGCCAAAACCTGGCCGCGCTCCACGTCCTCGCGCTTGGTGCCGCGCAACAGCACCCCGATGTTGTCCCCCGCCTCGCCCTGGTCCAGCAGCTTGCGGAACATCTCGACGCCGGTGCACACCGTCTTCGTCGTCGCCTTCAGACCGACGATCTCCACCTCCTCGCCGACCTTGACGATCCCCCGCTCGACCCGGCCGGTCACCACCGTGCCGCGACCGGAAATCGAGAACACGTCCTCGATCGGCATCAGAAACGGCTGGTCCTTCGGCCGGTCCGGCTGCGGAATGTACGCATCCACCGCCGCCATCAACGCCAGGATCGAACTCCTTGCCGAGCTCCTGATCACGCCCCTCCAGCGCCGCCAACGCCGAGCCCTTGACGATCGGAATGTCGTCGCCCGGAAAATCATAGCTCGACAACAGCTCCCGCAGCTCAAGCTCCACCAGCTCCAACAACTCCGGATCGTCGACCATGTCCGTCTTGTTCATGTACACGACGATCGCCGGCACACCCACCTGCCGCGCCAGCAAGATGTGCTCGCGCGTCTGCGGCATCGGACCGTCCGCCGCCGAAACCACCAAAATCGCCCCGTCCATCTGCGCCGCACCGGTAATCATGTTCTTCACGTAGTCGGCATGACCCGGGCAATCCACGTGCGCATAGTGCCGGTTGTCCGTCTCGTACTCCACATGCGCCGTCGAAATCGTAATCCCCCGCGCCTTCTCCTCCGGCGCCTTGTCGATCTGGTCGAACGGCGTAAACTCCGCCTTGCCGTCCTCCGCCAACACCTTCGTAATCGCCGCCGTCAACGTCGTCTTCCCATGGTCCACATGACCAATCGTCCCAATGTTGCAATGCGGCTTCGTCCGCTGAAATTTCGCCTTGCCCATATCCTCGCGCTCCGCTTGTCTTCAGCCGCCCGCTAGCCGGCCAGCCGCTGGCGCACTTCTTCCGAAATCTGCTGCGGCACGTCCGCATAGCGCTCAAACTGCATCGTGTACTGCGCCCGCCCCTGGCTCATCGATCTGAGCGTGTTGACGTACCCGAACATCGTTGCGAGCGGCACCAGCGCATTGATCACCCGGGCGTTGCCGCGCTGGTCCATGCCGCTGATCTGGCCGCGGCGACTGTTCAGGTCGCCGATGATATCGCCCATGTACTCGTCGGGCGTCACCACCTCGACATTCATCACCGGTTCCAGCAGCTTCGGCCCCGCCTTCGGCAGGCCTTCGCGGAACGCGGCCCGGGCGGCGATCTCGAAGGCGAGCACGCTGGAGTCGACGTCGTGGTAGGCGCCGTCGATCAGGCTTGCCCTGAAGTCGATGACCGGAAAGCCGGCGATGACGCCGTTCTCGCGGGCCTGCTCAAGGCCTTTCTGAACGCCGGGCACGTACTCCCGCGGCACCGCGCCGCCGACGATCTTGCTTTCGAACTGGAAGCCCGACCCCGGCTCCGACGGCTCGAAGCGCAGCTTGATCCGGGCGAACTGGCCGGCACCGCCGGTTTGCTTCTTATGGGTATAGTCGATCTCGGCCGGCCTGGAAATGGTCTCGCGATATGCCACCTGCGGCTGGCCGACGTTGGCGTCGACCTTGAACTCGCGGCGCATGCGATCGACGATAATTTCGAGGTGCAGTTCGCCCATCCCCTTGATCACCGTCTGCCCGCTCTCATTGTCGGTCGAGACCCGGAACGAGGGATCCTCGTTGGCCAGGCGGGCGAGAGCCATTCCCATCTTTTCCTGGTCGGCCTTGGTTTTCGGCTCGACCGCGACCTCGATGACCGGGTCCGGAAACTCCATCCGCTCAAGGACGATCGGATGGCGCGGATCGGAGAGCGTATCCCCCGTCGTCGTCTGCTTCAGGCCGGGCAGGGCGATGATGTCGCCCGTGCGCGCCTCGCGGATCTCTTCGCGCGAATTGGCGTGCATCAGGAGCATCCGGCCGATTCGCTCCGGCTTGTCCTTGACCGTGTTCTGGACCTGCTCACCCGACTGAGCGACACCGGAGTAGACGCGAACGAAGGTGAGCGTGCCGACGAACGGGTCGTTCATGATCTTGAAGGCCAGCGCCGAGAATTTCTCGTCGTCGGACGCCCTGCGTTCCAGCTCCTCGTTGCTGCCCGGCCTGACGCCCTTGACCGGCGGGACATCGACGGGCGACGGCAGGAAGTCGACGACGGCATCGAGCAGCGGCTGCACACCCTTGTTCTTGAAGGCCGTGCCGCACAGCACCGGAACGAACGTTCCACTTACCGTGCCCTTGCGAATGCAGGCGATCAGTGTCTCGAGGTCGGGCTCCGTTCCGTCGAGATATGCCTCCAGCGCCGCTTCGTCCTGCTCGACCGCAAGTTCGACGAGCTGCGCACGGGCCTTCGCCGCCTCGTCGGCGAGCGCCGCCGGTACCGGGCCGACGACAAACTCGGCGCCGAGCGCCTCGTCCTTCCAGACGAGGCTCTGCATGCGGACGACATCGATGACCCCCGAAAAATCGGCCTCGGCACCGACCGGCAGGTGCAGCACCAGCGGGACGGCGCCGAGCCGCTCCCGGATCATCGCCACGCACCGGCGGAAGTCGGCGCCGATGCGGTCCATCTTGTTGATGAAGCAGAGGCGCGGGACGCCGTATTTGTCGGCCTGGCGCCACACCGTCTCCGATTGCGGCTCGACGCCGGCGACCGAATCGAACACCGCGACGGCGCCATCCAGCACGCGCAGGCTGCGTTCGACCTCGATCGTGAAGTCGACGTGTCCCGGCGTGTCGATGATGTTGATGCGGTGGTCGCGCCAGAAGCACGTGGTCGCCGCCGAGGTGATGGTGATGCCGCGCTCCTGCTCCTGCTCCATCCAGTCCATCGTCGCCGTGCCTTCGTGCACCTCGCCGATCTTGTAGGACTTGCCGGTGTAGTAGAGGACGCGCTCGGTCGTCGTCGTCTTGCCGGCATCGATGTGCGCCATGATGCCGATATTTCGGTAACGATCGAGCGGAGTGGTGCGGGGCATGGATCGACGGCCTCGTCCGGATCACCAGCGATAGTGCGAGAAGGCCTTGTTGGCCTCCGCCATCCGATGCGTATCTTCGCGCTTCTTGACGGCGCCGCCGCGATTGTTGGCGGCATCGAGAAGCTCGCCGGCCAGTCGGTCGACCATCGTCGTCTCCGAGCGCTTGCGTGCGAGATCGACGATCCAGCGGATCGCCAGCGACTGCCGGCGGTTCGGCCGCACCTCGACCGGGACCTGATAGGTGGCGCCGCCGACCCGGCGGGAGCGGACCTCGAGCGCCGGTTTGACGTTCTCAATCGCCTCGTGGAAGAGCTTCAACGGGTCCTGCCGCGCCTTCTTTTCCATCGCCTCGAGCGCGCCGTAGACGATACGCTCGGCGACGGACTTGCGCCCCTCGCTCATCAAGCCGTTGGTGAACTTGGTGATGACGATATCGTTGAATTTCGGATCGGGGAGAATATCGCGCTTCTCGGCGGCACGGCGACGGGACATGACTGAGGCTCTCCGCTACTTCGGCCGCTTCGCGCCGTACTTGGACCGCCGTTGCCGGCGACCCGTGACGCCCTGCGTATCGAGGGTGCCGCGGATGATGTGATAGCGAACGCCCGGCAGATCTTTCACCCGGCCGCCGCGGATCAGCACCACCGAGTGCTCCTGCAGATTATGGCCTTCGCCGGGGATGTAGCTGGTCACCTCATATCCGTTGGTGAGGCGGACACGCGCCACCTTGCGCAGCGCCGAGTTCGGCTTCTTCGGCGTCGTCGTATACACGCGGGTGCAGACGCCCCGCTTCTGGGGTGCGCCGGCAAGCGCCGGAACCTTGTTGCGCGTGGCCGGAGATTGCCGGGGATTGCGCACGAGCTGATTGATCGTCGGCATGAAGCACTCATCGCCCGGACGCTCGGCCCGGGCATCCCTGTCTCAAAAAACCAACCTTGACACCACAGGACGGCTCCGCCTCGCGCGTCACGCAAACAAAAAAGACGCGCGCGGCACGTCCTGTTCACCGCCCCCTGGGGCGCTCGCTTTCCAGCCTCGTTTCGAGATTGCGTCTGAGCCGTGCGACCCACCGCCAATCCCGCTTGGAAGGACGCGGATAGTATTCGGGGGGTTGAGGAGCGTCAAGCGCCAATCGGCGCAATCCGGGCGGCTGCCTTTCGCCTGCACGCCGCCCGGATGCCGCGTTCTCCCTCTTACTCCGCCGCCGTCGACTCCGCTTGCGGCGAGCCCCCGGCCGCGTCGGTCGCACCGGGCGGCAGGCTTGCCTCGCCACCGGACTCGTCGGCAACCTCCGCCATCGCCTTATCGCGTTCGGCGGCAATGCGCCTGACCCGGTTCATGGCGCTGCCGGTGCCGGCAGGAATCAGCCGACCGACGATGACATTCTCCTTCAGCCCCGCCAGATGATCGACCCGGCCGGAGACGGCCGCCTCGGTCAGGACGCGGGTGGTTTCCTGGAACGATGCGGCGGAGATGAACGAGCGGGTCTGCAGGCTCGCCTTGGTGATCCCCTGCAACACCGGCGTGCCCGCGGCCAGCCGATCCCCCAGCTTCTCCGCCTTGAGATTGAGTTCGTCGAATTCGAGGCGGTCCACCTGCTCGCCGGCGAGGAAGGTAGTGTCGCCGGGATCGGAAATCTCGACCTTCTGCAGCATCTGGCGGACGATCACCTCGATGTGCTTGTCGTTGATCTTGACGCCCTGCAGTCGGTAGACCTCCTGAATCTCGGCGATCAGGTAGCTGGCCAAAGCCTCGACGCCCAGCACCCGCAAGATGTCGTGCGGCACCGGATTGCCGTCCATCAGCGGGTCGCCCGCCTCGACGAAGTCCCCTTCCTGCACGCTGATGTGCTTGCCCTTCGGGATCAGGTACTCGCGCGGATCGCCGTTGCCGTCGCTGGGAACGACGACGATCCGCCGCTTCGACTTGTAGTCCTTGCCGAACTCCACCCGGCCGGCGATCTCGCTGATGATCGCGTGATCCTTCGGCTTGCGCGCCTCGAACAGTTCGGCGACGCGCGGCAGACCGCCGGTGATGTCCCGGGTCTTCGCCGATTCGCGGGGGATGCGGGCGAGCAAGTCGCCGGCGTGAACCTTCTGGCCGTTGTCGACCGACAGGATGGCGTCGGCCGAGAGGAAGTACCGCGCCTCCAGGCCGTTCTCCAGGGTAAGCACCTCGCCGTCCTCGTCGCGCAGCGTGATCCGGGGCTTGAGATCGCCGCCCCTCGGCTGCTGCTTCCAGTCGGTGACCACCTTCGATGCGATGCCGGTCGCCTCGTCGACCTGTTCGATCATCGAGATGCCCTCGACGAGATCGACGTAGTGGGCGACGCCCTCGCGTTCGGTGATGATCGGCAGGGTGTAGGGGTCCCACTCGGCCAGCTTGTCGCCGCGGTGGACCTCCGCCCGCTCCTCGCACAGCAGCTTCGAGCCGTAGGCGAGGCGGTGGCGGGCGCGTTCGCGGCCCTGGGCATCGATCAGCAACAGCTCGGCGTTGCGGTTCATCACCACCGGCACGCCTTCGCTGTTGCGAACGAAGTTGCAGTTGCGCAGCATCACCGTGCCGTCGGAAACCGCCTCCACCTTCGACTGCTCGGCCCCACGCTGGACCGCGCCGCCGATGTGGAACGTCCGCATCGTCAGCTGCGTGCCCGGTTCGCCGATCGACTGGGCGGCGATGACGCCGACCGCCTCGCCGATGTTGGCGCGGGTGCCGCGGGCGAGGTCGCGACCGTAGCAGGCGGCACAGACGCCGGTGATGGTCTCGCAGGTGAGCACCGAGCGGATCTTCACCGACTGCAGGTCCGCCGCCTCGACCGCCATCACCGCCTCCTCGTCGATCATCTCGCCGAAGGGGACGATGACCTTGCCGGTCGCCGGATCGCTGATGTCTTCGGCGGCGGTACGGCCGAGGATGCGTTCGCCGAGCGCCGAGACCACCTCGCCACCTTCGACCACCGGCCGGACGGTGAGACCGTGGGTCGTCCCGCAGTCCTCCTCAAGGACGATGCAGTCCTGGGCGACGTCGACCAGACGGCGCGTGAGATAACCGGAGTTCGCCGTCTTCAGGGCGGTATCGGCGAGGCCTTTGCGCGCCCCGTGCGTCGAATTGAAGTACTCGAGCACGGTCAGACCTTCCTTGAAGTTGGAGATGATCGGCGTCTCGATGATCTCGCCCGACGGCTTCGCCATCAGGCCCGCGCATGCCGGCGAGCTGCTTCATCTGCGCCGCCGAACCGCGGGCGCCGGAATGGGCCATCATGTACACCGAGTTCACCGGCTGGCCCGGCTACGGTCTTCGAAATCTCCTGCATCATCGCGTCGGCCACCTGATCGGTGCATTGCGCCCAGGCATCGACGACCTTGTTGTACTTTTCGCCCTGGGTGATCAGGCCGTCCATGTACTGCTGCTCGTACTCCTTGACCTTGTCCTCGGTGACGTGGACGTAGCTCCATTTCGCGTCCGGTACGACCAGATCGTCTTTGCCGAAGGAAATGCCGGCGCGCGTCGCCTGCTGAAACCCCATCCGCATGATGCGGTCGGTGAAGATCACCGTCTCCTTCTGCCCGCAGTTGCGGTAGACGGCGTCGATAACCGGCTGAGATCTCCTTCTTGGTCAGCAGCCGGTTGACCAGGTCGAACGGCACGCTGCGGATGCCGCGGCAGAATCTCCGACAGCAGCAGCCGACCGGGCGTCGTCTCGACGGTCTGGACGATCGGCTGATTGTTTTCGTCGACGGTCCGGTAGCGCGCCCGGATCTTGGCGTGCAGCGTCACCGCGCGGGCTTCCAGCGCGTGGTGGAGTTCGCCGATGTCGGTGAAGGCCTTGCCCTCGCCGGGCTCGCCGTTCCGGTCCATCGTCAGGTAGTAGAGGCCGAGAACGATGTCCTGGGACGGCACGATGATCGGCTTGCCGTTGGCCGGGCTGAGGATGTTGTTGGTGGACATCATCAGCACCCGCGCCTCGAGCTGCGCCTCCAGCGACAGCGGTACGTGCACCGCCATCTGGTCGCCGTCGAAGTCGGCGTTGAAGGCGGCGCAGACGAGCGGATGCAGCTGGATCGCCTTGCCCTCGATCAGCGTCGGCTCGAACGCCTGGATGCCGAGGCGATGCAGGGTCGGCGCCCGGTTCAAGAGGACCGGATGCTCGCGGATGACCTCTTCGAGGATGTCCCAGACCTCCGGCCGCTCCTTCTCCAGCATGCGCTTCGCCGCCTTGATCGTCGTCGCCATGCCGTAGAGTTCGAGCTTCGAATAGATGAACGGCTTGAACAGCTCGAGCGCCATCTTCTTCGGCAGGCCGCATTCGTGCAGCTTCAGTTCCGGGCCGACGACGATCACCGAGCGGCCGGAATAATCGACGCGCTTGCCGAGCAGGTTCTGGCGGAACCGGCCCTGCTTGCCCTTCAGCATGTCGGACAGCGACTTCAGCGGCCGCTTGGAAGCGCCGGTGATCGGTCGGCCGCGACGGCTGTTGTCGAACAGGGCATCGACGGATTCCTGCAGCATCCGCTTCTCGTTGCGGATGATGATCTCCGGCGCGCGCAGCTCGATCAGCCGCTTCAGACGGTTGTTGCGATTGATGACGCGGCGGTAGAGATCGTTGAGATCGGACGTCGCGAAGCGGCCCGCCGTCGAGCGGCACCAGCGGCCTGAGTTCCGGCGGAATGACCGGGATCACTTCCATGATCATCCACTCCGGACGGGCGCCGGATTCGATGAACGCCTCGACCAGCTTCAGACGCTTGACCTACTTCTTGCGCTTCGCCTCCGACGTCGTCTCCTTGAGGTCGATGCGGAGCTGCGCGCGCTCGTTCTCCAGGTCGATCGCCTTCAAGATGTCGCGGACCGCCTCGGCGCCGATGCCGACGGTGAACGAGTCCTCGCCGTACTCGTCGATCGCCCGCTGGTACTGTTCCTCCGTGATCAGCTCGTGCAGCTTCAGCGGCGTCAGGCCGGGCTCGACGACCACGTATGCCTCGAAGTAGAGGACCTTCTCCAGATCCTTCAGCGTCATGTCGACCAGCAGGCCGACCCGGCTCGGCAGCGACTTCAAGAACCAGATGTGGGCCACCGGCGAGGCCAGCTCGATGTGGCCCATCCGTTCGCGCCGGACCTTCTGCAGGGTGACCTCGACGCCGCACTTCTCGCAGATGATGCCCTTGTACTTCATCCGCTTGTACTTGCCGCACAGGCACTCGTAGTCCTTGATCGGCCCGAAGATGCGGGCGCAGAACAGGCCGTCCCGCTCCGGCTTGAAGGTGCGGTAGTTGATCGTCTCCGGCTTCTTGATCTCGCCGAACGACCAGGAGTGGATCCGCTCCGGGCTGGCGATCGAGATCTGGATGTCGTCGAAGCGCTGGGTGCCGCCGACCTGACCGAAGATTTTCAGCAAGTTCGTTCATTCATCTCTCCATACCGGCATCGCTCGCTGCCGGACCGACGTCGCGCCGAAGGGCCGCGCTCAGTTGAGCTCGACGTTGAGGCCGAGCGACTGCAGCTCCTTGACGAGGACGTTGAAGGACTCCGGGACGCCGGCCTCGAACGTGTCGTCGCCACGGACGATCAACTCGTAGACCTTGGTGCGGCCGGACACGTCGTCCGACTTCACCGTCAGCATCTCCTGAAGGGTGTACGCGGCGCCGTAGGCCTCGAGCGCCCAGACCTCCATCTCGCCGAAACGCTGGCCGCCGAACTGGGCCTTGCCGCCGAGCGGCTGCTGGGTCACCAGGCTGTACGGGCCGATCGACCGGGCGTGGATCTTGTCGTCGACCAGATGGTGCAGCTTCAGCATGTAGATGTAGCCGACCGTCACCTTGCGATCGAACGTCTCACCGGTCCGGCCGTCGTGCAGCGTCGACCTGGCCGGACGTATCGAGCCCGGCCCGGCGCAGCATCTCGACGATGTCGCTCTCGCGCGCGCCGTCGAACACCGGCGAGGCGACGGGGACGCCCGCCCGACAGGTTCTCACCGAGTTCCATCAGCTGCTCGTCGGTGAGACCGGCGATCTCCTCGCGGTAGGCCTCGCCACCGTAAACGTCTTCGAGCTTCGTCGCGCAGTCGGCTGATGTCTCCTTGGCGGCGCGTCCGCATCGACCGCGTCCGCGACCTGCCGGCCGAGGCCGGCGCAGGCCCAGCCCAGATGGGTTTCGAGGATCTGGCCGACGTTCATCCGCGACGGCACGCCCAGCGGATTGAGGACGATATCGACCGGCGTGCCGTCCTCGATGTAGGGCATGTCCTCGATCGGAACGATCTTCGAAATGACGCCCTTGTTGCCGTGGCGGCCGGCCATCTTGTCGCCCGGCTGCAGCTTGCGCTTCACCGCGACGAACACCTTGACCATCTTCATCACGCCGGGCGGCAGGTCATCGCCGCGCTGCACCTTCTCGACCTTGTTCTCGAAGCGCTGTTCGAGCCGGGCGATCGAATCCTCGAACGACGTGCGCAGCGCCTCGATGTCCGCCATCGCCTGATCGTCGTCGACGACGATCTGCGCCCACTGGCCGGGGGTGTAGCCGGTCAGCAGCGTCGTCGTCGATCAGCGCCGCGTAGTCGAGCCCCTTCGGTCCGCTCGCCACCTTGTCGGCCGAGCAGCAGCCCGCGCAGCCGGTTGTGGAAGCTGCGTTCAAGAATGGCGCGCTCGTCGTCCCGATCCTTCGCCAGCCGCTCGATCTCGGCGCGCTCGATGGCGAGCGCGCGCGCGTCCTTCTCGACGCCGCGGCGGGAGAAGACGCGGACCTCGAGCACGGTTCCGGACACCCCGGGCGGCACCTTCAGCGAGGTGTCGCGCACGTCGGCCGCCTTCTCGCCGAAGATCGCCCGCGAGCAGCTTCTCCTCGGGCGTCATCGGCGTTTCGCCCTTCGGCGTCACCTTGCCGACGAGGATGTCGCCCGGCTTGACGTCGGCGCCGATGTAGACGATGCCGGCCTCGTCCAGGTTCTTCAGTGCCTCTTCGCCGACGTTCGGGATGTCGCGGGTAATCTCCTCCTGACCGAGCTTGGTGTCGCGCGCCATCACCTCGAATTCCTCGATGTGAATCGAAGTGAACACGTCGTCGCGGACCATCCGCTCGGAAATCAGGATCGAAGTCCTCGAAGTTGTAGCCGTGCCACGGCATGAAGGCGACGAGGACGTTGCGGCCGAGAGCCAGTTCACCCAGTTCCGTCGACGATCCGTCGCCGATGATGTCGCCCGCCTCGACGACGTCGCCGACCCGGACCAGCGGTCGCTGATGGATCGTCGTATTCTGGTTGGAGCGCTGGAACTTCAAAAGATTGTAGATGTCGACGCCGGGCGCCGAGTGCGACGTCTCATCGGTGGCGCGGACAACGATGCGGGTCGCGTCCAACTGGTCGATGATCGCCGGAGCGGCGGGCGATGATGGTGGCGCCGGAATCCCGGGCCACCGCCGCCTCCATGCCGGTGCCGACGAGGGGCGCCTCGGTGCGGATCAGCGGCACCGCCTGACGCTGCATGTTGGAGCCCATCAGCGCCCGGTTGGCGTCGTCGTTCTCAAGGAACGGGATCAGCGCCGTTGCCACCGACACGAGCTGCTTGGGCGAGACGTCGATGTAGTCGATGTCTCCCGGCCGCGACATGACGAAGTCGTTGCCGCGGCGGCAGCTCACCAGATCGTCGGAAAAACTGCCGTCCTCGGCGACCTGGGCGTTGGCCTGGGCGATCGTGTAGCTTGCCCTCGTCCATCGCAGACATGTAGACGACCTCCTCGGTCACCCGGCCGTCGACGACCCGGCGATACGGCGTCTCGATGAAGCCGTAGCGGTTGACCTGGGCGAACGTGGCGAGCGAGTTGATCAGCCCGATGTTCGGCCCCTCCGGCGTCTCGATCGGACAGATCCGGCCGTAGTGGGTGGGATGCACGTCGCGCACCTCGAAGCCGGCCCGCTCGCGGGTCAGGCCGCCCGGACCGAGCGCCGACAGCCGCCGCTTGTGGGTGATCTCCGACAGCGGATTGGTCTGGTCCATGAACTGGCTGAGCTGCGACGAGCCGAAGAACTCGCGCACCGCCGCCGCCGCCGGCTTGGCGTTGATCAGCTCCTGCGGCATCACGGTGTCGATGTCGACCGAGCTCATCCGCTCGCGGATGGCGCGCTCCATCCGCAACAGCCCGACCCGGTACTGGTTTTCCAGAAGCTCGCCGACCGAGCGCACCCGCCGATTGCCGAGATGGTCGATATCGTCGATCTCGCCGCGACCGTCCTTCAGATCGACGAGCACCTTGACGACGGCGAGGATGTCCTCCTTGCGCAGCGTCCGCACCGAGTCGTCGGTGACGAAGCCTAGGCGCGAGTTCATCTTCACCCGCCCGACCGCCGACAGATCGTAGCGCTCCGGATCGAAGAAGAGGCCCTTGAACAACGCCTCGGCGAACTCGAGGGTCGGCGGTTCGCCCGGACGCATCACCCGGTAGATGTCGAACAGCGCTTCCTCCCGCGCCGAATTGCGGTCGACGGCGAGCGTATTGCGGATGTACGGGCCGACGTTGATGTGATCGATGGCGAGCGTTTGCACCTGCTCGATGCCGGCCTTTTTCAGCTGCGCGATGGTCGCCTCGGTGATCTCGTCCCCGGCCTCGACATAGATTTCGCCGGTCTCCTCGTTGATCAGATCTTCCGCAACGTAACGGCCCGCCAGGTCTTCGTCGGGAACGAGCTGTTGCTCGAGGCCCTGCGCCGTCAGATGGCGGAGCAGCTTCGGTGTCAGCTTGGTTCCGGCTTCGGCCACCGTCTTCGCCGGACGCCGCATCGACGAGATCGCGGGCAAGCTTGACCCCGCGCAGCCGGTCGGGCCGGAACTCCGTCTTCCACGCCTCGCCGGCGCGGCTGAACGTCACCTTTTCGTAGAAGTAATCGAGCAGCTGTTCGGGCGACATGCCGACGATCTCGCCGGGCTCCAGGCTCCGCCCCTCGGCGGCACGCGCCTCGCGCAGCGCCTCCGTGTCGGCGCTGTCGAGCGCCATGAGCAGGGTCGTGACCGGCAGTTTGCGGCGCCGATCGATGCGCACGTAGACGAGGTCCTTGGCGTCGAACTCGAAGTCGAGCCACGACCCGCGATAGGGAATAACGCGCGCGGCGAACAGGAACTTGCCGGACGAATGCGTCTTGCCCTTGTCGTGGTCGAAAAAGACGCCGGGCGATCGGTGCATCTGCGAAACGATGACCCGCTCGGTGCCGTTGACGACGAAGGTGCCGTTGTTGGTCATCAACGGCATGTCGCCCATGTAGACGTCCTGCTCCTTGATGTCGCGAATCGAGCTGGCGCCGGTCTCGTCGTCGACGTCCCAGACGACGAGGCGCAGGGTCACCTTCAGCGGCGCGGCATAGGTCATGCCCCGCTGTTGGCACTCTTCGACGTCGTACTTCGGCTCCTCGAACTCGTACTTGACGAATTCGAGCGTTCCGCGGGAGGAGAAGTCCTTGATCGGAAAGACCGACTTGAACACCTCCTGTAAGCCGGTGTCGGTGCGCTGTTCGGACGGGACGGTGCGCTGCAGGAACTGGTCGTAGGAACTCTTCTGCACCTCGATCAGGTTCGGCATTTGCACCGCCGCGCTGATGCGGCCGAACCCTTTGCGGACGCGCTTGCGACCCGTGAAGCTACTCGCCATCAAAGCCCTCATCGTGTACGAACGCCGCTCATGCGCGCACCAGCCGTCCGAGTACCGCGCTCGGACGCCGGCGGCGAAAGCCCGAGACGCGCGAGCCCTACGCTCCGACCATACGATCGGCGGAGGCGAGTCGCGCATCGTGAGCGCGTCCGCTGTCCCGGCCGCGGCAAGGCCAATTCATGCAGACGCGAAACGACCGGTAGCGACCGAACGCACCATGCGATCGTCGCTGCCGATCCTGAAAGAACACTCTTCTGTGACGGGCCGTCGATCCGACGCCAACCGCCCCTTCTCCAAACCGTTTACTTAATCTCGACGGTCGCTCCGGCCTCTTCCAGCTTCTTTTTAATCTGCTCGGCTTCTTCTTTCTTGGCCCCTTCCTTGACCGGCTTCGGTGCGCCTTCAACCAAGTCTTTCGCCTCTTTCAGGCCGAGGCCGGTCACGGTGCGGACTTCCTTAATAACATTAATCTTCTTATCGCCGATCGCAACCAGGATGACGTCGAATTCCGTCTTCTCCTCTTCCGGCTCGGCCGCCTGGGCAGCGCCGGCGCCGGCGGCGGGAGCGGCAACGGCGACCGGTGCCGCCGCTGAAACACCCCATTTTTCTTCGAGAAGCTTCGACAACTGCGCTGCTTCAAGCACGGTGAGGCCGGACAGCTGTTCAACCAATTGTTCCAGATTAGCCATGTGATCTTTCTCTCTTTCCCTTGGACTTAAGCTTGAACCTCAATCGGGGTCAGGTGCTCCGGCCCTCACGCCGCTTCGCCCGCGGCGTCTTCTGCGTCGGCGTACGCCGTGAACACCCGTGCGAGCTGGCCGGCCGGCGCCTGCAGTACGCCGGCGATCCGCGTCGCCGGGGCGTTCAGGAGACCGAGCATCGATGCTCGCAACTCATCAAGCGACGGCAGCGCAGCGAGCGCGCGGACGCCTTCCGCGTCCAGACATCTGCCGGCCGAGACCGCCCCCGAGCAGGATAAGCTTGGGATTGGTCTTGGCGTAGGTCACCGCCACCTTCGCGGTCGCCACCGGATCTCTTGCGAAGGCAATCGCCGTCGGCCCCTTGAACAGGTCGTAAAGGCCTTCGTAGGGTGTGCCGGCAAGTGCCCTGCAGGCGAGACGGTTCTTGGCGACCTTCATCGCCGCGCCCGCCTGCCGCATCTTCCTGCGAAGGTCGCCCATCTCCGCGACGGTCAGCCCGGAATAGTGGCTGACCAGCACGACGGCGGTTTCGCTGAACGTCCGATGCAACGATGCGACCAAGTCTTCTTTTGCAGTGCGGTCCATCGATCATCCTCATCGTGCCCGCGACCGGACATGCGTCCGGCCGCGTGCGTTCACCACGAAGCCGTCCGGGACGATCGGCGGCGCCGTCCCCGAAGGCCGGTTGCCCTGTCCAGGGCCCCCGGTTCAAGCCCGGCCCGACCGCCTTTCGGCGGTTCCGTTCCGGATCTCGACACCGTCTCGGCAGGCGGATGGCTCCCTTAAGCCGCGGCCGGACGTGCGTCCGAACCACCGCACCTGCTGTCTTGGACAGGTTGGCGGCCGCTGCCGCCGGACGCGCCATAAGCGCGCCGACGACTCTCGGCCGCCGTCGGGCTGGGTCGGCTTTCGCCGGCCGGACGCCCGAAGCCTGCTTGGCGAGCCCCTCGTCTCAGGAAACGATGCTCGCCGAATTCAGTCTGAGGCCGGGCCCCATCGTCGAACTGATGCTAACCTTCTTCAGATAGGTCCCTTTGGCGCCGCTCGGCTTCGCCTTAACCACCGCATCGACGAACGCGCGGACGTTTTCGGCGAGGGCGTCGTCGGGGAAGCTCACCTTGCCGACGCCGCCGTGGACGATGCCCGCCTTCTCGACGCGGAATTCCACCTGGCCGGCCTTCGCCGCCTTGACCGCGCCTGCTCACGTCCTGCGTCACCGTCCCCACCTTCGGGTTCGGCATCAGGCCGCGCGGGCCGAGGATCTTCCCGAGCCGGCCGACGATCGCCATCATGTCGGGCGTGGCGATGCAGCGATCGAAATCGATCTGCCCTTGCTGAATGCGCTCCATCAGGTCTTCGGCGCCGACCACGTCGGCCCCCGCCGCCTCGGCTTCGGCCGCCTTGTCGCCGCGGGCGAAGACCGCGACGCGCAGCGTCTTGCCTGTCCCGTGCGGCAGGCTGACGACCCCGCGCACCATCTGGTCGGCATGGCGGGGATCGACGCCGAGGTTCATCGCAACCTCGAGCGTCTCGTCGAATTTCGCCGAGGCCTTCGCCTTGACGAGACCGATCGCGTCGCCGAGTTCGTAAGCCTTGACGCGATCGATGCCCTCGTACGCGCCGCGCAACCGCTTGCCCTGCAGCCGCCATCGCCTTAATCCACCACCTCGATGCCCATCGACCGGGCGGAGCCGATCACCATCCGCATCGCCCCGTCCAGATCCTTGGCGTTGAGATCGCCCATCTTCTGCTCGGCGATCTGCTTGACCTGCTCCGTCGTCACCCGCCCCTTGACCTCGCGCGCGACGTCGGCGGCGCCCTTGTCGACGCCCGCCGCCTTGCGTAGCAGATACGTCGTCGGCGGCGTCTTCATGACGAAGGTGAAGCTGCGGTCGGCGTAGGCGGTGATCACCACCGGCACCGGCATCCCTTCTTCCAGCTTCTGCGTCTGGGCGTTGAACTCCTTGACGAACATCATGATGTTGAGGCCGGCTTGGCCGAGCGCCGGGCCGATCGGCGGCGACGGGTTCGCCTTGCCCGCCGGCACCTGCAGCTTGATGTATCCCGTAATCTTCTTCGCCATCTCGATCTCTGTCCTTTGGTAGCGGGCCGAAGCCCTCCCGCGATGCCGGGCATGCGGTGGGAACGCCGCCGCCGGGGCGCGGTGCTCGCCTTACGATCAGAGTTTCTCGACCTGCGCGTACTCGAGTTCCACCGGCGTCGACCGGCCGAAGATCGACACCGCCACCTTCAGTCGGCTGCGCGCCTCGTCGACCTCCTCGACGAGACCCGAGAACGAGGTGAACGGCCCGTCGCAGACCCGCACCTGCTCGCCGACCTCGAAGATGATCGACGGTTTCGGCCGTTCGATGCCCTCTTGCACCTGACTAAGGATGCGCTCGGCCTCGGCATCGCTGATCGGGGTCGGCCGGCCGCGGTTGCCGAGAAAGCCGGTCACCTTCGGCGTGTTCTTCACCAGGTGCCAGGTGTCGTCGGTCATCTCCATCTGCACCAGCACGTAGCCGGGGAAGAACTTGCGGTCGGCGTTGATCGCCTTGCCGCGCCGAACCTCGACGATCTGCTCCATCGGCACCATCACCTGCTGGATGCGGTCGCTCATTCCGGCCTGGCGTGCCTGCTCCTCGATCGACTGCGCGACCTTGCGCTCGAAGCCCGAATAGACGTGAATGACGTACCAGCGCGGCTCCATCCGGCTAGGACCCCAGCGTCAGCAGGAAGCGCGTCGCGACCGCGAGGACCTCGTCGACGACGAAAAAGAAGATCGCGGCCAGCAGGACCATCACCAGCACCATGGCGGTCGAGATCGCCGTCTCGCGCCGTGTCGGCCACGTCACCTTCAAGGCCTCCTGGCGGACCTCGCGGAAGTACTGAATGATATTGGTTTGTGCCATGGTCCGTCGGATACAGGTGGCAGGGGCAGCAGGATTCGAACCCGCGACCTGCGGTTTTGGAGACCGCCGCTCTACCAGCTGAGCTATACCCCTTTCTGTAATTTCGTCATGCGCGTCCGCTGTTCAACCTAATCGGCCTTGCGCGGGTTATCCATCGTTTCTCGTCCGCCCTCGGCCGGTGTCGTTCGTCCGCTCACTCAAGCGGTTACTTGAGGATCTTGGCGACGACGCCGGCGCCGACGGTGCGGCCGCCCTCGCGGATGGCGAAGCGCAGGCCCTCGTCCATGGCGATCGGCTGGATCAGCTCGACCTCCATCGACACGTTGTCGCCCGGCATCACCATCTCCGTGCCCTCCGGCAGCTCCACCGTCCCGGTCACGTCCGTCGTCCGGAAATAAAACTGCGGCCGGTATTTGGTGAAGAACGGCGTGTGCCGGCCGCCCTCCTCCTTGGTCAAAACATACGCCTCGCAGGCGAACTTGGTGTGCGGCGTGATCGTCCCCGGCTTCGCCAGCACCTGGCCGCGCTCCACGTCCTCGCGCTTGGTGCCGCGCAACAGCACCCCGATGTTGTCGCCCGCCTCGCCCTGGTCCAGCAGCTTGCGGAACATCTCGACGCCGGTGCACACCGTCTTCGTCGTCGCCTTCAACCCGACGATCTCCACCTCCTCGCCGACCTTGACGACCCCCCGCTCGACCCGGCCGGTCACCACCGTCCCGCGCCCGGAAATCGAGAACACGTCCTCGATCGGCATCAGAAACGGCTGGTCCTTGGGCCGGTCCGGCTGCGGAATGTACGCATCCACCGCCGCCATCAGCGCCAGGATCGACTCCTTGCCGAGCCGCCGCATCACGCCCTTCCAGCGCCGCCAGCGCCGAGCCCTTGACGATCGGAATGTCGTCGCCGGGAAAATCGTAGCTCGACAACAACTCCCGCAGCTCCAGCTCCACCAGCTCCAACAGCTCCGGATCGTCCACCATGTCCGTCTTGTTCATGTAAACGACGATCGCCGGCACCCCCACCTGGCGGGCCAGCAAAATGTGCTCGCGCGTCTGCGGCATCGGACCGTCGGCGGCCGAAACCACCAAAATGGCCCCATCCATCTGCGCCGCACCGGTGATCATGTTCTTCACGTAGTCGGCATGACCCGGGCAATCGACGTGCGCATAGTGCCGCTTGTCCGTCTGATACTCCACGTGCGCCGTCGAAATCGTGATCCCCCGCGCCTTCTCCTCCGGCGCCTTGTCGATCTGGTCGAACGGCGTGAACTCCGCCTTGCCGTCCTCCGCCAAAACCTTGGTGATCGCCGCCGTCAACGTCGTCTTCCCATGGTCCACATGACCAATCGTCCCAACGTTGCAATGCGGCTTCGTCCGCTCGAATTTCGCCTTGCCCATGATCTAGCGCATCTCTCTCTCAGAACCGAGCCGTCGCCGGACGATCGTCCGCGCCGCCGGAACTTGCCGGCCGCCGCCAGGCGCGCCGGATTGTTTGGAGCGGGTGAAGGGAATCGAACCCTCGTCTGAAGCTTGGAAGGCTCCTGCTTTACCACTAAGCTACACCCGCCGAACCTGTTTCGCGGGATCGTCACCGTCGTCGTTCGAAGCACTGGTGGAGGGGGTAGGATTCGAACCTACGTAGGCGTACGCCAACGGGTTTACAGCCCGTCCCCTTTAGCCGCTCGGGCACCCCTCCGGTGCGCCGTCGGCAGCGGCGGCCCGGCCAGACGAGCGCTTGCAAATATGGCCTTTCCTCCGGCTTGTCAACGAGCAAAGGACGGCGCGACAGGGCTTCGGCGCCGTCTTCCGGTGCGCCGGTGACGATGTGGTCCGGTCGACCACGGCCGCCGCCGCGACGGCGGCCCGTCGGCGGTACGTCCCGCCGCCAGCCCGGCGAGAAGCCCGGCCCGTCCGGTGCATCGGCGGCGCAGGCGGCAAAGCGGGGCAGGAGCGAGTGGATCTACGGCCGGCACGCCGGGCTCGCCGCCGTCGCCAATCGCGAGCGGCGGGTGCTCCGCATCGTCGTCGTCGACGAGCTGTCGCCGGCAATCGCCGCCGCCGCGGGTGGCCGGTCGCTGCCGGAGCCGGAGATCGCCGACCGCCAGCGCATCGGCCGCCTGCTGCCGGAGGGTGCCGTTCACCAGGGCGTCGCCGTACTCGTCGAGCCGTTGCCGCCGGCGGTGCTGGAGGAGGTCTTGTGGACGACCGGCGACGGCGACGCCGTCTTCGTCGTCCTCGATCAGGCGACGGATCCACGCAACGTCGGCGCCGTGCTGCGGGCGGCGGCGGCGTTCGCGGCCACGGCGGTGATCGTCCAGGACCGGCACGCACCGGCCGCCACCGGTGCACTCGCCAAGGCGGCATCGGGCGCACTCGAGCGGGTACCGCTGCTCACCGTCGTCAACATCGCCCGCGCGCTTCGGAACCCTGCGGGCGGCGCACGTGCGGGTCGATCGGCTTCGCTGCCGAAACCGGACGCGATCTCGCGGATGTGGCGCTGCCGCATCGTCTCGCCCTCGTCTTCGGCGCCGAGGATCGCGGCCTTCGCCGCCTCGTTCGCGAGAGCTGCGACGACCTCGTGCGGATTCCGATCGATGCCGCGACGGACAGCCTCAACGTCGGCACCGCCGCCGCGATCGGCCTCTACGAGACGGCGCGCCGACGCCGGGCGGAGAGCCGTCCGATGACCTCGCGGCTGTTCGTTCCGCCGGTGGTCTTCGCGGCCGCCGTTCTGGCGATGCTCGTCCTCCACCGGCTGCTGCCTGCGCCCGTCGTCGTGCCGGCGGCCTGGAGCTGGCTCGCGGTCGTGCCGGCCGCAGCCGGTCTCGGCGTCGCCGTCGCCGCCTTGCTCGCCTTCCGCCGCGCCGGCACGTCGCCCGCTCCGTGGGCCGAACCGGTCGCCCTGGTCCAGGACGGTCCTTACCGGTTCAGCCGCAACCCGATGTATCTGGCACTCCTTCTCTGGTTGATCGCGCTCGCCGTCGGCCTCGGCAGCCTCGCTCCGCCGATCGTCGTGCCGGCCTTCGTTCTCGTCATGAACGCCACCTTCATCCGTCGCGAGGAGCGCCTGTTGCACGCGCACTACGGCCCCGCCTTCGCCGCCTATCGGGCGCGGGTCCGGCGCTGGCTGTGAGACGGCCGGCGGATCCTGCGCCAGCTTCCCGCCTCGCGGCTTGCGGGCGGCGCGACTTGACGACATCTTGTGGGCAAAATAGAGAGGGCCCCCTCAGTATGATCACCAGCAGGATCAAACGCTTTGCGCTCGTCTCCCTCGCCGTCGGCTTCGTTGCGACAGCCGTCTTCGCCGGCCTGATCCCTTCAGCCGCCGCGGAAAGCTATGAGGCGCGCCGCGAACGCGTCAACCAGGGCACCGTTGCGATCATCTCGGGCGGCGTCAACGGCACCTATGTGCGCATCGCCAGCGACCTCGCCGCCGTCCTCGACGACGGCGACACGCTGCGGGTCCTGCCGGTGCTGGGCAAGGGATCGGTGCAGAACGTCGTCGACCTCCTCTATCTGAAGGGAATCGACGTGGCGATCGTCCAGTCGGACGTCCTCCGCTACGTCCGCGAGCAGAACCTCGAGCCGGGCATCGAGCGACGCATCCGCTATGTCACGAAGCTCTATAACGAAGAGGTCCACATCCTCGCCCGCGCCGACATCGCGACGCTCGCCGACCTCGCCGGCAAGAAGGTCAACTTCGACGTCGACGGCAGCGGTACGGCGATGACGGCGACCACGGTGTTCGGTCTGCTCGGCATTCAGGTCGAGCCGACCCACTTCGACCAGGCGCTGGCGCTGGAGAAGCTGAAGGCGGGCGAAATTGAGGCGATGCTCTACGTCGCCGGCAAGCCGACCGAACTGTTCAAATCGATCGATGCCGATTCCGGCCTGCACTTTCTCCCCGTTCCGCCGAACGCAGCGTTGCTGGAGACGTACCTGCCTTCGACCCTCGACGCCTGCCGATTATCCGAAGCTGATCAAGGCTGGAAGCCCGCCGCTCGAGACGATCGCCGTCGGGGCGGTGATGGCGGTCTACAACTGGGAGCCGAACAGTGACCGGGCGCGCCGGGTCGGAACGTTCGTCGAGGCCTTCTTCGATCAGTTCGACAAGTTCCTGAAGCCGCCGCGCCACCCGAAATGGCAGGAAGTCAACCTGGCGGCGACCGTGCCGGGCTGGAGCCGCGTCGACCGGTCGCCGACGCGTGGCTCGCCCGCCAGGCGGAAGGCCGGACGGCGAGCGGCCCACGCCGGCCTCCGCACCTCCTTCGACGACTTCCTCGCATTCATGACGGCGGCGGGTTTGCGCCCGGCGAACCGAGCGCTCGGCGAAAAGGAGCGGGAGGCGCTGTTCGCGCGTTACCTCGAGTGGAACAAGGCCCAGGCGGCGGCGCGGGCGGCGGGCCCAGCCGGCGCCAGCAGCCGCCCCCCTCTGCCGCGCCGGCAGGACAATGCCGGCCGCACCGTCAGCCGGAGGTCGGCTACGGCTCGCTGAGGCGGCGCGCCTCGGCTGCGTCGATCGCGCCGGCCTCGCGCTGAGCGTCGACGAGCGCGCGCAACCGGGCGGCGGCGGCGGCGTCGCCCTTGCCACCGCCTCCCGATATAGGGCAATCGCACGGCGGGGATCGCCCGCCCCTGTCGGCACGCCGATGCAACGGAGAAAGACCGGATCGTAAGGTGCCGGCGGCGGCGGTCAGCCCGGCAGCGGCGCCGCGCCGCGCCGCAAGAAGATAGAACTGGCGGGCGGCACTGAGGTCGGCGAGGCGGAGGAGCGCGTCGCCGCGGGCGATCAGCTCGCCGATCTCGCGCGTCGTCGCGTCCTTCGCGGCGCCGTCTTTGTCCGCATCCGCCGCCGCCGGTGCGGCCGGCCTGGCGCCGGCTGGGATGCCGGCGCAGGAGCGGCAGTGGCCGGCCCGGCAGGCGGCGGATCGGCGGGCGGCGTCTCCGTCGGCCGAGGAGCGGCCGGTGAGACCGCCGGGTGCTCTCTGCGGCAGCGACCGGCGGCGGCGACCGGCGCGTCGGCGGCGACCGCCGGTTCGGCAGGCGCCGTCGTTCCTGCCTCTTGCAGCGGATCCTTCGCCGAAAAGGCCGCAGCCATGCGCGGCCCGCCGGACCGGTCGGCGGTGACGACATTCGGCAGCCGTTCGCTCCACAGCGCCCAGCCGGCGGCGAAGATCGGCGAAGGCGACCAGAACCAAGGGCACCAGCCGCGCCAGCCGGGACGCGGTCGAGCGGGGCCGGTTGCCGCCGCCGATGCCGATGACACCGACGGTGCTGCCGGTCAGCGGATGCGGCGGCGCCGCGACCGGCGTAAGCATCGCATCGGAGAGGCCCGGGGCGGCGGCTTCTCTCTGCGCAGGGCGCGCTCGCCCGACCGCGCGCCGCCGACGTCGCCGTCGCCGTTCGGCCGCCACCACGCTGCCGATCGGGGTCGCCGCCGCCCGCTCGATCGTCTCGCGGGTCAGCGTCGCCTCCGCTGGCGGCGCCTCGACATGTCGCCGGCCAGATCCGCGGGCGCGGTCGCCGAGGACGTGGCGATCGCGCATCGGCCGGCCGTGGGTGATCTCGGCGAGGCGCGCGGCCGCCCCCGCGTCGACCGGCGCGACTGGCCGCCGGCCGCCGTCGCCCGCAGACGAAAGTAGGCGAGAATGTCGTCCTGCGCCCATGCCGGCAGCGTCGCTTTCGGCAAACTGCGCGCCTGCCGCGCCGGCAACAGGCGTTCGACCCGCTTTGCCAGCTCCGGTTCGCCGGCAAGCACGACCAGGCCGGCCGCCGGCGCCGGCCGGCGCCGTCGCCAGCAAAAGCAGATCGCGCAAGGGCTGCGTCGGCCAGCTTTTCGGCGGCATCGACCGCGATCAGCGGAGGAGTCGGAAAGCGCGAGCGCCGCCAGCATCGGCGCGAGCCAGTCGCCGGCGGCCTCCGGCGCGACCGTCACCACTTCCTCGCTGCGGCCTGCGGCCGCCAGGCCCGCACCCAGCTGGCCGAGGAACGTCGTCTTGCCGTAGCCGGCGGGAGCAAGGACGAGGACGACGGCAGCGCTCCTCGGCGAGGGCCGAGACCACCGTTTCGAAAGCACTCCGCCAACATGCCGGCCGAAACGGCGTTCGAGCGCGCTCACCACTTGGCCAGCGGCGTCTGGTCCGGCGCGGACCTCCGTGCGGAAACACTGTCTCGAACCTCCGTCTCGCGCTCGATTATGCCACGAAACTTTAGCATGCCGCCGTCTGTTCTCGTCAACGGATGTAACGGCGTCTCCGTATTTCCCTCAATCCGTCTATCTTCTCGTACGCCGCATTCGGACGATTGGGCGTCGCACGTCTAGACAGACGACGTCAAGCCTTCTAGCGTGATCTGATCAATTCCGCCGGTCTTCCGTCGCGATCCGCCCGGCAATGGCGAGACTACCCTTGGCGTTGACCCCATCCCATGCCGCCATGCCGGTCGTCCTCGAATCGGCGCGGCCCTGCCGTCGTCCTGTCGCCGCCGACCCGTTCGGTGACCGGCGAAGGCACCGCTGCCGGCAGGGCCGTGCTGATCCGCTGCCACGAATGTGATCTGCTGCAAGCCATCCCATCGCTGCCGCCGGGCGGCGAGGCGGCGTGTCCGCGCTGCAGCTCGGCGCTGCTCGGGCACAAGCCGGATGGATTCCAGCGCACCTTCGTCCTCTATCTGACCGCCCTCATCTTGCTGGTACTCGCCAATGCCTTTCCGTTCATGACGCTGAAGGTGCAGGGGCAGGTCCAGTCGAGCCACATGCTGTCGGGCGCGATCGATCTTTATCACCAGCGGCATGTGGGAGGTGGCGCTTGTCGTCGTCCTGTTCGTCGCCGTCGTCCCGCTGTTGAAGATCCTGATCGGCATCGCCGTCGTCGGCCCGCTGGCATTTACGGCCGGACGCTGCCGGGGGCGCACGTCCTCTATCGACTTTTTGACGGCTGCACCCATGGTCGATGATGGAAATCTTCCTGCTCGGGGTGCTCGTCGCCTATACCAAGCTGATGGATCTGGCGACGGTCGACGTCGGCGTGTCCCTGTTCTCCTTCGTGGCGCTGATCTTGGTGATGATCGTCGCCGACGCTTCCGTCGATCCGCACAATGTCTGGGAACGCCTGGCAAAGGCGCCGCGCGTTCCGGTACCGGGCGCCGCCGAACGCGCCGTCGCTCGATCGGCTGCCACACCTGCCACCTGGTCTGCCGCCTGCCGAAACACCTCGCCGGCCGCGAACCGCATTTGCCCGCGCTGCGGCTCGACGCTGCACCGGCGCAAGCCGAATAGCCTGGCCCGCACCGCTGCGCTCGTGATCACCGCGGCCATCTTGTACGTCCCCGCCAACATCTACCCGGTGATGACCTTCTCGTCGCTCGGCTCCGGCGAGCCGTCGACCATCCTCGGCGGCGTCGAGGAGCTGATTGCCGCCAACATGTGGCCGTTGGCTGCGATCGTCTTCACCGCGAGCATTTTCGTCCCGATGCTGAAGCTGATCAGCATGAGTTATCTGCTGATTTCAACCTATCGCGGCTCCCGCTCGCGGCTCAGGGAGCGAACCCGCATCTATCGGCTGAACGAATTCGTCGGCCGCTGGTCGATGGTCGACGTCTTCGTCATCTCGCTACTGGTCGCCCTGGTGCAGCTCGGGTCGATCGCATCGATCGTGCCGGGAATGGGCATCGTCGCCTTCGCCGGTGTCGTCATCCTCACCATGCTGGCGGCGTTGTCCTTCGACCCACGGCTGATGTGGGACGCCGCCGGAATGAACGCCGCCGGAGCGAACGCCGATGACTGAGCCGTCGACGGATCAAGGCGCGCCGACCCTGGCCGAGGCGCAAACGACGAAGCGCCGGTTCTCTCTGATCTGGCTGATCCCCATCGTCGCCGCGATCGCCGGCGCCTTCCTCGTCTATCGGACGTTCTCCGAGCGCGGCCCAATGATTTTCATCGTCCTTCAGGCCGCGGCCGGCATCGAACCCGGTAAGACGCCGATCAGGTATCGCGACGTGCAACTCGGCGTCGTCGAAAAGCTAACGTTGAGCGACAATTTCAAGCAGGTCCTGGTCACCGCGCGGATGGAAAAGTCGGCGGAACCGGCACTTCGCGAAGGCACCCAATTCTGGGTGGAGAGTGCACGGATAACCGCCGGTGGCGTGTCTGGGCTGAGCACCCTTCTCTCCGGCTCCTACATCGGCATGCGTCCGGGTGAGGGCGAGCCGACACGGCACTTCGTCGCGCTGGACACGCCGCCGGTCTATCAGGTGGATATGCCGGGCAAGACCTACACGCTGCGCGCCGAGCGGCTCGGTTCGGTCTCGGCGGGATCGCCGATCTATTTCCGCGGCCTGCAGGTCGGCGGCGTGCTCGGCTACAAGCTCGACGACGACGGCAATAACGTCAGCATCTTCGCTTTCGTCCGCGCTCCCTTCGACTCCTTCGTTCGCGACGATACCCACTTCTGGAATGCCAGCGGCATCGACGTCAAGCTGTCCGGCGCCGGCGTGGAAGTGCACACGGAATCGCTTGCAGTCGATACTGATCGGCGGCATCGCCTTCGACAACCCGTTCGGCGCCGGCTCCGATGAAGTCGCCGCCGACAATAAAGAGTTTCCGCTGTTCGCCTCGTTCGACGCCATTCAGCAGGCGCAGTACACGATCAAGGTGCCGTTCCGTGTCTATTTCGACAGCTCGGTTGCCGGCCTCAGTCCCGGCGCACCGGTGATCTTCCAGGGGATCAAGCTCGGCGAGGTAACGGACGTCCATCTGCAGATCGATCCCAAGGACCTGTCCGCCCGCATTCCGGTTACCTTCACATTGCAGCCGCAGCGTTGGCGGGTGATGGGCGAACGGCGAGGACACCCGGCCGCAAGCGGTCGCCGCCAGCATCTCGCAGTGGGTCGAACACGGGCTCCGGGCGCAGCTCGGCACCGGCAACCTGCTCACCGGCGAGAAGAACGTCACGCTCGGCTTCTTTCCCGATGCACCGAAGGCCGCCGTTACGATGGATAACGGGGTTCCGGTGCTGCCGACCGTACCGTCGCAGGTCGAGCAGCTGACCGAAAAGGTCACCGCCTTCCTCGACAAGCTCGACAAGGCGGAGATCGACAAGCTCGTTGCCGACGCCCGCGGCGCCGTCCAGGAGGCGAAAACGCTCCTGGCGTCGCCGTCACTTCGTCAGAGCGTGGACCAGATCAAACCGCTCATCGAAACCCTCGATCAGACGTTGGATGCGGCACGGGCGACCCTCGCGACCGCCGATTCGACGATCGGCTCGGCCGGAGATCTGGTCGGCGCCGACTCCGCCGCTGCGCTACGATCTATGATCCGGATGATCAAGGAATTGACGGCGGCCGCCCGTTCCTTACGCGTGCTCGCCGATTTCCTCGAGCGCAACCCGAATGCCCTGATCCTCGGCAAACCGCTTCCGGAGCAGCCATGATGCGTCCGATCGCCTCGATGTCCGCGCGCGCCGGGAGCCTTGCCTTCGCCGTCGCCGTGTCGCTTACCGTCGCCGGTTGCGCCGGCACGCCGGCCACCAACTTCTACACGCTTTCCAGCGTCGCCGCCCCCGCGACCCGCGTCTCAGCCGCTGCAAGCGCCTGCCGTGGTCGTCGCTATTGGCCCGGTATCGCTGCCCGACTACGTCGACCGGCCGCAGATCGTCACCAGGGAGAGCGCCTACGCGGTCAAGGTGGCCTCCTTCGACCAGTGGGCCGGGTCGCTCGGCGACATGGTTCCGCGCGTCCTCATCGAGAACGTGGCGGCGGCACTTCCGGAAGATCGTGTCGTCGGATTCCCGAGCGTCAGCGGCACCGCCTTCGATTATAGGGTCGCCGTCGAAATCACCCGCTTCGATGCCGACCAGACGGGAGCAGCGACCCTCGCCGCGCGCTGGCAGATTTATGATCGGGCCGCCCGTCGCGCCGTGCTGGTCACCGACGAAACCTTCGTCCGGCCGACGGCGGGCCCGTCGTACGAAGCCATCGTCGCGGCGATGAGCGGCACCCTCGCCGATTTGAGCGGCCGCCTGGCCGATTAAGGCGGCTAGACCGCCGCGAAGGTGACGCCGCCGCGCGTTCGCCCGCTGCGTAATGCCGGCTCATGTGCGCCGGGGCAGGACATCGGTGCCGGCGAGAGCCGCCTCCGATCCGGCCCTCGCCAGGCGATCAGCCTCGTCACCTTCGCGCTTTTCGGTACCATGTTGCTCGCCGGAGCGCGCGATCGCAGACGAGCCGCCGGCGACGCCGGCCGCCGACACGGTGAGCCTCGTCGTCGATAGCGTGCAGACTCTCCGCTATCGCCTCGGTGAGGTCATCGCCGCCCTGCCCGACCTCCCCTATGCGCTGTTGTTGATCGTCGACCTCCTGACCGACAACAGGGACCCCAAGGCCATCGGTGAACGCCTCAGCGGCCTTGCCGCCATACTCGGCGGCGCCGGGCTTGCCGAGTGGCTGTTCCGGCGGCTGTTCGGCGCCTTCGCCCCCGATACCGGCGGCCGTACCGCCGAAGGCGAGTTCCGCCGCCTGGGCGAACTGGCACTGCGTGCCGTCGTCCAGCTGCTGGGTGTGGTCGTCTTCGCTCTGGCCGCCCTCAGCGGTTATCTGCTGCTGCATCCGGATGCGGAGCCGGTCCAGCGGGCGTTCTGGGGATTCCTCCTCGTCATCCTCGGCGCTCGTCTGGCGTTGATCCTGGCGCGCCTGATCCTTTCGCCCCGCCGGCCCGATCTGCGCCTGCCGCCGATCGACAGTCGGACCGCGGGCACGCTCACCCGCTGGCTGGTGGCGCTGGCCACCATCACGCTGTCCTGCGCCATCTTCGCACAGGGGCTGCACCTGTTCGGTCTTCCGGAGCCGCTGCTCGAGCTTACCGGAATCGTCCTGGTCTCTTCGGTCACGGCGGCGTTCATTCTCTTTGTTTCCGTGCAACACCGCGCTATCGCCCACCTTATCGGTATCGGTCTGCCGGCGCCGGGGGCGGAGTCTTCACGCGGGGGCCTGTGGGGCACCCTGCTCGCCAAGTGGCACGTGTTTCTTGCCACCGCACTCGCCGGCATGGGGCTCTATGCGATCATCTCCCGCCTCCTGACGCTGCAGCCGCAGACATCGCGGTTGCTGGGTTCGCTCGCCCTTCTCGCCGCGGTGCCGGCGGTGGACGGCCTCCTTAAGATGACGGTCCGCCGGCTGGTCCCGACGGTCGAGGCGGCGGCGCAGGGGCGCGGCCCCCCCGTCGAAGACGACTACGCACCGGTAATCATCCGCAACCTGCGGATTGCGCTCGCCGTCGCCGTCGCGCTGGTGATCGCCCGTCTGTGGGACATCGACATGGCCCTGGTCGCCAACAACAGTCTCGGCAGCCGGGCGGCGCAGTCGCTGCTGAAGATCGGTATTACGCTTATTCTCGCCTTTGCGTTCTGGGGCGTGATCAAGACGGCGATCAATCGACGGGTGCCGCGGGAGGAGATCGACCCGCTCGCCCACGAGGAAGCCGAAGGCGGCGCCGGCGGTCTTTCCCGCGTCGAGACATTGCTGCCGCTGCTGCGCAAGTTCATCCTCGTCGTTCTGGTGGCGATGGTGGCGATGATCTGCATCTCGGCGCTGGGCGTCGATATCGGACCGCTGCTCGCCGGCGCCGGCGTCATCGGCATCGCCATCGGATTCGGCGCGCAGGCGCTGGTGCGCGATATCGTCTCCGGCATCTTCTTCCTGATCGACGATGCGTTCCGCACCGGCGAGTACATCGACGTGGGCCTCGCCAAGGGGACGGTCGAGAGGATCTCGATCCGCTCGCTGCGGCTCCGCCATCACCTCGGGCAGATCAACACCATCCCCTTCGGCGAGATCAAGAACGTCACCAACTTCAGCCGCGACTGGGTGATCATGAAGCTGGAGTTGCGGCTACCGTTCGACACCGACCTGGAGAAGGTACGCAAGCTGGTGAAGACCGTGGGCCAGGAGATGCTCGCGCACCCGGAGATGGGACCCAACTTCCTGCAACCGCTGAAATCCCAGGGCGTGCACCGGATGGACGATTCGGCCTTCATCGTCCGCGTCAAGTTCATGGCGAAGCCGGGTGAGCAGTTCGTGCTGCGCCGCGAGGTCTACAGCCGCCTGCAGGAGGCCTTCCATGCGAACGGCATCCGGTTTGCGCCGCGGCGGGTGATCGTCGATACAGCACCCGGCGCCGGCGCTCACGCCGACGGCAGCGGCGCTCGCCGGCGAGCGCACGATCGCACGCTCGAGTCGGCGAAGCACGCCTGCATCGTCGGGCTCGCTGCCGGCCGTCTCAGAGTCTTATCGAAGACCATCACCTTCGACAGGAACGCCAGGTCCGAAGACACGCGAGACAGACCGCGCTCGGCCATCAGCCGGGTTAAATCGCTCGCCGCGTAATCGGCATAGAAGGGCTCGTGGAAGCCGTCGGGAAATGTTTCGAGCAATCCGTCGTACGCCGGCCGGTCGCCGAATTGCAGCGAATTCGACGAGGATCAGCCGGCCGCCCGGCTTCAATGCGCGGGCGCATTCGTCGGCGATGCCGGCACGCACCGGGCCGGGCACTTCGTGAAAGAGATAGACGGAGGTGATCAGATCGACCGAGGCATCGGCGACCGGCAATGTTTCCGCCAACCCCTCGATGAGCACCGCTCCTGGCCAGCGGGCGAGGTAGCGGCCGGCCTCGTCAAGATAGGCGCGGCTGAGATCGAGGCCGACGGTGGTGAGGCTGCGGAAGTTGTCGCGGACGGCGGCGAGGAATCGGCCGGTCCCGCAGCCGATATCGAGCAAGCACCGGCGCCCGGCCTCTCCGGCGACGCAGCCAGGCGCCGAGCGGCACCAGCGCTTGCCGGCGCATGGCATCGGCACCGCCGAAAAACAGCACCTCGACCTGATGGTCATAAAGCCTGGCCGATCGCTCGCTGAGATAGCCGTCGGTCTGGAAATGAAAGTTGCGGAGGTAGTACTCCGGCAGGCCGCGGGCGCGGACGCTCGTCCGCTTGCGCACCTCGTCGAAGGCATCCCGCCGGCGACGGGCGTTCACCTCCGGCAGATCGTCGAAGTAACGAACGGTGTTGACCAGGAGCGCGCGTGGGTCATCCAGGATTTCGCGCGGCCGACGGTACAGACCTTCCGAGATGTTGCGCCAATCACGCAAGAGCAGCCGGCGCAGGTCGGTGAGCAAGTCGTTCAGGGTTGGCGATGGGCGACGCCGTCCGGACGGCCGGGAGCGGCGACGGATCACCGGCCGGCTGAGCCGGGCCGAAACGACGTACTGGGCGAGATAGACGCCGATGCGCGCGCTCTGCGGAAGCCAGTAGGATGCAGGGTTGATCATGCCCAGCATATGGGCGGCGGCCGGTGCGCCTGCCACCACCCTCGGCCCGAGGAACCGCCGGACCCCGGGCAGGACGCTCAGACCGGCGGCAGCAACGTCGCCCGATAGGAGGCGGCATCGCCGGCCACGGTCGTCCGGTGCATCCGCCTGACATAGCGGTCGGTGTCGAACGGCGTGCCCTTGTGATTGACGCCGAGATTGTCCCAGAAGAGAAGATCGCCGGCCCGCCAGTGATGCGCATAGACGATCCGCTCATCGCAGGCGTGTGCACACAGCCGCTCAAGCAGATCGCGGCCGTCGTCTCCCGGCATCTCGACGATCTCCGTCGCATAGCCCGGATTGATGTAAAGGGCATGCCGGCCGGTGCGCGGATTGCGGCGGACGAGGGGATGGACGACGTCCGGGAACTGCGCGCGGCGGATGTCGGTCAATGGAGGCTGCGTGGAATCGCGACCGCGCAGCCCTTCGTAGTACTCGGAGAAGCTGTGGACCGCGTGCATACGCGCGACGCGCCGCTTCAGGTCGTCGGCAAGCGTCTCGTACGCCAGATACATGTTGGCAAACAAGGTTTCGGCGCCGTCCGGCGGACATTCGATGCCGAGGAGGAGCGAGCCGAGGGCCGGATGCTGGAGAAACGACTGATCCGAGTGCCAGATCCGGCCGACGCTCGGATCGCCGAGCGGCCGGCCATCGGCGTCGGTGACGTTGCCGATGACATAGACAAACGGCTTGTCCGGCATCTGATACTGCTTCTGCGCCACTTCCTGCAGACGGCCCGAAGCGGCGGCTGAAAGCCATGTGGGCGTCCGGCTCCAGCCGCTGATTGCGGAACAGGAGCACGCCGTGGGCGTCGAGGAGGGCCCGCAGCGCGGCAATCGTTTCGTCCGAAGCCTGCCTCGCCGCATCGAAGCCGACGACTTCCACTCCCACGCACGGGCGAAAGCGGCCGAGCCTCGATCGATGGGCCGGAGGCACGGACAGGATCGGCGATCATCACCATGGTCGTCTCCGCGTACGGGTATGTCTCGCGGGCGATCCGCAGTGGGATCTCGTTCCGCGTGCGATCTGACTAAGGATGCCGCGACCGCTTTGGCAAGCAGCGGTTGTCGCGTACCCCATCACTTCGTGTTTCGCATTCTTTCCGCCCTACGGCGCCGATTGCGAGCCCGACCCACGCGCTGCGCTTATTCGACGCGCTCGAGTTGGATGGGATCTCCGTCCTTGACGATGCGCAGGGCACGAACATCGTCGAGGGCGCGCCCCCAGATGTTGGTGGGCGCAGCCAGCCGGATCTCGTCGCCGAGCGACACCGGCGTCGGCCCGAAGCCGAGAGCGATGCAGTTGCCCTCGACCCAGAAGGCAAGATCGCCCGCCTCGACGACGGCGCGGGCGTCGGCTTCGCGCGCGACCCGAACGGGCGTCGCGAAATAGACCTCCTGTCCCCATGTCCGCGCGTGCGACTCGAACGGCGTGGCGGCCCAGATGGCATCGGCGGTCGGCGTCTCCCGCAGTTCGGCTGCGATCGTCACCCGACCGATCGTCAGCTTCAGCTTGCGCATGGCCTGCTTCATCGTCCCGGACGACCCCTTGGTTGCGTTCTGGCGCGCGGCGCTGTGGATCGTATGTCCGGCCAACACTTGCCGGGAGGCGCTCCGCAATGCAAGAGATTATCGAAAGACGGCAGAATGGCTGCCGCTCAGCGCAGCATCCGTTCGACCGTCGGGTCCGGCAACATGTTGACCCCGGGGACGACATCGATATGGAGCGCACGCTTTAGAGTGTACAGCAAGGCGAGTACCGCAATCAGAAGGAGCAGACCGAAGAAGAACATCGTCAGCGCGTTGCCGATGGTGGCCAGCGGCCGCAGCCGCCGCTCCCAGGCGCGGCGGCGGCCGGATCGTCGTTCACGCCCGGCGAGGAAGACAAAGTAGAACGACCGCCGGCGCAAGAACGGCACCGAGAACCTGAGATCGATGGCATGCGACCCCGGCGTTCGCGAGCCGAACGCGCGCTTGATCGCGTCGAGCTGCTCGTTGTTGAAGGTTTCGGCGACATCGGGCGGAACGCGGCTGAAGAAACGGCGGAAAAACGGATCCCTGTCGATGGCGTTCATCTCTTGCGTCCGCACCTCTCCGATCGTCGATGCCCAAGACCGACTTCTGAGATCGAGCGACGCCGCTGCCTTTGCGCCGGCGGTAAGCCCGACCCAGTTGAGTATAGTCGATTGGGGGGTGCCTTTCTGTGATCTTCATCTTGTCCGCGACGGAAGCGGCGATCCCTCGGCGCGGGTGTCGAGGGGCCTTCCGGCCGATGCAGGCCGCAGCGCCGCGTCGGACGGCGTGCGGCACCGGACGGTCGATGTCGGATCCGTGGGCAGCGCGGTCGACTACGTCGGTTGCGGGCGGGCGCGCCTCACGCGTTCGGCCGCCGCAGGTATTGCAGCGGATCGACCGGCTTCTTGCCGTGTCGCATCTCGAAGTGAAGTTGCGGCCGGCTGACGCTGCCGGTCGAACCGACGCGGGCGATCACCTGGCCCTTGCCGACCCGCTCCCCTCGGTTGACCAGCAATTCTTCGGTGTGGGCATAGGCGGTGACCCAGCCGTCGGCATGCTTGATCAGTAGCATATTGCCGAAGCCGCGCGAGCTCGTTGCCGGCGTAAGCGACGACACCGCCCTCGGCGGCGCGCACCGGAGTTCCCGCGCGAGGCGGCGATGTTGATGCCGTCGTTGACGAGACCGCTGCCCTTCGCCCCGAAGTCCGAGATGACGTCACCGTTGACCGGCCAGATGAAGCCATCCTCGTCGACCACCGGCGCTTCGCCCCCGGCTCGCGGTGGTGCGCGCCCAGTGGGCCAGCGCCTCGTCGTCCCCCGGCCGAGCCGGCGCTGCCGCGATCGACGGCGGCTGGTTCGGCTGCGCCGCCGGCGGCGACGGTGCTTGGCCTCCGGCCGGCGGCAAGCGCGAGGTGCTGGCCGGTGCTGACCGCGAACGGCGGCGCGAGCCCGTTGAGGGTGGCGAGCGCGTAAGCGTCGATGCCATAGGCGGCGGCGATGGCGTAGAGATCTTCGCCGGGCCGCACGACATACTCGCTCGGCCGTGGTCCGCGAGGCGGCTGCCGTCGCTCGGGCTCGCTCAGTGGCTCCGATTTCGCTATCTCTTGCGGCGGATGGGGTCGCGCCACCGGCGGCGGAAAATAGGTCGGCTCCGGCTGTGCGACCCTCCGCGGCAGCGTCACCGCCTCCCCCGGTGTTTCGCAGCCGCCGAGACAAGCGACAGAGGCCGCCAGGGCGACCGCCATCGCAGTCCGCCCGATACTGCGGCGTCGAAACGAGAATAATGTCGCCCACATGGCAGGATTATGCCTCTCCCGCCGTAAGAGGGCAATCGACGAGGTGCGACCTAGTCGGTTCCCGGCTCGGCGATCAGCGGAACGAAGCGGATTTCGCCGAGATCGTCGGTGTCGAATCCCTCCTCGGTCCGCCTCACCCGCCATAGTCGCTGATGGCCGGTGCCGTCGTCGATCGGCAGCACCATCAAACCGCCCATTGCCAGTTGCCGGCCGAGAAGCGGCGGCACGTCGTGGGCCGCGGCGGTGAGGATGATTCGCTCGAACGGCGCCTGCTCCGGCCAGCCGAACGTGCCATCGCCGATCATGGCGGTGATGTTGCTGATGCCGAGGCGGGCGAATCGATCCTCCGCCTCGCGCAGCAGCTCGCGATGGCGCTCGACCGTGTAGACACGGCGGCACAGCCGCGACAGCACCGCCGCGTGATAGCCGGAGCCGGTGCCGATCTCGAGAACCTTCATCCGCTCGCCGACATCGAGCGCCTGTGTCATCAGGCCGACGACGATGGGGGCGCTCAGCGTCTGATGGCAGCCGATCGGCAGCGCCGTGTTCTCGTAGACCTTGTCGCGGAAGGCCTCGGGGACGAACACCTCGCGCGGAATCCGCTCGATCGCCCCGGAGACCCGGGCGTCGGTGACACCGGCGCCGCGCAGCGCCATGACAAGGCGGATCTTGCGCGACTCCGCACTCATCCGAGAGCCGCCTGCAGGACGCCCAAAGACGGCGCGTGGGTGAGATCGAGCGATAGGGGCGTGATCGAAACCGCGCCGCGGTGGATCGCCTCGAGATCCGTGCCGGACAGCCTGCGATCCTCGTCCCGGCCTCCGCCGATCCAGAAATACGGATGGCCGCGCGGATCGATCCCCTCGATCATCGAGCCGCCGATCTTGTGCCGACCCTGCCGGGTGACCTCGATTCCCGTCACCGCCGTCGGCGGTACTCCCGGGATATTGACGTTGAGGAGCGCCCCCTTGGGCCAGGCGAGGCCCTCCAGCCGGCGCAGCACCTCGGCCGTCCATTGTTCCGCCGTCGGCCACGAGACGATGCCGCCGTCCTCGTAGACGAGGCTGAAGGCGATGGCGGGAAAGCCGAGCAGCGCGCCTTCCATGGCGGCGGCGACGGTGCCCGAGTAGGTCGCATCCTCGCCGAGGTTGCCGCCGCGGTTGATGCCGGACATCACCAGATCCGGCGGCCGATCCTTGAGCACCTGGTGGACCGCGAGCAGCACGCAGTCGGTCGGCGTCCCGTCGACGGCATAACGGCGGCGTCCCCTCGCCTTACGCAGGTAGAGCGGACGTCGCATCGTCAGCGAATGGCTGGCGGCGCTCTGCTCGGTCTCCGGGGCCACCACCCAGACTTCCTTGGCAACGGCGCGGACGACGCGTTCCAGGATCTTCAGGCCGGGCGCGTGGATGCCGTCGTCGTTGGCGATCAGCACCCGGGCCCGGGCCAGCTCAACAGGCGGATGCAGCATCGCGCACGATTCTCTCCGAACCTCCCATGTAGGGCACGAGAACGTCGGGGATGCGGATCGAGCCGTCTTGTTCCTGATAGGTCTCGAGAACGGCGATCAGGGTGCGGCCGACGGCGAGACCGGAGCCGTTCAGGGTGTGGACGAACCGGGTCCGCCTGTCGCCTTTCGCTCGGCATCTTGCCTTCATCCGCCGCGCCTGGAAGTCGCCGCAGTTGGAACAGCTGGAGATTTCTCGATAGCGTCCCTGTCCCGGCAGCCAGACCTCGATGTCGTAGGTCTTGCGGGCGGCGAAACCCATGTCGCCGGTGGACAGCACGACGACGCGATAGGGCAGCCCGAGCCGTCGAAGCACTTCCTCGGCGCAGCCGGTCATGCGCTCGTGTTCGGCCTCGGATTGTTCCGGCGTCGGTGATGCTGACGAGTTCGACCTTGGTGAACTGATGCTGACGGATCATCCCGCGGGTGTCCTTGCCGGCCGCCCCCGCCTCGGCGCGGAAGCACCAGCTCATCGCCGCCATCCGCACCGGCAGGGCGTCCTCATCAAGGATCTCGCCGGCGACCAGATTTGTCAGCGGCACCTCGGCGGTCGGAATGAGCCAGCGGCCGTCGGTGGTCCGAAACAAGTCGTCGCCGAACTTCGGCAGCTGGCCGGTGCCGAAAACGGCGTCGTCGCGCACCAGCGCCGGCGGACTGATCTCGGTGTAGCCGAACTCGCCCGTGTGCAGGTCGAGCATGAAGGCGGCCAGCGCCCTTTCCAGCCGGGCAAGCGCCCCCTTGAGAACGACGAATCGGGCGCCGGACAGCTTGATCGCCCGCTCGAAATCCATCAGTCCGAGCGCTTCGCCGAGGTCAAAATGCTCCTTCGGCGGAAAGGAGAACGCCGGCGGATCGCCCCAGCGGCGCAGTTCGACGTTCGCGGTTGCATCGGCGCCGTCGGGAACGTCGGCGGCCGGCGGATTGGGCAGCGCCGCCAAGGCCAGGTTGAGTGCGCTTTCGGCCTGCCGGGCCTTCTCCTCGGCGGCGGCCTCCTCATCCTTGGTGCGGCTGACCAGTGCGAGCAGGTCGCTCGCGTTCTCGCCGCGGCTCTTCCGGCGGCCGATTTCCTTGGCCGCCGAATTCCGCCGTGCCTGGATCTCCTGGACGAGCGTCAGCGCCTCGCGACGCTCCCCATCGAGGGCGAGAAGCTCGGCCGCCGCCTCGGCAGCGCACCGTCGGCGGAGCGCATCGTCGAGCGCCTCCGGGTTGTCGCGGATCCACTTGATATCGAGCATGCGCGTCGCCGGCTGGAGGGGCTCCGCTGCGGGTTAACCGATGGGGGAGGAAGGGTCAAGCCGTGGGCGGCGGCGGCGGCCGGGAAAGCCCGCGACTGCGACTATTCGGCGCCGCTGGCGGCGCGCTCGACGGACCCGTCTTGTGGCTCGATGCCGCTTGCCTGAGCAGTCGCCTCGCCGCCTTCCGACTCGGCCGCGCGCGCGGCACGCTCGCGATCCTTTTCCACCCAACGCACGCAGAGGATCGAAATTTCGTAGAGAAGGAGCGCCGGGATCGCGAGGCTGATCTGGCTGAGCACGTCCGGTGGCGTCAGCACGGCGGCGAAGACGAAGGCGATGACGATGGCGTAGCGCCGCTTTTCCCGCATCCCCTCGGCATTGATGATGCCGGCACGGCCAAGGAGCGTCATCACCACCGGCATCTCGAAGCAGATGCCGAAGGCAAAGATCAATTGCATGACCAGGCCGAGGTACTGATCGACCTTGGCTTCGAGCTGGATCGGCAGGCCCGTCCCGTCCCGCGGCACCTCGAAGCCCAGAAAGAAGCGCCAGGCCATCGGAAAAACGACGTAGTAGGCGAACGCCCCGCCGATGAAAAACATCACCGGCGTTGCGATCAGGAACGGCAGGAAGGCGCGGCGTTCATTCTTGTAGAGACCCGGCGCGACGAATTGCCAGACCTGCACGGCGATCAGCGGGAATGCGAGAAACATGGCGGCGAAAAACGCCACCTTGACGTAGGTGAAGAACGCCTCGTGCAGCCCGGTGAAGATCATCCGCCGGTCGGTGCTGCCCCTGGCGGCCATGGCGTTGGCGAGAGGCTGCGCCAGAAACCCGTATATCTGCGGCGCGAAGTAGTAACAGATGAAAAACAGAACGGCGATCGCGAGCAGACAGTAGATCAGCCGGCGGCGAAGCTCGACCAGATGCTCGGTCAGCGGCATGCGGAATTCTTCGACGTCCTCGCTGCTCACCGCTCAGGCCTTTCCGGATCCCGGCGGTGGTTCGGACGATGACGGAGAGGGAGACGGCGGTGCGGGGCGCGGAGCGCTTTCGTCCGCTTCCGAGGCAGGCGCGGCGACCGGCGGGATCTCCGCGGGCCGCGGCGCCATCGCGACCGGCAGCGGGGCGGACGCTTCCCCGTCTTTCGCTGCGCTCGGACCGGCGCCGGGTTCGGTGTCGGCGAAGGCCGGACGGAGATCCGACGTCAAATCAAAATCGCTCCGCAGGCGTCCGTCCGGATCGAGGATCCGCCCGACCTCGCTCTTCACGTCGACGCGGCCCGCCTGATCGACCTTGCGGCGAATCTCGTCGAGCTCGGCTTCACGCATGATCTCGGAGACGCCCTGCTGGAACTCGCGCGACAGTCCGCGGACCTTGGAGAGCGCACGGGCGACGGTCCGCATCGCCGCCGGCATGTCCTTCGGGCCGATGACGATGAGCGCCACGACCGCGATGAGGAACAGCTCCTGCCAACCGATGTCAAACATGACCGCTTCGTCTCGGAATGCCGGATTTACATGCACCGCCCCGCGGGCGGCGGACCGCGGCGAACAGCCGACGGTCGTCCGTTGACGCGGCGGCTACGGCCGGGTGACCCGATCCTGGCTCGGCGCGGTGTCGCCGGCCCGAACCTGCTCCGGCGGCAGGGCCTTCGGCTCCGATCGCGAGGCTGCCGGTTCGTCGAACGGCTCGTCGTCCTTCATACTCTTTTTGAACGACTTCAGCCCTTTACCGAAATCGCCCATGATCTGAGAGACCTTGCCGCGGCCTCCGAACAAAAGAAGAACCACGAGCAGGACGATAATCCAGTGCCAGATGCTGAAGCTGCCCATGGCGTCGCTGTCCGTTCCTGTTCCGTGTCCGTGTCGGTCGGATCATGGCAGAAACATCCGCGCGCCCGCAATCCGAGCGGCCGCCCTTACGCGGTTTCCTCGCTTCGCCACCGTCTGCCCTCGTCGCCGCGGCCCTCGTCTGTCGCCTCCGGCGAAGGCCGCCGCCACTGCCGCCCGCTCCGGCCGCACGTCGAGGAAGCCGGCGGCCCGCAGCTCTTCGGCATCGGGCAGGTCGGCGAGACGGGTGAGGCCGAAGTGAGCGAGGAAGGCGTCGGTGGTTGCCCACGCCAGCGGCCGTCCGGGGCTCTCCATCCGCCCGGATGGAGCCACCCACCCCTGTTCGATCAGCACGTCGAGCGTCCCTTTGCTCACCTGGACGCCGCGGATCGCCTCGATATCGGCGCGGGTCACCGGCTGCCGGTAGGCGATGATCGCGAGCGTTTCGACCGCTGCCCGCGACAGCCGCCGCTCGATCCGCCGTTCGTCCATGAGCCGTGGCGCCAGGTCGGCGGCGGTGACGAACGACCAGGTGTCGCCGGCCTCGACCAGGTTCACCCCCCGCCCGGCGTACTGCGCCTGCAACAGCGCCAGCAGTGCTGAGAGATCGGCGTCGGCGGGCAGTCGCGCCGCCAGCTCTTCACGGCGCAGCGGCGTCGCCGCCGCGAACAGGACGGCCTCGAGCAGGCGCAGATGATCAGTCTCGATCGCGTGTCTTCGGCGTCATGGCTTTTCTGCAGGGAACAGAGGGCGATCGGGCCGAACGGGCGCGTCTGCCGCAGAGCGACGATGCGCCGGCGCGCCAGTTCGAGACCGGCGACGAAGGTGCTGGCAAGGCCCGAGCGGGCACGCAGTTCGCCGGCGCGAAGCCCCTCGAGCGCGCCTTCGGGCAGATAGAGGCTCAGGTTCTCCCAGCCCTGCGACGCTTCCAGCCGGTCGAGCATCCATTGAATCGCATCGTCGACCGCAGTAAAGGCCGAGCGCCGGCAGTTCGAGAGGCTGCGATCTGTCGCTCGCGCCGCAACTGCCGGCCATAGGCGGCGAGCAGATCGAACAGATCGCAGCGAAAGCTGATTCGGACGGGGGCTGCGAGGTCTTCCGGCATGCCGCGGGGGAAAACGTCGCGGCCGCGCTGCGGGCGCGCCATCAGCTTGCCGCCCAGTGTCCGAACCGCGTCGAGGCAGCGGAGCTGCAGGGCCAGCGCCTCGGCGAGCGCTTCTGCCGACGGCTCGTCCGGATCGGCCGGATTCGGCAGCAACAGCCGCGACTTCAGATACGCCAGCCACGCCGCCATCACCAGATATTCGGCGGCGATCTCAGGTTGGCGCGGTGCACGAGCGCGATGTAGGCGAGGTACTGCTCGGCCAGCTCACCGATCGAGATTTCGCGGAGGTCGAGCTTGTCGGCCCGCGCCAGCGACAGCAGCAGATCGAGCGGCCCCTCGAAGCCGTCGAGATCGACGACGAAAGCGTCATCGACGTTTGTCCCAGCTTGGCCCGCGCTCCACGGCTCTGCCATGGTCACGCCGCCCCGGCCGCCCGCAGGATGGCGCCGGTGAGTCTTTCCGAAGGCCCGATGACGAGCCACTGAAAGACGTCGAGATCGATGCCAAGCCTGCGGCCGAGAAACGGCAGGAGAAACAGGGCGGCAAGGATGACGACGATGCCGTAGCGCTCGAGGTCGGCAAGCGGCCGGGCGAGCGACCTCGGCAGGATGCCGACCGCCACCCGGCCGCCATCGAGCGGCGGCAGCGGCAGCATGTTGAACACCGCCAGCAGGACATTGAAGAAGACGCCGACGACGAAGACGTTGGCCAGCCACTCGCTGAGGCTTCCCGGAGCGAGCGGGGCGAGCCTGAGCAGCATCGCCGAGGCGAAGGCGAGGAGAATATTGATGCCAGGGCCGGCGGCGGCAACCAGTACCATGTCGAGGCGCGGCCGGTGCAGACGCCGGAAATCAACCGGCACCGGTTTGGCGAAGCCGAACATCGCCTGCCCTTGCGTCGCAATCAGCAGCATTGCCGGCAGGATAATCGTCCCGAACGGGTCGATGTGGCGAAGCGGATTGAAGGTGACGCGGCCGAGCCGGTAGGCGGTGTCATCGCCGAGCCGATAGGCCACCCAGCCGTGCGCCGCCTCGTGGAAGGTGATGGCGACGAGGACCGGGATGGCCAGAACCGAGATCTGGTAAAGGATCGGGGAGATGTCGTTCATGCGGCCGGCGCCGGCTGGCGGGCGAGCAGTGCTTCGAGGCGGGCGACGGCAAAGGCACGATCGAACGGCACCGGCGGCCGTCGCATCGCCTCCGCCCGGGCGAGACGCGCCGTCGCGGCATCGGTGAGCGGCGGACAGACGGCCGCCACCTCGCGCATCTCGTCGAGACTGCCGTTGCAGTGGAGGACGACGTCGCAGCCGGCGGCCAGCGCCGCGGCGGCCCGGTCGGCCGGGCGACCGGCGAGCGCCCGCATGCAGATATCGTCGGACACGAGGACGCCGGTGAAGCCCGCTTCGCCGCGGATCACATCGGCGATGACGGTGGCCGAAGTCGTCGCCGGGGCGTGCGGATCGAATGCGGTATAAACGACATGCGCGGTCATCGCCCAAGGCATATGGGAGAGAGCCTGGAACGGTGCGAGGTCGACGGCGCGCAAAGCCTCGGCCGGTGCCGCCACCACCGGCAGAGCGAGATGGCTGTCGGCGGTCGCGCGGCCATGCCCCGGAACGTGCTTGACGATCGGCAACACGCCGCCATCAAGGAGGGCTTCGGCGAAGACGAGGCCCAGCCGGGCGACGCAGGCGGGATCGGCGGCGAACGCGCGGTCGCCGATGATGGCGTCGGCGTCCGGCTGCGGCACGTCGAGGAGCGGCGCGCAGTCGTGACTGACCCCGAGCGCCGCCAGATCGTCGGCGATCAGCCGCGCGTTCAGACGCACCGCCTCGGCGGCGGCGATGGGGTCGATCCTGAAGAGCGCGCCGAAACGGGCGGCGGCCGGTGCCCCCCGCCACTGCGGCGGCCCCAGCCTTTGCACCCGGCCGCCTTCCTGGTCGATCAGGACCGGCGCATCGTTGCGGTCCACCGTCGCCCTCAGATCGGCGACGAGGGCCGTCACCTGCTCCGGCGTCCGGCAATTGCGCCGGAACAGGATGAAGCCGAGGGGATCGGCCTCGCGGAACAGCCGCCGCTCGTCGAAGGTAAGGTTCTCCCCGCCGACGCCGAAGACGATGGCCCGCGGCCGGCCGGCGCCCACCTCACGCCCCGGAGCGAACGATCAGGCAGGACACCTTGCGGCCGGCGAGGGCCGAGCACAGCGACTTCGCCCGCGCCTCGCTGTCGATCGGCCCGGCGCGCAAGCGGTAGAAGACGCCGCGGTCGCCGAGATCGGCGCGGGCAATCGAACTGTCGAGACCGCCGAGAAGATCGCCGTTCCTGGTTTGCAGCTGTTTCCAGGCGCCGAGGGCGTCGCTTTGCGAGCGCGACGCCAGGAGCTGGACGTAAACCTTGCTGGCGCCCGGCTTCGCCGTCACGGGTTTGTCGGCAAGGGGCTTCTCGGCGGCCGGCTTCTCCGCCTGGACCGCCGGCTTGGTCGCGGGTGCGGCCGGCACCGGTTTGACTGCGGCGACCTCCGGCGCGGGCGCAGGCTGGCTGATCCGGGGCGACTCGATCGGACCCGTCGTGTCCGACGGGAAGGGATTGCCGGTCGGCGACCGCGACGATGCCGGGAGCCGGCGGCTCGAGCCACCGGCGACGCCGGCTTTTCCAGCATGGTCGGCGGCGCCAGCGGCTCTTCCGGCGCCGGCGACAGCCGTTCGACCTCGCCCTTCTCGCTCCCCTCCTTCAGTCGGGAATAGACGAGCTTGTCGCGGTTGGGCACATCCAGTCCGCCGGGATTTTCCGGATAGACCTTGATCGGCTTTTCGTCCGCCTTGATCAACGGCGGGTTGTTGGCCGCGGTCGTCCTGTCACCGTTGCCGGTGACGAGCCAGGTTACGATTCCGCCGACCACGGCAGCGGCAACGAGACCGGCGATCACCACCCCGGCGATCGGCAGACGGGCAATGCCGAAGCGGCTGCGCCCCACCCGCGTCGATCGCTCCCTCCCCTCGCTGAAATCGTCGTCCGTCCAGGCTATCTTCCCATTCATCACCGCAACTCCTCCAACGCCTCAACTCCCATGACGGCAAGACCCGATGCGATCACCAGCTGCGTCGCCCGCACCAGGGCAAGACGGGCCAGTGTACCGTCCGGATCGTCGGCGCAGATGAAGCGTAGCCGCGCTTCCTCCTTGCCTTTTGTCCACAACGCGTGGAACAGCGCTGCAACCTCCTGCAGATAGAACGCGACGCGGTGGGGCTCGTGTGCCACGGCGGCCGTCTCCACCACCCGCGGCCAGCCGGCCAGACCGCGGATCAGCTCGCGTTCGGCCGGATCGGCGAGAGGACGCAAGTCTGCAGCCGCGAGCGCCCTGTCGCTCGTCTGCTCGGAGCCGGACGCCTCGGCGGCGAGGCGGAGCACCGAACAGCAGCGGGCATGCGCGTACTGCACGTAAAACACCGGGTTGTCGCGGGACTGCTCGGTCACCTTCTGGAAGTCGAAGTCGAGCGGCGCATCGTTCCTGCGGGTCAGCATGATGAAGCGAAAGACGCCGGCGCCGACCCGGTCGATGACGTCGCGCAGGGTAACGAAGGTGCCGGCCCGCTTCGACATCTTCACCGGCTCGCCGCCGTCGAGCAGATTGACGAGCTGGCAGAGCTTGACGTCGAGGCTGGCGGTGCCGCCGGAGAGCGCCGTGACCGCGGCCTGCATGCGCTTGACATAGCCGCCGTGATCGGCGCCCCAGACGTTGATCATCATCGGGAAAGCCGCGCCGGATCTTGTCGAGATGATAGGCGATGTCGGCGGCGAAGTAGGTCCAGGAGCCGTCTGATTTGCGCAAGCGGCCGGTCGACCTCGTCGCCGTAGCGGGTGGCGCGAAACAGGGTCTGCGGCCGCGGCTCCCAGTCGTCGGGGAGCTCCCCTTGGGCGGCTCGAGAATGCCCTCGTAGATCAGCCCTTCGCTCTCAAGGGCCCGCATCGCCGCCTCCACCGCACCGTCGGCGACGAGCGCGCGCTCCGAAGTGACGACGTCGAAGGCGATGCCGACCGCGGCGAGATCGCCCTCGATCAGCGCCATCATCCGGGCGACGGCGACGTCGCGGAACACCGGCAGCCAGTCGGCTTCATCGGCGGCGAGCCAGCGGTCGCCGTCGCGACCGGCAATCTCGTCGGCGACCGGGATCAGATAGGCGCCGCCGTAGGCAAGCCTGCCCTCTTCCCGGCTGCTCTCCAGCGCCGCTTCGTCAAGTGCGCCGAGCGCGACCCGATAGCGCAGGTGGAGCGAGCGGGCGAGCGCATCGACCTGGCCGCCCGCGTCGTTGACGTAGTACTCGCGGACCACCCGCCAGCCGGCCTTTTTCAGCAGCGCCGCAAGCGCATCGCCGACGACCGCGCCGCGGCCGTGCCCGACGTGCAGCGGCCCGGTCGGATTGGCGGAAACGTATTCGACGTTGACGGGCCGGCCGGCGCCCGAGGTCGGAGTCGCCGTAGGCTGTGCCGTCGGCGAGGATGGCGACGAGGCAGTCGTGCCAGAGCGCATCGTCGAGGGTGAGATTGAGGAAGCCGGGGCCGGCAACGGTGGCGCCGGCGACGCCGTTGCGGCCCGCCAGCCGTCCGGCGAGCAGCGCCGCGATGTCGCGCGGCTTCATCCTGGCGCCGGCGGCGAGAACCATCCCGGCGTTGCTGGCGATGTCGCCGAGGGTCGGATCCCTCGGCGGCTCGGTCGCGATGCGGGCACAGTCGAGCCCCTCCGGCAGCCGGCCCTCGGCGGCGAGGGCCTCGACGGCAGCGACGATTTCGTCGCGGATGCTGCGAAAGATGTTCATGACGACCGCGAGTGAACGTCGAACAGCCGCCGGTGCTCGTCGGCGGCGTAGCGATCGGTCATGCCGGCGATATAATCGGTGACCACCCGCGCGGTCTCCACCGTCGACGGTGCTCCGCAGCGCCGGCGCCAGTCGGTCGGCAGGCATTCCGGCTCGGCGACGAACAACCGGAACAGGTCGCGGACGAGGCGCCGCGCCTTGCTGGTCATCCGGTTCAGCCGATAGTGACCGTACATCCGCTCCTTGAGGAAGGCCTTCAGGGCCCGATCGTGTCCTTGCATCTCGACGGAGAAGCCGACGACGGGACCGCCGGCGGCGCGCACATCGTCGGCCGAGGCCGGATTCAGGTCGGCGAGCCGGCGGCGTGTCTCGCTGAGCACGTCATGAACCATCAGACCGATGATCCGGCGCACCGCCTCATGGATCAGCCGCGTCGCATCGATGCCGGGATAGCTTGCCCGGACGTCTGCGAATACCGGCCCGACGAGCGGAACGTCGGCAAGATCCTCGACCGAGAACAATCCGGCGCGCAGGCCGTCGTCGATGTCGTGGTTGTTGTAGGCGATGTCGTCGGCGACGGCGGCGATCTGCGCCTCGATCCCGGCCCAGGTCTCGAGGGCGAGGTTCTGGTCGCGGGAGTATTCGGCGATCGCGGCCGGCAGCGGCGGCGATCCGTCGCCGAGCGAGCGGGCCGTTGTGCTTGACGACGCCTTCGAGCGTTTCCCAGGAGAGATTGAGACCGTCGAAGGTGGCGTATCGGCGCTCCAGGCAGGTGACCACGCGAAGGCTCTGGGCGTTGTGGTCGAAGCCGCCGTACGGCTGCATCAGCTCTTCGAGCGCGTCCTCGCCGGCGTGGCCGAACGGCGGATGGCCGAGATCGTGGGCAAGGGCCAGCGCCTCCGCCAGATCCTCGTGGGCGGCGAGCGACCGGCAAATGGAGCGGGCGATCTGCGACACTTCGAGGCTGTGGGTGAGCCGGGTGCGGAAAAAGTCGCCCTCGTGGTTGACGAACACTTGCGTCTTGTACTCAAGCCGGCGAAACGCGGCGGAGTGGATGATGCGGTCGCGATCGCGCTGGAAGCAGGTGCGCGTCCGGCTCTCCGGCTCGGCGTGCAGCCGGCCGCGGCTCGCCTGCGGACGCGAGGCCCACGGTGCCAGAGCATCTGCTAAGGTCATGATGCCACAGTACAAGGCCTCACCGGGCGGAACAACGCCGCGGGGTTTCGCCGCCTGGCCGACCGCGCTGGCGCTTTGACATCGCCGCCGCCGCCGCTACATAAATGTATCTCAGGCAAACGGTTATGTTCAGGTATACCGAGAGACAGGGAGTTGATTGCCAGCGATGCCAGACGACATCGTCCGCGGGCTCCGTCGATACCATCCGCATCTCCGACCGCGCCGCTCGGCGAATCGCCAGTCTCGCGGCGGCCGAAGGCAACGCCGAGACCATGCTCCGTGTCGCCGTAGCGGGCGGCGGCTGTTCCGGCTTCCAGTACGGCTTCTCGCTCGACGATCGGCGCCACGACGACGATCGGGTTTTCACGCACGCCGGTGCCGTCGTCGTTGTCGACGAGATTTCCCTCGATCTGCTCCAGGGAGCCGAGATCGATTTTGTCGAAGATCTTGTCGGTTCCTACTTCGCGGTCCGCAATCCGAATGCGACGTCGACCTGTGGCTGCGGCACCTCGTTCGCCGTCTGATCCGGGCGCCGACGATCCGGCAACAACGAAAGGGAAACCATGAGTTACAGCCGCAGTTACGATGTTGCTCTTGCCGCCGCGTCGATCAAGAAGGACTCCGCGCAGTATAAAGAGCTGAAGCGCGCGGCGCGGCGGGCCAACCGCGAGGTCGGGGAGCCGGTGCCCAACTTCGCCATCATCTGGCTGAGCGGGGCGCGGCCGGTCTTTCGCTTCTTCAACGAACGCGCGGCCCAGCAATTCCGCGCGACGGCGCCGGCCGGCAGTCTCGCCTGAGCGGCCCGCGCGGATGCCGCGGATCGCCTCCTGGAACGTCAACTCCGTCAAGGCCCGTCTTCCCCATCTGCTCGCCTGGCTGCAGACGGCGATCCCCGACATCGTGCTCCTGCAGGAGACGAAGGTGGTCGCCGAGGCATTCCCCACCAGCGAGATCGCTGACGCCGGGTACAACGTGGCGGCGGTCGGGCAAAAGTCCTACAACGGCGTCGCCGTTCTTTCGAAGCGGCCGATCGACGTGCTGGCAACCGCGCTCCCGGGGAATAGCGAGGATGCCCACGCCCGCTATTTGGAAGCGTTTACCGACGGCATTCGCGTCGCCTCCATCTATCTGCCGAACGGCAACCCAGCGGCGAGCGACAAATTCGCCTACAAGCTCGCCTGGCTCGATCGGCTCTACCGGCACGTCAGGAGCATGCTCGCGAGCGAGGACGCGATCGTTCTCGGCGGCGATTACAACGTCGCGCCCACCGACGAGGATGTCTATGACCCTTACGGCTGGCGAAAAGATGCGCTGTGCCGACCGGAGTCGCGGGCGGGCTTCCGCAAGCTCTGTCATCTGGGCCTAACCGACGCCTTGCGCGCGCTCTATCCGACCGGGCCGCGCTATACGTGGTGGGATTATCGTGCCGGCGCCTGGGCGGGTGATCAGGGATTGCGCATCGACCACCTCTTGTTGTCGCCGCAGGCCGCCGATCGGCTGATCGCCGCCGGCATCGACCGCAACCCGCGGGGCTGGGAGAAGGCGTCCGATCACGCTCCGGTATGGTGCGAGCTGGCCGCGCTTTGACACAAGTCGCGGTCATCGGCGGCGAAAACGGGCGGCCGTCGCGAACGAGGGCGGCTGCATGTCCGCCGCCATCCGCTATCGCATCGAAGGCCGAGTCTACCGCGCACTGTCACTGCTCGATGTGCCGGCGATCTACCGGCGCCGTCGTCGTCACTGGATACCGTCCCGGCGACACGCTTCCGCTTCGTCCGCGGCAGGCCGGGGTCTGCATCGTCGCCGACGGGCCAGCAGCGCTTTTGCGGGCGTTGCAGCGGACGCAGCTGGTCGTCACGGACACTCGACTTTCTCGACGTGACCGTCGGCACTCTCCGAGCATCTCGAGCGACATCCTCCGCCCACCTTGCCGGCGACGGTTGCCGTGCGATCGACGAACTCGCGGGAGCGCGGTGCCGGGCGCGATCCGGGCGCTAGGTCGGATCGGCACCAGGCGAGCGACTGGCAGGTCGTCCGACAGCAACGTCGCATCGTCGGTGCGCGCCGATCCCAATTGCGCCGCCGCAGTCCCCGCGCCAAGCGAAGGTCGGCGCCGCGCAGATCGCTGTCGCCCAGATCGGCGTCGGTGAGATCGGCGGAATGCAGATCGGCGTCATGCAAGTCGGCGCCATGAAGATCGGCACCGTGCAGGTCGGCGCCATGGAGATCGGCATACGGCAGCGACGCGGCGCGCAAATGCGCGCCATCCAGCTTGGCGGCATGCAGGTCGCAGCCATCGAGATCGGCACGCTCGAGATGAGCGCCATGAAGATCGGCATCGTGCAAGTCGGCGTCGCTGAGCACCGCATCGGCAAGATCGGTCAGATGCAGGTCGAGGGCGTGCAGGTCGGCGCGCGCGCCGAGTTCCCATCCCGAGCCGATCCAGGCGCGATGCTGTTCAAGCACGTCGGCAATGCGGATCGTCGCCGCTTGCCTTGCCGGAGGCCTCGCCTGAGCCGGCAGGAGACGGTCTTGAAAAGAATTCTCCGGCTTTTTCGTGTGTCCCATCGGCGTGCCTCCTGATCTTCCCGGCCAACAAGATTAGCCGTTATCGCGTTGACTTTCACCCGATTTTCGCGCCACGGGCAAATCGGCTGCGGAATACGCGCCATCGCCCGCTCCCGGCCCTCTTGTGATTCATCGGCAACACGTGAGGCGTTTTTGCCAGGGCGCGCAAAGAGATTTTGCAAACCCTTTGGAAACATGGTATTGCCGCAAATCTCGTTATGTGCGAAATAATCTAACTAGAGTTGCGGCGCTTACTTTGGGTTCATAGGCTTAGCGAAGTCACCATTCGGTAAGCTTGCCGTCTTTCAAAGTGCGTCAAAATAGCAACATTAGTCATGCCCGCGGTAAGGGGAGGAAGTTGTTTCGCATGCCTTCGTCTAGTCTTTCGCAGTAGAGAATGGACAACAAACCGCGCATGAAGGTTTGCATGAGTTGGGTTAACTTGGTCAGCCGCTCCGGCCGCTCCATTAGACGCGACTGCATGGTGGAAAGCCCGGCTTTTACGCAAGGCCACAACTTCGCCGGCGGACAAAGCAATTCCGTTCGTAGGGCGGGGTTAATCCCAGTTACGGTGCGCCGCCGGCCTCTCGGCGCGCGCGTCATCCGCGCGATCACTCGTCCTCCGACGAGCCCGTTACCCCCTCTCCGCACCACTCCCGTCCTGCCGATGCAGCGGGCGGTCGGAGCGAGGGTCGCCGCCGCTGCCTGCGCCACTTCCGGCAAGCTCTTCCGACCCGGCGCGATCCGGGCGTGCGAGGGACACGCAGGCAGGGGTACCCGGGAAGAGAGGGACAGCCACTGCGGTCTCGCAGGCTTCCCGTCATCTTCGTTTGTGCGCCAACAAATCCTTTTCGGTTGGTCAGGGAGCCTTGAGCATGTTTAGGGGTTGGAAGGTTGCCGCGGCGTGCGCGGCATTGCTCGCCGTATCCGGCTGTTACGGCTATAAATACAATGATGTTAAGGGCATGGAAGGGAAGGGCTCGGCCTTCAACCAGGCTCTATTCAAAGAGTACTCAGTCAGAATTGAAATCAGAGTTTTTGCAGGGGAACTACCAGTCCTCCGATCTCTGGGCGGATCGGGCGATGCTGGCGGCGAAAGGCCAGACGCCGAAGCCGACGCAGCTCAGCGACTGGCAGCTGCCGTCTAGCTGGACATCCGAACTCACCACCGCCCGGCAACGCCTGCAGGCGGCGCTCGACAAAGGTGGCGCCACCGCAGCGCCGGCGGAGATGGCGAAGGCGCAAGTCGGCTTTGACTGCTGGGCCGAACAGACCCGGGTCCAGGAGAACTTCCAGCCCGACGACATCGCTTACTGCAGAAAGAAGTTCAACGACAACATCGCCAAAGTCGAAGCCGCGATGAAGCCAGCGGCAGCGGCACCGCCGGCGAAGCCGTCGGACTTCCTCGTCTTCTTCGATTGGGACAAGTACAACCTGACGCCGGAAGCGATGAAGATCATTGCCGATGCGGTGGCGGCGGCGAAGAAGGAAGGCGCGAAGACGATCAAGATCGTCGGCCACACCGATACCTCCGGCTCCGCGGCCTACAACCTGAAGCTCTCCGAGCGGCGGGCGAATGCGGTCGCGGCGCAGATGGTCAAGCTCGGCATTCCGGCGACCAGCCTCGTCACCGTCGGCCGGGGCCAGGAAGACCTGCTGGTGCCCACCCCGGATGGCGTCCGCGAGCCGCAGAACCGGCGTGCCGCGATCTCCTTCCCGCGGATGGGGGCGCAGCTCGACAACACCTTTGCCATCGGCGTCCAGGTGGTCAACTAACCCGATCGCGAAACCCGATCGCTCGGCGATCGGCTCTCGCAGCAGGGCGCCCCGGCAACGGGGCGCCCTTTTTGCTCTTAAGACCGCTCAACGCAGGAAGCCGCTCCTCCAGGTCGAGCACGCATTGGATGTTGACAGAGGTCGGCGAGACCGGTAAGCGCACGTCGACTTGCCGCCGGCCGGCTCCCGCGAGGGCGCGTGCTGCGACGATCAGTATCGGGGCCGAGGCGAACCTGCTGCGGCCTACACGGCCGAAGCGTTGACCCCCCGTCTCGATACAATCCGCTGTCCGCGTGCGCGGATCAGCGATAGGCCCAGAACCCTCGATCGGCACGCCGGCATGGCAAATTCCCCGATTCCTGACATCGTTCGTGGCCTAGACGCCATCGCCGTCGCGCTGTTGTCGCGGGAAGGCGGGCTGTGGGATGCAAACCGCGGCTTTCTCGCGCTTCTCCGCGGAACGGAGTTGTCCGCAGCCGTTGCCGACGTCAGCCACGTCTTCGTCGCGCCCAGCTTCGAGGCGCTGCTGGCGCGCCCGGCCGACCCGGTCGAGGGGCTGGTTTACCGCGGCGTCATCAGTCTTCGCGACGCCAGCGGCAAAGTAACCCCGGTCCGCGGTGCCGTGTTCGCCCATGATCGTGACCTGCTGCTGGTTGCCGAACACGACATCGCGCGAGGTGATGACGCTGCGGGCGCGGCTGCTTGCTGCCGAAGCTGAGATCGCCTCTCGGGAGGGCGAGATTGAACGATTGCGCCAGGAAATTCAGGAATTGCGTGGTCTGACCGAAGCTGCGCTGCGTGATCGTGACGCGCTGCTCGATGCCATATCCCGCGACCCGGCGCCGCCGCGTGCCTGAAGCGTAAAGCCCACCGGTTTCTCACATCATCCCTTGCCGAAAGCGGTTGGTCGTGCGAAACAGCCTGCGTTCGTCATCGTCCTCAAACAACGGACATCACGGGATATTCTCATGCGGTTAAGCATTTCGGCATTGTTGGCCGCCCTCCTCGTCTGCGTCGCCGCCGTCGCCCACGCCGACTCCGGTTATGGAGCGGGCGAAGGCGCGCGGCAGCTTTGTTGCCGCCGCCGTCCCCGACCAGTTGCCGCTCGCCGCGCGCGACGCGTCGGGGACCCTCACTGGTTTCGATGTGGCCGTCGCAGAAGAGCTCGGCAAGCGGCTTGGGTTGCCGGTTCGCTTCGTCACCCCGGGCTGGTCAACGATCCTGTCCGGCAAGTGGGACGGCAAGTGGGACTTTGCCGTCGCCTCCATCACGCCGACGCCCCAGCGCTCGCAGGCGCTCGATTTTCCGGCCCTCTACCGGATGGATGCGGCGGTCGTCGTCGTCCGCAAGGACGATGAGCGGATGCAGCGACCGCAGGACGCGTCCGGCAAGGCCGTCGGCGTCAAGGGCAAGACAACCTTCGAGCGCTATCTACGGCACGAGTTAACTCTCGACGAACTCGGCGGCGCCATCGCTTATGTCATCGACAACCCGAAAATTCTGACCTATTCCGGTAAGGACGAGGCACTGCAGGCGCTCGAGCAGAAGAAGGTCGACGCCGTCGTCACCTCGCGGGCGACCGCGGAGTCTGCGCAGAAGTCCGGCCAGGCGATTCGCATCCTCCCCGGGTTTCTTTTGTTTGAACCGGTCGCGGTGGCGACGGCGAAGGGCGATCCTGAGTTCGATGCCAAGATCGCCGACACCATGGAAGCGATGCGCGCGGACGGCACGCTGTCACGCCTGTCGACCGAGTGGTTCGGAATCGACCTCGGCACGATCATTCCTTGAAGCCGGCCGGCGCCGCCACACGCCGGCTCTGGCCAGCAGTGCGGCCTCGGCCGCGCTGCAATTCGATCTCGCCGGGTATCGGCCCCGCCCGGCGCCGTCGGCATAATCAGCCCCTCACGGGAGGACTACGCTATGATTCGCCTGCTCGTTGCCGCGCTTCTGACCGCGGTCGTCGCCACCGCCCCGGCCTTTGCCGACACGCCCGCCACCCTCGACAAGATCAACAGCTCCGGAGAAATCCTTCTCGGCTACCGTGAATCGGCGCCGCCATTCTCCTCGGTCGATGAAGCAACCGGCATCCCCGCGGGCTATTCGATCGACCTCTGTCTGAAGATCGCGGATGCGATCAAGGCGAAGCTCGGCCGGCTCCGACCTCACCGTCCGCTACGTTCCGGTTACGGCCGAGAATCGCTTTCAGAAGGTGGTCGACGGCAGCATCGACCTCGAATGCGGAACGTCGACCATTACGCTCGCCCGCCAGGAAGTGGTCGACTTCACCAACATGATCTTTATTACCGGAGGCACCCTGCTCGTTCCCGCCAAGGCAACGGTGAAGGGGATGGCCGATCTCGCAGGGAAGAAGATCGGGGTCGTCGAAGGCACGACGACCGAAGCCGATCTGAAAGCTGGAAAGTCGGCGGGCGCGCTCAACGTCAAGATCGAAAAATATGGGGATTACGACGAGGCACTGAAGGCGCTTGAAAAAGGCAAGGTCGCAGCGATCGCCGGCGACCAGCTGATCCTCATCGGGCTCGCCCGCGGCTCCGCCGATCCCGGCAAGTTCGCACTCGCCACCGAACTGTTCAGCTACGAACCATACGGTATTCGCCGTCCGCCGCAACGACGCCGATTTCAGGCTCGTCGCCAACCGGGTGCTCGCCGATCTCTACCGCACCGGCCAAATCCAGGCGATCTACCAAAAGTGGTTCGGCGATTGGGGCGGCCGGCCGAGCGCGCTGCTCGTCGCCATGTTCGCACTGAACGGCATTCCGGAAGGAACTCCGGAGTAGCTCTGAGCGGGCCGCGGATTTCGGATCGACCGAGAGGAGGAGGCGCGTCTCCTCTTCTCGCCCGCCGTCTCGGTGATTCAGTTATCTCAGATATCGGCGTAGACGTGGGTCTCGGCCCTGCCGCCGGGATGGGTGACGGCGCCGGCACAGGCATCGCCGACCGTCGCCGCATAGCGCCACAGCGCCCCCGACTGAAAATCGTGGGCGCGCGGCCGCCACGCCTGCCTTCGCGCCGCGAGCTCCGCCTCCGGAACTTCAAGATCGATGCGGCCGGTCTCGGCGTCCATGCTGATCATATCGCCATCGTTGACCAGGGCGATCGGCCCTGCCGACCGCCGCCTCCGGGCCGACATGACCGACGCAGAAGCCGCGCGTGGCGCCGGAGAAGCGACCGTCGGTGATCAGCGCCACCTTGCCGCCGGTACCCTGGCCATAAAGCGCCGCCGTCGTCGACAGCATCTCGCGCATGCCGGGACCGCCGCGCGGCCCCTCATAACGGATGACCAGTACGTCGCCCTCGCGATAGTTGCGGCGCCTCGACCGCGGCGAAGCAGGCCTCCTCGGAATCGAAGCAGCGGGCGGGACCGCGGAACTGCAACGCCGAAAGACCGGCAATCTTGACAATCGCACCCTGGGGGGCGAGCGAGCCTTTGAGGCCGACGACGCCACCGGTCGACGACAGCGGCCGCGCCGTCGACCGGATCACGTCCTGGCCCTCCGGCAGGACGACGCCTTCAAGATCTTCGGCGATCGTCCGACCGGTCACGGTCAGGCAATCGCCGTGCAGGAAGCCGCCGTCGAGAAGCGCGCGGAGCAGCACCGGAACGCCGCCCGCCTCGTACATATCCTTGGCGACGTAGCGGCCGGCCGGCTTCAGGTCTGCGATGTAAGGGGTGCGCCGGAAGATGGCGCAGACATCGTCGAGGCCGAAGTCGATCCCCGCCTCGTGGGCGATCGCCGGCAGGTGCAGTCCGGCGTTGGTTGAACCGCCGGTGGCGGCTACCACAGTCGCCGCATTCTCCAGCGCCTCGCGGGTGACGATGTCGCGCGGCCGGATACGGTTGGCGAGCAGGTTCATGACCGCCCGGCCCGACGCCTCGCACAGCGCGTCGCGGGACTCGTACGGGGCGGGCGCTCCGGACGAGCCGGGCAGGGCAAGGCCGATCGCCTCGGACACGCAGGCCATGGTATTGGCGGTGAACTGGCCGCCGCATGATCCGGCCGATGGGCAGGCGACGGATTCGAGCAGGCAGAGATCGGCATCCGACATCGTGCCGGCGGAATGATTGCCGACCGCCTCGAACACGTCCTGGACGGTAACGTCGCGGCCCTTGTAGCGGCCGGGGAGGATCGAGCCGCCGTAGATGAACACCGACGGGCACGTTGAGGCGGACCATCGCCATCATCATCCCCGGCAGCGACTTATCGCAGCCGGCGAGGCCGACCAGCGCATCGTAGCAGTGGCCGCGCATGGTCAGTTCGACGGAATTGGCGATGACCTCGCGGGAGACGAGCGATGATTTCATCCCGGCGTGGCCCATGGCGATGCCGTCGGTGACGGTGATCGTGGTGAACTCGCGGGGCGTGCCGCCGCCGGCCTTGACGCCGAGCTTCACCACCTGCGCCTGGCGGGCGAGCGCGATGTTGCATGGCGCCGCCTCGTTCCAGCAGGTGGCGACGCCGACGAAGGGCTGGTCCATCTCGTCGCGCGTCAGCCCCATCGCGTAGTAGTACGAGCGGTGCGGCGCCCGCTCCGCGCCGACGGTGACATGCCGGCTCGGCAGCTTCGACTTGTCGAAAACGGGACGGCGGATATCGTCAGGCATGGCGGGCTCGCAGGGTCAGACCGGGATCGCTCGCCAGCATAGGAGAGCCGCCGCCCGCTGCCTAGGCGTTTCCAGTTGGCTGTGGCCTGAATAATTCGGTCGCCGAAACGGGGCTCCTCCAGACGCAGTTCGTTCATTGGTTCCGGAAGAAGCCGCCGGTTCGAGGAATGCTCTCCGAGACCGCCTATGTCGGGCGGCGCGCGACCAGCAGGTTGCCGATCATGACCTGCACCGCCTCACCTTGCTGATTAAGCGTCGTCGTCCGCACCTTGATCAGTCCCTTGTCCGGACGCGACGCCGACGGGCGGACCTCAAGCACCTCGCTCTCGACCCACAGATCATCGCCGGGTCGCACCGGACGCGGCCAGCGGAACTCGTCGAAGCCGATACCGATGATGCCACCGGCGGGCTTTAGCTCGCTCTCGACCAGGAGCCGCATGGTGATTGCGGCGGTGTGCCAGCCGCTCGCCGCCAATCCGCGGAATACCGACCGGCGCGCGGCCTCATCGTCAAGATGGAAGAGCTGCGGATCGAATTCGCGGGCGAAGGCCTTGATCCGCTCCTCGTCGACGCGCTGGCGCCCGGAGCCATAGGTCTGACCCACGCCAAAATCCTCAAGATATCGCTCGGTCATTTTCAATCTTTCCTGTGCGGTCGCCAACAAGGCATCGGCTGCGCTCCCTCCGGAAGGACCCGCTCCGCAAGAACGCGATGCATCGCGAGACTGACTTGCCGGCGCATGCAGCAGTGGCGGGCTTCATCGGGATCACTTCGCGGGTGATCCTGTTATGCTTCATTGTCACTGTCGCAGAAACGCCGATCGCCGACCCGCATGGATTCAGCCCCGAGTTCCGTCGAGAATCCTCCCCCTCTCCCGCTGTTTTCGTTCGAGCGCAACAACCGAAAGAAGGAAAAATGACCTATTGCGTGGGCATCATGCTCGATAGAGGAATGATTTTTGCTTCGGATTCTCGCACGCATGCCGGTGTCGATAATTTTGCCAAGTTCTGCAAGATGACGGTCTTCGAACGCAGCAGAGACAGGGTCCTCGTCCTATTGAGTTCCGGGAATCTTGCCGGGACACAGGCCGTGATCAGCCTGCTGAAGCAGCGGGGTGATGTCGAGGGAGCACCCCTCAACATATGGAACGCCCGGACGATGTTCGACGTTGCCAACCTGGTGGCGGACGCGATGCGGGACATCGAGCGCCGCGACGGGCCCTACCTGGCGGAGAGCGACATCCGATTCAACGCCTCGTTCATCCTCGGCGGACAAATCAGCGGTGAGGCGATGCGGCTGTTTCGTATTTACGCCGAGGGCAACTTCATCGAGGCGGGGCACGACACGCCACTTCCTTCAGACCGGCGAAACGAAGTACGGAAAACCGATCCTCGATCGCGTGATTACGCCCTCCGCGGCACTCGCCGACGCGGCGAAATGCGTTCTGGTTTCGTTCGACTCGACCATGCGCAGCAACTTATCTGTCGGCATGCCCATCGATCTGATCTGCTACGAGCGGGACAGTCTCGAAATTCAGATGCGCCGCCGCTTCGATGAGGGAGATGCGTATTTTACCGCGCTGAGCAGCCGCTGGAGCGAAGGCGTGCGACACGTGTTCAGCCAGTTGCCGGAATTGCGTTGGTAAGTCGTTCATCGGACGTTAGGGAGCAGGCCCGTCATGCAGATCCGCGTCGGTTACGAATTGATCTATGACTGTCCGCAGCCGACGCCGATGATCCTGACCTTGAACATCCATCATACCCGAGTCTCCGATATCGTCGTTCCCGACCACCTCGAAATCAGCCCGCCGGTCCCGGTCGCGGCCTATCGCGACGGCTTTGGCAACTGGTGCACTCGGATCGTCGCCCCGACCGGCCAGATCCGGCTTTCCACCGATGCCGTCGTCAATGATACGGGCGAGCCGGACCCCGTCGCCGTCTCGGCTCAACAGATTCCGGTGGAAGACCTTCCCGAGGACACCCTGGTGTACCTGCTCGGCAGCAGGTATTGCGAGACCGACCGGCTGTCCGAAGTGGCCTGGAGCCTGTTCGGCAATTCGCCCCCCGGCTGGGAGCGCGTCCAGGCCATCTGCGATTTCGTCCATAATCACATTGCCTTCGGCTACGAGCATGCCCGTCCGACCAAGTCGGCCTGGGAGGCGTTCAACGAGAAGGCGGGCGTTTGCCGCGATTACGCGCATCTCGCCGTCGCATTCTGCCGCTGCATGAATTTTCCCGCGCGGTACTGCACCGGCTATCTGGGCGATATCGGTGTACCGCCCTCGCAGGATCCCATGGATTTCTCCGCCTGGTTCGATGTCTACCTCGGCGATCGCTGGTATCCCTTCGATGCACGCAACAACGTGCCCCGGATCGGCCGGATCCTGATTGCACGCGGGCGCGATGCGGCAGATGTGGCGATCAGCAGCACGTTCGGGCCGAATATTCTGAAGAGCTTCAAGGTCTGGACCGACGAGATCGTCGGCGTCGGCGGTTAAGCCTCGGGCCTCAAGTCGCCTGGGATCTCATCGCACAGCCGCAGCGCCGCCGGCTCGATGCGCGCGTAGATTTCCGCCAGCCGCACCGCCCACGCGGCCGCGTCCGCCGGCGTGGCAATGCCGTCCTGCCGGATCTCGATCAGGACGTGCGGCAATCCCCGGGCCTCGCCGTGAACCGGGATCGTATAGTCCGTCTCATCGTCCACGGAGTAGGGTTCGTTGTCGCCGACGACGAGGCTTGCGTCGGCCTTGAGCGCATCGAGCATGAGCGCGGCGAGCCGACGATCACGCCGGTAGGAGATCGCGATGTGCCAGGGGCGCCGCCGGCCGGCCAGCTCCGGCGTGAAGCTGTGGATGCTGAGTAACAGGCTCGGTCGGCCGGCCCGGCGGTCGAGCAGCTGTGTGATCGCTGCATGGTAGGGCCGGAACAGCCCCATCACGCGCGCAGCCCGATCGCGAGGCATGAGCGCCAGATTTCCCGGTACGCTCACGCCGTCCGTCTGTTCCGCGATCGACTCCCGACTGTCGAGCGGCCGATTGCAGTCGACGGCCAGACGTGAGTAACCGCTCAGTACCAGGGGTGCGTCGAGATGGTCCGACAGCCGGCGCGCGACGTCCGCTGCTCCCGGGTCCCAGCCGATGTGATCGACCAGTTGCGCGGCCTCGAGACCGAGGGTGCCCAACGACCGCGGGACCCGATTCGACGCATGATCGCAGACGAGGAAAGCGGTTCCCGCTCCTGCGGGCCTGATGACCTCGCAGGCGGGTGGTTCGTCGCGCCCCAGCAACGCGCCAGGCGCCCCTCGTGCGCCCGCTGTCGCTGATCCCCGATCATCGTTCGCAGTCACGTCCGCCTCTGTGCGCTTTGGTGCCCCTTGGTTTTCCAGGCGAGGGACACCCGGCGGCCCTTCCCGATCCGAGCGAGCTACAGGATGCTGCGGAGCAGGCCGCCTTCGACCCGCAGCGCGGCGCCGGTGGTCGCCGAGGCCTGCTCGGAGCAGACATAGACGACCATATTCGCAACCTCTTCGACGCTGGCGAAGCGCTTGATGAGGGAGGTCGGGCGGTATTTGGCGATGAAGTCAGCCTCGATCTCTTCCTGCGGTCGCGGGTCGCCCGCACTCATCTTGCCGAGAAACTCGACGGCGCCGTCCGAACGCGTCGGCCCCGGCAGGACCGCGTTGACGGTCACTCCCGATCCGGCGAGCGTCTCGGCGAGGCCGCGGGAGATGGAGATCTGCGCCGTCTTGGTGGCGCCGTAGTGCACCATCTCGGCGGGAATATCCACCCCCGATTCGCTGGAGATAAAGACGATGCGCCCCCAGCCGCGGCGGACCATGCCTTGCGCATAGTGACGCGACAGACGGATCCCCGACATGACGTTGACCTGGAAGAAGCGCTTCCAGTCGGCATCCTCGATCTCGAAGAACGGCTTCGGTTCAAAAATGCCGAGACTGTTGACAAGGATGTCGGCCCGCGGTGCCTGGACGACGAACTGGGCGACGCCGCCGGCGGTTCCGAGATCGGCGGCGATGCCGCTCACCTCGGCGCCCGACACCTCGCTTTTCAGCCGGGCCACCGCGTCGGCCACCCGCGCATCGGTGCGGCCGTTGACGACGACTGCGGCCCCCGCCGCCGCCAGCCCCCGCGCGATCGCATAGCCTATACCGGCGGTGGATCCGGATATCATCGCCCGCCGCCCCGTCAGCCGAATGTGCATCCCCCTCCCTCGTAGAACAGCTTGAACAGACCACACCCCATGTAGCCGCAAAGGCGCTTCGACGGAACCGCCGGCATGAGCGAACGCCATCGCTTCGCCGATGTGCTTGAGCCCGCCACCTTTCCGCGTGTATGTAAGCGCGGGCACACGCACTCGGCACGCATCACCGTCGGCAGAGGAGAACCCCGAATGGGTCCACATTTCGGCCGCGCCATCCGCATCGGCGCTATTTGCGGCGCCCTCGCCCTGATCGGCGCCTGCACCACGATCGAGCGGCAGGAAGCCGGTTCCGACGAAGACATGCTGTCGGCAGCCGGCTTCGACATGCTCGTCGCCGACACCCCGGCCAAACAGGCACAGGTGCGGGCGATGAAGCAAAGGACGTTTCTGCGCCGCGAGAAGAACGGGCAACTGAACTTCCTCTATGCCGACGCCGAATTCTGCAAGTGCCTGTTCGTCGGCACCGAAGCGGACTACCAGGCGTTCCAGCGGCTGGCCTTCAGGCGGGAGAATGCGATTGCCCGGCAGGAGGCGGCGCTCGATGCCGACGAGGCCGGCATGTACGACTGGGGGATGTGGGGCTACCCCGGTTGGTGACGGCGACGGCCGCCGGCACTCCGCGTCGGCGACGCTTCAGCGGCCGCCGAGCAGGCCCATCTGACGGAAGCTGGAGTGGCCGCGGCGGGAGATGATCAGGTGGTCGTGGAGGACGATGCCGACGCGGTCGAGGGCGTCGCGGACCTGCTTGGTCATCTCGATATCGGGCTTCGACGGTGCCGGGTGGTTGCTCGGATGATTGTGCACCATCACCACCGCCGAGGCGTCGAGGGCGAGCGACCGCTTGACCACCTCGCGCGTGTAGAGCGGCGTGTGATCGATGGTGCCCTGTTGCTGCACCTCGTCGGCGATCAGGCAGTTGCGGCGGTCGAGGAAGAGCAGCCGGAACTGTTCGACCATCCGGTGCGCCATCGAGGCCCTGCAGGTAGGCGATCAGCGCATCCCAGTTGTCGAGCAGCGGCCGCTCGGTGAGGTCGGCGCGGACGATGCGCGCGGCCATCAGCCGGACCGCCTTGAACAGGGTGATGATGTAGTGGTTCATGCCGTCGAACTCGCCGAGCTGTTCGGACGACGCGTTGACGACGCCGGCGAGCGAGCCGAAGCGGGCGAGCAGCTGCTTGGCGAGCGGCTTGGTGTCGGCGCGGCGGACGGCGAAGAACAGCATCAGTTCGAGCAGCTCGTAATCCGGCAGCGCCGTGTCGTCGCCGGCGAGAAAGCGGTCGCGCAGCCGCTGCCGGTGGCCCCAGTAGTGCGGACGGTTCGAGCCTCTCGGTCAGGACCAGCGCCGATGCATCGAATCGGCGAGGCCGCCCGCCGCTTTCTCGCGGTTCAGGCGCTCGACGAGGGCCTGCCGTCGGATCGTCGCCGGCGAAGACCCAGACGCGGCCGATCGCGTCCCACTCGCCGCCCACTTCGCGAAGGATGTGGCGGACCGGATGCGTCTCGCCGCTGATCTGAAAGACCGCTTTGCCGTCGCTGCGTCAGCCGGTCGGCGACGACGAGGCCGAAGCCTCGAGGGGTAGCCGGTCGTGCGTCCGGCCGCCATCGTCCGACGGCCGCCGGCGCGGCGCCGCCGCCGCATCGCAGCGATCATCGCTGCGGGCGCTGCGCACTCCGCCACTCCCATGGCTCGATGAACTGGCCGCGCCACATGCCGCGGCCGGCGGCGCGCGCTTCCGCCTCCTCGCCGACGTAGTCGAGCGAGTAGCGGCGATAGGCGAGCGCCCAGCCGTCCCGCACCATCTGCGCGTTGAGATCGACGCCCTTGACGTAACAGACGGCGAGCAGCCGGCCGTAGCGGTCGCGCTTATCGCCGCGGCAGGTGACGTCGGCCCCTTGCGTCGCGCTGGTCAGCACCTTCGTCGCGTTGGCGCCGCATGCCCAGGCCGCCTGACCGGTCTCGCAGAGCTGCGCCTTCTCCGGCGCGTCGATGCCGACCAGGCGGACGCGCGCGCCGTCGATGTCGAGGGTATCGCCATCGATGATCTTCGCTCGGCCGACGAGGTCCTCGGCCAGTGCCGGCACCAGAACCGTCGCGACGGCGACGATGCCGGCGACCCGATGGCAGTCAAGACAGCGGCGGGCGGACATGGCACCCCAATACTCCGGCAAGAGGCACGAGCCGGCGCCGGCCCCGCGCACCGCACCAGCCTTACGAAGCTCGGGCTCTTTCGGCCCTTTTTGGGTTAGTTTATCCGATTTCTTCGGCGGCGGCAAACGTCTCTGCGCAGTCGACGTGTCGATGGTCAGCCGGGGTTTGCGCCGGGGCTCGTGTCGAGGTCAGAGCGCCGCGAGGCGTCTGGCGGCATCCTCGAGGCGGTCGCGGGCGACGAGCGCGTCTTCGCGCTTCTCCCGCTCGGCGTCGACCACCTCCGCCGGCGCCTTGGCGAGAAAACCCTGATTCGCCAGCTTTTTGTCCACCCGCTCGATCTCGCCGGTCAGCTTGCCGATCTCGCGCGCCAGCCGGCTCCGTTCGGCGTCGATGTCGATCGCCGTCGGCGATCGGCAGCAGCAGGGTCGCCTGGTCGAGCACGTCCTCGACCGCTCCTTTCGGCGCCGTGCCCGTCCAGCAGCGTCGCCGAGGACAGCCGCGCCAGGGTCTCGATCAGGTCGCGGTAGCGTTCGAGGCGGCCGGCGGCGACGGTATCGGCGTCCTTCAGCAAGCAGCGGAATGCGCGCTCCCGGCGGCACGTTCATCTCAGCCCGGATCCCGCGGACGAGGGAAACAAGTCGGATGACCCAGTCGAGCTCGGCATCGGCATCGGCATCGACGAACGACGCATCGAACGCCGGCCACTCGCCCTCGATCAGCAGCGCGCCCCGCCGGTCGGCCATCTGCTGATAAAGCTCCTCGGTGACGAACGGCATCACCGGATGCAGCAGCGCCAGGATCTGGTCGAGCGCCCAGCCGGCGACGGCGCGCGTTTCCGCCTGTGCGGAAGCGCTGCCGCCCATCAGGATCGGCTTCGCGAACTCGAGATACCAGTCGCAGAACGTCCCCCAGGTGAAATGGTAGAGCACGGCGGCGTAGTCGTTGAAGCGATAGGCATCGAGGGCGGCGCACGCCGCGGCAGGCGGCGTCCGCCACCTTGCCGACCAGCCAGCGATTGACCACCAGATCGGCCTGCCTCGGATCGAAGCCGGCGATGGGCGCGGCTCCGTTCAGCTGGCAGAAGCGGGCGGCGTTCCACAGCTTGGTTGCGAAGTTGCGGTACCCCTCGACGCGCGCTTCCGACATCTTCACGTCGCGCCCCTGAACGGCCAGCGCGGTCAGGGTGAAGCGCAGCGCATCGGCGCCGTAGCGATCGATCAGCGCCAGCGGATCGACGACGTTGCCCTTCGACTTCGACATCTTCTGGCCCTTCTCGTCGCGGACCAGAGCGTGGATGTAGACGGTGCGGAACGGCACCTCGCCCATGAATGCGAGGCCCATCATCATCATCCGGGCGACCCAGAAGAAGATGATGTCGAAGGCGGTGACCAGGACGTCGGTCGGGTAGTAGCGCGCGAGTTCGGGCGTCTCCGCCGGCCAGCCGAGGGTGGAGAACGGCCACAGCGCCGAGGAGAACCAGGTATCGAGCACATCGTCGTCGCGGTGCAGCTCGCACCGGCTGGCCGTGGTGGCGCTAGGCCGCCTCGGCCGCCTCCTCCTCGGTGAGCTCGACGAAGATCGTCCCGTCCGGCGTCGTACCAGGCCGGGAATCTGATGGCCCCACCAGATCTGCCGGGAGATGCACCAGGGCTGGATGTTGCGCATCCATTCGAAGTAGGTCTTCGTCCACTGTTCGGGGACGAACCGCGTCCGCCCCTCCTCGACCGCCCGGATCGCCGGCTCCGCCAGGCGCGCCGCATCGACGAACCACTGATCCATCAGCCACGGCTCGACGACGACGCCGGAGCGGTCGCCGTAGGGCATCATCAGGGTGTGGTCCTCGATCCGCTCGACCAGCCCGAGCGCCGTGCAGCTCGGCGACGATGGCGTCGCGCGCCTCGTAGCGATCGAGGCCGCGGAAGCGGAGCGGCGCGTTGTCGTTCAGGGCGGCGTCGGCATCGAGAACGTTGATCATCTCCAGGTCGTGCCGGCGGCCGACCTCGAAGTCGTTGAAGTCGTGCGCGGGCGTGATCTTGACGGCGCCGGTTCCCTTGGCCGGATCGGCATGGGTGTCGGCGACGATTGGGATCAGCCGGTCGACCAGCGGCAGACGGCAGCGGCGGCCGATCAGATGCCGGTACCGCTCGTCCTCCGGGTGGACGGCGACGGCGGTATCGCCCAGCATCGTCTCCGGCCGGGTGGTGGCGACGGCGACGAACGCCTCGGGCTCGTCCTCGAGCGGGTAGCGGAAGGTCCACAGCCGCCCCTGCACCTCGCGCTGCTCCACCTCGAGATCGGAGATCGCGGTGTGCAGCAGAGGGTCCCAGTTGACCAGCCGCTTGGCGCGGTAAATCACGCCCTTGCGGTAGAGATCGACGAAGACCTTGCGGACCGCCGCCGACAGCCCGTCGTCCATGGTGAAGCGCTCGCGCGACCAGTCGCACGACGCACCGAGGCGGCGGAGCTGGCCGATGATCGCCCCGCCGGACTGCGCCTTCCACGTCCACACCCGCTCGACGAAGCGGTCGCGCCCGAGGTCGTGGCGGGTCCGGCCCTCGCCGGCGAGCTGCCGCTCGACCACCATCTGCGTGGCGATGCCGGCGTGATCGGTGCCGGGCTGCCAGAGCACGTCCTTGCCCTGCATCCGCGCCCGGCGGACGAGGATGTCCTGCAAGGTGTTGTTGAGGGCGTGGCCCATGTGCAGGCTGCCGGTGACGTTCGGCGGCGGGATGACGATGGTATAGGCGGCCGCCTCGGGCCGGCGGCCGCAGGCAAATGCGCCCGCCTGTTCCCAGGCGGCATACCAGCGCTCTTCCACGGTGCGCGCATCATAGGTCTTGTCGAGCATGGGCGGACGGTTCCGAGAGGCTCGGGCGCAGCGAGCGCGGCAGCCTATGCGGCTCGCCGCCGATGCCGGCGTTGTTAACCGGCGAAGAGCGAACCCGGTCAATACGCCCGCTTACCGAGTCGGCGACCGGTCGGTTCAGTCCTCCAACCGCTCCGCCCGGTTGACCATCAGATCGATCTCGCGCTTGACAAGCCTCTCGATCAGGTAGGGAAGATTGCGATCGAGCCATTGCTTGAGCAGCGGCCGCAGCATCTCGCGCACCATGCTCTCGAGCGTCACGTCGCGGGCGCCGATGGCGATGTCGCGGCGATCGAGGATGGCGCCCGCCAGCTGCGCCAGAACGTCGGTGTCCGCTCTCGGCGGTGTTTGTCGACATCACCTTTCGCGTTCGTCGTCTGCAATCGGCGGGATCGTGCGATTGCCTGTCCGGTAGCCGCATCTCGGGCGTAAGGAGGAAAACGTTGTCCGCTCGCGCCGGCTGACGGACGATGGCCGAATCTCGATCGCAGAGGCGGCGCCGCATCGGCGATCTTCGGCTCCGCCCCGGCCGTCGGCGAGATCGAAGCGGCGGCGGGTGCCGCGTCGTGTTCGTCGGCGGCGGTATCGTCGGTGAGGATGCGGCGGATCGAAGCGAGGATGTCCTCCATCGACGGCTCCGCCTGACCGTCGTCAGCCGGGTCGCCGGCACGGTCGGCGTCGCGAATGCTATCCTTGGCGGGATCGCCGGTCATTGTCAGGCCTTCATCGAAGCAACGCGGCCAAGCGCGCTGTCTCGGGCGTCAACGGGTCGTTCCCGCACGATTGAAATCGCCACTGATGTCGCCGCTGCTGCTGCCGCCGATCCAGTCATCGCGAACCTCGTGGTAATGGCTCTTCGGATCATAGTATTGCACAGACAGGCCAAGTTTTCGCGCCGTCATTTCACCCAATGCGGTCTTCAGCTGATAGGCCGCGACGACTTCGTCGCGTTGCGCACGCACCAGATTGACCTGCGAGTCAAGGAGTTCCTGCTCGGCATCAAGAATATCGAGGACCGTGCGCGAGCCGACCTCGGCCTCGCGCTGCACCCCCTCCAGCGCCACCTGGTTGGCGTCGACCTGCTTGGCTCGGGAGGCAATCGCAGCGCGCGCCGTTACAAGTTGCGCCCAGCCGTCGGTGGCGTCCCGCACGGTCAGGCGTTGTGTCTGGTCGAGAAGACGACGTCGCTCGGCGACGCTCTGCTTCGCCTCGCGCAACTGCGAATAGACGGTTCCAGCCTGGTACAGCGGTACGTCCATGCGAACCAGCGCTTCGTAGGTGTTGAGCCGGCCGTTCTCGCGCGAGATCTCGTAGTCGCGGGCGACCCGGCCGGTCAGGCTGACCGTCGGCAACAGCTGGCCGCGGACCCGATCGACGTTGTCGAGGGCGCTGCGCTCGTCGAAGGCACGCGCGGATAGATCGGGGTTGCCTTCGATGGCGCTGTCGATGGCCTCGTCGAGACTCGCCGGCAGCGCATCCGGTAGCGGCGGCCGCTCGAGCGATCCCGGGGCCCGGCCGACCACGTTGCGGTAGTTGGCGCGCGACGTTTCCAGCCGGCCTTCCGCCTGAATGCGTTCTGCGGTGGCGCGGGCGAGGCGGGCCTCCGCCTGAAACACGTCGGTGCGGGTCACCTCTCCGACCTGAAAGCGGTCTCGGGTCGCCTGCAGCTGACGATCGAGGCGCTGCTCATTGCGGATGTTGAGCTCCAGTTCCGACTGGTCCCGAAAAGCGTCCATGTACGCCGTGGCCGCATCGAAGCAGCACCCGTTGTTCGACCGACGACAGCCGGGCCCGCTCAGCGCGAATCGTGTTCTCCGCCTGACGCGTCTGCGCAACTGTCTGGCCACCTCGAAACAGCGGCTGTTCGATCTCCGCACCGACGCGTGTTCGGCGAAAGTAATGCATCTTCATTGCCGATTACGGTTTCCTCATTGGTGTCGAGTTGTCTTACGCCGGCGTTGCCGAAGGCGCGCAGCGTCGGCCGCCATCCTGCCAGCGCCTGAGGCACCTGCTCGTCGACGGCGCGAAGCCGCGCCCGTTGCGCCTCGAGTTCCGGATTATCCTGATAGGCCGTGCTCAGCGCCTCCTGCAGGGTCTGCGAGAGAGCAGGTGGTGGGGCGAGGCTCGCCGCAACGAATAGCAGCAGTGCCGCCAAGCACGGCCGGATCGCTGCCGTCGGGACAAGAAAGCGCCATTTTGTCGTCAAGGACAGGATCGCCAGGTTCATGCGGGTCACATGGAAGCCGCATTGCAGGATTGAGGCGCTTCAGGAAGCACCGTCAGGCAGCGCAAGTGACGGAGTGTCAGAAACAGAATTTGGGCACCGGCGCGAAGGCCGGCAAAAGCGGCACCGAACTGTCGAAGGCGACGCGCCGCGAAATTGATCCCGCCGACCTTGAAGAAGACTGTTCCCCGCCCCAGCCCGTGTTCGCCGACTATGATGGCAACGAGACGGCCGCCGTCCGCCAACTGGGCGAGGATCGCCGACGGCACTTCGGCAACCGCACCGCCGAAGAGAATCACCTCATAAGGGGCCTGCGGCGAATATCCATCGGCGAGCGGGCCCTCGACCACGGAGACGCTTGAGATTCCCAATTGAGGCATGATCTGACGCGCATGTTCCGCCAGCTCCGGATCGCTCTCCAGAGCGATCACCGCGCCGCCGATGTGAGCCGCTGCAGCGGCCATGTATCCGGTGGCGCAGGCGATATCGAGGATCTTATCCCCCGCCTCGATTTGCGCGGTCTGCAGGAGGAGGGCGGTGGCCAGGGGCTCCATCAGAAACCGGCCGGCCCCGAGCGGAATGTCTTCGTCGATGTAGGCGACGCCCTTAAGCGCCTCCGGAAGAAAGGCTTCTCGCGGTAACTCATTGAGAGCGGCGATTACGAGAGGGTCTGTGACCCGATTGGTGCGAACCTGGTTTTCCACCATCTTGAAGCGGGCGGCGGCGTAATCCATTGATCTTCTCTCGATCTAACGGGTGGTCTTTGAGCCGTGAGAAGGGCTTATACACGGCTCCTCGCGACGAAACAATTCCACGCCACCACATGGGTGTAAGGTTGACGCGCAGCCGGCCGCTTGCTAATCGTCGGCCGCGGCAATGCGCAGTGTTGTCATTCGGCGGGCCCATCGCTACGGTTGCGGTCGCGGCGCGGTGGCGGAGTGGCTACGCAGCGGCCTGCAAAGCCGTGTACACCGGTTCGAGTCCGGTCCGCGCCTCCAGTCCTGTTCCGGAGTAGCTCAGTGGTAGAGCAAGCGGCTGTTAACCGCTGGGTCGGGGGTTCGAATCCCTCCTCCGGAGCCATCCTACGCCCCCCTCGGCAGCATATGGCGCGCCCTATACTTAAAATAAAATAAATGGCGGTTTCTTGCGCATCTCCCGGTAGAGAGCAGCGTCACTGACCACCTGGATGATGACAGCGCCGAAAAAATCCCGACAATTGCTAACGCTATTAACAATACGGTACATTGCGGGTAATGGCTGGAGGAGGCATCGCATTTGCGGTGATGAACCGCGCGACGACCCGAAGCGCAATCGTCATTAACGACAAGGGAAATCCCACGCTCATCGCTTAATGCCGGCAATTGCGCAGGAAAGCAAGCTCGCGGGAACGGCAGCCGTGCGACGCCATGAGCGGAGGACGGTCAGGACGGGAAAGGCTCCATGGATCAGCGCCAGTCGGGGCAGGATGGCGGCGGGCACGAACGGAAATTCGGACGGACTTCGAGGGACACTAAGGCGAATCGCGATACGCCTGCATGGCCGCCCGGACACTGAGCACGAACAAGCCCTGATCAGGCTGGTGATCGTCGGCATCGTCTGCATTTATCTCGGCGGCCTGGCCGCTTGGCGAAAGCAACCCGATCCGGCCCTCGACAATCTCCTAATCGTCGGCGTTGCCTATCTTTTTCTGTCGTCCCTGATGATCCCCCTCATCATCATTCAGCCCGGAGTTTGCCATCCGAGGCGCGTGGCGGGCATGGTCGGCGACCTCACGGTGCTCTCGCTGTTCCTCCACATGGGGGGCGGCGCGGCGGCGCCTTTCTACCCGATCTATCTCTGGGTGACGCTCGGCAACGGCTTTCGCTACGGACTGTTCTATTTGACCCTTTCCGTGCCGACGGCGGTCGCCGGCTTTCTTTTCGTTTGGCTGACGACGCCATATTGGAAATACGAGCACTGGCTCGGCTTCGGCCTGCTCCTCGCGCTGATCGGCATTCCGGCTTATGCCGGCACCCTCATTCGCAAGCTGATTGAAGCGAAGGCGCAGGCGGAGAGTGCCAACCGGGCGAAGAGCCGCTTTCTCGCCAGCATGAGTTACGAATTGAGGACTCCGTTGAACGCGATCATCGGCATGAGCGACGTGCTTCGCGAAACCCGCCTCGATCGGGACCAGCGCGACATGGTGCACACGGTCAAGACCTCGGGTCGGGCACTGCTGTCGCTCATCGACGAGATTCTCGATCTGTCGCGTATCGAGGCTAACCGGGTAACGGTAAGCAACGATGCGTTTAACGTCTATTCCCTGGTCGCCGATCTGCAGACGATCTTTCGGCCGCAGGCTGACGCCAACGGCATCCGGCTTCTCTCGCATATTGCAGGCGACGTTCCCCTGTTTCTTGAAGGTGACGTGCGCCACTTGCGTCAAGTCCTGATTAATCTAATTGCGAACGCGATCAAGTTCACCGAGCGCGGCTACGTCGGCCTTGACATTGGTGTCGCCGGATGGGCGGGCCTCGGCCGCGTGCGCCTCCATTTCGCAGTAGTCGACACCGGCATCGGGATCGCTCCCGAAGATCACGCGCGCATCTTCGATCGGTTCACCCAAGCTGATGATCGCATCAACCGTCACCATCAGGGTAGTGGGCTCGGCTTGGCGATCACCGCCAGTCTGGTGAACCTGCTCGGAGGTACGATCGCCGTTAAGAGCGCCCTCGGCGCAGGAGCGACGTTTACGGTCGAGCTCCCCTTCAACGTCGAGCGTCGGCCCATCGACACGTCCACCGCTACACCAAGCCAATCGGTCTTTTTGCTGTCCGAGGATGCGACCATCACCGAAGGGGCCGAAGCCGCGATCACGCAAGCCGGCGGCCGGTTTGCCGGCGTCGCCAGCTCGGTCGCAGAGCAGATACAGCTGCTGTCCCGCACCCGGGTGGAGGGACGGGCGATCGTGCTCGTTGATGCCGACCGACCGGCCGGCGCAGAGGCAGAAATGGTTGCTGCGCTGAGCGCGACGCCGGCGGATCAGCGGCCGCTAATGATGCGGATCGCCCGCCGCCCCGGCCCCATCGAGCCCGTCGGCGATTGCCTGATGACGTTCATGCCGCCGCTGGTTCCGGCAGCGATGGACAAGGCGCTTTATGCCGCGCGGTTGTTGTCGAGCTGCGGGGAGCAAGGAGATGCGATGCGATGCGGCGTCTCCGCCGAACCGCAGCGAGCGAGCTCTGCAGATCCTCGTCGCCGAGGATAACCCGGTCAATCAGAAGGTCACCCGGCGCATTCTCGAGCATGCCGGCCATGCGGTCCACATCGTTGCGAGCGGCGACGACGCGCTCGATGCCTTGGAACACGCCGAGTTCGACGTCTTCATTGTCGATATCAACATGCCCGGCCTCAGCGGCTTGCAGGTCGTCAAACTGTACCGCATGGCGCACCTGGACGGGCGCCGCCTGCCGATCGTCGCTCTGACTGCGGATGCTACGCCGGAGACGCGAAAGCTCGCCGACGACGCCGGCATCGATGTCTTCCTTACAAAGCCGGTGGAAGCGAAGCGCCTGCTCGATGCGATTGTGCGGGTCGGCGACGAGGCGCCGGCGGGCGCCGCGGTCGCTGCTGGTGAACGGCCCTCACCCCAGGTCACGAAGATCTCGTCGCATCCGCGTTTTCGCCCCGAAGCATACCCCGCGATCAATTGGAGCGTCATCGACCAGCTCAGCCGCTTCGCCGACGGCGACGACTTCGTCCGAGAAACACTGGAAGAATATGTCGCCAACGGTCAGGTGCTGCTGGCGCAGATCGGAGCGGCGGCAGCGGAAAACGACGCCCGCGCCTTTCGGGACAGTGTCCACGCGCTGCGGGGCACGTCAGGGAATGTCGGCGCCGAGGCGCTGGCGCGGCTTTGTCAGGACTTGCACGGGATGACGCGGGACCGTCTTAGCGCGCACGGTGAAGAATATGTGCGCCAACTTCAACGGGAGTTTGCCCGTTTCGAGCGGGAATTTGCTCGGACGTCTACCAACTTCGGCCGCTACACGTCGGGAGGATCCGACCGGCGCTGATCATTAAAGAGGGAAGGAGGACGAGGGGGTATATCTTTGCCCTCTCGACGTCCCCCTTGAAGTTCCCCGATGCGCCGAAAGTCCAGCAGCCCTGGTCAGTCCCGCTAGGGTAGTCGGAGGAGCGGGCTAACCCGCGCGCTTGATCCGCAACCAGCGCCGGTCTTGCGCTCTCGCCAAGTGCGCCATCCGGCGCAGATCCCCTGGCCCAAGCTGTAATGCTGTGTCAACCCAGACGTCGGAGACGTCGATCAGTTCCTCGATCGAAACCGCAGCGCAAATCTTCCGGGTCCTCAGCATCGCCTGCCGGGTCAGCCGGCTGCGGGCGAAATCGCGAACGTAGTCCCGGACCGCGTCCGGACCCTGCCCCCCATCGACCACGTGATCAATGACGCCCAGCGAGTGCAATTCCTCGGCAGAATAGACCTTGCCGCTGAGGATCATGCGTTCCGCTGCGACGCTGCCGATTCGCCGGGAAAGGAAGCTGAATGCCCCCATCCCGGGGAACAGGTTGAACAACACCTCGGGCAGACCGAACTGCGCTTGCCGTTCGGCGATCACCAGATCATGGGCCAGAGCCGCCTCGAATCCGCCACCTAATGCATCGCCGGCAACCAGAGCGATCATGCAGACGGGAACGTCAAAGCTGGAATGCAAGCGATGCTGGCCCCGGGCGCAGGCATGCGCGTAGCGGCGAAGTCCTTCCCGGTCGCGATCTTCGATGAGTCGGAGAAACAGGCTGAGGTCGCCGCCGAGATTGAAGATTCCCGGAAGCTTCGAGTCCGTGACGATGAACTGAACCGGCTTTCGTCCGTGCGGATCGCTCCGTTCAAACGCCCCCTGCACGGCATCGGCGACGAGGTTCATGTCGCGCAGCAGTCCGCGGGTAAAGCTCGGCCGCTCGGCGGGTCGCATGTACTGCCAGACCATACGATCGCCGGGCTCGAAGACGACGTCGAGCTCCTCGAGCCGCCAGTCGGCGCCTTCGTTTAACGTCTCGAAGGCGAAGCGATCTACGGGTTGTTCCCGAATCGGCAATGGGATCGCCGCGGGCGTCTTTTCCAGAACCGCAGCGGCGTTGCGGTTTGGCCATGTTTCCAGTTCAAGGCTGACGACGGGGCGCAAAGCGGTATAAGGCATCTCGGTCTTCTCCAGATTGTGAGCATCCTTTTGTATTCCTCCGCAGAGGAAGCACTCCGTTTGACTATACCATTTGATCTAACTGGAAGCCGTTAGGTATAACTTGCGTGCCCTGGCCGGGGCATTATTGCGGTAAGAGCCGCGGAAATGGTGGTTTCCGCCGTGTGCGCGGACCTTCAGGAAGAGCCGGCATTGACACCGCCGATGCGACGCGGCTAGGCCAGTCCTCCGGAGGAGGATGCGCGACAGGAGGAATCGGACAGCGGTATTGTCTCTATCGAAGTGGACGCGCTACCCTCCGATCGAGGGTATGCGCCAGCGTGCCTTGGGAATTGCAATCACGACCGGGCATGCCCGGGCAGTCGCCGTAGGCGATCGCTGATGAAGCGGAGTCGGGCATGACGGTTGTCATCATCGTCGACGACCAGCCGCTCAACCTTAAGATCCTGAGCCGGTTCGCGCAGTCGGTCGAGGAAGGGATCGCCGTCAGCGCCTTTGAGGCGCCGCAGGCGGCCCTGGAGTTCATCAAGACTCAGCCGCCCGATCTGATCGTGACCGACTTCGTCATGCCGACGATGAACGGCGAGGAGTTCATCCGCCTCTGCCGCCAGCACCCCCCCGCACGCGACATTCCGATCATCGTCGTCACGGCCTACGAGGACCGCGAGTTCCGCTACCGAGCGCTCGAAGCGGGCGCCAGCGACTTCCTGCTAAGCCCGGTCGATGGCCAGGAGTTGTGCACACGGGCGCGCAATCTGCTGACGCTGTGGCGGCAACGTCAGCAACTGAGCGATCGTGCCCGCTTCCTCGAGAGCGAACTGGCAGCTACACTCCGCGAGTATGCTGAAGACGTGCGGCGCCGCGAAGAGCAACTGCGGCGGGTTATCAACACCGTGCCCACCCTCATCCGCGCCACCGATGTCGATGGGCGGCTGCTATTTGCCAACAGCTTTCACGAGAATTACTTCCCCGTCGACACCGCCGGCGCGGTCGGTCGCCCGAAAAAGGAAATATTCGGCGATGAATATGGCCAGCGGCACCTTGATCTCGACGCCCAGCTCATCGCCTCCCGGCAACCGATCTTCGACATCGAGGAAGCGGTCGACGCCGACGGCGATCGTCCGTGCGTCTTCCTGACGACGAAGGCACCGATCTGCAACGCCGACGGCGAGGTGGTTCAGATCGTCACCGTGTCTCTGGACATCACTCACCGCAAAAAGGTTGAGCAGGCGGTGCGTGAGAGCGAGGAGCGCTTTCGCCGGTTGGTCGAGGGTTCGGTACTCGGCATCGTCATCGAAGCAGGCGGCGTGCCCGTATTTGCGAATCGCACGTTCGCGCGAATTTTTGGCTACGACTCGCCCGAAGACATCCTCGCCCTACCCAGCCTGACACGCCTGTTCGCGCCCTCGGACCTGCTCCGGGTCAAGCACATGCAGCAGAGCGCCTTCGCGGGAGAAGTGACGGAGCCGCGGGAATTCGAAGGCGTGCGCAGCGACGGGGCGCTCATCTGGATCGAGAGCCAATCGCAGGCCATCACCTGGAAAGGTCAAGCCGCCCTGCAGACGACGGTCGCCGACATAACACTGCGCAAAGGCTACGAGGAACGGCTGCAGCGTCAGGCCAATTTCGACGAAGTGACCGGGCTGCCCAACAGGGTACTCGCCGCGGACCGGCTGCGGAGTGCCGTTGTCGGCGCGCTCCGCCACCGCCACAAGGGTGGCCTGCTGTTCGTCGATCTCGATCAATTCAAGAAGATCAACGACACCTGGGGCCACGCCGTCGGCGATCAATTGCTGCGGCTTGCCGCCGACCGGCTGCGCGGGTGCGTCCGCGAGGAAGATACCATCGCCCGTCTGGGAGGCGACGAATTCACCATCATCCTGCCGAAGATCGGCTGCGCCGCCCATACCGAGCCGGTGATCCATAAGATCATGATGGCGTTTTCCAAGCCCTTCGTTCTTGGCCGCCACGAGGCTTTCGTGACCGCCAGCATCGGCGTCAGCATCTTTCCGGACGACAGCGACGAACCCGCAACCCTGATGCAGAACGCGGATGCCGCCATGTACCGCGCGAAGGAGCAAGGGCGGAACACCTTTCACTTTTATACACCCGAGCTGAACGAACTGGCCGCCCAGCGGCTGCACATCGAAACCCATCTGATTCATGCGCTCGATCGCGGCGAATTTGCCGTCTTCTATCAGCCGATCGTCGATATCCGAACCGGCCGTCTCGCCGGCGCGGAAGCCCTGCTGCGATGGTTCAACCCCGAGCTGGGGCCGTTCCTGCCCGAGCGATTCGTGCCGCTTATCGAAGACATCGGGCTTATCGTTCCCGTCGGCCAGTGGGTGTTGGAGAGCGCTTGTCGCCAGCTCGGCTGGTGGCGGCAGACGGGACTTCCCCACCTCTGTGTGACCGTCAACATCTCCTCACGGCAGCTGCGCGGCAAGGGTCTGGTCGAAGCGGTCGCCGGTCTGCTCGACCGCTACCGGGTGCCTGCCGACGCCCTCGAGCTGGAGATCACCGAGAGTTGCCTTCTGGCCGATGTCGACGAAACGACGGCGGTTCTCCGCGACCTGGACGCGCTCGGCGTCGGCCTCGCCCTCGACGATTTTGGAACGGGCTACTCTTGCCTGCGCTACCTCAAGGACCTGCCGGTGGACACCGTAAAAATCGACAAGTCATTCATCGCCAACGTGTCCAGCAGTGCCGGCGATGCGAGCGTCGTTGAAGCCATCGTCGCCCTCGCCCACCGCCTTGGCATCCGGGTGATCGGCGAGGGTGTGGAAACGGCGGAACAGCTCGAATTCATACGGACCCGCGGCTGCGACCTTGCGCAGGGCTACTACTATGCGACGCCCCTGGCGCCGGAGGCTTTCGCCGCCTGGTGCCGACGCTTTGTCGGCTCGATGAAGCAAGCCCTCTGACGTTGACCGTGACTCCGTCGTCGCGGCCCTTTCGTTTTTGCCCCGTAACGGCTAAGTGAGAGTAGCCAAGCGTCCGCACGGACGGACATGTTCGGCTTCGTTCAGGTTAATTATCTGATCGGGGATGGCCGATGCCATTTGGCTTGCGCGAGGATCGCCGTCGTCGCAGGCGGCGACTGCATTGGGCGTTATTTAAGTGGGCCGTGGCGCTCGCTCTCGTCGGCGCCGCCGGCATTTATGCCTATGAAACCGGGCGCCGCCTGGCAAGTGCCGACATCACGAGGCTGGAGGAAACGATTGCAACGCTGCGAACGCAGTTGGACGCCAGCGAGGCGGCGAATGCCGGCGAACGCGCTGCCGCCGAAACGGCGCAAGCGATGGCCCGCGACTGGCAGGCCCGTTACGACCGTGACGTCGCCCGCGGCCCATCGAAGGACATTTTCGATATCGTTCAGCAGAAGCTTGCCGCCGGCGTCGAGCCCGAACGACTGAAGGCGGTGCTGCGTCGCCACCCAGAACCGCCGCGAATGCCGACGCGAGGCGGAGCGCCGCCTGTTTCCGGTGCCGGTGCAGATGCAGAGCGCGACCCGATCGTCCCTTAAGTTCGGCAAGGGGCTGATCACCATGATCGTCGTCGGAATGCCGGCCCGAGACTCGACCGGCAACGCCGAGTCATGGTTCGATGTGGCGGAACCTGTCACTCTGCGCTTGCTCCGCAGCGGCGGCCCGGCGACCGAGGTCACAGGAATTCTGCCGTTGACGCCGTCGGTGATCGTCGGCGAGCGGGAGTACAGCTTTCGGATCGTGCCCGCGAAGAGCCGCGGGAACGTTGACGTCTTCGGCGAATCGTGCCGATTCCCTTGAGTCCATCCGAGGCGTTTAGCAAGAGGTCAGCGCTTGGCAAAAGGATTAACAAGAGACTTGATCATCGACTGCAGGATGTGACGAATCTGGTCTTCGTCGCAGCCCATGAGAATCGCATCTTCGAGTGCGTCCTGGCAGATCTGCCGCACCTCAGCGAGGTTTTCATCGAGCACCTTCAATTTCTCCTCGCAGACGATGGCGATCCGTCTGCCTGTCGCCAGACGACCGCCTCCTCGCGGCGCGGGTTCACGGCAATGCCCCGGTTATGGCCGGCTTCCGCATGCACGGTGAAGGTGTGGCGGAAGCGGTCACACGGGTTTGCTCGGCCGGCCGCACTGCCCGGGCGAGGCGCGCCGCGTCGGTCCGCTCGGCGGCTCGATCGGCACCGATGCCCGGCGTCGGCGGTAACTCGTTCGATGCTCTTCCAATTCTTTTGTTTCGGCGGTAGAGGTTACTAACTTTGGCCGATCAAGGGTTTCACCTAATGACCAACAGGTTTTCCGAGTTGACCCAGGACATCCAGGACCGCATTCGTGAGATTGCTTATCTGATGTGGGAGTCCGCCGGGCGCCAGCACGGGATGGCGATGGAGTACTGGCTTTCGGCGGAGCAAGAGGTGTTATCGACCTTGCAGGCGGCGGCGCATCGGATGCTGCCCGACCTTGACGTAAGGACGAAGGCGCCGAAAGAAAGCGCGACCGCAAAGCTCGGCTCCGCAGGCCTCGAAGCCGCCCGTCATCGAAGCCGCACCGTCGCCAGTGGCCGCGAAACCCGCTGCTCGCCGGGGCGCCCGCGCCAAAGCAAAAGCCTAGATTTTCTCAACGATCTTGCCGATCGCCGTCAACGCGACGGTGTGACGACAAGGGCGCTTTGAGCGATACGTCGGAGGGCGACACGATCAAGAGTCGCCTGCCGTTCGCGTGTGCCGGCCGATGACCATCGGGCGATTTCCGCTACCGATCGCAAGCAGCCGACGCACAACGTCTTTTGCGCGTCGAGTTGGCAGATCCCGACGCACGGCGATGCGACTTCCGCATCCGCTTGTTGCTGCACGCGAAGCTCCTCACGTGGATCGGCGCATCCAGGCCCATGCGCAATCGATGGTCGTTGCCTGCTTCTATCGCACTCTGCGACGCCGGCGGCAACGACCGGCAGCCCAAGTCGCGGCGCCGTCAGAACCATTAAGTGTTCCGCAACCCGACTTTGTTAGAAGGGTGGGAGGAGCAGCTCGCCGGCCTGCTGCATCTTGTCACGTGGGCGCCCGGTCGCCTGTCGTCACCGAGTGCCCTTCATCTCATGCCCGACTCCGCCCGCCTCGACGAAGGCCTCGATCCGCGTCTGACGCCGGCGGATCGGCACATCGGCGGCCGCGTGCCGAGCGCACCGTCGCCGTGTTGCGCTCCGAAGCAGTCCCCGCCGGGCGATTGGCGGCCGAGTACCGCGTTGCCCGCCGCTTAGTTGCAATGGCGCCATTGTGCGTTTGCAGTATGCGTGATTATGATCGCCGGGTCGGCGGTGCGATAGGTGCAGCTTGGAGAGCGGTGGAGGTGATCGCGTTCCGGCAGCTCCGGAGACAATTCGCGACCAACAGGCTTGGCTGTATTTGTCGATTGGTCGCAGCTTCTCCCAATGGCCGCTCGGACTGATGCATGGCAACTCTTAACCTCGACAAGATGTTCTACCCGCGGTCGGTGGCCGTTGTCGGCGCCAGCAACCGCGAGGGCGTGCCCGGCCACATCGTTATGCACAACCTGTTGCACGGCGGGTTTGAGGGCCCGATCATGCCGGTCAGCCCCGAGGAGCATGCGATATCGGGGGTGCTCGCCTATCCTCGCATCGAAGCTCTGCCGGAAACACCTGACCTTGCCGTCGTTTGCGCCCCGACTGCGCTGACGCCGGCAATTCGCGCCCTCGGTGAACGCGGCACGCGCGCGGCGATCCTCCTCGCCAATGGGTCGGCCGGCTCCAACGATGCGCGCGCGCGGTGCGATTGTCGCCGAAGCCGGCCGCGTCGGACTCCGCATCCTCGGCCCCGACTGCCTCGGTTTGATGGTGCCCGGCATCGGGCTTAACGCCAGCATCGCGCCCGGTCCCCGCGCTGCCGGGCGGCGTTGCCTTCGTCTCCCAGTCGTCGACCGTGTGCGCCGCCGTTCTCGATTGGGCAAGCGAGCGCGACATCGGGTTCTCTCACTTCGTCTCCCTCGGCGACAAGGTGGACATCGATCTCGCCGACGTCATCGACTACCTCGGCAGCGATGCGATGACGCGGGCGATCCTCGTCTACGTCGAAACGATCCGCCATGGGCGACAACTCATCTCGGCAGGACGCGGAGCCAGCCGCAACAAGCCGGTGCTCGTCATCAAGGCGGGGCGCACCGCGGAAGGCCGGCGTGCCGCCCTCGGAGGCATCGAGGCAGCGGGCATTGATGACGTCTACGATGCTGCGATCCGCCGCGCCGGCATGCTCCGGGTGCACGGCTTCAGCGAGCTGTTCGCGGCGGTGGAGACGCTCGGCCGGTCGCGACCCGTGCGGGGCGACCGACTGGCGATCATCAGTAACGGCGTCGGGATCGCCGTCATGGCGGTGGATAACCTGATCCTCAGCGGCGGCAGGCTCGCCGATCTTTCCGAGGCGACTCTTTCCGCCATCACTGCCCATGTCTCGCCCGATGGCCCCCCAGCCAATCCGGCGCATCTGGCGGAGGACGCACCGCCTAAGAGCTACGCGGCCATCGCCAGGGCGATTTTTGCCGATCGGTCCGTCGATGCCATTCTGGTGATGCATGCACCCACCTCTGCGGTTTCCAGTACCGATATCGCCGATGCGGTGATCGGTGTCGCCAAGGAGACCCGCGGCACGGTGTCTGGCCAGCTTCATGGGCGGTAACAGCGTCGCCGGCGCCCGCCACCGTCTTGCCGATGCCCATGTTCCGACGTTCGATACCGTCAACCAGGCGGTGGAAGCGTTCATGCACATGGTGCGCTACCGCCGCAGCCAGGACATGCTGATGCAGACACCGCCGTCAAAGCCGGCGGAGTTCAATGTCAACCGCGACGACGTGCGGCTGAAGGTTGCGGAGATGCTGCGTCGCGGCCAGCCCATTGTCACCGGGCGGGATGCAAAATCGCTGCTGGCGGCATTCGGCATGCGGACGATCGAGGCCCGCACCGCCCGGTCGGCGGACGACGCCGCGTCGATCGCGGAGCGCATCGGCTTTCCTGTTTCGCTCAAAATTCTGTGCAAGGATGGCCCGGCGTCGTCGACACCGGCAATTATCGAGCCGCATCTTCAGTCTCCCGAGGCGGTGAAGGCGGCGGCCCGGCGCCTGACGGACACGACGTTGAAGCGGTTGCCGCGCGCAGTCATTGAGGGCTTCACCGTCGAACGCATGATCCGGGGACCCCAGGCCCGGGAGCTTCGCGTTAGTGTGGCCGACGATGCTATTTTCGGACCCGTCATCGTTTTTGGTCACGGCGGCCCGGCCGCCGACGTGATCTCCGACCGGGCGGTGGCGCTGCCGCCGCTCAACATGAGCCTGGCACGGGAACTCATCGAGACGGACGCGGGTGTTCCGGCTGCTGCAAAGCTACGGTTCCGTGCCCGCCGCCGACATCAATGCGGTGTGTCTGGCCCTCGTCCAGGTGTCCCAGATGATCATCGATATCCCGGAGATCGCTGCGCTTGAGATCAATCCGCTGCTCGTCGACGATAAGGGAGCCTTCGTTGTCGATGCCCAGATCCTGATCGCGCCGGCAACCGAGACCTCGGAACGCCGCCTCGCCATCCGCCCATATCCGAAAGAGCTGGAGGAGGAGTTCGTCCTCGCCAACGGCCGCGAGGTCCTGCTTCGGCCGATCCGCCCGGAGGACGAGCCGGCCCACCACGAGTTCATCAGCAAGTGCACACCTCAAGACATGCGGCTGCGGTTCTTCCATCTGGTCCGGTCATTGCCGCATGCCGAGATGGCGCGGCTCACCCAGATCGATTACGACCGCGAAATGGCCTTTATCGCCACTGCGCCCGCAGAAGACGGAAGCGGCCAGGAGACCCTCGGGGTCGTCCGCACGGTCGCCGACCTCAACAACGACAAGGCCGAGTACGCCATTCTCGTCCGCTCCGATATGAAGGGTCAGCGCCTCGGCCGAAAGCTGATGGAGAAGATCGTCGATTATTGCCGGATCGCGCGGAACCCGCTCAATCGTCGGGCTCGTCCTCCGCGACAACATGGCAATGCTCGACCTTATCCACCACCTAGGCTTCACCAGCCGGAAGGTGCCCGATGAGGACCTAATGGAGGTCCAACTCGAACTGCAGGCCCCGGATCCGCGTCCCGGCCCGTCGAAGGACGCCGCCTGAGCCGTCGGCGGTGCCAGTGCACTCCGGCACAGGCGCAGAAATGGCGATCGCAGAATTGAGTTAAGCCGACGCCGCATCTCGGCGCAAGAGAATTTTTTCCTTTGAGTAGAAATGCGCGCCTGTGCGCGCCCGCCGATGCAGGCGCATGGGCGGAATGCCCGCATGGCGAGAGGCCCTACCGTTATCCCCTAAATGAGGGTATAACGCGGGAATGGCACGGCGTTTTCGGTCCTGGTTGGGGGACGAGCTGCGGCACCTGCTGCCCGTCTTCTGCGAAGTCGGGCTCCTGTCGTTTTTCGTCAACGTGCTCGCCCTCGCCGTCCCCGTGTTCGTCATGCAGGTCTACGACCGCGTCGTTTTCCACAGCGGTGTCAGCACCCTGGTCGGGCTTGTCGTCGGGATGATCTGTCGTCATCGCCTTCGACTTCTCCATGCGCCTGACGCGAGCCCGCATTTTACAGACCGTCGCCCTGAGGATCGACGTCGCCGTCGGACGCAGGCTGTTCGACAAGGTCGTCACGCTGCCGCTGGTCGAGATCGAGCGGCGCCCGAGCGGCGACATGGCACGCACTGTTCCGTGACGTCGATACGGTGCGCAATACGTTGAGCGGAGCGAGCGTTCTGCTGATCTGCGATCTGCCGTTCCTGCTGTTGTTTCTGGCGGTGATGTTCGTTATCGCACAGCCTGTCGCCTGGGTCGTCGTTCTCGTCCTGCCGCTTTTCGTCGCCATCGCCCTCTTATCGGGGCGCGCCCTCGCCACCCGCAGCGGGCGCGAACGCGATACGACGCTTGCCCGCGACGGCCTCATCGCCGAGATGATCGCCGGCCGGACCACGATCAAAGCGCTCGCCCTCGACGCCAGCCTCCGGCCGCTATGGGAGGAGCGGCACGCCCGGACGATCGAAAATGCGATCGGCCGCGGAGGCCTCGCCGATGGTTGCGCCACCCTCGGCACGACGCTGACGGTGGCAACGACGGTGGCGATTACCGCCATCGGCGCGATCGCCGTCCTCGACCAGCGGCTCAGTATCGGCGCCCTCATCGCCGCCAACATGTTGAGCGGCAGGATGCTCGGACCGGTGACCCAGCTCGTCGCCAGCTGGCGCAGTTTCGCCGCCCTCGGCCAAGCGGTCGATCGGCTTGGGCCAGGTGTTCCTGGCTCGCCAGCGATCGCCGCGACAGTGCCGTTTCTCTCGGCCGGCCGCGGGGCGAGATCGCGATCGAGAGCGTTTCTTTCAGCTATCCGGAGCAGTCAGCGCCGATCTCTGGATGCGTCAGCATGACCTTGGCGCCGGGCGTGCACGGGATCGTCGGCCCTAACGGCAGCGGCAAGAGCACCTTGCTCAAGCTGGCGCTCGGCCTGTACCAGCCGAGCGAGGGGCGGGTCCTCCTCGACGGCGCCGATATCGCCCAGTTCGCCCGCGCCGAACTCGCCGCCTGGGTCGGCTACGTGCCGCAGGAGACGATCCTCTTCTCGGGAACGCTCCGCGACAACATCGCTCTCCGCCGGCCGGCGACGGACGACGCGGCGATCGTCGCGGCGGCGACGTTGGCGGTGCTCCACGACTTCATCGTCGATCTGCCGGACGGCTATGCAACCGAGGTCGGCGAGGCGGGTCGACGGCTTTCGGCCGGGCAGCGCCAGCGCATCGCCATCGCCCGCGCGCTGCTCGGCGATCCGCCGATCCTCCTCCTCGACGAACCCTCGAGCCATCTCGACCGCGACGGCGAAAACGGGCTGCGGCGGATGATGGAAACGCTCGGCCAGCGAGCGACGGTCGTCATCGTTACCCACAGCCCGCCCCTGCTCGCCGCCTGCCGGACGATCACCATGCTCGACGGAGGCCGCGTCATCTTCGGCGTGGCCCGGGCGACCAGATGCTGGCGCATCTCCTCCAAGGCGGCCGGCTTTCGGCGCGGCGCCCGGACGCAGGCGGGCCGGCGCGAGGCCGCCGCCGATACCACCGGTTTCGTCTTCCGGCGCCCGCCGGAGGCGGCGCCAGGGCCGCGCCGGCGGAGCCCCGCGGACGCGGCCGATGACGGCGACCGTCTCTCGAGGCACTGCTCGCCCGCCACCCGCTGCCGGCATGGCGACGTGCCGCCTGGCTGATCATGGCGCTGGTCGTCGCCTTCTTCGTATGGGCGGCATTCGCCACGGTCGAAGAGGTGGCGGTCGCCAGCGGCGAGGTGGTGCCGCGCGGCAAGGTCAAGGTGATCCAGCATCTGGAGGGCGGCATCGTCGACGGCATCTTCGTCGCCGAGGGCGACACGGTCCGCGCCGGCGATGTGCTCGTCCGCCTCGATCTCGCCACCGCCGGGGTCAATCGCAACGAACTCCTCGCACGCCTCGATCGGGAGGAGATGAAGCGGGTCGCGACTGCTGGCCGAGGTGGGGGCGACGCCGCTCGCCCCGATCTCTATGCCGGCGGAACCCTCGAATCGCCACCCGGACATGGCCGCGGCGGAGCTGAAGACCTTCGAGGCGAGGCGGCGGGAGCTTGCCTCCAGCTCGGCGGTGCTGCGCGAACAACTCCATCAGCGCGAACTCGCGGTGCAGGAACTGGAGGCGAAGAAGCGATCGACGACCGGCAACCTCGGCCTTGCCCGCGAGCGGCTGACAGCTCTCCGAAACGCTCCTGGCCGAGGGGCTGACGGCGCGGATGGAGCATCTGAAAATGCAGGCCGAAGTGGAGAGCCTGGAAGGCGATCTCGCCGCGCTCGGACCCGCCATCCCGCGTGCCCGCGCCGCCGTCGGCGAGGCCGAGCAACGGCTGAAGGAGGCGGAGGACCGGTTCCGCCGGGAGGCCAACGATCAGCTCGGCGAGAGCCGAGGAACAGATCGCCAGACTGCGCGAGCTTCTCGCCGAGGCAACCGAGCAGAAGCCGGCGCTCGGAAATCCGCAGTCCCGATCGAGGGCGTCGTCAAGAAGCTGCGCTACAACACGATCGGCGGAGTGGTCGCGCCGGGAGACCCGATCATGGAGATCGTCCCGACGGAAGAGAAGCTGGTGGTCACCGCCCGGCTGAACCCGGTCGATCGTGGCTATGTCCACGCGGGTCAGGCGGCGACGGTGAAGATCACGACCTACGATTTCATCCGCTACGGCGGGCTGGCCGGGCACGTGACCCATGTTGCACCGGACACGAGCACCGACGGCAAGACCGGCGCCGCCTACTTCGAGGTGACCGTCGAAACCGAAAAAGGCAGGCTTGGTGATGATGCCCAGCCGCTGCCGATCACCGCCGGCATGCAGGCGATCGTCGACATCAACACCGGGCGGCGCACCATCCTCACCTATCTGGTGCAACCGGTTCTTAAGCTCCGGCACGAAGCCTTCCGCGAGCGCTGAGATAGGATGAGTTTGGGGGCGGAAACCGCGACGCGGCGGCGACCGGCCGGCGCCGCGAGCTATGCTCAGCGACCGCTTTCGATGTTGATGGTCAGGGTGCGGCGCATCAGGTCGCTGCCGTTGCCGGTCATCGGCCGCACCGAATGCCACGAATTGAACGTTTTGATGAACAGGATCGCCTGGTTGGGCTCGAAATCGAAGGTGTGCAGCACCTCCATCTCGTCGAACTCGGCGCGGCGATTGAGCAGATTGAAGGTCAGCTTCGGGTCCTTCGGCCGGTTGACGTCGGTGCCACCGCCATAGGCGCGATTCCACTCGCCCGGCCGAACGACTGGAGACGACAAGCGTGATGATCTTCGACGGCACGTCGGTATGCGGCAGTACATGGCCGCCGCCGGACGGCAGCATCGAGAACTCGAAACGGCTGCGCAGCCGATGCGTCCCGATCTTCCGTTTGCCGCGTACCCGCTTGCCGCGCAGCAGCCTGAAAAGCTGGGTGCGCAAGGGCAACCGTTCGCCGTAGCCGAGATCGACATGACGGACGCGCAGCGCATCCATGACGGTCCAGATAAAGTCGTCGCTCTTGATCCAGTAATGAAACTCGCGCCACAATGGCTGCGAGCGGATAAAATCGTGATATTGCCGTTCGTTGAATTTCTCCGAAAGCACGTACTTATAACCTACTTTCGGTAGGCTGACGAACAAGTCCTCGGCTGGAAATGTATCGACCAATTGAACGTAGTCGGCACTATCCATCACCGGAGTTGAGATTCCGATGGGAAACGGCTCGTATCTCAGAGAAAGGTTATCGAAGGATAGCTTAACCACGGCGAGTATTATCCTGTTCCCGCTCTGGTCTTCCCGACAACGGCATCTAATATACTGGCCTGCACTTCTCCAACCAGCGACAAGCGCGTTCGCTCAGCCGGACCGAACGTCGCCGACGGGAGCCTCGCTGCCTTCGCTAAAGATCGACCAGGGCCGCAGATGTCGGTCCTGGCGGTTCGCTTGGCGGTCCATGCCAGTTCTTCTACGATCACGCCTTCCCCACTGAGATAGTACGACAACGCAGGTGAGCCGTGCTCCGCGATGTTAGTGCGGATGGTTCCCCCGACGATGGCCCCGCCATTACTGCCGTCTGCTGGGCTTTCCCGCAAGCACTCTGTTAAGTGACATCGATACTCCGTCGCTTCGCGCCGCAACATTACCTGTCAATCGCCGAAAAGAGGGATGCCCGTCCGCTCGTGGACGATCGCCTCAGTCGTAGCGAGGCACCCGTGGCGCCGCTGAATTGCCTGCAGTGCAGCGATGTCGGTGTCAGCGTGGCGACTCAGCGCCGAGCCTCGCGCTTCGATGAGCGGATTGACGGCATACGCATGGGTAATCTCGAAGCTGAATCCGCTCAGCACGATTCGCTCGTATCCATGCTCCGCGAGCCCGATGGCTACGGCGAGCACGCCGACGGACGGGACCTTTTCGTCCATCAACCGGCCGATCTCGGGATCCTCTCCGCACACCCGGCCGACCAGGTCGAGATAGTATTTTGCCGGCTTCGTCACCAGAACGTCATAGCCATATCCGATGCGCACCAGTTGCCGCCGAACGAAAGGCGCCGTTGTCCGCACTATCTTTGCGAAATGCAGCGCCCGCTTCCACGGCTTGTGCTGAAACGGTCGCCGCGGGAAGAGGTAGAGATGGCGGGTGCGCAGACCACGCAGAGCATCGACCGCGAGCCTGTTCGAACTCATTCTTCCCCGAAGTTAGAATCGACGACATCACCGTGAACTGAGGAACCGGCAGCCCCAGTCTGGCGGCGGAAAACCCGGACGCGTTGGCGCAGGCCAACGCGTCGATGCAATCAAGCGGCGGTAATATGGGCTCAGGCTTGGAGCCAAGGACAAGCAGAAGCGACACAGTAGCTGTCGACCCCCCTCTGCGCAACCGGACTGCGGGAAATCGGCCGCTTACCCTCGGAACGGGAGTTGCCGTGGCCGGTAGCTGCATCACGCCCACTCCGGGCGAGGCAGGCAGAATTACCATGGATGGGCGCACCGGCGGAGACAAAACCGCGCAAGGTCTCGAAACGCCGCGGGCGCTACCAAGGTCTGCCGGCGGCCACCGCTGACGACGGCGAGTCGCACGGGCTATCCGGCCGATGGCCGTGAGACGGGCTTCCGGGTCGCGCCGCCGCCGGGTCTCAGGCGGTCTGCGGAGCCGGCATGAAGACGGCGATGGGTTCGCGTGGCACCGATGCTACGCTCGGGACGAAATCGAACAAGGCGCGGACCCTCGTCACCGCCCGCTCGATGCAGTCGAGCGGCGGCAGCGGCCGATCGCTCGGGAAGGCGTCGCCCAGCCACACCGCAAGTCCGGCGGCGATCAGATCTTCATGGATGATCCGGATGTCCCGGCCGAGTCGCTGCGGCCCGAACCGCATCATCAAGCGATAGAGAAAGGCGTTGAGGTGAGTGCGTTCCGGTCTGCCGCGACGGCGCGGCCGGCTTGCCGCCGCCGCTTCACGTGTCGCCCTGCGCATCGCGTTGCGGCCCTCGCCGAGATCGAAAATGTGGACGGGGCGGGCGGCGGCGCAGGCCTCCGTCAGCATCGACATGCTGTCGCCGGTAACGACGATCGCGTCGGCCAGGCCGAGGAAGGCGAAATACGGGTTCTCCCTGCGCAGTCCTTCGACCACCGGTACAGGTAGGTCGGCGCGTCGACGTTCTGGCAGAACGTCTCTATCGTCGCGAGGGGCGTGCGGGCGCTGGTCGTCACCAGTAGGGAGCCGCCTTTCTCCTTGGCCAGAGCCGAGGCCTGTTCGGCGAGACGCGCGGCAGCGGCGTGATCAAAGCTGTAAGGCCCGCTCGAGCCGCCGATGACGACCGCCACGTACGGCTTCGGCAGATGGGCGAGACGCTTCTCCCAGACTGCGGCGTCGCCATCGAGGCGGTTGCGGGTGACGCGGTGGAGCGGTGTCCGGTTCTCCAGCACGTTTGGTCGCCGTGGCAGCCGATACTGCGGCGTCGTCACGATCAGATCGAACGAACTCGAGGCCGCTCCACGGCCGACCCACGTGGACGAGGCGAACCGGGTGGCCGTCGGCGGCAGCCCTCTCGCGGATCCAGCGGGCGATGGGCTCGTTGCGCCGGCCCGCCGACAGCACCAGGTCCGGCCATGGGGCTTCGAGCGGGCTCGACTTGCCCTTGACGACGCCGGCGAGCGTCGTCCCGAGCGCCAGATTCGTCACCAGTTCATAGGGCTGGTGAACGAACTGCTTGATCTCGAACGGCCAGCCGATGCCCTCAGCGAGCGCCAAGACCTGAGAATTGTCTCCGGCCTTCTGCCCCATCAGGACCCAAACCACGGGCGCCCGATAAAGCGCCTCAAGCGGGATATGGCCGTGCGGCATATATCTCTCCTTGGTGATCCCGGATCTGCACCTTCGGCGCGGATCCGAATCCAAACCGGCGGCCCCGATCGAGCATCGGCTCCGAGCGGAACCGCCCAAATCACGTCGCGGTACCGATAACTAGTCGCAGTCGGTCGGGCGACTCTCAAATCAATCTTTGTTTCCGTGTGTTACGCACCTCCCTCGCTCGCGACAGCCGGCGCCCGCCGCCCCCTCATCATCCCGTGCTTGCGATCATCCCTTCGGCGCGGCCCGCCGCCCGTGCCGCCCGGGCCGGGCCGGCATTGCGCGATCCGATGCCGCGTTGCTATGTCTCGCATCATTCCCCGCAACAGGCTGAGCTTGCGCAAACGGCGCCGTAAGAGAAAAAGTACGATGAATCCAATGATGCTGACGGTGGCGCGCCATGTCGTCGCGCGGGCCATGGTGTTTCTGCCGAAGCACACGCAGACGCGAATCGAACGGCGTTTGCGCGGTCGCGAAGACTTCAGCCGCCTCCGCGCGCCGGATGTGGCGATCGTCTCGTTCGGCAAGAGTGGCCGGACCTGGCTGCGCGTGCTGCTGTCGCGCTTCTATCAGGTCCGCTGTGGTTTGCCGGACTCCGCATTGCTGACCTTCGACAACTTCCATCGGCGCAACCCCGCCGTACCGAAGATTTTTTTCACCCACGACAACTATCTGAAGGACTTTACCGGCGGCCGGGAAAACAAGGCACCCTACTACGCCAAACGCGTCGTTCTCCTCGTGCGCGACCCTGCGGATGTCGCGGTTTCGCAGTACTACCAGTGGAAGTTCCGGATGACTGACCGGAAGAAGCGCATCAACGACTATCCAAAACAAGACATCTCCCTCTACGACTTCGTCATGCATCCGGAATTCGGGGCTGCCGAAAGTCATCGACTTTATGAATGTCTGGGCGCGTGAACTCGGTCGGATGAAGACCCTTCTCGTCGTCCGCTACGAGGACATGCGGGCGGAGACCGGCGAGACGCTCAAGAAAATCCTTGCCTTCATCGGTACTCCCGCGCACGCCCGAGGAAATCGCCGAGGCGGTTCGCTTTGCGTCCATCGAAAACATGCGACAGCTCGAGCAGAAGAAGACCTTTTGGCTCGCCGGCAGTCGGATGACGGCACCCGATCGCAGCAACCCCAACAGCTTCAAGGTGCGCAAGGCGAAGGTCGGCGGCTATCGTGACGAGCTCACGCCGGAGCAGGTGGCGGCTATCGATGCCATGGTCGCTTCGCGGCTGATTCCCGGTTTCGGCTACGACCGGCACGCGGATGATCGGCCGCGGGTGATCCGACGAGGCAACGGTGGTAAGCCAATGACGACGGAGCGACCTTGCGTCTTCATTCAGACGAACGAGAAGCAAGTACTGGGTGCTCTTATCGCCGAGTACGCGCTGAAGCGGAATTCGCAACATGCCGATGCGTTCGACGTCCGCATCATGCACACCAAGGACTATCCGTTTCTCGCCGAGCGCGACGGACAGGCGTACAAGCGGGACGGAATGAACAGGGTTTGGCGTTACGACGACCTGCAGTCGTTCACGCCGCTGCGCTTCCTGCCTCCGGAGCTTATGGGCTACACCGGCCGGGCGCTCGTCATCGACCCCGACATTTTCGCCGTTGCCGATGTTTGGGAGCTCCTCAGCTCACGATATGAACGGTGCGGCGATCTGCTGCCGCCTGCGCGAAATGCCGAAAGGCCTGTACGGCTATTACGCGAGCAGCGTGATGCTTCTCGACTGCGCCAAGCTTACTCACTGGCGGCTGGCCGATCAGTTTGCCGACCTGTTCGCCTTTAAGCTGGACTACATGGAGTGGATTTCCCTGAGGCTCGAACCGAAGGGCGCGATCGGCCGCCTTGCCAAGGAGTGGAACGACTTCGACCGGCTGACGCCGCGGACGAAGATGCTGCACAACACCCGGCGCATCACGCAGCCGTGGAAGACCGGCCTGCCCATCGACTTCACGCCGCCGGATTCGTTCAGCCCAATTCCGGTCGTCGCCTGGGTCCTGCGGGCCGGCCGTCATGTCATCGGCGCGAACGGACTGATCAGCCATTATCTCCGGCATCCCGATCGCAATCAGGAGCGGCTCTTCTTCGGCCTGCTGCGCGAAGGCCTCGCGTGCGGCGCGATCAGCGAAAGCGTCGTCCGTGCGGAGATGGAGTCCGATCATGTCCGGCACGATGCCTTTGAGGTCATGGAGCGGATTCCCCCGCTCGCCGCCTGAGGGCGGCGGCGATGACGGGCGCCAGCGACACAGCCCGGCGTCCCGCCGGGACAGGGGCGACGGCCGCAGTGACGAGTGAACCGGCGGATGAGGGCCGATTCCGCCTCGCCCACCTCTCCGATCTCCATCTGGCGATCTCCGCTCGTTCTTGCCGCCGGAGACGTCTTCAACAAGCGGCTGGTCGGCTATTTGTCCTGGCAGCTTAGGCGGCGGCGCATCCACCGGTCCGATGTACTTAAAGTGCTGACCGACGACCTGCTCTCTGCCCGGCCCGATCATATCGTCGTCACCGGCGACATCGTCAACATCTCGCTCGCCGCCGAATTCAAGGCGGCGGCCGAGTGGCTGGCCAGCCTCGGCCCTGCCGATCGGGTGAGCGTGATACCCGGCAATCATGACGCCTACGTGCGCGTCGCCTGGGAAGGGTCATGGGCGGCGTGGAAGCGCTACATGACATCGGACGGCGCACCGGATCGAAGCGGAGGGCCGGTCGGCGGCGACGCACGCTTCCCGTTCGTTCGCCGGCGCGGACCCGTTGCCTTGGTCGGTCTGACCAGCGCCATCCCATCGGGGCCCGGCTACGCCTTGGGCCGGCTCGGCGAGGCACAGCTGGCGGCGGCCGAGCGGCTGTTGCGCAGCCTCGGCGAAGACGGCGCCTTTCGCATCGTCCTCATCCATCATCCGCCGGTCGCCCGGCCGGGCCACCGGCGAAAGCGGTTGCTCGACGCCGCCGCGTTCGCGACGATGCTGGCGCGCGCCGGCGCCGAACTGGTTCTGCATGGCCACAACCACTTCCCGAGCTTTTGCGAGCTTGCCGGGCGCGACGGACCGGTGCCGGTCGTCGGAGCCGCCTCCGGCTCGGCCCTGCCGGTCGACGGACATCCGCCGGGACAGTATCATCTCTATAGGATTGCCCGGGCAGCCGACGGCTGGGATGTCGAAGTCGAGGTGAGAGGCGTCGATGGTGCCCTTCGCGTCGACGAGGCGGAGCGGCGCCGGCTGAAGATCGCGCGCCTTCGCGCCGATCCGGTGATGTCCGACGGCGGCTGAGACGTCGTCCGAGGCGGACGACACTCCTGGTGAAACGGACGCGGCCGAGGAATGACCACGCTCGATTTCTACATACTGCGGCGGGTGCTGAAACCGCTTGTCCTTGCGCTTCTCGTCGCCCTGCTGGTGCTGCTGCTGGAGCGCGTCCTGCGGCTGCTCGATTTCATCCTCGGCTCCGACGGGCCTCTGACCATCTTTTTCGAGATCATCGCCTATCTGGTGCCGGAGTACGCCGGCCTCGCGCTGCCGATGAGTTTGTTGCTCGGCATCATGCTCGGATTCAACCAGCTCGGCCGTGACGGTGAGATCGACGCCTTCCAGGCGAGCGGCCTCGGCCTCGCCCGGCAGGCGAAAGCCGCATTCCTGGTATCGCTCGTCATCATGATCGTCACCGCGACCACGCTCGGCTACGTCAAGCCGTTCGCCCGCTACGCCTACCAGTCGGTGGTTTTCGCCATGACGCAGGCGGCCTTCCACGTGTTATTGCGCCCCAACGTCTTCGCCGAATTCGGAACGACGACCGTCCTCGTCGGCGGCATCCGCCCCGAGACCGGCACGTTCAGCGACGTCTTCCTCTACGAGACGAGGGCGGACGGAGATCGACGGTAATCACCGCCCGCGACGGCACGGTCACCCGATCGGCCGAGGAAGGGATGCCGATCCTCCGGCTCTTCCAGGGAATCCGCCTCGCCAGCGGAAACAGGTGCGCCGGCGGGCGCACCCCAACCGGCGACCGTCGGCGTGCTGCGCTTCGAAGAGCTGCGCACGGCGCTGACCGACGATGCCGCCGAGCATGTTCCGGCCGCGCGGGGGCGACCGCCGCGAATACACCCTCGACGAACTCTGGCGGCTGCGCGCGACTCCGCCTGAGGGCGTCCGCCGCAGCGACATCGTCTCCGAGCTCAACGTCCGCCTCGTCCAGAGCCTGTCGGTGGCGGTACTGCCGTTCCTCGCCATTGCCCTCGCCCTCGGCCGGCGGCGCAGCGATCGCATCTACGGCATTGCCGCCGGCCTGCTCGTCCTCGTCGCGATTCAACCAGACCATCGATTTCGGCAAGAACCTGGTGCAAGCCGACGATGTCGGACCGCTGCTCGGTCTGTGGATCCCGTTCGCCGTGTTTACCGCCATCTCGCTCTACGCCTTTTATCGCGCCGCCGCTGACGGTGCCGCGCGAGATGACCGTGCCCGGCCTGCGACCGCTCAGTGACGCCGCGCGCGCCTTGCGGCTGCGGCTGACCGGCAAACGGATCGCCCGGCATGAGGGTCCTCAGCCGCTATATGAGCCGCAAGGTCGTGCTCCACGGCGGCTCTCGTTCTGCTGTCGCTGGTGACGCTCTCCTTGACCTTCGAGCTGATGGAGCGCGCCGATAACGTCCTTGCCATCAGCGGCGGCGACCCGCGCGCCGTCCTTGTCGTATACGTTGCTGCGGCTGCCGGACTTTGTCGCCCGGCAGTTCCCGATGTCGGTCCTGATCGGCGCCCTGATCACCTTCGGACTGCTTCGCCGCTACGATGAGTTGATCGCCATGTGGGGCAGCGGTGTATCGGCCAGCCGGGATGATGAAGGCCCTGCTGCCCGTCGGCATTCTCATCGGCCTCTTTCAGTTCGGGCTCGACGATTTCGCGGTTCCGCACGCACAGGCGATGCTGCGCGACCGCGGTCTCGGCGAGATCGGACGCAAGGGCGACGTCGACATCGAAGCGAGCGCGACATGGCTGCGGAGCGGCCAAGATGTCATTCGCATCCCGAAGGATATCGCGAAGCAGGGACAACTCCGCGATATCAGCATTTTCCGCCGGGACGAAAACGGCGTCCTGATCGAGCGGCTCGATGCGGCGAGCGCCCAGCCGGTCGCCGGCGGCTGGCTCCTCCTCTCGGTCACCCGCGAAACCGTCGACCCGGCCGAGCCGCGAGAGCGTCCCCGATCTGGTGTGGACGGGACACATCGATATCGACGAACTGCCGCTGCTATCGAGCGATCAACGCGACCTGTCGTTGCGCCAGCTCGAGTTCCTCATCGTCAACGAAGGCTTCGGACAGCGGCCCGCGGACCTCTACCGGACGTGGCTGTACAATCGCATCGCCGCCTCGCTGACGCCGATCCTCTGCCTCAGCCTCGTCGTCGCCCTTGCCCAGCGGTTCCACCGCATCGGCGATTTCGGCTATCTGATGTTCACGGGCCTAATTTTTGGCTTCGCCTTTTTCGTTCTCGACGGCGCGACGCTGGCGATGGGCGAGGCGGCCCTGCTGCCCCCTTGGTTTGCCGCCGGGCCGCCGAGATCGTTCTCCTCTGCATCATTGCCGCCTTGACGCTGCGGGTCGAAGGATGAGCGCGACCGAGCTACCAGGCCGAGGGCTGCCGCAGGACCTTGGCTCCCTACATCGAGCTGCAGGCGCCTGCGGAGTGAGAAGAGGAACCGGACAGTCGCTGCGCCGGCCTCAGTACGCGTTCTTGCTGGTCCAGCCGATGAACGCGGTCATCACCAGGATTTTTAGGTCGAACCACACCGACCAGTTTTCGATGTAGTGGATGTCGTGTTCGACGCGCATCCGCATCTTGTCCACCGTATCGGTTTCGCCGCGGAACCCGTTTACCTGCGCCCAGCCGGTGATCCCGGGCTTGACCTTGTGGCGTCCGTGATAGCCGCCGATCAGCTTGGCGTACTGCTCGTTATGCTCGACGGCATGAGGGCGCGGTCCGATCAACGACATGTCGCCCTTCAGCACATTGAGGAGCTGCGGGAGTTCATCGAGGCTGGTGCGCCGGAGAATGCGGCCCACCCGAGTGACCCGCGGGTCGTGCTTCGTCGCCTGCGGAACGCCGAGCTCGGGGGGCCGATCGTGGTACATCGAGCGGAACTTGTAGACGACGATCACCTCGTTGTTGAAGCCGTAACGCTTCTGCCGAAAAAGCACCGGCCCGGGGCTGTCGAGGCGGATGGCGAGGGCGAGACCGAGCATCAGCGGCGACAGCATGATCGCCAGCAAGCTGGCGACGATCTTGTCCTCGATCTGCTTAATCAGGCCGCTCCAGCCGGTCAGCGGCGCCGACGCGATCTCCATGACGGGAATGTCGTCGATGAACTGCTCGCGGTGGCGGGGGAAGTGGTAGCCGATCAGATCCGAGCCGAGATAGACGTGCACCGGCAACGGCACGCAGCTTGCCGACGATGTCGATGAGGCGGGCGTCGGCGCTCCACGGCAGCGTGATGACCACGTCCTGGATCTGCCCGCGGCGGACATACCCGACCAGGTCGTCGAGGCTGCCGAGAACCGGAAAACCGTCGATCTCGCGGCTGATCCGCGTCCGCCGGTCGTCGAAAATGCCGATGATCCGCTTCCACGGTGCGTCCTGCTGCCGCAGCCTGTGAACGAGATGGCGGGCCTGGCCGCTGGCACCGACGATCGCCATGTTGCGAACGAGGGCGCCCGACACGCGCAAGCTGGCGGATCGCCGATTTGTGGATGCCGCGGGAGACGAAGATAGCCATCGCCGAGAAGACGAAGCTGGAGAAGAACCACGCCCGCGAGAACTGATCCGAAATTTTCAGCGCGACGGCGAGCGCGGCCAGCACCAGCATGACCAGCGCGCTCAGGACCACCATCTGACGCATGCGGTTCGGCCAGGCGACGATGGTGTTGAAGTCATAGAGGCCGACGTAATGGAACACGCTCAGCGTCAGGCCGATGTTGGCGGCTATTTCGGTGAGGTATGCCTGATACGAAATATCCTTCCAGCCGAGGAAGTAGATATAGAACAAGATGCCGACGAGGGCGATGCAGAGAGCGTCGGCGACGCGGACGATGCCGGAGACGATGCTTTCCGAAAGTTTGAGCGGCTTACGCGGCTCCGTCGACGCGCGCGGGTCGTGGCACCGCTGCCGTCGGCCGAAAGCGGAGCATCCATCGGCGTGATCTGCGCCTGCGATGTTTCCAGGTGAATGCTCGAAGCCGAGTTGCCGTTCATCATGGCTCGATGCTCTAGTCCATAAGACCATTGCGGAAAGGCTGGGCGCAACGGGCACGCCGGCGCCCGACTTTCCGTCCGGCGTCGACGCCAATACCAAAACGGCGTTTTTTTCTCCTGGTTCCACGATTTCGTCACGCGCCACACCCTTATTCGTTAAGCCCGCGAACAACATAATTGACCTCGATAACAGCAGAAAAGCATCTGCTTGTTGATAATCAATTAAAGAATTGTGCGTCGCTGGGGCCGCTACCCCAAATCGCCCCAAAAAACCGGTCTGCCAACCGCCGAGCCGGCGTGGCGAATCCCGAGGGGATCTGCGTCCCTATCTTTATTCTCCGGATCAAGCGCGGCCTAAGCTCGGCTCTTTGCCCGTGAGATCGTTGTTCTTGGAGATTTCCTCTACCTCTTGTATACCCGGCGCGCGGGCTATTGTCCATGTCGATAATCGTCCATCTTCCGCTTCCACTACCCCTGACGCGCCGGAGCCGGCTCGAACGGCGACGGCCGACTCGCTGCAACCCGCCGCTCGGCGGCCATCTTTTTATCTCGCAGCAATCTTTTTTCCCTCCTGCAGAATTCGCTTTTCTCCGTGTCGAACGCTCGAGCACGGATTCGGTGCGTTGCAGAAAAGTACCATCCGATCGATCAGTCCCCTGATGTGAGCTATTTCGCCAACAACCTCTACGTGCGCTTGCGCTCATCAGCCAAAGCCCGCCCCTGTTCGGGGATGCGCGCCGCCCACCCGCGGTCGGGCGTGCTTCCTCGGCTGGTCTGAGACTTGCCCAAGACGGCCCCCGTCACAATGTCTGAGATCACAGTCTCATGGCTTCGATTCGCAGACGCTCCGGGTGCCGGTCCGCCGCAGAAACGGTTTACAGTGCGACCGAGATATGGTTTTTCGCGACGCGAGATCGGGGTGCGGGAGGAGTTAGGATCGTGGATCAATATGGCCATGACAGCTTGAACGTCCGCCGGACGATGGCGGTCGGGGAAAACAGCTACGACTACTTCAGCCTGGCCGCGGCAAGCGCGGCAGGGCTCGGCGCCATCGACCGGCTGCCCTGTTCGCTCAAGGTTCTGCTGGAGAACCTGCTGCGCTGGGAAGACGGGCGGAGCGTCACCGTCGACGACGTGAAGGCCGTGGCCGCCTGGCTGATCTCCCGCTCCTCGAACCGCGAAATCGCCTTCCGGCCGGCGCGCGTGCTGATGCAGGATTTTACCGGCGTTCCCGCCGTCGTTGATCTTGCCGCCATGCGTGATGCCATGGTCGATCGTGGCGCCGATCCGGCGAAAATCAATCCACTGGTGCCGGTCGATCTGGTCATTGACCACTCGGTCATGGTCGATGCCTTCGGCAACCCGAAGGCGTTCGGCGAAAATGTCAAGATGGAATATGAAAGAAATCGGGAGCGGTACGAGTTCCTGCGCTGGGGCCAGTCCGCGTTCGACAATTTCCGCGTTGTTCCGCCCGGAACCGGCATCTGTCATCAGGTCAATCTCGAGTACCTGGCGCAGGTCGTCTGGACGAGTCGGACGAACGGCCGGTCCCTCGCCTATCCCGATACCCTCGTCGGGACCGACAGCCACACGACGATGGTCAACGGCCTCTCCGTTCTCGGCTGGGGGGTCGGCGGCATCGAAGCCGAGGCGGCGATGCTCGGCCAGCCGATCTCGATGCTGATCCCGGAGGTGGTCGGCTTCAAGCTGTCCGGCGCCATGAAGGAAGGAGCGACGGCGACCGACCTCGTGCTGACGGTGACGGAAATGCTGCGCAAGAAGGGCGTCGTCGGCAAATTCGTCGAGTTCTTCGGGCCCGGGATCGATAACCTGACCCTTGCCGATCAGGCGACGATCGCCAACATGGCTCCCGAGTACGGCGCCACCTGTGGCTTTTTTCCGATCAGCCGGGCCACCATCGATTATCTCCGTTTTACCGGCCGCGATCCGGAACGCGTTGCCCTCGTCGAAGCCTACGCCAAGGAACAAGGCCTGTGGCGCGATGCCGATACGCCCGATCCGGTGTACACCGAAACGCTCGATCTTGATTTGCAGGCGGTCGAGCCGTCGCTCGCCGGACCACTCCGACCGCAGGATCGGGTGCCGCTATCGGCGGCTGCCTCTTCGTTCGGCAATTACCTGGCGAAGGATCTCGCCGGCAAGCCGCCGCGATCGGCGCGCGCTCCCGGGGCCAACTACGAAGTAAAAGACGGCGATGTCGTTATCGCCGCAATCACCAGCTGCACCAACACCTCGAATCCGAGCGTATCTGATCGGCGCGGGGCTCGTCGCCCGCAACGCGCGCCGCGCCGGTCTCGCGGTGAAGCCGTGGGTGAAGACCTCGTTCGCGCCTGGCTCGCAGGTGGTCACCGACTATCTGGAGGCGGCCGGCCTGTGGGAAGACCTGAACACCCTCGGGTTTAATCTGGTCGGTTATGGCTGCACCACCTGCATCGGCAACTCCGGCCCGCTGCCGGAGCCGGTGGCGAATGCCGATCGAGGACGGCGACCTGACTGTTGCAGCGGTGCTCTCCGGCAACCGCAATTTCGAGGGCCGGGTGCATCCGCAGACCAAGGCCAACTACCTCGCCTCCCCGCCTCTGGTGGTCGCCTATGCGATCGCCGGGTCGATGACGGTCGACCTCCTCAACGATGCGATCGGCAAGGGCGAGGAAGGCCAGCCGGTCTTTCTTCGCGATATCTGGCCGTCGAACAAGGACATCCAGTCGGTGCTGGATCGCGTGCTGACGCCGGAGATGTTTCGCCGCCGCTACGCGGACGTCTTTGCCGGCGACAGCAGCTGGCAGAAACTGGACGCGCCGACCGGCGAGTACCTACGCCTGGGCCGAGCAGTCGACCTATGTGCGGCATCCCACCTTCTTCGCCGCCGGCGAGATGCCAGGGTTCTCCGACGTGACGGGCGCCCGCCCCTTGGCCATCCTCGGCAACTCGGTGACCACCGATCACATCTCGCCCGCCGGCTCGATCAGGAAAACAGCCCCGCCGGGCGCTACCTGATCGAGCAAGGTGTGGCGGCGGTCGATTTCAATTCCTATGGGTCGCGCCGGGGCAACCATGAAGTGATGATGCGCGGCACCTTCGCCAACATCCGCATCCGCAACGAAATGGTGCCGGGTATCGAGGGCGGCGTGACGGCCGCTCCAGCCGGACGGCGAGGTGATGTCGATCTACGACGCCTCGGTCCGCTACCAGGCGGCGGGGGTGCCCCTCGTCGTCATTGCCGGCAAGGAGTACGGCACCGGCTCATCGCGCGACTGGGCGGCGAAAGGAACCCGCCTTCTCGGCATCAAGGCGGTCATCGCCGAGAGCTTCGAGCGCATTCACCGCTCCAATCTTATCGGCATGGGCATCCTCGCCCTGCAGTTCAAAGAGGGCACCACGCGCAAGACGCTCGGCTCTTACCGGCGACCGAGACATTCGATATCACCGGCCTCAGCCGGCGCCGTCCGCCCGCTCATGGATGTTATGCTGACGGTTCACCGTCCCGACGGGAATCGCGAGCAGGTGCCCCTCACCTGTCGGATCGATACCCTCGACGAGGTCGAGTACTATCGCAACGGCGGTATCCTCCAGTTCGTTCTGGCAATCTGGCGGCGGCCTGAACCGGCCGTCCCGCCCCGCCGACCAACGGCCCGAGCGCGGCGCTGCGGCTCACGGACTTGTGGGTGGAAGCCGCGGGTGCACCGGCGCACCCTTTCTACATGCAGCGTCGCCGCAATCCGGCAGAGCCTTCGATCGCGCTGGACCGGGCGACGTCCCGGTCGTTGCCGGTGGTTTCGGCGGTCTGCCTTTGGGTGGTCGGTCTCGATTATCGCCGACCCTGCCGTCTGAGGTGACGAATCGGCCGGGCGATGACGAGCCCTCCGCCGTCCGGCCGCCGCTCACCGTCGTCGAGCTTTTCACGTCACAGGGCTGCTCGTCGTGCCCGCCGGCCGATGCATTGATCGGCGAACTTGCGCAACGCCGAATGACATCCTCCCCTTATCCGAGCACGTCGACTATTGGGACTATCTCGGCTGGAAGAATCCCTTCGCCTCGCCCGCGAACACCGCCCGGCAACGCGAGTATGCTCGCGCGCTCGGCCTGAAGTACGTTTACACGCCGCAGATCGTCGTTCAGGGGCGAGCGCAGGTTACCGGGCAACGAACGCACTGCCGTCCTTCGAGATGATCGAGGCGCAGGAGCGGCCAAACATTCGGGCTCATCACCGTGAACTGGGCCGGATCCGACCGGCTCGTCGCCAATGTCGATCGTGAGGCCGGCGCACCGCCGGCCGATCTCTGGCTGGTGCTGTTTGACCGGACGAACGCCACCCGCGTCGATCGCGGCGAGAACAGCGGGCGCGCGCTCGTCAATCACCATGTCGTCCGCAGTTTTCGTCGGATCGGCCGCTGGCAGGGTGAACCCCTCCGGGTCGTCGTAGACCTCGGTGGCGAGGAGTGGACGACGCGCGGCTGCGCCGTCATCCTGCAATCGGATGCCGCGGGCCCGATCGTCGACGCGACGGAATGCACCCCGCCGCCCGGTTGAAATCTCCGATTTGTCGCGGCAGTCCCCATGAATCTCTACCATAGCGCTTGTTAGCGTCCCGCAAAGACGCTATAGTAGCTTCGGTTTCGTAGCGAGCATGTCTGGAAGAAGGTCTCGTGCGCGCGTTTGCCTGTTGAAGTGGTTTCTTGTTGCGGAGCGTCGGTTGTCGCTCGGCGGCAAGGGCACAATCCTTTCAATCAAGGATGTGCCGCCTGAAATAAGCCCAGGAAATGGGTAGATCAGGTGAAGCCTTCGGGTGAAACGCCAAAAGAAGGCCTTAAAGGTGTGGAAGCATCGAGTGCTGTCCGCCGCCAGAAGGGAGGAAAACGAGTGTTGCAGACCCTCATCGATCCACGTCCGATCGAAACCGTTCCGACGATGACCACGAGAGGTCCACGGCGACAGCCGGGACGGCGTGAACCCTATGCCGAGGCCGGAATCGAGCCGGCACTCGAAGACTTGCTATCCGACCCCCTGACGCAGGTCCTGATGCATCGCGACGGCGTGAATGCGCAGAGCCTGCGCGCTCAGCTTCGGGTGACGCGCGAGCGGTTGCGCGCCCGCATGGCGGCCTGAGGAGGCGGATCGCCGGTCCGGATCGCCCAAATCGGATCGCCCGGCAAACAACGAATGGTCGAGTCCATCTCCCCGGTCCGCAGGGGCCGGGGAGATGTGATCGGTTGCCGTTGACCTCATCCCGTGGCGGCCGCAGGCGTCAGGCCAGGCCGCGCTCCATTACGTGCGATAGTCGGCGGGCGAACGCCAGTGGGTCCTGGACGCGGTCGCCCTCGACGATGTAGGCCTGATCGAGCAGCAGGTGGGCGAGGTCGGCAAGGGCCGTCTCCGCATCGGGGCCTGCCGCTGCCGCCGCCATGTGGCGGATCAGCGGATGCCGGCCATTTATCTCGAGGATCCGCGGCGTCGGGCCCTCGGCACCGAGGCGTCGGCTTTGCCGCAGCATGCGTTCCAGATACATGTCCATATCGCCGCCGCCCGCGATCAGGCAGACCGGGCTGTCGGTCAGCCGCTGCGACACTCGGACATCCTTGACGCTCTCCTTCAGCACCGATTTCAGGACCGCGATCAGCCGATCGAGTTCGGCCGGCGGCGCCTCCGGCTCGGTCGTAGCAGCGGTTTCATCGGCGGTGATGCGGCCGAGATCCGCGTCGGCGCCGGCCGCCGACTTGAACGGCTTGTCCTGAAAGCTGCGCACTGCCGGCATCCAAAACTCGTCGATGGGGTCGGTCAGCAACAGCACCTCGACACCCTTCGCCCGAAATCCCTCCAGTTGCGGGCTCGCCGCGAGCGCGGCGGCCGCTTCCCCGGAGATGGTGAAGATCGCATCTTGTCCCGGCTTCATCCGCTCTACATAGGCGGCAAGCGAGGTCCAGCCGTCGCCGGCGGTCGAGCGGAAGCGGGCGAGGCCGAGCAGTCTCTCCCGGTTTTCGTAGTCCTCGTACAGTCCCTCCTTCAGCACGGCGCCGAACGTCGCCCAGAAGGTTTCGTACCCGGTGGGCTCATCGTCCGGCTTTCTTGGCCAGTTCGTCGAGCACACGCTTGATCAGGCCGGTGCGGATCTTGGCGAGGCGTGGGTCGTGCTGGAAGGTCTCGCGACTGATGTTGAGCGGCAGGTCCGCGGAATTGACGACACCGCGAAGGAAGCGGAGATAGGGCGGTAACAGCCCTTCGCAATCATCGGTGATGAAGACGCGATTGACGTAAAGGCGAACCCGCCCCTTGCGCTCCGGATCGAACAGATCGAACGGCGTGTCGCTCGGCACGAACAAGAGGCAGGTATATGAGACGATCCCTTCGGCGACGGCGTGAATGGTGAGCCAGGGATCGTCGAACGCATGGCCGACGTGATGATAGAACTCCTTGTAGGCGTCGGCGGTAATCTCCTTTTTCGGCAACGTCCACAGGCTGGAGGCGGCGTTGATCGTCTCCGCCGACATCGCCCTCGCCGAGCAAGATCGGGAAGCCGATATGGTCCGAATACGTCTTGACGATCTGCTTCAGCCGATGCGCCTCCAGGAACTCGCCCTCGTCCGCCGCGAGATGCAGCGTCACCGTCGTCCCCCGGTCCGGGCGTTCGGCCTCGGAGGATCGTAAAGCTGCCCTTGCCGTCCGACGACCACAGCCAGGCCGCTGGCCTCGCCCGCCCGCCTGGTCAGCACGTCGACCCTGTCCGCGACCATGAAGGCCGAATAGAAGCCGACGCCGAACTGGCCGATCAACGCCAGATCCTTCTTCGCATCGCCGGTAAGCTGGCCGAGAAACGACTGGGTTCCGGAACGGGCGATGGTGCCGAGCGTTTCGATCAGGTCCTGCCGGTTCATGCCGATCCCGTTGTCTTCGACCGACAGGCGGCGTCCGTCCTTATCGGCGACGAGACGGATGCGAAACTCCGGGTCGCCTTCGGTCAGATGCGGATCGAGGATCGCCTGGTAGCGAAGCCGGTCGCAGGCATCCGACGCGTTCGAGATCAGCTCTCGGAGAAAAATTTCCTTATGGGTGTAGAGCGAGTGGGCAACGATGTCGAGCAAACGCCCGACCTCGGTCTGAAAGGCAAAGGCTTCCTGATCCATCAAATCGCTTCCAGATGCCTGGGAGATGCAGTTCGGTGCGGCCGGCAGAAATATGCGGGGGACCGGCCGCGATCGCAACCCTGCGGCGCCGTCGATGCAAAGGGGATCGGGAGCGGGAAGCCCGGGGATCAACCCCCAGGTTTCGACGGCTGCTCGCCGCCCTCCAACTGCGGGTTGGGGAGGGCCGCGCCGTCGCGCACACGCTGCTCCGCAGCTTCTGCGCGAACCCGTCGCTCGCAGTTGATCAATTCGGCTCCTTCACAGTCGGTCTTCGAACAATCGAACTCGCAGGCAGCGATGTCTTCAGGAACGTCCTGCACCAAATGCACGCCGATCCAACCACTCATGACGTCCGAAGAATTTTTTTGCGAACTGAGTGACCATCGCTTTCGATCCTTGTTTTCGTCGACGTCGTGGCAGTTCTGCCGAGTGCGTGGCCACCACACTGAGAATCTTTATCAGATAACACCTGCGATTGTAAGTGGGATCCGCCGGAAAGCCGGCCGGCAGACACGATGCCGCGGGGTTTCGGTCGCGTGCCGACGGCCGCCCGCGCCGAGCGGCGCCAAAGCCGACGCATTTTTTTGCCTCGCCGGCCGCCGCGCGCTTGACGCGGCCCGGCCGTCTTCGCAAGCTGCGCACGGCAGGGACGCGCAGGCGAAACGGGGACGTCAGATCGATAAGGCGCACCAGAAACTCCTCCAAGAAATCGCCGAAGACGCGGTTGAAACCGCCCATTGGACCCAGCGTCGGGGATTTGCGCCACGGGTGATGGCTGCACTCGCCGAGGTGCCCCGCCATCTGTTCGTGCCCGAAAGCATGCGCGACGTCGCCTACGATAACCGGCCGCTTCCCATCGGCTTCGGCCAGACCATCTCGCAGCCGTACATCGTCGCCGTAATGACCGATCTGCTGGATCTCGCACCCGACGACCGGGTCCTCGAGATCGGCACCGGCTCCGGCTATCAGACCGCTGTTCTGGCGCACCTTGCCGACACCGTCTATTCGCATCGAACTGGTGCCGGAGCTGGCGGCGAACGGCGGCCGAGAGCCTTGCCCGCCTCGGCTGCGATAACGTCCACATGCGCCAGGGCGATGGCTACGCCGGTTGGCCGGACGCGGCTCCGTTCGACGCGATCATCGTCACCGCCGCACCCCCCGAGATCCCGCCCGCTCTCGTCGATCAGCTTCGCGTCGGTGGCCGCCTTGTCGTGCCGATCGGTGAAGCCGGCGAGACGCAGTTCCTTTATCGCTGCGTGAAGCGGTCGGACGGCACGCTGGAAAAGTCGTGCATGCTGCCCGTCGCCTTCGTTCCGATGCTACCGGCGCACCTGACATCCGCTCATGCCGGATGTGTCGGGTTCTTGCTTTTTCGCCTTCAAGCGCCACTATCCGCTCATGCAGACGAGCAGGCCGGCATCCGCCGGTCGGACGATGCGGCTGACCGCCGTCCTCGGCCCGACCAACACCGGCAAGACGCATCTGGCGATGGAACGCATGCTCGGCCACGCATCGGGCATGATCGGCTTCCCGCTGCGCCTCCTCGCCCGCGAAAACTACGATCGGGCAGTTCAGGCCAAGGGTGACGGCGCGGTGGCCCTGATTACCGGCGAGGAACGCATCCTGCCACCCGGGGCCCGCTATTTCCTCTGCACCGTCGAATCCATGCCGCTGTCCCGACAGGTCGCCTTTCTCGGCGTCGATGAAATCCAGATGTGCGCCGACCCAGACCGCGGCCACATCTTCACCGACCGGCTGCTGCATGCCCGCGGCAGCGAAGAAACGATGCTGATGGGGGCGGAGACGATCCGCCCGCTCATCCGCCGGCTCGTGCCATCGGCCGAGTTCGTGTCCCGGCCCCGCTTTTCCGCCCTTGTCCACGCCGGCGCCGACGAAGCTGTCACGCCTGCCGCCGCAGGAGCGCCGTCGTCGCCTTTTCGGTCGCCGATGTCTACGCGCTCGCCGAGCTGATCCGCCGCCAGCGGGGCGGAACCGCCATCGTTCTCGGCGCGCTCAGCCCGCGCACGCGCAATGCCCAGGTGGCGATGTATCAGGCGGGAGAGGTCGATTACCTGGTCGCCACCGATGCCATCGGCATGGGCCTCAACATGCACGTCGACCATGTCGCCTTCGCCGCCACCCGCAAGTTCGACGGTCGCTGCCCACGCCTCCTCACACCGGCCGAACTGGCGCAGATCGCCGGTCGCGCCGGGCGTTTCACCAAGAACGGCACCTTCGGGACGACAGCCGAGATCGGGGCTCTCGACCCGGAGACGGCGGAGCGCATCGAGAGCCACCGGTTCGATGCGCTTGAGGCGATTTACTGGCGATCGGACCGGCTCGTCTTCACCTCCATCGACGCGCTCCGCCGCAGCCTCGCCCGGCTGCCGGCGCGGCGCGGCCTCGTCCGGGCGCGCGAGGCGGATGACGAACTCGCCCTCAACCATCTCGCCAGCCGATCCCGACATCGCCGGCCTCGCGCGGACTCCCGAAGCGGGTCAGGCTGCTCTGGGACGTTTGCCAAATTCCCGATTTCGGCAAGATCCAGAGCGAGGGCCACGCCCGCCTGCTCGCCCAGATCTATCGTTTCCTCGCCGGGGGGAAAATGGCCGGACGCAGCTTCCGAGTGATTGGGTCGCGCGCCAGGTCGATCGCATCAACCGGACCGACGGTGACATCGATGCGTTGATGCAGCGTATCGCCGGCATCCGCACCTGGACGTATATCTCGCACCGTCCCGATTGGCTTGACGCCGCAGGTGGCTGGCAGGACCCGCACGCGCGCCATCGAAGACCGCCTCTCCGACGCCTTACACCATCGTCTGATCCAGCGCTTTGTCGATCGGCGGACATCGTCCCTCGTTGTCCGCATGCGTTCGCGGCAAGACTTGCTCGCGGCCATCACCGCCGCGGGCGAGGTCCTCGTCGAAGGACACGCCGTCGGCACACTTGAAGGATTCCGGTTCGTCGCCGACAGCACGGTTGCGGATGCCGCCGGCGCCCCGGGCGACGCCAAGCGTGTCGTCCAGGCGCTGGCCGAACGGGCGCTGCGCGGCGAGATGGCCGGACGGGTCGCCCGTTTCGAGGCGGAAGAGGCGGACGCGTTCTGCCTCGCCGCCGATGCCGGCTCTCTGTGGCGCGGATCGCCGGTGGCTCGCCTCGTCGCAGGGCCGGACGCGCTGCGTCCGGGCATCGAGCCGATCGCAACCGACCTCCTCGGGGCTTCGCTGAAGGATCGCATTCGCCGCCGGCTCGCGCTCTGGCTCGCGGAACACATCGAGGAGCACCTCGGCGCCGCTGTTCCTCGCCCGGCGCGCGGTCCTATCGGGTGCCGGCCGCGGCCTCGTCTTTCAGATCACGGAGGGGCTGGGTTCGATCGCCCGCGAGCGCGTCGGCGTCCAACTCGCCGCGCTTGAGGACGGTGACCGACGGGTGCTGCGCGCTCTTGATCTGCGTATCGGCCGCCGCACGGTGTGGTTCCAGGCAACGTTGCGGCCGGATGTCATAGCGTTGCGCGCGGTGCTTTGGTGTGTTCAGGCGGGTGAGCCTCCGTGCCCGACACCGGAACCGGGGCGAGTATCGCTGCCAGCCGATCCAGCCGTCCCGAACGGCTTTTATCAGGCGTGCGGCTACCACCTCGCGGGCGGCCGCGCCATCCGCATCGACATGGTAGAGCGGTTGATGGCGCGGGCGGAGGACTTGGCGGTCGCCGGGCCGTTCGCCCCGCCGCCTAATCTCGCCAACCTCATCGGTTGCGGCCGCGACGAGATTGTCGCCGTTCTCACGTCGCTCGGCTTTCGCGCGCAGATGGGCGAGGTCGGTGTTGTCCTCAGGCGGGATCCGCAGCGATCGTCCCGCCGTGGCAAGCGGCAGGCGACCACCGCTATTGCCGCCGCCGACCCGCATTCACCGTTTGCGGCTCTCGACGCGCTGCGTTCGGCACGTTGACGATTCGGGCGGACGCCGAAGAATGATCGATACGCCGGCGAGGCTCGACCGCTGGCTCTGGTTCGCCCGCTTCTTCAAGAGCCGGACGCGCGCAACCGTGTTCTGCGAGAGGGGTCGCATTCGCATCAACGGAACACCCGTCGGCAAGGCGCATTACCACATCCGCCCGGGCGACGTGCTCACCTTTCCGCTCGCCGCCCGGGTCCGCGTCATTCGCGTTGTTGCGCTCGCCCAGCGTCGGGGTCCGGCGCCGGAGGCAAGGAGTTCTTTACGAAGACTTGACTCCGCCCATTTTACCGCCAAGTGCCGAGGGGGACAGTGGGTGTCGAGCATCGTCCGGGCGGGAGCTGCCGGCAGACGAAGAGCGATCGCCGGGAGATGGATCGACTTCGCGGCCGGTAAGCGACAAGCGGACGAGGGTTGCAGTTGTGTCAGGCCCGCCGCTGTGTTAGCGAGCAGCATGTTGGAGCGATTGCAGGCTCTGTTCGGCGCCGGCCCCGGCGCCGCTGATGTTGCGTCGTTCGAGCCTCTCACTCTGTCAGCCGCCGCATTGATGCTTTATGCCGCGCAGCTTGATGGAGTCCTCGATGAGGCCGAACGGCGGACGGTGACCGAACTTCTCGAGAGGCGTTTCGGACTGGGCGATGCCGAAACAGAGCGGTTGATGAGCGAAGCCGGCGCGCGCGCCGAGGCAGCAACCGACCTCTACTCGCTGACCCGCGATATCAAAGACGGCCTGAGCGCTGAGCAGCGGGCCGGCATTGTTGAGATGCTGTGGGAGGTGGTCCTTTCCGACGGCACCGTCGATTCCTACGAATTCGAACCTGGTACGCCGGGTCGCCGGATTGCTGTATGTCACGGACGTAGAAAGCGGCGCAGCCCGCAAGCGTGTCATTGATCGACTGGCTCACCAGCGGCCGTCCATGTGAGGTTGCGCGAGGTCGTGAGCATCGGAGTACGGAGAGGACCATGACCTACATCGTCACGGAAAACTGCATAAAGTGCAAATTCATGGACTGCGTCGAAGTGTGTCCGGTCGATTGCTTCTATGAAGGCGAGAACATGCTCGTCATCCATCCCGATGAGTGCATCGACTGTGGGGTTTGCGAGCCGGAGTGTCCGGCGGAGGCGATCGTCCCCGACACCGAGGCCGGTCACGAAAAATGGCTCGCCATCAATGCTGACTATGCCAAGACGTGGCCCAATATTGCCCGCAAAGGCGCAGCGCCGGAGGATGCCGATGAATGGAACGGGAAGCCGGGTAAGGAAGCGCTGTTCAGTCCGGATCCGGGCACGGGGACCTGACCGTCTTCCCTCTGCCGCGGGCGGCGCTGATGCGGTGCAACATTGGGGTTTGTCACCGACAATGCCCGCATGGTATAAGGAAATTGCCAGCAACGCGCTGGCGGGATCCAGCGTTCGGATGATGGAAACGTCGATCTGTCGTCAAAGCGCCGCGGGTCACAAGACCTAGTATGGTGCTTGTAAATTCTATCTTGAACCAAAAGTAGCGACGGCGCGGTTTTGTCGTGGTTGCGCGTCTTGACCACGATGGGCTCGACCGTTGAGCGGAGTGAGAACGCAGAATGCGGGAAGAACTGGCGTTTCGGGCCGGCGACTACGTCGTCTACCCGACGCACGGCGTCGGCAAGGTTATCGGCATCGAGAGTCGCGAGATTGCCGGACAGGAGCTCGAGCTTTTCGTCATCGCCTTCGATCGCGACCGGATGACGCTGCGGGTTCCGATCAACAAGGCAACGCAGGCGGGGTTGCGGCGTCTCAGTACGCGCAAGGTTATGGACAGCGCGCTTGTTAAACTGAGAGGGCGGGCGAGGGTCAAGAAGACCATGTGGAGCCGGCGGGCTCAGGAATATGAGTCCAAGATCAATTCCGGCGACCCGGTATCGATCGCCGAGGTCGTTCGCGATCTTCATCCGAACGTCGGACAACCGGACCAGTCCTTCAGCGAGCGCCAGATCTACGAGGCTGCCTTCGACAGGTTGGCGTGCGAGCTGGCTGCCCTCGAATGCATTGACAAAATGCAGGCCTCGGAGCGGCTGGCGGAACTGCTCAACGCCGCCTGAACCAGCGGGCGAGGAGTATGAAGGCGGTTTGAACGACGAGCTAGCGAGTGCCGCGCGCGTCTCTGGGGCAGTGTGCGTGTCCGAAACGCTGGCCATTCTTCCGGCCGGCCGTTTGACCTGGGCGATCGGGTCGATTCACGGTGAAGCCGAGCGGCTGGTTGCTTTGCACGACGCCATCGCGCGGCGAATCGAGCCGGACGATAATCTCGTCTATCTCGGCAATATGCTCGGTCGTGGAAGGCACGTCGCCGCCACCGTCCATGAACTGCTGCTCTTCCGCCGGGCGGTGCTCGCGCGGCAGCTCTCCGAAGGCTGCGGCGCCATTGTCTTTCTCCGCGGCAGCCAGGAGGAAATGTGGCACAAGCTACTGCAGCTGCAGTTCGCACCCAATCCGCAGGAGGTCTTCGACTGGATGGTCGAACGCGGCATTGGCGCCACCATCGAGGCCTACGGAGGCAGCATTCCGGAAGGGCGCTCTGCGGCCAAACGCGGGGCCTTCGTCCTGTCGCAGTGGACCAACCGGCTGCGCGCAGCGGTCCGGGCCATCGACGGCCACGATCGCCTGATCAGTACACTGAAGCGGGCCGCTTACACGGCTGACGGCGCTGCTCTTTTCGTCAATGCCGGGGTCGATCCGGGACGTCCGCTCGGTCAGCAGTCGGACGCGTTGTGGTGGGGCAGCCGCAGCTTCGAACGCGACGAAGCCGCCTATGGCGGTTTCCGGTCGATCGTTCGCGGCTTCGATCCACAACACGGCGGCACGGTGATCCGCGCCCACATGATTTCGCTCGACGGCGGCTGCGGCTTTTCCGGCACCTTGATCGCCGGCTGCATCGACGCCGAGGGGCGGCTGATCGAGACGATCGAGGCCTGATGGCGGCGACGCTGGCCGCCGGATTGGTCATCGTTAAGATCGTCTCGGGCGGGCAGACGGGGGTCGATCGTGCTGCCCTCGATGCGGCAATTGCACTCGGCATTCCAGCTCGGCGGCTGGGTTCCTCGAAACCGCCGGGCCGAGGACGGCCGGGTCCCCGACCGTTACCCTCTTCGCGAAACCGCGAGTGACGCTTATGAGGTCCGCACCCGCCTGAATGTCCGCGACTTCGACGCAACTCTCGTTCTGGCACGGGGTCGGCCCACCGGCGGAACGGCGCTGACCCTCGCCGTTGCCCGCTCCCTCGGCCGGCCGCAATACATCATCGATCTCACCGGCGCGGTCGAGGTCCAGTCAGTCCGCGGCTGGCTCTCCCGCGAGCAGGTCCGCATCCTCAACGTCGCCGGCCCGCGCGAAAGCTCTCATCCCGGCATCTACGACGAGGCGTTCGCGCGTCCTCACAATGCTGCTCGCCGACGGCTGACCGCCCTGCGGCGGCCGGAGATCAGCCGCCGACATCGACGCCGTCGACACCGGCTTCGGCGAATGTTGCCATCCCCGTATGGCAGGCGGCGGCCGCCTTGACGATACCCGCAGCCAGCGCAGCGCCGCTCGCCTCGCCGAGGCGCATGCCCAAGTCAAGCAAGGGAACCATCCCCAGCATCTCGGCAAGGATGCGGTGACCCGGCTCGGCCGACAGATGCCCGATCAGGCAATGCGCGAGTGCTATCGCGACGCAAAGAGGCGAGCGGAGCCGCCGCCGCCGCCGCGGCGTAGCCGTCGAGTATGACCGGCACGCGGCGCAAGCGGGCGCCGACGACGGCGCCGGCAATCGCCGCCAACTCCCTGCCGCCGAGGCGGCGCAGCAGATCGAGGCCATCGGCGGCCGCCGCGCGGTGCCGGGCCGCCGCCTCGCCGACGATGGTGGCCTTGCGGGCGCGGTGCGTCGCATCGATGCCGGTTCCGGCGCCGGTCCAGGCCGCGGCGGTGCCGCCGTAAAGCGCGTGGGCGAGTGCTGCGGCGGCAGTCGTATTGCCGATGCCCATCTCGCCCAGGCAGAGGACGTCGATATCGTCGGGGGCGGCGGCGAGGCCGGCATTCAGTGCGGCAACAAAGGCGTCCTCGGTCATAGCCGGGCCTTCGAGAAAATCGGCTGTCGGTGTCTCTACATCGAGCGGCACGATTTCAAGATCGGCGCCGATTGTCCGGCAGAGCTGATTGATCGCCGCCTGTCCCTGGTGGAAGCTGGCGACCATCTGCCTGGTGACGCTCGCCGGATACAGCGAGACGCCGCGGTCGGCGATGCCGTGGCTCCCGGCGAACACTACGACGCGCAGCCGCTCCACCCGCGGCGGATTCACGCCTTGCCAAGCGGCGAGCCAGATGGCGATCTGCTCCAGTTGCCCGAGCGCGCCGGCGGGCTTGATCAGCTCTGCCTGACGCTTTGCGGCGGCGTCTCGTGCCTCGGAATCGGCCGTGGGCGCCTCGGACAGCAGCCTTCGAAACACGTCCAGCGTTATGCATTGCATTGGATGGGCCATCTTGCTCTCTTTCCGCGCGATGTGCGTTTGCATTCTCGCCGCATTCACACCTATAACCCCCGTCGGGTATCGCATTCGCTCCCCTCTTGGAAAGATGCGCGTGACCACCTTGTCGAAATCGTCCGGCTTCATCGCCCCCTCCTCGCCGATGGAGCGATTCTGGCAAAACTTCTGCGTGGCGGTGGCGTTCCTGACGGTGCTGCCTCTTGCCCGGGATCCGACGTCGCGATCGGCGCCGCCCCCTGCCGCCGACGAAGCGGCGACCGAGGCCGCGGAGGGAACCACCGTTCAGCCTATCGATCAAACGGGCTTCCTTGCCCGCGCCGCCGGTCTCTTTCCGCTCGTCGGCGTCGGCATCGGAACGTGCGCAGCTCTGGCGCTGCTCGCGTCCTTCCACATCGGTCTGCATCCGCTGGCTTGCGCGATGATCGCGCTTGCCGTCGCCGCCCTCGTCAGTGGTGCCCTGCACGAGGATGGTCTCGCCGACTTCTTCGACGGATTGGGAGGCGGACGCAGCGCCGGAGCAACGGCTGGCGATCATGAACGACAGCCGACTTGGCAGCTTCGGCGCGCTTGCCCTCATCTTCGCGATGATCATTCGCGCGGCCTCGTTCTGAGTGGCCTGTTCTCGCCGAACACCGCGGCGCTGGCGCTGATTGCCGGAGCCACCGTGTCGCGGGCGGTTCTACCGGGCCTGATGCGCTGGCTTCCGCCGGCAAGACCGACCGGCCTCGGCGCCACGGCGGGAAAACCGGAGCCGACGCAAATTGCGCTGGCCGTGCTGATCGCCCTCGTAACCGCGCTCCTGACCGTCGGCTTCTGGGGGGCGATGAGCGCCCTCGTCGCCGCCCTCGTCCTCGCCGCCCTCGTCGGGTTTCGTCGCCCAGCGGACGGTCGGCGGCCAGACCGGCGATGTCCTCGGTGCCGCACAGGTGCTCGCCGAAATCGCCGTTCTCGCCGCGATCGCCGCCACCGATCAATGAGCTTCGGCGCCACCACCCGTTGGTGGTGGGTGCGTCATGCGCCGGTTCCGGGAGCGCCCGGTCGCATTTATGGACAGCAGGACGTCGCCTGTGATGTCTCGGACGTGGCGGCGTTTCGCTGCCTTGCCCGGCTGCTGCCGGACGACGGGCAACTGGGTCGTCACCCCACTCGCCCGCACCACGCAAACGATGGCGACGCTGAGCGCAGCGATAGTCGAAGCCGGCCGCAGCCCGCCGCCGCAGCCGATCGTCGAGCCCGACTTCGCCGAGCAGCATTTCGGCACCTGGCAGGGATTGACCTGGTCGGCGATGCAAGATCACGATCCCGCCGCCTATGTCGCCTTCTGGGCCGATCCCACCGGCAGTGCGCCGCCGGGCGGCGAGAGCTTCGCCGACCTGATGGCGCGCGCCGCCGGCGCCATCGACCGCCTCTCCAAGCGCTTTTTTGGCCGCGACATCGTCGTCATTGCCCATGGCGGCACGATTCGCGCCGCAGTCGCCCATGCGCTCGGCCTAGGCTCCCGAAGCGGCGATGGCGATCGTCATCGACAACCTGTCTCTGACCCGGCTGATCCCTTGTCCCCGGCGGCGTCCTCGGTCAAGGCGGCGGCGCTGCCTGGCGCATCGAGGGCGTCAATCAATCATGCGGCCGCTGGATTCCGCCCGTCGCTTCGTGATAATCGAATGCGAGCGCGTCGAAACAGGGAAGCCGGTGCGCGGTCGAAGCCGCAAACCCGGCGCTGCCCCCGCAACTGTAAACGGCGAGACCGCGATCGGCAGGCCACTGGCGCGTCGCGCGCCGGGAAGGCGATCGTGGTCGTAGACCCCGAGCCAGGAGACCTCTTCGACGCGCCGGGCGGCCAACCATCCTCGGGCGGAGGAGACGTGCCTACGATGCCGGATGCGCAGATCGCGCCGCTGCCTCCCGTAACGCTCGTCATCGGCGGTGCGCGTTCGGGTAAAAGCGCATATGCAGAAGGCCTGATCGGCGAAGCGTCGGCCGCCACCTACCTTGCTACCGCCGAGGCCGGTGACGCCGAGATGGCCGATCGCATCCGCCGCCATCGTCAGCGCCGCGGCCGCCGGCTGGACGACGGTCGAGGAGCCGCTCGCGCTCGCTCCGGTGCCCTGGCCCGCTGCGCCCGCCCGGACCGACCGGTGCTGGTCGATTGTCTGACGCTTTGGCTCGCCAACCTGATGGCCGCCGGTCGCAACATCGAGGTCGAGACGGACGAGGCTGACCGCTGAGTCTCGCCGCCCTCGCCGGGCCGGTCGTCTTCGTCGCCAACGAAGTCGGCCTCGGTATCGTTCCCGAAACGCCCCTCGGCCGCGCCTTCCGCGATGCCGCCGGCCGCCTCAACCAGGCCATTGCCGCCACCGCCGATCGCGTCGTCTTTGTCGCCGCCGGCCTTCCCCTCGTGCTCAAGGAACCTCCGCGATGAGAATTCCCGACAACCGTCATCACCGGCTTCCTCGGCGCCGGCAAGACCTCGCTGATCCGCCATCTCATCGCCAATGCCGGCGGCGCCCGACTCGCCATCCTCATCAACGAGTTCGGCGACCGCGGCATCGATCGCGATCTGTTACTCGGCTGCGGCGAGAGCGGGTTGTCGGCGACGACGACATCGTCGAGCTGGCCAATGGCTGCATCTGCTGCACCGTCGCCGACGAATTCCTGCCGACGATGGAGCGCCTCCTCGCCCGCGACCCGGCGCCGGACCATATCGTCATCGAGACCTCCGGCCTCGCCCTGCCGAAACCGCTCGTCCAGGCGTTCAACTGGCCGGAGATGCGGGCGAGGCTGACGGTCGACGGCGTGATCACCGTGGTCGATGCGCCGGCCCTCGCCGCCGGCCGCTTCGCCGACGATCCCGCCCGGGTGACCGAAGAAGAGGCGGCCACCGGCACGATGGACCACGCGACGCCGCTCGCCGAACTGTTCGAGGACCAGCTCGCCTGCGCCGACCTCGTCGTCCTCAACAAGACGGACCTGGTCGATGAGGCGACCCTCGCCATCACCCGCACGACGCTCGGGCGGGCGGTGACCGCCGGCGTCAAGATGGTGACGACGACGCGAGGAGGTCTCGACCCGCGGGTCGCCCTTGGCCTCGCCGCTGCCGCCGAAGAGGGGATCGCGCGCCGCCGCTGTCATCACGACGATCCCGACGACGACCATGACCACGACGAGTTCGAGAGCTTCGTCACCGCCTTTGGCAGCATTGCCGATCCCGCCGAGATCGAGCGCGGATCCGCCGCGTCGCCCGCGAGCACGACGTGCTCAGGGTCAAGGGCTTCCTCCATGTCACCGACAAGCCGAGGCGGCACGTCGTCCAGGCGGTGGGCAGCCGGGTCGAGCGGCTACTACGACCGCGACTGGCGCGCGGAGGAGGAGCGACGGAGCGAACTCGTCGTCATCGGCCTGCAGAGGCTTCGATACCGCCGCCGTCGCCCGCGGCCTCGCCGGCTGATGCATCTCCTTGCCGCACAGCCGGGTCGCGTCTAACGACGGCGCCGCCGTCGATCTCGCCCAGCCGCCGGGCGACATCGTCGTCCTCTCGGCGGCCGACACCGAGATCGCCTGCCTCGCCGCCGCCTGCGGCAGCCTCGACGCCGAGCGCTTCCCGAGCGTGCGCCTGGCCAGCCTGCTGCAACTCGGCCACCCGCTCTCGGTCGATCTCTACGTCGAGAAGACCTTGACCCAGCCCGGCTGATCGTCGTCCGCCTGCTCGGCGGCCGCGGCTATTGGGCCTACGGAGTCGACGAGGTCGTCCGCCTCTCCCGCGACCGCGGCATCGCCCTCGCACTGCATTCCCGGCGACGACCAGCCGGACGCCGAACTGGCGCAGCTATCGACGGTTCCGGCGGAGGCCACGCACCGCCTGTGGCAGTACCTCGTCCACGGAGGCGTTGCCAACGCCCGCGACTTCCTCGCGTTTGCCGCGACGCTGATCGGCTATGAGGCCACATGGCAGGAGCCTCGGCCACTGCTCCGCGCCGGACTCTACCGGCCGGGATCGGCCGCGGCCGATCTCGCGGCGATCCGCGTCGACGTGGCGGAAGGGCGGCCGGTGGCGGCGCTCCTGTTTTATCGCGCGCTCGTCCAGGCGGGAAACCTGAAACCGGTCGACGCACTGATCGAGGCTCTCGCCGAAGCCGGGCTGAACACGCTGCCGATCTTACGTGACCAGCCTGAGGGATCCGGTCGCCGCCGCAACCGTCGGCAACGCTTTCGCAGAAGTGTCGCCCGACGTGATCTTGAACGCCACCGGGTTCGCTCTGACCGCACCGGGCGAGGCACATGCCGAAGGGCCGTTCGCGGCGACCGACTGCCCGATCGTTCAGGTTATCTTCGCAGGAGCCGACGAGGCGTCGTGGCGCGAGGGCACGAACGGCCTCGCCGCCCGCGACATCACCATGAACGTCGCCCTTCCCGAGATCGACGGTCGCATCGTCGGCCGCGCCGTTTCCTTCAAGGGCATCGTCCGCCGGGATGCGGCGACCTGCGCCGATATCACCTTTTACGAGCCGGTCGCCGACCGCATCGACTTTACCGCCCGCCTCGCCGCCGCCTGGGTGCGCCTGCGCCGGACCGCAGCATCCGAACGCCGGATCGCCATCGTCCTCGCCAACTACCCGAACCGCGACGGCCGGCTCGGCAACGGCGTCGGTCTCGATACGCCGGCGAGCGTCCTCGTCGTCCTCGATGCCCTGGCACGGGCCGGCTACACCGTCGGCGACCTCCCCGAAGACGGCAACGCCCTCATCCGCCGCCTCGCTCTCGGCCCGACAAATGACCTCATCGCGCTCGCCGACCGCGCCGAGAGCGAAACCCTGTCGTTCGCCGATTACGCCATTTTCTTCGCCGTCACTGCCGGAAGCCGTGCGGCAGAAGATCGCCGCCCGCTGGGGTATCGCGGAGCGCAGATCCGTATTATCGTCCCGGCCGGCTCGACTGCGGCCGCTTCATCGTGCCCGCCATCCGCTTCGGCAATGTCTCGCTGCTCGATCCAGCCGGCGCGGGGATACAACATCGATCCGGCGGCGAGCTACCACGATCCGGCCCTGCCGCCGCCCCACCATTATCTTGCGACCTATCTCTGGCTGCGCGAGACGTTCGGCGCGCATGTGGTCGTCCACATGGGCAAGCACGGCAACCTGGAGTGGCTTCCGGGTAAGGCGCTGGCCCTTTCAGCCGAGTGCTTTCCCGAAGTTGCGCTCGGACCCCTGCCGCACCTCTATCCCTTCATCGTCAATGATCCCGGCGAAGGAACCCAGGCGAAGCGCCGGGCGGCCGCGATCATCATCGATCATCTGACGCCACCCTTGACGCGGGCCGAGAGTTACGGGCCGCTGGCCGAGCTCGAACGGCTGGTCGACGAGTACTACGATGCCGCCGGAGTCGATCCGCGGCGGCTGAGGCTGCTCGCCGACGAGATCCTGTCGCTCTGCCGGACGAGCGGCCTCGACGTTGACTGCGGGATGGCCGGTGATGACCGGCGGGAGGATGCCCTCGGCAAGCTCGACCGCTACCTTTGCGAGCTGAAGGAAATGCAGATCCGCGACGGCCTGCACGTCTTTGGGGTAACGCCCGAGGGCCGCCAGCTTAACGATCTCCTCGTCGCCCTCGTCCGCACTCCGCGCGGTGCATCAGCGCGCGATGCCTCGCTGATTCGAGGGCTCGCCAACGACCTCGACCTCGGCATCGATCCCCTTGCCTGTGATCCGGCGCTGCCGTGGACCGGCCCGCGTCCCGATGACCTCGCAGCCGACGCGCCGTGGCGGCTCGCCGGCGACACCGTCGAACGCCTGGAAGGGCTGGCGGCCGATCTTGTCGCCGGCACGCGCATCGCCGATCCGGCCTGGCAGGAGACGAAGGCGGTGCTCGCCGCCGTCGCCGAGGATATCCGTCCCAACATCGCTGCCTGTGGAGAGCGCGAGATAGCGGGGCTGCTCGCCGGCCTCGCCGGCCGCTTCGTTGCCCCCGGTCCCTCGGGCGCGCCAACCCGGGGCCGGCCCGACGTGCTGCCGACCGGGCGCAACTTCTACTCGGTCGATACCCGCACGGTGCCGACGCCGGCAGCGTGGACCCTCGGCTGGAAATCCGCGCATCTGTTGATGGAACGGTACGCCCAGGAGCACGGAAGCTGGCCGGCGCGGATGGCGATCACCGCCTGGGGCACCAGCAACATGCGCACCGGCGGCGATGACATTGCCCAGGCCCTCGCCCTGCTCGGCGTGCGGCCGACGTGGGAAGGCGCGTCGCGACGGGTCAGCGGCTTCGAGATCCTGCCGCTGACCCTGCTCGACCGACCGCGCGTCGACGTGACGCTGCGCATTTCGGGGTTCTTCCGCGACGCCTTCCCCAATCTCGTCGAGCTGTTTGATGCGGCGGCGCGCGCCGTCGCCGCGCTGGACGAGCCGGCCGCCGACAATCCCCTCGCCGCCCGTGTCCGCGCCGATCGCGCCGGCCTCCTTGCCACGGGTTCCGCTGCCGACGAGGCGGAGCGGCTCGCCGGCACCCGCGTCTTCGGCTCGAAGCCGGGCGCGTACGGGGCAGGCCTGCAGGCCCTGATCGACGAGCGGGGCTGGCGGAGCGATGCCGATCTCGCCCGCGCCTACATCGCATGGGGCGGTTACGCCTACGGCGGCGGTCTCGCCGGACGGGCGGCCTACGCGACCTTCGAGGCGCGCCTCAAGGACATCGACGCCATCGTCCAGAACCAGGACAATCGCGAACACGATATCCTCGATTCCGACGACTACTATCAATTCGAAGGCGGGATGACCGCCGCCGTCCGGGTGCTGTCCGGCGTTCAGCCGACGGTGTTCCACGCCGACCACGCGCGTCCCGAACAGCCCGTCATCCGCACGCTCGAAGAAGAGGTCGCCCGCGTCGTCCGCGCCCGCGTCGTCAATCCGAAGTGGATCGCGGGCGTGATGCGCCACGGCTACAAGGGCGCCGCCGAGATGGCCGCGACGGTCGACTACCTTTTCGCCTTCGCCGCCACCGCCCACGCGGTCAAGGATCACCATTTCGATGCGGTGTACCGCGCCTACATCGATGACGATGCGGTGCAAGCCTTTCTCGCCGACAACAACCCGGCGGCGCTCAGGGAAATGAGCGAGCGGCTGATCGAGGCCCAGGACCGCGGCCTCTGGCAGCCGGGCATCAACGGTTCGCACGAGCTGCTGCGGACGTTATGCGGGCGCTCCGATCGGCGGTGATCCTGGCGGTGTACGGGGAGAAAAGCGCAGTCGCCTCTCCGGCATGCTCCACTTGGAAGATCGGAAGGTCGGGCGTCGCTCGGGCCGCGAAAAGTGCTTGGTTCGGACATCGGGCGACGTACCATAGGGGGCCTAGAACGGGACGCGTACGAGGGTTCCGCTGGCGCGCGTCGTTGTGGAGAGGTGAGCCGATGTTGTCTTCGCTGATCCGATTTATGCGGCTGCCGGTTGCCGCTGGCTTTGCATGGCTCACCCTTTTTTCTGCGCCCGCCGGCGCTGCCGATTCGACCGGTCTTACGGCGCAGCCCGGGTGCGCGCTGAGCTTTCGGGTGATCGGTTTGGCGGCAACGACGCTGACCGACGCCGCCGGCCTAAGCGGCCGAGGTAAGATTACCGGCACCTCGGGCGTCGGGGTTGCCGCGACCTGGCGGGAGAAGCAGGGGCTTGCCCAACTCGGCACGCTCGGCGGCAGAGCCAGCCGGGGGCTCGCCATCAACGAACGCGGCCGGGTCGTCGGCGACAGCACGGTCGACCCGACGAGCACCGATACGCATGCCGTTGTCTGGTCGCCGGAGCGCGGCATCGAAGACTTAGGCACACTCGGCGGTGCCGCCAGTTCCGCCCGGGCGATCAACAACCGCCACCGCATCGTCGGACAGAGCCAGACAGGCTCAGGCGAAACCCATGCATTTTTCTGGACGCGGGACGGCGGAATGCAAGACATCGACACGTTCGGCAGCACAGCCAGTGTCGCCAGCGCCATCAACGACGGCAACGTCGTTGCCGGCAGCTACGCGGGTGCAAGCGGTGAGCGGGCATTCGTATGGACGGCGAAGCGGGGAATGGTTGACATCGGCACCCTTGGCGGTGCGACGGCGGCGGCAACCGGCATCAGCAAGCGCAGCCGCATCGTCGGAGCCAGCGCCACCATCGCAGGCACCCACGCCTTCCTCTGGTCAGACAACACCGGCATGAGCGATATCGGTAGCCTCGGCGGCGACAGCGGTGCTTTGGCCGTCAACAATCACAGCCAGGTTGTCGGCCTGTTTGTTGCGTCCGACGGCGGATCACATGCCTTCGTCTGGACGAGGCGGTGTGGCATGTTCGATCTGAACACGCTGATCGGCTCCGCAACCAGCGCAATCCTGGCCGCGGCCAACGCGATCAATGACCGCGGCCGCATCCTTGCCACCGACGGCGACGGCAACACCTATCTTCTCGTCCCGCAGATCAGCACCGCGCTCGCCTCCGACGGCAGCGAATAAACCAGCCGGACGTACGGCCGCGCTTGGCCGCTTGGCCCACACCCGCTAAGATTCGCCGTCGCGGCGGCGGCTCGCGGTGACCGGCTTGTCTTTCCAAAGCATGGACAACATCGCCCTCGGCGTCATCTGCAAGGCACCCGTCGAGGGTGCATGCAAGACGCGGCTGTGTCCGCCGCTGACGACCCAGGAGGCGGCGGCGTTATCGCGCGGTTTCATCGGCGACGTCGCGTCGGTGGTGGCCCACACTGCGGAACGTGCTGGGGCGTATGGTGTCGCCGTCTACACCCCGGCCCGCGACAAGGCGGCGTTCGACCGGCTTCTGCCGAACGGATTTTCCATGCTGGAACAGCGCGGCACCGATCTCGGCGAACGCCTGCTGCACGCGACGGACGATCTCCTCCGCGGTGGGTTCGGCGGCGTCTGCCTGATCAACTCGGACAGCCCGACATTGCCCGTGTCACTCTTGCAGCAAACGGTCGACGCCCTGCGCCGCCCCGGCGATCGCATCGTCCTCGGCCCAGCGATCGACGGCGGCTACTACCTGATCGGCCTGAAGTGCGCGCACGCGTCGCTGTTTGCGGGCGTGAGTTGGAGCAGCAGCCAAGTGCTCGCACAAACGCTCAGCCGGGCAGCCGGCCTGCAGGTCCCCTTAACCCTGCTGCCGCTGTGGTATGACGTCGACGACCTCGGCTCACTGCAGTTGCTGGTGCACGAACTGTTCGGCGCGGGGGCGCCGATCGCCATCGACGGCCTGATCGGCTCCCCGGCTGCCCGCAGCCGTTCCTGCCTGCGCCGGTTGTTGCTGGCCGATGGCGGCAACCGCTTCGGGATTCCGCAGAGGCTGGCGGTGGGGTGAAATGCGCCTCGCCGCGGACGTACGCGCCCGACACCCGCAGCTCGTCCTGTCGTTATACGGGGTCGTGCTGGTCGGCTTGGTTCCTATCGCAGTGGCTGTTCACGGTCGGTGGGATGCCGACTACTGGTTCGTCGCGGTTGTCCTCCTTCAGGGCGGCGTGTACGTCTCGGTGGCGACGCGGATCGGGCACATCGCCGAAAGCCGCGCCGTTTTCGCCATTGTCGTGGTCGTCGCCGTGCTGCTGCGGCTGCCGCTGCTGTTCCAGGATCCGCTGCACTCGACCGACGTCAACCGCTACGTGTGGGACGGCCGCGTCCAGGCGGCGGCGATTAATCCGTACCGCTTTGTTCCGGCCGATCCGGCGCTGGTGCCGCTGCGCGACGATGTGATCTATCCGAAGATCAATCGTGCCGATTACGCCGTCACCATCTATCCGCCGGCTGCGCAGATGGCGTTCCGGATTTTTAACCTGATCGGTTCCACCGTGTGGGTGGTCAAGCTCGGCTGGCTCGTGCTGGAGGCGACGGCGATGGGCGTGCTCGTCCACCTGCTCAAGCTCATCGGCCGGCCGTCCTCCCTCTTGCTACTGTACGCCTGGCATCCGCTGCCGGTGTGGGAGATCGCCTGTGAAGGGCACGTCGATGCCGGAATGTCCGCCTTTCTGGTGTTCGCGCTGGCGGCATGGGGCGGAAGGCGACGCCTTATCGCCGGCGTCTTGCTGGCGGCCTCGGTGCTTTTCAAGCCGCTGACGCTGGTCGCGGCGCCGGCGTTCTGGAAACCCTGGGATTGGCGCGTCCCCGTTGCCTTCATCGGTGCCGCCGTGCTCGCCTACCTGCCGTTTCTCGACGTCGGGGCAGGTGCCGTCGGCTTTCTTCCACGGTATTTCGGCGAGGAGGGAATCCGCAGCGGAAGCGGGTTCATCCTGCTGGACGTGCTGTCGCGCATTGTCGGGCCGCTACCGGCGGCGGCCGCGGTGGTTTATCTCGCTTTCGGCGGAACGCTAATGGCCGGTCTCGCCATTGCCTTCGTCAGGGACCGGCGCCGTAATGTTGCCGTCGCCGCCATGCAGGCACAGCTGCTTCTGTTCGTCTTTCTCATTGTCCTGTCCCCCAACTATCCCTGGTACTTTCTTGTTCTCGTCCCCCTCGGTTGTCTCTCCCCTTTTCTGCCGGCGCGCCTCCTCACCCTGCTCAGCGTTATTCTCTACGCGGCCGGTCCGGTTGATGGCGATCCGCGGACCGTCGTTGTCCAGAGCATTCTATACGGAACCGTGATGATCGCTGTCGGCTGGGAGATGTACACTTCTCTTCGACGTCGTCGTCAAGGCGCTGCGCCGATCATGAAGCCGGGGACCGAGGCATGACCAGCGAGCCGTCCACCGTCACCCACCCTTTGAACCCGCAACGCTATTTCGAGCGCGCCGACCCGCGGTTGAGGGATGAGGTCGAGAGCGACCCGGTCTGCCTCTACCTGGAAACAACCAACCGGTGCAACTTGCTCTGCACCACCTGCCCGCGCACCTTTGAGGATCTCGAGCCGCCGGCGGACATGAGCTGGGATCTGTTCGTTCGGATCGTCGATCAGTTGCCGCGGATCGATCGGGTGGTCCTGCACGGTGTGGGCGAGCCGATGCTGGTCCCCGAGCTGCCGCGCATGATCCGCTATCTGAAGGCGCGCGATACGTACGTTCTGTTCAATACCAACGGGACGGTGCTGACCGCGAGGAAGGGTCGCGAACTGATCGCATCCGGGCTCGATGAGCTCAGGGTTTCGCTGGATGCGGCGGAGCGCGAAAGCTTCCAGGCAGTGCGGGGCCGCGACTACTTCGACCGCATCGTCCGCAATGTCCGTGCGTTCACGACGATGCAGCAGGAGACGAAGGCGACGCGGCCACGTGTGTCACTCTGGCTCACCGGCCTGAAGGAAACCATCGACCAGCTTGAGGCTTTCGTCGAACTCGCTCATCGCATCGGTGTCCGCGAGGTCTATCTGCAGCGCCTGGTCTACTTCGCCGGCGGTCAGGGATTGGCGACGCCGGACCAAGCCCTGTTTGAGAGCCTTTCCGCAACCGAGACGGCCCATATCGAGGCCGCAGAAGCGACGGCACGCCGGCTCGGCATTGACTTCAACGCATCCGGCGCGACGGAACCGGGCACCAGCCTCACCAGGCGGACCGGCGATCAGCCGTGGTCGCTGTGTCGGAGACCCTCGGACGCTCATGTACTTCACCGCCCATGGCCGGGCCATTCCCTGCTGCATCGCGCCGTTCTCGATGCGCGGCTACGACAATTTCACCCTCGGCAACGCGACGCAGGAGAGCCTTCGGGCGATCTGGAACGGCGAGCGCTATCGGCAGTTCCGGCGCCGTCTGCTGAGCGACGATCCGCCGCCGTCATGCGCGAACTGCGGCCTGAGATGGAGTTTGTGAGCGGACCGGTGCGACCGGTCGTCTCCGTCGTCATTCCGGCCCTGAATGAAGAGGAGCCCATTGGCGCCGTGGTCCGGGAGGTGCGGCGGCAACCGATCGGCGAAGTCATCGTTGTCGACAACGGCAGCACCGACGCCACGGCGGCACGAGCGGCCGAAGCGGGTGCCCGCATCGTCCGCGAGCCGAACCGGGGTTACGGCCGCGCCTGCCGGGCGGGCGGCGCGGCGGTACGCGCCGACTGCGACGTGATCGTTTTCCTCGATGGCGACGGCAGCGACTGTCCGCAATTCATCCCGGCGCTGGTCGCGCCGATCGCTGCAGGCAGCCACGACTTTGTCATCGGCTCGCGGACGCGTGGAACCGCCGAACCGGGAAGCCTGACTCCGCAGCAGCGACTGGCGGGCCGCGTAGCCGGCACCCTCTGTCGCCTCGTCTACGGCGTCGGCTATACCGACATGAGCCCGTTCCGGGCGATCCGCAGCGATTGCCTCCTACGGCTTCCCATGCGCGAGGAAACCTATGGCTGGAACCTCGAGATGCAGATGCAGGCCGCACGCTCCGGCCTGCGCATTCTTGAAATCCCGGTCGATCACCGCTGCAGGACGGGCGGCGTTTCCAAGGTTTCCGGCACCTTTGTCGGGACAATCGCCGCAGCCGCGCGGATCGGACGGACGTTTTTCCGGATCACCGTCGCCGGTGCACCGACGAAGCCATCGGCGGTCGGGTTCACGTCGCCAGGCGAAGAAGCGTCCCCGACCAGCCGCCGGCCCGATCGACCGGCCCGCCCGTGTGGGAGGGAAAGATGCGCTGGCGCGTTGCGTTCTGGTTGCCCATTGCCTCGGTGCTCGCGACACCCGCCGCGGCTGAGGATCCGCGCACGCCGATCGAGATGCCTTCCGACGTGCGCGGAGCTTTCCTCGAACACATGCGCCATCACATGGAGTCCCTCGACGACGTGATGGCGCAGCTCGCCGCCGCCGATTTCAAGGCGGCGGCGAAGGTGGCGCAGGAGCAACTGGTTCCCGGCTCGGGTGCCGGCTTCGGCCGGTATCTCCCCGTTGAGTTCCGCGAGATGGGCCTCGGCATGCATCGCGCCGCCGCAGACTTCGCCGAAGTGGCAGATGCAGTTCCGGCTCAGCCATCAGCGGCCGACTGGAAGAAGACAATGAAGGCGCTGCAGATGATCTCGGCCCAATGCCGCGGCTGTCACTCCGCCTTCAGAGTCGAGTAGATGGCAGCGAGCTGGTCGGACGCCGTTTGACGAGGAGACCGTGCTACGGGCAGCGGCGCTGGAGGGGGCAGCCAGATTGGCCGCGGAGCCAGGCGCGCTCTCTGCTGATCCGCCTCCGTCCAGAACCATTCTTTCCGCGAGGTTCCGGGAACGCACTGCGTCCGTTCCTCGTGTAACCTTCTGCAACCACAGCGAAAGGAGGCGAGACCATGCCACAACCGGAACACATCATACGCCTCGACCTGCCGGACCAGGAAGGGCTCGACGCGGACATCCTGAAGTACTTCGGCAAGTGTACGGAGAAGCTGGGCTTGGTGCCGAACGTGCTGCGCGCTTATACCGGGCATCCCGCCAAATTCCGCACCTTCACCGCCTTCTACAACCTGCTGATGCTGGACGAGGAGACGACACGGCTGAGCAAGCTGGAGCGGGAGATGATCGCGGTCGTCGTCTCCTCGGCCAATCGCTGCTACTACTGCCTCGTTGCGCACGGTGAGGCGGTGCGCGAGCTTTCCGGCGATCCGCAGCTGGGCGAGATGATGGTGATGAATTACCGGGTGGCCGAGTTGGATGCGCGCAGCCGCCGCATGCTGGATTTCTCCTGGAAGCTGACGCTCGCCCCGCACGACATCGGCGAGGCCGACCGGCAAGGGCTGCGCGACGTCGGTTTCTCCGATGCCGACATCTTCGATATCTGCGATGTCGTGGCCTTCTTCAACTACTCCAACCGGATGGCGCACGGCCTCGACATGATGCCGAACGCCGCCTATCACAATCTGCACCGGTAAGCATCGCCGTCGGCGGTAATCGGCTGGCGAACAACTGGTGAATACCGGGATGTGGGCGGGGTAGGTTTCGGCGTGATCGGCATCCTGCTTCTAGCCATTCGGACGTTCGTGGCCGACCGCTCCGCGAAGGCAGCCCTGGAGCTGGCGAAAACAGCCGCCGAGCGGCACGATGCGCAACGAAGGCGGATCGGGAATTGGCGAGCGGGTACAATGCATTGCGCGCACCTGCGAGCCGCGGGCCTGCGTCCCGTGCAGATCTTGGTTCCCGATACCCGGTCTCGTCCGTCTGCCAAAGCTGCTCGGAGCCGTGGCGTGGACACCCGAACTCCGTTCTAGAACGATACGCTGAGGCCAATAATACCCCGCCGGACGACGACATCATACGTACGTTCGACCAAACCGAGCATCGTCACCCCAAACGCCCGATCATCCGACGCCATTTCAGCGGCCTGGGCGGCACACCAGACCGGATGGACCGGATTGATCGCCAACCTGGTGACGCGTCGCTATCGCCAGGACATCCCGCAGTACTGGCGGCGGGGCGCCCCGAGTCCAGCGGCCGCCGAGTGAGTCCGAAATCTCATCGTCGCGAGCGAGCCACCGTTTGGGGGTATCAACTCGCTACAGAGCCGTGAGCTCGGCCTCGGGATTTGCCGGGAACGAGCCTGCCTCGATCGGTCGGACATCTGTGCCCGTCAAGGGGACTGCGCGCCCTGACATTTTTGTCTCCTTCTGTTGCAGCGTCGGTCCCTCTGCCTTCAGCGTCGGGGGGCAGCAGCGTCGCTAAAGAACGATGGCGGCTGTCGCCCAGACGGCAGCCCCGGCCACCACCCCCTCCACAAGCGTGCCGAGCGTCTGCAGCCGGTAGCCCGTCGGCACTTCATGTTCGAAAACCGGGTGACCACCCAGAAGTAGCTGTCGTTGGCGTGGGAGACGACCATGGCGCCGGCGCCGATGGCGACGACGACCAGCGCTTTGGCGGTCCCGTCGCGAGGCCCAACGAGGTAGCAACGGTGCCATCAGGCTCGGCGGTGGTGATGATCGAAACCGTCGACGAGCCTTGCGCGGTCTTGATGCCGGCGGCGACGATGAACGGCAGCCAGATGCCGAGGGGAACGCCTGCCAGGGATTTGCCGATGACCTTGGCGATGCCGGAGTTCTGCAGGACCTTGCCGAAGGCGCCGCCGGCGCCGGTGATGATGATGATGGTCGCGGCGGCGACGACCGCCTTGCCGACCCAGCCGGTCGACGAGATCATGTGCGTGTCCAGCTTCTTCGGCAGGAGCATGGCCAGCGCGACGCCGATCAGCAGCGCCACCACCGGCTGACCGATGAAGCTGATGAAGGTGATGATCGCGCCCTCGCCGAAGGGCTTGGTGGGCAACTCGGCGATCGAGCGGATCACGATCAGGACGATCGGCGTGACGATCGGCACGACCGATTTGGTGAAGCCGGGGCGCGGCGCCGCGGATCGGCGGTCGCGGCGGCCCCTTCCCCGCCGCTTGTCGGGCGAAGCTTATCTGGCGAAATGTAGGTGCGCGAGGCGACGAGAACGGCGAACAGCCAGCCGGCGATCAGGGCGAACACGCCGACGACGAGCCCCCACAGGATTACGAGCCCGAGGTCGGCCTCGATGATGCCGGCGGCTGCAACCGGACCCGGCGTCGGCGGCACCATGGTGTGGGTCGCATAAAGACCGAGGCTGAGGGCGATGGCGCTGCCGGCGAGGGTGATGCCGGCCTTGCGGGCGAGCGCCTTGTTCAAGGGCGACAGCAAACGAAGCCGGAATCGCAGAACACCGGGATGGAGACGACGTAGCCGATGATCCCCATCGCCGCCGGCACGTTCTTCTCGCCGGTTAGCCTCAACGTGCGTTCGGCCAGCGTCATCGCGCCCCCGGACTTCTCCAGAAAGGTGCCGATGATCGAGCCGGCGAGGATGACGATGCCGATGTAGCCGATGGTTCCGCCGAAGCCGTCGTTGACCGACTTGACCACGTCCGCAGCGGCATGCCGGACGCAATACTGAAGCCGAAAGCGGTGATCAGGAGGGCGAGAAAGGGATGTAGCTTCAATCGCGCAGTGGCAACGATGATGAAGACGATAGCGACGACGAGGAGAAGGAACAAAAACATCGCGGGATTGTCCTTATGCTCGTGCTTTGCCCCGACAGAGGTTCGTCGGGCCGGATACGGTTTTATCGTCAATAAGTTGCGGACGCATCCTAAAATCACGGTCAGGCACCGCCAGCCGTGTGCGAACGAGGGCAGGAATTGGCGATCGGTGGCTGCAAGGGTTCGGCCGGTTCATGCCAGTTGAGTTTCGCGAGATCGGAATGGTGGCCGCAGCCGAGGTCGACAACGGTTTCGTCGAGCGTGATCGATCCCAGGCCGAAGGGATTCCCGACCGCGGCTGCGGACGTCGGGGACGTGATCCAGCCATCTCGCGTCGTATCCGAGATTCCGGGCGTTTTCCCTCCCCTTGCCCCAGCCGAAGTCCTTCCGCGGATGGAGCGCGAGCTCCGTGTAAAGGACCTTAATTTCCTCCGTCGGCGATTGCAGACCGTCCGGTTGCGCATCACTCATTGCTGCGTTCCTTCCTCGTCGATATCTTTTCGAGCCCGGCGATGTCTGCACAAGCTGGAATTCCAACCGAGGTCCGCGATCGCGATCCGACCAAGTTCGTCAACAGGAACCCGCCAGCGAGGCTGCCTCACGGCGCGAGGGTGTTGTGTCACCGCCCGCCTGCTTTCTTTGCTCGGAGGTCCGGCGCAAGGCGCCGCGATGACCCCTGCTCGTACCAGCCCTTCTCGCCGTCACGATGCGGACCACCGAGAGCATCACCGGCACCTCGACCAGCACGCCGACGACGGTGGCGAGCGCCGCGCCGGAGTAGAAGCCGAACAGGCTGATGGCCGCCGCGACGGCGAGCTCGAAGAAGTTGCTGGCGCCGATCAGAGCCGACGGGGCCGCAACGCAATGCGCTTCGCCGGAGCGGCGGTTGAGGAGGTAAGCCAGACCGGAATTGAAATAGACCTGGATCAGGATCGGCACGGCCAGCATCACGATGATCAGCGGCTGGGCAAGGATCTGCTCGCCCTGGAAAGCGAACAGCAGCACCAGGGTGGCGAGCAGGGCGAGCAACGACACCGGGCCGAGCCGCTTCAGGGTCGCCGCCGAGCGCTGCTGCGCCGTTCGCAGAGCGCCCTGCGCCACAGCTGGGCGATGATCACCGGGATGACGATGTACAGCACGACGGAAAGAAACAGCGTTTCCCAAGGCACGGTGATGGCCGAAATACCGAGCAGCAGGCCAACGATCGGGGCGAAGGCGAAGACCATGATCGTGTCGTTCAGCGCGACCTGCGTCAGCGTGAAATGCGGCTCGCCGTCGGACAGGTTGCTCCAGACGAAGACCATCGCCGTACAGGGCGCGGCCGCCAGCATGATCAGGCCGGCGATGTAGCTGTCGATCTGGTCGGCCGGCAGATACGGGCGGAACAGCCAGCCGATGAACAGCCAGCCGAGGAGCGCCATCGAGAACGGCTTGACCGCCCAGTTGATGAAGAGCGTGACACCGATGCCGCGCCAGTGCTCCCTGACCTGCCCTAACGCGGCGAAGTCGACCTTCATCAGCATCGGGATGATCATCAGCCAGATCAGCACCGCCACCGGCAGGTTGACCTGGGCGATTTCCAGCCGACCGATGGCCTGAAAGGCGCCGGCAACAAATGTCCGAGCGCGATGCCGACGACGATGCACAGCGCCACCCAAAGCGTTAGGTAGCGCTCGAACACGCCGAGCGCCGGCCGGCTGACAACGGCTGCGCCGGTGGATGAAGCCGTGGCGGGCTGTCTTGCGACCATGGCTGTTTCCTCTGTCCGTAGCTGTCCGCCCGCTCCGCGAAACGCAACAGCTTGACTAAGTCGTCTTCTCGGGTGAACGTCCGGCGTGCCGTCCTCCTTGACGAACGGCTCTCGTTGCGGGTTGGCTAGGATAGCGAGCACCGTCTCCGACGGCCGGCACAGCTTGACGCCCAGCGGCGTGACGACGATCGGCCGGTTGATCAGGATCGGCTGTTCGATCATCAGATCGATCAACTGGTCGTCGGAACTTGGGATCGTCGAGGCCGAGCTCATCGTAGGGCGTGCCCTTGCGGCGCAACAACTGGCGGGGCGTGATCCGCATCCGCGCGATCAGATCGACCAGCTCAGCGCGGCTGGGCGGCGTCTTCAGGTACTCGATCACGCACGGCTCGTCGCCGGAGTTGCGGATCATCGCCAGCACGTTGCGCGAGGTGCCGCAAGCCGGGTTGTGGTAGATCGTGACGGTCATGGCCGTTCCCTTGGTGAGCATCCGATTACCTCCAAAACTCCTGCCGGAAGTAATACGCAAGATCAGCTAAATGATTGACCGGCGGCAGCTCTTGCGCGGCGAGGACGACGAGAATAAGGATGACCGCCAGCGCGACAAGCATCTCCCGCTTCAGGTTCAGGTGGTGAGTGGCTCGCCTGACGACGTAGTTGCTGAGCGGCTTCCAGTTGAAGACGAGATGCCAAACCAGCCCGGCGACGAAGAGGATGGCGAAGACGTTGTGCAGGTTGACCCATGCGCCCTTGTCGAGCCACAGGAGCGCCCATTGCGTGGTGTTGGCGATGCGGCCGCTCGGCGCGATGAACAATACGATCCCGCTGATCAGCAGAACCGAAGCGCTGAGCCCGACCATGAAGACGACCCAGCCGCGCTTGTGAAATGGCTTGGCCGGCGCCGACGCCATAACCTGTCCGTTGCTCATCATTGTCTGGACTTGCCCCGGTTTCGTGGAGGGGTGAGGGCTTGGGTTCAAGGTATCTGAACTGACGGCATCTTGTCCTCCTGTTTACGGCTGTTTTTCTGTTCGGCCCCTGCGGAGTTCGTTTTTCCGTCCCGGCCCACACGTCTGTGACGCCGGCGCGCGCAGGGGCGGTCAAGGTCGGCCGTCGCGCCGGCGTCGACACATGCTCCGACATCTCCAGGCCGCACCTTGACGGCCCCGAGCACGGCGGAACGATGGTGTGCGCTGGGATCGGCCGCTCTCTGGTCGTGGCGGCGCTCGTAGTCGATCGGGGAGAGATACCCAAGCGATGAGTGCCGCCGTCGCGGATTGTAGAAGCCCTCGATGAATTCGAAGACGGCGATGCGCGCCTCGGCCTGCGTCTTCAATCTGCGCCGATCGAGCAACTCACATTCGAGCGTGGCGAAGAAACTCTCCGCCATCGCATTATCGTAGGCGTCTCCGACCGACCCCATCGAGGGGCGAACACCAGCCTCCCGACATCGTTTGCCGAACGCGATCGAGGTATACTGCGAGCCTTGATCCGAATGGTGGATCACGCCGCTCGGCCGCCGCTGCCCGAGCGCCATGTCGAGAGCGTCGAGCACCACCCGCGTATGCAAGGTCGTCGCCATCGACCAGCCGGCAATCCGTCGGCTGAACGCGTCGAGCACGACGGCCAGATAGAGGAAGCCGGCCCACGTCGGAATATACGTGATGTCAGCCACCCACAGCATGTTCGGGCGCTCGGCCGTGAAGTCGCGGTCGACGAGATCGGGCGCCTGACGCGCCCCCTCCCTGACGGTCGTGACGGTGTGTCTGCGACGGCTCACGCCGGCCAGGCCGGCGCTTAGCATCAGCCGGGCAACACGTTTGCGACCGACACGAATGCCGGCATCCGCAAGATCGACCTGCAGGCGTGGCGCTCCATACGTGCCTTTCGAGGCTGCATGCGCCGCGCGGATCGTCACGATCAACGCGGCGTCCATCACGGCCCGCTCAGAGGCCGGCCGTTTCGCCCACGCGTAATAGCCGCTGGGGGAGACGCCCAAGACGCGGCACATCACGGCAATGGGGTAACGGGCCCGGTTCTCGCTCACGAATGGGAACCCTTCGGCGGGATCACATCCGTCTCCCGAGCGAACCAGGCCGCGGCTTTTGAGAGGATCTCGCGCTCCAACTTGAGCTGGCGGTTCTCACGCCGCAGACGGTTGAGCTCCCCGCGCTCTGCCGTCGTCAGGCCATCCGCGCGGCGGCCCTCGTCACGGTCGGCCTGCGCGACCCAGTTGCGGATCGCCTGCGCCGACGGCTCGAACTCCTTCGCCAGTTCCTCCGGCGTGCGACCGGCTCGAACCAGCTCAATCATCTGCCGGCGAAACTCCGGCGCATATGGTGCCCGCTTCCTTGCCATCGTGGACTCCGAAAATTCCAACGTTCGGGTGTCCACGAAACCGGGGCAACTTCAGTCCGAACTCCATGCGTTTCGACTGCGGGATCACGGCGGA
>CAWAGY010000011.1:0-103169 GCA_963781645.1 uncultured Alphaproteobacteria bacterium | reverse complement strand
TCTAGCCCTACCCCTTAATCCACCGTCTCCCCCGGATACACGCCCCACAGATCGGCTTCGTTTCAGCCAGCCTTTCAGGCCGTCGATCTTGACGCGGCACCAGGCGCCGGCGGCGGGGCATTTTTCCAGCTCGCCCATGACCTTCGGCTCGACCTCGGCGACGATGCGGCTGGAGGCGTCGGCGGCGGCGCGCAAGGACGTCGTCCCGCCCGTGACCATGAACGAGCGGCGGCCCGACAGCATGCTCGAATGCATCCAGCCCTCGGTGCCCTGCCAGTCGCGGATGCGCCGCCAGGTGTGGTATTCGGCGACGATCTCGACCGGCAGACCCGCCCGCTGATAGGTCCACTTGATCGGGTATTGCTCGCCCGGGCCGGTGCGCATGTTGGCCTCCTCGGCGCGCAAGGTGACGAATTGGGGCAGCGGCAGCCCCGAGGTTTCGGGCGCCGCCTCCACCGCTTGCGCCGCCGCCTGCATCACCGCGAGGACGATCAGCGCCGCCGCCGCGGGCCGTACCGTAAGCCGCATCGCCGTCGTCCGCTTCATGCCGCTCGCCGTCAATTTCTTGCGGTTCATCTTCTAAAAAATACCACATGTGCGTAGAGGTCGGTCAAGCCAGCGGCCGTGCTGGACACGCCCCGCGCCGCCTGCTAAGGCCGGACGATCACGGCGATCAGCCGCTTAAGGGACCGGCATGGCCAAGTCGAAGCCAATTGTCATCGTCACCCGCAAGCTGCCCGACGACGTCGAGACGCGGATGATGGAACTGTTCGACGTGCGCCTCAACCTCTCGGACGAGCCGATGGGCAAGAACCGGCTCCTGCAGGCGATGCAGACCGCCGACGTGCTGGTGCCGACGGTCACCGACCGCCTCGATCAGGTGATCGTCAACGCCGCCGGCGAGCGCCTGAAGCTGATTGCCAACTACGGCACCGGCGTCGATCACATCGATCTGCGCGCCGCCCGCGCCAAGGGGATCACCGTCACCAACACGCCGGACGTGCTGACCGAGGACACCGCCGACATGACGATGGCGCTGATCCTCGCCGCGCCCCGGCGGCTGACCGAGGGCGAGCGGGTGCTCCGGGCCGGCCGCTGGACCGGCTGGACGCCGACCTGGATGCTCGGCCACCGGGTCTCGGGCAAGCGCCTCGGCATCGTCGGCATGGGCCGCATCGGCCAGGCGGTGGCCAGACGCGCGCGCGCCTTCCACATGCGCATCCACTACCACAACCGCCGCCGCGTCCACGCCGAGATCGAGGCGGAACTGGAGGCCACCTATCACGAGAGCCTTGATCAGATGCTGGCGCGGATGGACTTCATCACCGTCCACTGCCCGCACACGCCGGCGACCTACCACCTGTTGTCGGCGAGGCGGCTGAAGCTGTTGCCCCCGCAAGCCTATATCGTCAATACCGCGCGCGGCGAGATCATCGACGAGATCGCCCTGACCCGCATGCTGCGCAATCGCGAGATCGCCGGCGCCGCCCTCGACGTGTTCGAGAACGAACCCGCGGTCAATCCGAAGCTGATGCAGCTCGACAACGTCGTCCTGTTGCCGCACATGGGCTCGGCGACGGTGGAGGGGCGGCTCGGCATGGGGGACTGCGTCACCGTCAACATCAAGATGTTCTGGGACGGCCACATGCCGCCGAACCGGGTGCTGCTCGAAGACCTGGGATTTTAACCGCTGTCGGCGGGGCCGATACACGAGCACGGCGGCCCGCAGGTTTTTCGGCCTTAAGCGCTTTTTTTCTTGTGCAACGGAATGTGTTCCTATAGATTGGGATTCGTGAACGCCATGAGTTTGCGTTCTCTCCTCCCTCCCTTCCCTGACTTGGCGGGAGGAACCGGTGCCCCGGTTCCTCCCGTCCTTTTCATCCCGAATTTCCGTACTCTCGTCCGGCTCCCGCCGGCCGTTCCCGCGGCCTCGCCCGTCCCCGGCATCGCCCATGTCCGAGAGTTGCGGCTAGATGAAGACCAGCCGGCGGGCCGCCGGATCGGCGAGGAGGGTGACCACCCCCGCCACCTCGATCGGCACATCGGTGCGGAGATCGCCGCGGGCGAGCCGGGCGACGCGCAGCCCCATCTCGCAGACGATCAACCGCACGCCGAGCGCCCCCGCCGCCTCCAGGAGTTCGCCGAAGCCGGCGACGCCGCGGCGCGTGTAGCCCTCGTCGATTTCGCCGCCGAGGGCTCCGCCCGCCGCCGGCAGCAGCCGCCAGCCGTTGCCTTCGACCAGCGAGCGGACGGCGTCGCCGGTGAAAAAGAGGATCGCCCGGCCCCCGATCGCCGCCGCCGAGGTCGCCAGCACCAGCGCATAATGAACCCGCTCGAAGGTGCCGGAGAAGGCGATGACGCCGAGATCGGCGGCGCCCGCGATTGGCGATGGCGGCCCTCCCGCCGCTTCAGCCGACATCCGCATAGACATCCGCAAGATCATGGATCGAGGGAGCCTCGCCGCACAGCGGGCAGGCGGGATCGGGCCGGACGCGAATGCGACGAAACGTTCCGCGCAGCCCGTCGCAGACGAGGAGCCAGCCGGCGAGGCTCTCGCCGATGCCGAGCAGCTCCTTGATCACCTCGGTCGCCTGCAGCGAGCCGACAACGCCGCAGAAGGATCCGAGGACGCCCGCCTCCGCGCACGACGGCACGGCGCCCGCCGGCGGCGGCGCCGGAAACAGGCAGCGGTAGCAGGGGCCGCGCGGCGGATCGCCATCCGCGGGCGCAAAGGAACGGAAGGTCGCGATCTGGCCGTCGAAGCGGAGGATCGCCCCCGAGACCAGCGGCCGCCGCGCTAAAATGGCAGGCATCGTTGACGAGGAAGCGGGTCGGAAAATTGTCGCTGCCGTCGGCGATCACGTCGTAGCCGCCGATGATGGCAAGCGCGTTCGCCCTCGTGAGCCGCTCGTTATGGCAGACGACCCGGACGTCCGGATTGATCTCGGCGAGCGTCGCCCGCGCGCTCTCCACCTTCGGCCGGCCGACGGCGGCGGTGGCGTGGACGATCTGCCGCTGCAGGTTGGAGAGATCGACCGCGTCGTCGTCGATGATGCCGATGGTGCCGACACCCGCCGCCGCCAGATAGAGAAGGAGCGGCGAGCCGAGACCGCCGGCGCCGACGACGAGGACGCGGCTCGCCAGCAGCTTCGCCTGCCCCGCCCCGCCGATCTCATCGAGGAGAATGTGCCGGGCGTAACGGTGAACCTCGGCATCGGAAAACTGCCGGGCGACATCGCTCGTCACGTCCGGACGCCTAGTCGGCGCCGATGCCGTCGAACAGGGCCGTCGACAGGTAGCGCTCGGCGAATGACGGCAGGATGACGACGATCATCTTGCCCGCCATCTCCGGCCGCTTGCCGACCTCGATCGCCGCCGCCAGCGCCGCGCCCGACGAGATACCGACGGGGACGCCCTCCAGCCGGGCGACCAGCCGCGCGGTGGCGAATGAGGTCTCGTTGCCGATCTTGATCACCTCGTCGATCAGCCGGGTGTTGAGCACGGCCGGGACGAAGCCGGCACCGATCCCCTGGATCTTGTGGGGGCCGGGCAGCCCGCCGGACAGGACCGGGCTGTCCTCCGGCTCGACCGCGACCATATGGAACGCCGGCTTCCTCGCCTTCAGGATTTCGGCGCACCCGGTGAGCGTGCCGCCGGTGCCGACACCGCTGATCATCACGTCGACGGCGCCGCCGGTATCGCGCCAGATCTCCTCGGCCGTGGTCCGCCGGTGGATCTCCGGGTTTGCCGGATTGGAGAACTGCTGCAGCATGATCGCCCCCGGCGTCGCGCCGACGATTTCCTCGGCACGGGCGACGGCCCCCGGCATACCCTTCGCCGCCGGCGTGAGGACGATCTCCGCGCCAAGCAGCGCCAGCATTTTCCGCCGTTCCACCGACATGCTGTCCGGCATCGTCAGGATCAGCCGGTAGCCGCGGGCGGCGCAGACGAAGGCCAGGGCAATCCCGGTGTTGCCCGAGGTCGGCTCGACCAGGGTCGCACCGGGCCCGATCCGCCCTTCGGTCTCGGCGGCGGCGACCATGGCGAGCCCGATCCGGTCCTTGACCGAGTGCATGGGATTGAAGAATTCGCACTTGCCGACGAGATCGGCGGCCACGCCCTCCTTCTCGGCCAGCTTGGCAAGCCGGATCAACGGCGTGTTGCCGATGGTCTCCAGAATGCTGTCATAGATGCGGCCGTGAACGGGAGCCGCCGCTCGCACCGCTGTCGCCTGCTCGTTCATCGCACTTTTCCTCGGATTGGCATGCATATACCCTGGTCCCGCGCGGAGCGCCGGTCAAATGGAGAAATCAAGGCTGCTCCGACCCTCGCTGGCGATCCCCTCGCGGTTGGCGCGAAGACACAGCTCGTCTATGGAAATTTCGTCGAGCCGCCCCATGACGTCCTGCTGCAGGTCCTGCCACAGTGGCTGCACCACCTTCTGGCCGAGCAGCGACCCGTTTTCCTTCTCCGGCGGATCCTCCTCGATTTCAGTCGTTCGGACGATGCGGACAATCTCGCCGATGCTGATGCGCCGGCGCTCCCGCGCCAGCCGGTAGCCGCCACGCGGCCCGCGGACGCCGACGAGGATGCCGTGGCGGACCAGGTTCTGCAGCGACTGTTCGAGGTAGCGACGCGGGATGCCCTGGCGGCGGGTAATCTCGCGGCTCTGGACCGGCTCGGCGGCGGCATGGTAGGCGATGTCGAGTACCGCCTCGATCGCGAACAATGTCTTGCGCGACAGTCGGAGCATCGCTCAGCCCCTCGTCGCGGATTCGGCCGGCCGCAGACCGCCGATATCAATGCCGGTCGAACCGAATCCGCCGTCGCCGCGCAGGGTTTCGGCCAGCACGACCGTCTCCCGCCAGGCCACCTGCGTCACAGGTGCCACCACCAGCTGGGCGATACGCTGGCCGCGCTCGACGGTAAAAGCGGCGGCACCGAGATTGATCAAGATCACCTGGATCTCTCCGCGATAGTCGGCATCGATGGTGCCGGGACTGTTGAGAATCGTCAGCCCGTAGCGGGCGGCGAGGCCGGAGCGGGGACGGACCTGCGCCTCGTGATCGGCCGGCAGGGCGATCGCGATCCCGGTCGGCACGAGGGCGCGGCCAAGCGGGGCCAGCACGATCGGCTCGGTCACCGCCGCGCACAGATCGACACCGGCACTAAGCGGCGTCGCGTATGCCGGCAGCGGCAGATCGGCGCCGTGCGGCAGGCGACGCAGGGCGACGGTCAGCATACGACCCCCTCTTGGTGGGTGAGCGCATCGGCAATTCGGCGGACGAGCCGTTCGGCGACGGCGCCCTTGCTCATCTCCGGCCAGCCCTCGATGCCGGCTTCGCTGATCAGGTGAACCGTGTTGCGATCACCGCCGAGGATCCCGGTGGCGGGGGACACGTCGTTGGCGACGATCCAGTCGCAGCCCTTCCTCGCCCGCTTCTCGCGCGCGTTTTCGATCAGCGCCGAGGTTTCCGCTGCGAAGCCGACGACGAGCCGCGGCCGCCTGGCGTGGGCGCCGGCGAGGCGCGCGAGGATATCCGGATTTTCGGCGAACGCGATCGTCGGCGGCGCATTTTTGGCACGCTTCTTGATCTTTTCCGGGGCAATCTCCGCCGCCCGCCAGTCGCTGACCGCCGCCGCACACACGGCGACGTCGACCGGCAACGCGGCTTCGCATGCGGCGAGCATGTCCTCCGCCGTCTCCACGTGGACGACGGATACCGCCGGCGGATCCGGCTGGTCGGTCGGCCCGGCGACGAGCGTCGTCGTCGCTCCGAAGCTGGAAAAGGCGGCAGCGATGGCGTGGCCCTGGCAGCCGGAAGACCGGTTGGAAATGAAGCGGACGGGATCGAGCGGCTCGCGCGTCGGCCCGCTCGTCACCAGGGCCCGCACGCCGGCGAGCCGTCCCTGGTCGCTGAAGAAGCCGTCGAGTGCCGCGATCAGCTCCTCCGGCTCCGCCATGCGTCCCGGGCCCCACTCGCCGCACGCCATGTCGCCCTCGTTCGGCCCGACGAAGCGGACGCCGCGCCCGGTGAGGGTCGCCAGGTTCGCCTGCGTCGCCGGGTGCCGCCACATCCGGACGTTCATCGCCGGCGCGGCGAACACCGGCTTATCGGTGGCCAGAAGCACCGTCGAGGCGAGATCGCTGGCGAGGCCGGCCGCCATCCGCGCCAGCAGATCGGCGGTCGCCGGAGCGACGAGGAGGACATCGGCGGCACGCGAAAGGCGGATGTGCCCCATTTCACTCTCGTCGGTCAGCGAAAAAAGGTCCTGATAGACCTTGTCCTCGCTCAGTGCGGCGAGCGACAGCGGCGTGACGAACGCGGCCCCGGCTTTGGTCAGTACGCACCGCGCCGTCGCTCCCCGCTCGCGCAGCCGGCGGATCAGCTCGAGGCACTTGTAGGCGGCAATGCCGCCGGAGACGACGAGGAGTATCTTTTTTCCGTGCAGCGGATTCATCATCTCTCATAAATAACGGATCGTTAACTGTTATTAACTAAGGCGCGGGCATCCGGATCACAAGAGCAAACCTTTTCTAAGGTCGATGCCGATCATGAGGCAATCACATAGACGAGGGCAGCGAGCGCGATCAGCCACGGAATCCAGGCGAACCCGGCGCCGGTCAGCCGGAGCAGGTTAATCTCGTCCGGGTGCAGGTGGACCCGGCCCTCGGCGAGCCAGCCGGCACCGCGCTCCAGCATCCGCGCGACCTCGCCGAGCCTGTTGATTGCATCCTCGGCGGTTGCCACCGCCTCCCGCAGACGGACATCCGGGCGCAGTTCTTCTCGCATCCACTCGTTCATCATCGGCCGCGCCAGCAACCACATGTTGATCTCGGGGCAGAGGGCGCGGCCGCTGCCTTCCGCCACCAGCATGGTCTTCTGCAGGAGCAGGAGCTGCGGCTGCGTCTCCATGCCGAACGTTTCGGCTACGCGGAAGAGTTGGCTCAAGCAGCCGGGCGATCGAGATGTCGTGCTGCGGCTTGTCGAAGATGGGCTCGCCGATCGAGCGCAGCGCCTGGGCAAACGACGCCTTCGAGCGGTGCCGCGGCACCCAGCCGGCAGCGAAGTGAACGTCGGCCGCGCGCCGATAGTCGCGGTTGAGAAACGCCAGCAGCAGCTGCGCCAGGTGCCGGCGCATCGGTCGGTCGAGGCGGCCCATGATGCCGAAGTCGACGACGGCGATGCGGCCGTCGTCCTGGACAAAGAGGTTGCCGGGATGCAGGTCTCCGTGGAAGAAGCCGTCACGAAAGACCTGCTTGAAGATCGCTTCGGCGGCGACCGTCAGCACCCGTTCGGGATCGTGGCCGGCGGCGATGATCGCCGCGCGCTCGTCGATCGGCATCCCGGCAATGCGTTCCAGGGTCAGAACCCGCCGGCCCGTGCGCGACCAGTCGACCGCCGGCACGTGCAGGCTCGGGTCTGCCGCAAAGTTTTCGGCGAGTTCGGACGCCGCCGCCGCCTCCATCCTCAAGTCCATCTCGTGGCCGACGGACTCGGCGAAGAGGGAGACGGAATCGACGAACCGCAGCCGCCGCAGATCGGGGCGCAGCCATTCGATGCGCTCGGCCAGCCAGAAGAACAGGTCGAGATCGCGGCCGAACGCGCGTTCGATGCCGGGGCGCAGCACCTTGACGGCGACCGGCCGGCCGTCGGTTGTTGCGGCGAAGTGCACCTGCGCGATCGAGGCGGCGGCGACCGGGGTATCGTCGAAGCTTCGGAACAGCGCCGTCGCGGCCGGCTCGCAGCTCGTCCTCGATGGTCCGCGCGGGCGATCATCCCCTCGAACGGCGGCAACCGGTCCCGCAGTGCGCGAGATCGGCGGCGATATGATCGCCGAGCATGTCGGAGCGGGTGGACAGCGTCTGACCGAGCTTGATGAACGTCGGGCCGGCCGCCTCCAGCGCGCGCGCCAGCTTTTCGCCGGGCGCGCCCGGCGCGGCGCGGAAGAGGGCGCGGGCGAGCACTCAGCGACGGCCCGCGGCGGATCAAGGCCTTCGATCGGACGCCAGCGCGTCGTTGCGCGCCAAGCGTCGGCGACCAGCCCGAACAGCGGGAGAGATTGCGGCCGGTGCGGAGCATCGATGAAGCCGGCCGCCCTTTTTCAGATCCGCCAGGCGGAATGCAGGGCGGCGATGCCGCCCGAAAGGTTCCGATAGCGGACCTGCGCGAGCCCGCCTCGGCGATCATCCGGGCGAACGCGTCCTGCGACGGAAAGCGGCGGATGCTTTCGGCGAGATATCGGTAGGCCTCGGCGTCGCCGGCGACAAAGCGGCCCAGCGCCGGCAGGACGCGGAATGAATAGAGCATCGTAAAGGCGATCGAGGCATGGGCAGCGCGACGCGGCTGAACTCCAGGCAGAGAAAGCGGCCGCCCGGCCTCAGCACCCGGCGCGCCTCGGCGAGCGCGCGGTCGATGTGGGTGACGTTACGGATGCAGAAGGCGATGGTGTAGGCGTCGACGCGAGGCATTCGCGCAACGGCAGCGCTTCGGCGTCGCCGCCACCCAGGTCGACCGCGTCGAGCGAGCCGCGATCGATGGCGCGATCGCGGCCGACGGCCAGCATCTCCCGGTTGACGTCGACGACCGTGACCGGTCGCCGCGCCGCGTTCGGCAAGTCGGAAGGCGATGTCGCCGGTGCCGCCGCCGACGTCGAGCACGCGCATGCCGGGCCGCGGCGCCAGCCAGTCGACCATCGCCGCCTTCCACAGCGATGGACGCCGCCGCTCATCAGATCGTTCATCAGGTCGTAGCGGCGGGCGACGCGATCGAAGACACCGCGCACCAGCGACGCCTTCTCGCCTTCGCCGACGGTGCGGTAGCCGAAGTGGGTGGACGCCTCGCCCGCGCCGGGGGCGACGGCTCGGACGATGGTGTTTCGGGATCGGTCATGGCCGGCGCACCATAGCGGAAGGCTCGGATACACTGCGCTACCGTGCCGCCCATGCCCGAACTGCCAGAAGTCGAGACGGTACGGCGCGGCCTCGTCCCGGTGCTGGCGGGCCAGCGCATCAGCCGCGTCATCCAGCGCCGGCCCGATCTTCGGTTTCCGCTGCCCGACGGCTTCGCCCGACGGCTCGCCGGGCGAACTGTCCTCGAGCATCGAGCGGCGGGGCAAGTACCTGCTGTTCGGCCTCGACGACGGCAACGTCTGGATCGCGCATCTCGGCATGTCGGGCCGTTTCGTCATCGGCACAGAGAGAAGCGGCCTCGTGCCGGAGACGCGATCGACGGCGATGATCGCATGACCACGTCGTGCTCTTTACGCGAGGCCGGCGCGATCATCCGCTTCCGCGATCCTCGACGCTTCGGCTTTATGGACCTGGCGGCCGCGGTGTCGCTGGACGGCATCCGATGCTGAGCCGGCCTCGCCCCCGACCCGCTCGGCGACGCGTTCACCGCCGCCTGGCTGGCCGGCCGGCTCGCCGGCCGGACGGCGCCGATCAAGGCGGCCCTGCTCGACCAGGCGGTCGTCGCCGGCATGGGCAACATCTACGCGTCCGAAAGCCTGTTCCGCGCCGGGCTGTCGCCGAAGCGGGCCGCCGCGATCCATCGCCTGCGGGCGGGCGGTCCGGCTGGCCGCAGGCGATCCGCGAAGTGTTCGAGCGAGGCGATCGCCGCCGGCGGGTCGTCCCTGCGGGATCACCGTCAGCCGTCGGGCGAACTGGGCTTTTTCCAGCACCATTTCGCGGTATACGGGCGCGCCGGCAGGCCGTGTCCGGGCTGCCGGCTGCGATGCTCGCCGACACCGGCGGCATCCGCCGTATCGTCCAGAGCGGTCGGGCGACCTTCTACTGCGGCCGACGCCAGCGTTAGGCCGTCGAAGACGGGCGACGGCGAAAGACACGCGGCCCGGGTCCGTTGCGCCGACCGTTCCCGCCCGGGCGCGGTCGCGAAAATAACCAAAGACTTGAGGAGGGAAGGCATGGCCTACGAACATCATCATAGCAGAGGCCAAGGGGGCGGTCGGCGTGATCACGCTTGAACCGGCCGCAGGCGCTGAACGCGCTGAACGCCAAGCTGATGATGGAACTCGCGGCAGGCGGTCGAGACCTTCGAGGCGGACGACGCCATCGGCTGCCTCGTCGTCACCGGCAGCGAAAAGGCCTTCGCCGCCGGCGCCGACATCAAGGAGATGAAGGACAAGACCTTCATGGACGTGCTACCGCGAGGACTTCATCACCCGCAAGTGGGAGCGCGATGGCGAGCTGCCGCAAGCCGGTGATCGCAGCGGTGGCCGGCTTTGCGCTCGGCGGCGGCTGCGAGCTGGCGATGATGTGCGACTTCATCATCGCCGCCGACAACGCCAAGTTCGGCCAGCCGGAGATCACGATCGGCACCATCCCGGGCGCTCGGCGGCACGCAGCGGCTGACGCGCGCCGTCGGCAAGGCGAAGGCGATGGATCTGTGCCTCACCGGCCGCAGATGGAGGCCGACGAGGCCGAGCGCGCGGGTCTCGTCGCCCGCGTCGTGCCGCTCGCCGATCTGCTCGCCGAGGCGATGAAGGCGGCGGAGAAGATCGCCGGCATTCGCAGCCGATCGCCATGATCGCCAAGGAAGCGGTCAACCGCGCCTTCGAGACGCTCCCTCGCGGAGGGACTGATCTTCGAGCGGCGGATGTTCCACGCGATTTTCGCCACCGCCGATCAGAAGGAAGGGATGGCGGCGTTCGCCGAGAAGCGCAAGCCGAGCTTCGGCAACCGCTGATCTTTGCCGGAATCCGGGCCCGTTTTCCGGGCGGACGGTTGACGACGGCGCGCGGCCGACGCTAAATAGCGCGCTTCCTGCCAACTTTGTCACAAACGGAAACGGGCCCAGGCATGGCGCATCATCCTTCGGCGAAAAAGCGCATTCGCCAGACCAAACGGCGCACGCAAGTCAATCGGGCGCGTGTCTCGCGCATTCGTACGTTTCTGCGCAAGGTCGAAACGGCGATCGCCTCGGGCGACAAGTCGCAGGCCCAGGAAGCCTTCCACGCCGCCGAGCCTCAGCTCATGCGCGGCCGAAGCTCGGGGTGATCCACCGCAATACGGTCGCCGCGGAAGTTGTCGCGGCTGTCCGCCCGCATCAAGGCGATGCAGACTTAAGGCCTGTCCTCGCCGCTCGTCTCTAAAATTGACGGACGTGCCGGCGGCGGACGTGTCGCCGCCGGCACGCCCTGATCGCGCGCGCATCCGGCAAACCGTGGCAGCAGCGCGCGGTTCGATCTGCCTGACAGACTATCACGTAGAAAGGGCGGGCTTTCTCATTTTAAGTCAAGGCTTTTTTTTGATTCGTTCCGCTTTCGATCACGTTGCGCCGGCTCCGGCGCTTCATTACAGTTTTGCTCGTTTCGACGCTTAAGAAAGTACTCATAAAAGAAACACGTAAGTAAGATGCTCGCAGCGTTGAGGAAATTGGCCTGCGGAACGGCAGTGCTTGCCGCATTGCAGTGGGATCGCGAGGACGCAGCAGTCTCGCGCGAGTGGCAAACGCGCGACGGCTTGTTATGAAGTGGGATGTGCTTGCTGGGAGTTTAGAAGCGCAAATGTGATCCCGATGGGTCAGGCTCGGTGCCGGAAAACGTCCGGCGCTAAGATTTCATCGGTGTCATAGGTGTCATGTCGGCGACCTAACGCTCGGGGCGTCGGCATCATCGGGGGATCGGGGGTCTTTGACTTCCGGGGCTGAAGTTTCGGGATGCATTCTTGCATCGCGTGCTCCGGCCGCGTCTGCCGCATGTACGCTGCTTCGCCGCTCCCACGCATCCCGTATCCGGCCTCGGGTCGAACTCGTGTGAGACGGGAGCACCATGAACAGCCATATCGCAGGACCCCTCGATACCCAGTGGAAGAAGATCAGCGGCCTGCTGCGCGCGGAGATCGGCGAAGCCGCCTACCGCAGCTGGCTGAAGCCGATGGCGATCAGCGGCCAGCAAAACGGGACGATAACCATGGCCGTCCCCACCCGGTTCATGCGCGATTGGGTGATGGCGCACTATGCCGATCGCTTGTGCGCACTGTGGGGGGACGAGAACCCGTCCGTGCACGGCATCGATTTCATCGTTCATCGGGACGGCATCATGCCGTGCCAGGCCGCGGCAACGGTGAAGCCCGTTCAGTCCCCCTCGCCGCCGCCGCAGCCCGCCACCTGTGAGGCGTCCGCGCGCCGGGAGACGGACATGAACGACCATTCACTGTGTGCACCGCTCGATCCGCGCTTCACCTTCGACAACTTCGTCGTCGGCAAGCCGAACGAGTTCGCCTATGCGGCCGCCCGCCGGGTCGCCGACGCGATCAAGGTGTCGTTCAATCCATTGTTCCTCTATTCCGGGGTTGGTCTCGGCAAGACGCATCTGATGCACGCCATCGCCTGGCACATCCGCGAACGGGAGCGCAGCCGCCGCGTCATCTATTTGTCGGCGGAAAAGTTCATGTACCGGTTCATCCGCGCCCTTCGTGAACACAACACCGTCGACTTCAAGGAGCAGTTCCGGTCGGTCGACGTGCTGATGATCGACGACATGCAATTCATCAGCGGCAAGGAATTCGACGCAGGAAGAGTTTTTTCATACCTTCAACACGCTGGTCGATCAGGGGCGGCAGATCGTGCTGTCCGCCGACAAGTCTCCGAGCGATCTCGAAGGCATCCAGGAACGGCTGAAGTCGCGGCTCAACAACGGCCTCGTTGCCGACATCCACGCGACCACCTACGAACTTCGGCTCGGCATTCTCCAATCAAAAGCGGAACGCCTCGGCCTTCCCGTTCCCCGCAAGGTGATGGAGTTCGTTGCCCACCGCATCACCTCCAACGTCCGCGAGCTCGAAGGCGCGCTCAATCGGGTCGTCGCCCACGCCCAGCTCATCGGCCGCGAGATCAGCGTCGAGACCGCTCAGGAGGTGCTGCACGATCTGCTGCGCGCCAACGACCGTCGCATTACCATCGATGACATCCAGAAGCAGGTGGCGGCCCACTTCAACATCCGCATCGCGGACATGTCATTCCGCGAGGCGGGCGCGTGCCGTCGCCCGGCCGCGACAGGTGGCAATGTACCTGGCGAAGCAGTTGACCTCGCGCTCGCTGCCGGAGATCGGTCGCAAGTTCGGCGGCCGCGATCATACGACGGTGATGCACGCGGTGCGCAAGGTTGAAGAACTGCGCGCTCAGGATGCCACCTTCGCCGAGGACCTCGAGCTTCTCCGGCGAATGCTACAAGGCTGACGCCGCCCGTTCACCGGTGGCTCCGCCTCCCTGCCCTCTGCCCGAACCGACTTCGGGATTTTGCTCGCAAGCGGGTGACCCTCTGCTATACTTCGGTGGATCCGGGGGTGGCGTCCCGTCCAAGACGGATCGGTCAACAGGCCGCACTCTCCTTACATACCGTCGCCGAACATCGCGCAACGCCGGAGAAGCGTCATCGCTCTAGGCCTCACGCCATGAAACTGATCATCGAACGGGCCGCTTTGCTGAAAGCGCTTGGCCATGTGCAGAGTGTTGTCGAGCGCCGCAACACGATCCCGATTCTCAGCAACATCAAGCTGGAGGCATCGGCGATCGAGTTGGCGCTGCGCGCCACCGATATGGATCTTGAGGTCGTCGAATCGGTCGCCGCCAACGTCGCCACGCCGGGCGGCGCCACCGTTCCCGCCCATACCCTCTACGACATCGTCCGCAAGCTGCCTGAAGGTGCCGAGGTCAAGCTCGACGCGACCGGCGGCGGGGAGCGGATGACCCTGATCTGTGGCCGCTCGCGGTTCACCCTCGCCTGCCTGCCGACCGAGGATTTTCCGGTTATGGCGACCGACGATCTGCCGTTCCGCTTCCGGCTGGCGGCAGCGACCCTGCGCAGCCTCATCGATCGCACCCGGTTTGCGATCTCCACCGAGGAAACGCGCTACTATTTGAACGGCATTTATCTTCACGCGGCGACCAGCGACGACGTCGGTGTGCTGCGGGCGGTGGCGACCGACGGCCATCGCCTCGCCCGCGTTCAGGTGCCGCTGCCGGACGGCGCCGGCGGGATGCCCGGGATCATCGTGCCGCGGAAGACGGTGAGCGAGGTCCGCAAATTGATCGACGAAGCCGACGGAGACGTCGAGATGGCCCTGTCGGAGGGCAAGGTCCGCTTCTCCCTCGCTTCCGCGGTGCTGACCTCGAAACTGATCGATGGGACGTTTCCCGACTACGAGAGGGTCATTCCCGTCGCCAACGACAAGACGCTCGACGTCATCTGCCGCGACTTTGCCGACGCCGTAGACCGCGTGTCCGCCATCTCCAGCGAGCGGTCGCGGGCGGTCAAGCTGAAGCTGGCCAACGGCACGCTGGAGCTGACCGCCTCCAGCCCCGAGCACGGCACAGCGACAGAGGAGCTGCCCGTAAACTACGCCGGCGAAGCGATGGAGATCGGCTTCAACTGTCGCTACCTTCTCGACATCACGCAAAATATCGAGGGCGAGAACGTGCGCTTCCGCATGGCTGACGCCGCTTCGCCGACGATCCTCGGCGAGGCGAGCGACGGCAGCGCGACCTACGTGCTGATGCCCATGCGAGTCTAGCGACGACGCCCTCGAGCGACAGATCTTGGCGACGCTGACCAACATCGTGGATGAGAACGAGGGTGATGCGTCCGCACCCGCGCAAACGTCGGTGGCGGCCACGTCCGTGGCGGCGCTGGGCCTCAGCGAGTTCCGGTGCCATCGCCGCCTGCGCCTCGAGACGGCGGCCGGGCCGGTTGTCCTGACCGGAGATAACGGCAGCGGCAAGACGAGCGTGCTTGAAGCGCTTTCGCTGCTGGCCCCGGGCCGGGGCCTGAGGCGCGCCCGCCTCGCCGAGCTCGCCCGCCGTTGTGCCGACGGCAGCGTCGCCTCGGCGTGGGCGATCAGCGGCCCGCCTGCGAACGTCACCGGGCGCGATCGATGTGGCCACCGGCTGGGCCGGCGAAGCCGACGGCGGTCGGGACCGCCGCCACCTGAAGATCGACGGCCAGCCGGCGAGGGGCCTGGCCGCTCTGGCCGAGGCGGTCGCCGTCCTCTGGCTCACGCCCGAAATGGATCGCGTCTTCGCCGAAGGCGCAGGCGTGCGGCGGCGCTTCCTTGATCGCCTGGTGTTCGGTCTCGACCCGGTACACGCAGCGCAACTCCACGCGTACGAACGCGCCATGCAGGAGCGGATGGCTTTGTTGCGGCAGGGCAGCCGTGAGCGCGGATGGTTGGCGGCGATCGAGGACGGAATGGCCACGACAGGCGTCGCCATCGTCGCCGCCCGTCGGGAGACCGCCCAAAGGTTGAGCCGGGCCGCACACGAACGAGCCGGACCGTTTCCGGCGGGATCGCTCGCCACGTCGGGGCTGATCGAGGCCTGGCTGGAAGAAGGCCCTGCCCTTGCCGTCGAGGAGCGGCTGAAGACCGCGCTCGCCGCCGCCCGGCGAGGCGATGCCGAAGCCGGGGCCACATCGGTCGGTCCGCACCGCAGCGAGGTCCACGTGCGGCATGGAGAGAGCGGCCGGTCGGCGGCGGCCTGTTCCACCGGCGAGCAGAAGATGCTCTTGATCGCCATTGTCCTTGCCAGCGCCGATCTGCAAGCGAGCTTGCGCGGCGCGGCGCCAATTCTCCTCCTCGACGAGGTGGCGGCGCACCTCGATCAACGCCATCGCTCGGCGCTGTTCGAACGCGTGGCGGGGATCGGCGGGCAGGCCTGGTACGCCGGCACCGACCGCGCGGTGTTTCGCCCGCTCGACGGGCGCGCCCAGTTCATCGCCCTCGGCAGCGTCCCGGACACCGCCGCCGTGCATGTCCTGCCGGCCAACTCCCGGGTCAATGAAAAGAACAAGGAGCGCAAGACGCGCGATGACTGAGCGCACCCGCAAGGCACTCGCAGACGTCTACGACGCCACGTCGATCAAGGTGCTGCGGGGACTGGATGCCGTCCGCAAACGGCCGGGCATGTATATCGGCGACACCGATGATGGCTCCGGGCTCCACCACATGGTCTACGAAGCCGTCGACAACGCCATCGACGAGGCGCTCGCCGGCCATTGCGACACGATCTCGGTGCAGCTGAACCCGGACGGCTCTGTCACCGTGACCGATAACGGCCGCGGCATTCCCGTCGATATCCATGAGGAGGAGGGAGTCTCGGCGGCCGAGGTCATCATGACCCGGCTGCACGCCGGCGGAAAGTTCGACCAGAACTCCTACAAGGTTTCGGGCGGCCTGCACGGGGTCGGCATCTCCGTCGTCAATGCGCTTTCGGACAGGCTCGATCTCAGGGTCTGGCGCGACTTCAAGGAATACTTCATGCGCTTTGCCGGCGGCGAGGCCGAGGCGCCGCTCGCCGTCGTCGGTCCGGCACCAAAAGGCAGACGCGGCAAGCCACTCACGGGGACGCAGCTCACCTTCCTGCCGTCGGCGTCGGTGTTCACGATGACCGAGTTTGATTTCGCGACGCTGGAGCACCGGCTGCGCGAGCTCGCGTTCCTCAATTCCGGTGTGCGGCTTCGCCTCACCGACGCGCGCCTGGTTACCCCGCACGTCGTCGATCTGCACTACGAGGGCGGGCTGACTGCCTTTCTCGCCTACCTCGACCGTTCAAAGACGGCGGTGATCTCGAAGCCGGTGGTCATCAAGGGCGAGCGTGACGGCATCGTCGTCGAGGCGGCGCTGCAGTGGAACGACAGCTATCACGAGACGATGCTGTGCTTTACCAACAACATCCCGCAGAGGACGGCGGCACCCACCTCGCCGGCTTTCGTGGCGCCCTGACCCGCAGCGTCCAGGCCTACGCGGCGCAGGCGGTGAAAAAGGAAAAGGTGGCGATCAGCGGCGACGATGCGCGCGAGGGGCTGACCTGCGTGCTGTCCGTCAAGGTGCCGGATCCGAAGTTCTCGTCGCAGACGAAGGAGAAGCTGGTGTCCTCGGAGGTGCGGCCGGTGGTCGAGAGCCTCGTCGCCGAACAGTTGCAGAGGTGGTTCGAGGAGAACCCGGCCGAAGGCAAGAAGGTCGTCGGCAAGATCGTCGAGGCGGCGGCGGCCCGGGAGGCGGCCCGCAAGGCGCGGGAACTGACGAGGCGGAAGGGCCCGCTCGACATCACCACCCTTCCCGGTAAGCTCGCCGACTGCCAGGAGCGTGATCCGGCGAAGAGCGAGCTCTTCCTCGTCGAGGGCGATTCCGCCGGCGGCTCGGCGAAGCAGGCGCGCAACCGCGCCAATCAGGCCATCCTGCCCTTGCGCGGCAAAATTCTCAACGTCGAGCGTGCGCGCTTCGACAAAATTCTGTCGTCCGGCGAGATCGGCACGCTGATCGCCGCCCTCGGCACCGGCATCGGCCGCGACGACTTCGAGATCGGCAAGTGCCGATACCACAAGATCGTGATCATGACCGACGCCGATGTCGACGGCAGCCATATCCGGACGCTGCTGCTCACGTTCTTCTATCGGCAGATGCCCGAGATTATCGACAAGGGCTACCTGTATATCGCGCAACCGCCCCTTTACCGGGCAAAGCGCGGGACGTCCGAGGTCTATCTGAAGGACGACGCGGCGCTGCAGGAGTACCTGCTTGCCCAGGTGATCGAAGAAGGATCGGTGTTCGACGGCTTCCAGGGCGAGCAGATCGCCGGCGCCGATCTCCGCCGGCTCGTCGAGGAGGCGCGCGGCGTCCGTGTGCGGCTTGAGCGACTGGCCCAACACGTGCCGATGCGGCTGCTCGAACAGGCAACGATCTTGGGCGCGCTCGATCGCGGCAATCTGGAGGACTCGGCGCGGGCGACGGAGACGGCGCGCTACGTCGCCCGCCGGCTCGATGCGCTGGAGGCGCCGGCGGATCGCGGTTGGCTCGGCTCGGCGCTCCCTGACGGCGGCCTCGTCTTCACGCGAACCTTGCGCGGCGTCGGCGAGCGTCACGTCATCGACGCGCATCTTATCGATTCGATCGAGGCGAGGCGACTGAGCGAGAAAGCCGGCAGTCTGCAGAAGACCTACGAAAAGCCGGGGGCGCTGACCGTCAAGGGGAAATCGTATCCCATCGAGGGGCCGGTCCAGCTCATCGACACCGTCGTCGAACTGGGTCGGAAGGGCGTCGCCATCCAGCGCTACAAGGGCTTGGGCGAGATGAACCCTGATCAGCTGTGGCAGACGACGCTCGATCCGAATGCACGGACGCTTCTGCAGGTGCACATCACCCACACCGATGACGCCGAGGAGGTGTTCTCGACGCTGATGGGCGACACCGTCGAAACCCGCCGCGAATTCATCGAAACGAATGCGCTGAAGGTCGAGAACCTCGATGTCTGATGTGGGTGGTTGCCGCCGCCCCTACGCCAGCATCGTTTCGCCGGCGCCGTGGCGACGACGGGCTTCGGCGAGGTCGAGGCGGGGGTCAATCTCGAAGTGCGCCAGATCTGAGGCTTGAAAAGTCGCCGCCCCAGGTCAGGCCGAGGGCGCGGCCGAGGGCGCCGATCCGCGTCCAGCAATCGCTGTTCCATACGGGCTTGCCGCAAACCAGCGGCACGACGTCGAAGGCGAGGCCGAAGTTGTGCCAGGAGTAGCCGGGGCGCGCGTTGGTGACCCGCTTGCCGGGTTGCGTCCGTCCTTGGGCATAGATCTTCGCTGCTCCTGATAGGTGCGAAGAGTGGACGTTATCAGCAGGCGGATGCCTTCGTGTTCGGCGGCAACGAGCAGCGCTCGCGCCATCTTCTCGACGATCGGATCGAGATCCTCCAGCCGTCGCGATCCCATATCTCTGCCTCCTCGGGTGGGGATATGGGATAATATTCCCCAATAGGGACAGAGTCAAGCGGCCGGCGCCGGATATGCGGCACAAGCAAAATAGAGGAATTTAAACCTTAAGGGGAGCGGTCGGGGATGTCCCGCTCCGTGTTGAAATTCGCTCGGCAGGCGTCACTGATTGATCAGGCTAGGCGGCCCTGGTTCCCTGTTCAAGGGTGGTGTTGGTGGCGTTCTTGGCTTGATGCGCCCAGCGCCGCCCGCAGGATCGGCAGTTGCTTGCGGGCCTTGAGCCGCCGGAAGCCGTTGGCGGCCTCCAGCATGGCGGCGCCGTCCAGCGCAGCGCCATCCTGGCATCCCGCCAGCGTTTGACGTTGTGGCAGACCTGCCGGATGGTGCCGTTGATGTTTCGATGACGTTGGTGCACGCGAGCGAGCGGCGTAGCTCGACCGGCAACCGAGGCGGGTGACGGTGAGGATTTCGTCGGATGCCCTCGAGGATGCTGGAAGAGACGCCGGGGCATCGTGTTCCAGGCGGACGGGCGAGATTGGGATCAGCTTTTCCGCCTTTTCGGCATTATCGAGTTCCCGAAGCTTGACGCAGCGCCTTGCGCACGCTGGCATGCAAGGGTTTGGCGAGGCGCTCGGTGATGTTGCGGGCTTTGTGAAACTGGCAGCGCTGGAGCGGCGTGTGGCGGCCGAAGGTCCTGCGGATCGCCTTGGACAGCGCCTTGGCTCCGTCGATGATGAACAGGCGGCAGGCTTGCGGATCGAGGCCACGCCCAATCAGGTTGTCGAGGAGCGCCTGCGCCACGGCGGCGTTCTCGGTCGCCCCCTCGATCACTCGCCGAGAGGACGCTTGCCGCCCTCACCGTCGATGCCGATGGCGGCCAGCAGCGTCAGGTCCTCTTCGATCTGGATGCCGTCGATCTGGATGACCAGCAGGTCCAGCTCGGACAGGTCGGCCGCCATCCACTCCGCCATGCGCTCCGCCGACAGTGCGACGAAGCGGCGTGACACCGCCGACTTGGACACGCCGGTGCCCTTCCGGCCGAAATGTCGCCTTCCGGCAGCCGGACGGCCCGGCCGAAGCGGCGTGTCGACACGTTGATCAGCATCAGGTTCAGCGCCCACTTGCCCAGAAGGTCCTCGGACATCGCCGTCTCCCAGCTCGCCAAGGCGACCTCGCCGCCGTCACGGGCGCGCACCAAGGGCGCTCGATCTCGACCTTGCCGCCATGGAAGCCGACCCTGCCCTTGGTCTTCCCCGAGCGGTGCCCTGCCTTTGCCCTTGGCACGGCCATAACGCGGGCCGCATAGCCGGGCGGCAACGTCCTCCATCATGTTGGCCAGGGTGGCGATGCCTGCCGTCAGGCAGAAGCGCTCGAAGCTCGCTCCAACCTCTTGCCAAGCCTCTTCGACGATTGCCACCGGGACGACGGCGGCCGATGTGGACAATTCCTTCATGGCGTTGCTCCTCCTTCGTCAATTCAGCACCCCGAGCCTACCGGCCCAAGGTGAGCAACGCCTGCCCTCCTATTTCAACATCCACCAGGGACATCCCCGAGCGGTCGGACCCGTAACCAGGTTCAATCGGTGCCGCCGTGCAGGTCCCAGTAGCGCGACGGATCGAACATTGACTCCTCGGTACGGCCGATCTGGCGGCGGACGCCGTCGAACTCGGCCTCGAAGGGCAGCGGCGGCGCTTCGCGATCGTCGGTCGGCGCCGACACCCCGGCGCCATAGGGCGAATGGATCATCATGTCCGCCTCCCAGCGGATATTTGCACTGCGGATGGGTGGCATTCTGCCGTGTCCCGCCTAACAAAAAGTTGCGCCGTGGACATGAGCCGGTTGTCTCTCGGATCGACGCGCGCCGCCTTGGTGGGAAGGAATCCTCGACGGAGCTTATCGAGCCGGCGACAAGCCGGCCGCCACGGCGCAGGCGACAACCATTTCCAAATTTGCAAACGCGTTTAATTCGAAACGCTACCGGCGCGAGCGAAGGCTGTCGATGACGAACATCGCGTCGTCGGCAAATCTGCAGCAATTAACGCACAGGTGTAACCTGTCTGCAACGATCCTCGTCGTTGTGCGGCGGTCGCGGCGGGCGGAACACTTCAGCGACGGCTCAGCAAACGAGATCGGCCAGCGGACGGGCCCAGCGGATGGCGCGGCCGAGGCCACCCGCATCCTCGATCGACCGCTGGATCTGTGAGACGCGGGGCGGCGAGACGGCGGCGAGCGCGGCGACCTCGCGCAGAGACAGGTTCGCGCTGCGGCGCAGGAGATACACCGCCACCTGAAAGACATCCTGCCGGGCGTGGCGGTCGAACACGGTTGCCGCCGCGACGCCGGCGGCGGCGGCGACGGCCGCAATAATCTCGTCGCCCGTCGGCCAATTCGGGCGGAGCATCGCCTTCGGCACCTGGTCCGGCGGCAGGCCCCGCACCCTCTCGGCCATCTCGGCAAGAAAGGCGGCGCCGCCGAGGTACATCTGAGATCGGACCGCGGTGAGCGGCGAAGGGGCGTCCTTGCCCTCGGCGACGTAGGAGCGGTAGGCCTTGCGCGCGCCTTCCTCGGCAGCGGCAAACGGAGCGAGGACGGGCTCGACAACCAGCCAGGGAGGGGGATTGCGGTTCTTGCCGATTGCCCGATGACTGGACCACGGCCACTGCCCCGGACGTTTGACCAACCCGGCCTGCACGGGGCCCCAAGCAAGATCACGGACGAGCGGCAAGAGATAGTCGTCCTTGTCGACGATCGTCGCCTTATAGCGCCCCTGAAACAGGTGGCCGGCGCGGTCGTAGCGGCGGTTGAACCACTGTGAATAGACGGCGTTGAGGCGGCCGATGCCACGTCCGAGATTGGGCTCCGGCGTCTCCAGCAAGAGCCGGTACTCGCTGTCGAGCAGGCAATAACCGTAGCACAGCCAGCGCGCCTGCTGGATCTCCCGCCCGAGCGTGACCAGGAACTGCTCGCGGTCCTCGTCGCGCTGAAAGATCGGCTGGCCGCCGTTGCCGCGACCGCTCACGTGGTAAAGAGCCCCCGGAAACTCGAGACGGAGCGGTCGAGACATGGCAAAATTATCCTAACAGCTTCCCCGTCCGTGGTAAAGATCTGGCCCCAAGGCGCGGCACCGGCCGGCCTTATCCGCCTTTTCGGCGTTTCGTTCCCGTGTTATCGAAGAACGCGTCGGCAAAGGGCTGCAGGTGATGAGTTTCCTTCGCATTTACCGGCGCGTCCTCGGACTGCTGCGGGAGGAGCGCGGCCTCGCCATCGGTCTCGCCGTCGCCAACGTCGTTGTTGCCGCCCTCTACTACGTCGAGCCGGTGCTGTTCGGGCGGATCGTCGATGTCCTTGCCCACTCGTCGAGTCAGCCGGCGGAGACCACCTGGAGAGACAGCCTGCATGTGCTCGCCATCTGGACCGGCGTCGGGCTCACCGGAATTGTTGCCAACATCCTCGTCTCGCTGCATGCCGATCGGCTGGCTCACCGACGCCGGCTCGCCGCCATGGCCCTCTATTTCCAGCATGTCCTCGGCCTTCCGCCCGCTTACCACACCGAGGTCCATTCCAGCCGCCTGCTGAAGGTGATGCTGCAGGGCGTCGATACCTTGTTCGGGATTTGGCTATCGTTCTTCCGTGAGCATCTGGCGACCTTCGTCGCCATCCTCGTGCTCTTGCCGTTTTCTCTCGTGCTGAATTGGCGCTTGGGCCTCCTCCTCGTCGCCCTGATCACGACGTTCGCCGTTCTCACGGCGCTCGTCATCGCGCGGACCGAGAAGGCGCAAGGGGCGGTCGAGGAGTATCATTCGCGCCTGGCGATGCGCGCCGGTGACGCACTCGGCAACGTTTCGCTGATCCACAGCTTCACCCGCCTCGCCGCCGAGGCGCGGTCGCTGTCTTTCATCATGCGCCGCGTCCTCGTTGCCCAATATCCCGTGCTCAATCTGTGGGCAGCCGTCAGCGTACTCACCCGCGCGGCCTCGACGATCACCGTCATCGCCATCTTCATGGTCGGCACATGGCTGACCCTTCACGGCAAGGCGACGGTCGGTGAAATCGTCAGCTTCATGGGCTTCGCGACGTTGCTGATCGGGCGCCTCGACCAGGCGATGGGCTTTTTCTCCCGCCTTTTCTTCCAGATGCCGCTGCTCGCCCAGTTCTTCCAGGTGCTCGACACCAAATCGACCGTAAAGGAGAAGCCGGACGCCATCGCCCTTGGCCGCGCCCGCGGCGATGTCGAATTCTACCACGTTACCTATTCGTATTCAGGCGAGCGGCAGGCGGTGAGCGACCTTACCTTTTCGGTCAAGTCCGGGACCACCGTTGCTCTCGTCGGTGCGACCGGCGCCGGCAAGAGCACGGCGATGGCGCTTTTGCACCGGCTCGCCGACCCGCAGTCCGGCACCATTCGCATCGACGGCATCGACATCCGCGATGTCACCCTCGGCTCGCTGCGTCAGAACATCGGCGTCGTCTTCCAGGAACTCGACGATGTTCTACCGGACGATCGCCGAAAACCTGCGGGTCGGGCGGGCGGATGCCACCGATGCCGAAATCGAGGCGGCGGCACGACTGGCGGAAGCGCACGACTTCATCATGCGCCGGCCGGACGGTTACGACACCCTTGTCGGCGAGCGGGGTACGACCCTCTCCGGCGGCGAACGCCAGCGCCTGGCCATCGCCCGGGCGCTGCTCAAGGACTTCGCCGATCCTCATTCTCGACGAGGCAACCAGCGCCCTCGATGCGGCGACCGAGGCGCGGGTGCAGAAGGCGCTGCAGGTGCTGATGCATGGGCGGACCACGTTCATTATCGCCCACCGCCTGTCGACTGTCCGCAAGTGTGACCTGATCCTTGTCTTTCAGCACGGGCGCATCGTCGAGCGCGGCCGCTTCGACGAACTCGTGCGTCGGGGCGGGATTTTTGCCGAATTGGTGGGCAGCCAACTTGGCGGCGAGGAGGAGGCCCACGCCGACGGCGGCTCGCCCACGGACGTCCGGAGTAGCCGTTCCGATGCGGCGGGCCGCACCCCGGCTTAACATCGGAGGAGAGGCGCGTGAGCTTTCCGCTTGATACGAGGCTTGCCGCCGACACCTTCGCCGTCGGGCGATTGCCATTGTCGCGGCTGCTGTTGATGAACGACGCCCGCTATCCGTGGCTGATCCTGGTTCCTGAGCGGCCGGATGCGCGCGAACTTTTCGATCTGTCGGCGACCGACCGGACCGCCCTGATGGAGGAAATTTCCGTCGTCGCGGCGGCCGTCGCCCGAACGTTTGCCGCGGACAAGATCAATGTCGCCGCCCTCGGCAACATCGTTGCGCAGCTGCATGTTCATGTCATCGCCCGCTTCACCCAGGATGCGGCATGGCCCGGCCCGGTCTGGGGACGGCTGCCGGCGCTCCTATACATGGACGCCGCCGCGCAGGCGATGATTGCCCGATTGCGCCCGGCTCTCGCAGCGGCAACGCCGTCTTTCTCGCCGGAGGCCGACTCTTGAGTTCGGGAAAGGCGGCATATTCCAGGGTCGAGACCATGCGCCGACGCGATTCAATCCTGGCCGCGATGCTGGTCGCCGGCCTCATGTTCATCGGAGGATGCGGACAGATGGGCGATGCCGATCTTGCACCGTCGGCACTCGCCGACACCCGCTGGCTCGCCGAAGACATCGACGGCCGCGGCGTGATCGATCTGGCGCAGTCGACGATCGCGTTTCAGGGTACGGAACGGATCGGCGGCAATACCGGCTGCAATCGCTACTTCGCGTCGGTAACGCTGGTCGGTGACAGCATCACCGTCGGCCAGATCGGCGCAACCCGGCGAGCGTGTCCGGCGGCGGTGATGAACCAGGAGGAGCGCTTCACCCAAGCGCTCACCGCGGCCAGCCGCTACGCGATCGATGGGCCTTACCTTCTGATCTACGACGCCGCCGGACAGCAGCGGCTCCGCCTCGCCCGCCTCACCGGCCCTTCGTGACGCACACGCCGCGCCTCTGCGCGATGGCCGTCTCCGTCGGCCTCGCTGCCGCGGCGGCCGCGGGCGGAGCCGGCGTCGATCAATCGATCCTCACGATTTACGACGATGCCGGCTCCGCCGCCAACCGCGGCAGCTGGAGCAACATCATGGGCAGCGGCGACGGCGCCGCCGTCACCGTCGACCTCGCCGACCCTACGCAGCCCGCGTCCGGCGCCACCGCCGTCCGCCTCGACTTCGTTTTCGGACAAACACCCGGTTCTTGGGCCGGCATCGTTGTCGCCAGCGCACCCGGTTATTGGGGCGAGGAACCGGGGCCGGGTTTCGACCTCGGGAGCGCCGGACGGCTCGTCTTCTCGGCCCGGGGTGCGAACGGAGGTGAACGCATTCGGGTAAAGGTGGCGATTTCGGGGGACGCGGCGCACGGCAATTCGGCACCGCTGCCGTTTGATACCGGCTGGCTGTCCCTGGCCGCCCGGTGGCGGACCTACGAACTCCCCGTTGACGGTCATGCCCTGGAGCGGGTGATCACGCCGTTTGTCGTCATTGCCAACCGCGCCCACAACCCGGCCGGGCGAGCGACCGTCTATCTCGACGACATCCGCTTCGCACCGGCCGAAGAGGGAGGTTAAATAGCCGACGGCGCTACTTGCCCGGCGTTATCGGCGAAATCTTGGCCCCGCCGACGGCGGCCGCGCCCATCAGTCCCTGCTCACCGAAGGCAAATCCCACCACCGGCTTATCATGACTGATCGTCGACGCCTGCTCGCTCGTGCCTTGATCGATCCAGGTCACTCCGGCACCGGCATCGGCCTCCCAGCCCGAACTCGCCTGAAACTGGGCGAGGGCTTCCTTGGTCATGAACATCATCACCTGGGAGAACTTCTTGGCGCCGAGCTGCAGTCCGATCGAACCTGCCGTCACGCTGTAATAGGAGACGGTCTTGCCGTCGATTTGCAACGCACCCTCGCCGTAGGCACCGCCGATACCCACTGCCGCCTGGGTAATTTCGGGAAAGATGAGAATGCCCTTCGCCTTCTCACCGACGGCCTTGCAGCCGCCGACGTCGGCAAAGCACTGCTTCAGGGCCGACTTTACCATGGCGTCGATCTCGGCCGCGGTTGCCGCGTCCGAAGGCGCAGGGTGTGTCGCCACCAGGCCGACGACCAGCGCTCCGAGTCCGATTGCCTTGAGGTTCTTGATCATGGTGATCCTCCATTTGATCTGCAACGCAACGCATAAAACGCGTGTTCGTTCCTTGCGGGGTAGTCCGGGTTCGGCCTGACGACAAGAGCTTAGGTGCCGAGCCGCGAGGGCAGGCTCCGTGGTACGGCCAGTTCGCCTTTGTCGCCGAAGGCGACGCTTCCCTCGTCGGCGCCGGCGAGACGCAAGCGTCCGTCGAGCGTGTACGAAAGTTTGCTATCGTTGCCCATGCGGACCAGCGCATCGAGAAGATCGGCGGTACGCACCTTGACCGGCACGTCGATGGTCAGCGCGCCCGCCGCCGGCAGGGTGAAGGCCTGGAGCAGCATGCCGGACCCGAGCCGCTGCCCGTTGACGTCGAGGTCTACGCTCACCGAGTCGATGGCGATGTCACGCGCCATCCGATTGTCCACACGCAGCGACAGCGTGAGGTCCTGAGACACGATCCCCGGTCGGGTCAGACTGACGCCTTCGATGGCGACGTCCGGCGGCTTAACGCCGGAACCGGAAAGGGAGGAGCAGCCGGCTGTCAGGGCCAGCACCAGGCACCCGATCAGCCGCGCTGCGCACCGGCGCGGTCGCACCGTCGCGACACGCATGGATTCCGCCCCCGCTCCGTTGGGCGCTTCGCCCGCGACCCCGATCAGGGATCAGGCGGCGAGCGAGCGTCCCGTCGCGCCCAGATCATGGAACGCTTCGCCCAGGCGTTCGACCAGGCCGACTTCGGCGGCACGCAGCCACTTGCGCGGGTCGTAGAACTTCTTAAACGGGGTGCCGTCGTCCGGGTCGATCTGGTACTTGAACGCCTTCGGATGCTCGTCCACGAACTTGCCCACCGGCGCCGAGAAGGCGAATTGGGTATCGGTATCGATGTTCATCTTGAACACGCCGTAGCTGACCGCCTCGGTGATCTGATCCTTCTCCGAGCCGGAGCCGCCGTGGAAGACGAGATTGAGCGGGTTGGCGCCGGTATTGTGGCGTCGCGCGATCAGATCCTGCGAGTTTTTCAGGATCTCCGGGCGCAGCTTGACGTTGCCCGGCTTGTAGACGCCATGGACGTTGCCGAACGATGCGGCGACCGAGAACATGCCGATGTCGGACAGCTTGTCGAACGCTTGCAGCACATCTTCCGGCTGGGTGTAGAGCTTGGCGTTGTCGGCGCTCTCGTCGAACTCGCCGCCGATGCCGTCCTCTTCGCCGCCGGTGACGCCCAGCTCGATCTCAAGGTTCATGCCGAGCTTCGCCATCCGCTTCAGGATCCGCGCGCACTCGTTCAGGTTCCACTCGATAGGCTCTTCCGAGAGATCGAGCATGTGCGAGCTGTAGAGCGGCTTGCCCGTCTCCTTGAAGTACGCCTCGCCGTAATCGAGCAGGGCCTCGACCCATGGAATCAGCTTCTTGTTGGCGTGGTCGGTGTGCAGGACGACGCAGACGCCGTAATGCTCGGCCATCATGTGGACGTGGCGGGCGGCCGACACCGCGCCCAGCACCTTGCCAAGGCCGCTGTCCGGGAAGCCCTGGCCAGCGTAGAACTGGGCGCCGCCGTTGGAAAGCTGGATGATGACGTCCGACTTGTTCTTCGCCGCGGCTTCGAGCACGGCATTGACGGTGTTGGTGCTGGTAACGTTGACCGCCGGCAGAGCGTAATTGCCGGCCTTGCATGTGGCGACCAGGGTTTCGTAATCCTTGCCGGTGACGACGCCCGGGTTGAGCTTGGCCGTTCCGGTCGATGTTGCGCTCGCTCCACTCATTGATCTCGCCTCCGTGAACAGGCGGGGGCGCCGCGCCGATGGCTCTTCGCCCCCTCGATTTTCCCTCAAATTTTGCGCCGCGCCGTCGACAGGGCGCGACGGATGTCCGACGACTTGCAGCCTTATAACAGCTTGGCGGTCGGGTGCGAGATCCCAAGCCGATTCCCGCCGCACAATTCACATTCGCAGATGATTCGCCCGGGTCGGGACATGGTCACGACCGCACTCAGCCCGCCGAGGGCAACGATCTTCGTCCACGCCGCCTCATCGATGGGCATGACCGAAAGCCGCGAATGGCGGACGAGGGCGAGGTGGGCGAACCGCTCGTCGGCCTTGATCGCAGCTAGCGTCACCGGCTTCGGCAGCGGCTGACGGCGCGCAGGTCGACCATGCCAAACCGGCCGCTTTGTCCGACGGGTCGGGATAGTACTCGCGCACGACCTCGACGATGCCGACGATCGCCCGCACCTCGCCCGAGTGATAGAAAAAGGCGCGGTCACCCGTCCGCATCCGCTATCAGGTTGTTCGCCGCCTGGGGTTGCGGACGCCTTCCCAGTGCGTCGTCCCCGCCGCATCTGATCGTCCCAGGACCACGCGCCCGGCTCCGATTTCACCAGCCAGTACGCCATCTGCCGCCCTCCTCCTGCGCGCGCCGCCGTCGCCCCGTCATTCCGTCATTCGCCCACGATTAATCCACCGGCAGGACCTTCTTCCAGAGACGGATCTCGACGCTTTCGAACAGGCCCGCCTTGCCGTAGGGATCGCCGGCGACGAAAGCGTCGGCTTCGCCCCGGTCGGCGAGGTCGAGGATGATCAGGCTGCCGTTCATCGTCGTCCCGTCGTCGGCAAACGTCGGCCCGGCGCCCTTGATCCGGTCGCCATGGGAATCGAGGTAGGCGAGGTGCGCCGGCCGGTTCTGCTGACGGACGGGGAGATGGCCGGGCTTGTCGGTGCAGAAGAAGGCGAACAGCATCGAACGTGTTCTCCCTTAGCGGTGTTTTCGTTGACAACAAGGGTAGCTGGCGCTGCCGGTCGATGGCAACCAATGCCAACCGGTGGCCCTTTTCCGTGGCTGCGCTCTTTCGCCTTGACGCGCAGCGCGGATGGCGGCTCCTTTTTCCGGTGCGCCGCATCGCCCGACTAGGCGGCGCCGCGCCAACGGGAGGGCTCCATGCCGGACTACAGCCGCGAGGCGGGGATAGATGGCGCCGTCGCCGGTATCGACGAGGCCGGTCGCGGCCCGTGGGCGGGGCCGGTGGTTGCCGCCGCCGTCGTATTCGAGCGGCGACCGGCCGCGTACCTTCGCCCGCACGATTGACAATTCCAAGGTCCTCTGCCGCGCCCAACGGGAGGCGGTGTATGCAAGGCTCGCCGATGCCGCACGCATCGGCGTCGGGATCGCCTCGGTCGATGAGATCGACCGCCTCAACATCCTGCAGGCGACGCTGCTGGCCATGGGCCGGGCGCTGGATGCGCTTGGCCAGGTTCCGGCGCTCGCCCTCGTCGACGGTCTTGCTCTGCCTGCGCTTCCCTGTCCCACGCGCGCTGTCGTCGGCGGCGATGGCCTGTCGCTGCTCGATTGCCGCCGCCTCGATCGTCGCCAAGGTCACCCGCGACCGGCTGATGACGGACTTGGCTGAACATTTTCCCGGCTATGGCTGGCGAACCAACGTCGGTTACGGCACGCCGGAACACCGCACCGCCCTCGCCCGCCTCGGCCCCTGCCGCCACCATCGGACCAGCTTCCGCCCGGTGCGCGAGGCGGCCGCCGCCGCCCGCGGCGACTGAGCCCCGGCAAATGGCCGACGACGTCACCGCTGCCGCTCCCGCGAAACTCCGCGCCCTCGTCGACCTCCGCCTCGACCGGGTGATCGAGGGCGACTGCATCCCGGTGATGGCGGGTCTGCCGACGGCATCGATCGACATGGTTTTCGCCGATCCGCCCTACAACCTGCAGCTCGCCAACACTCTGCACCGCCCCGATCTCAGCCGGGTGGACGCGGTCGACGACGCCTGGGACCGGTTCGCCGATCTCCCCACATACGACCGCTTCACCCGTGCCTGGCTCGCCGCCGCCCGGCGCGTCCTCAAGCCGGATGGCACGCTCTGGGTGATCGGCACCTATCACAATATCTTTCGCGTGGGTGCGGCGCTGCAGGACCTACGGTTCTGGATCCTCAACGACATCGTCTGGCGCAAATCCAATCCGATGCCGAACTTCCGCGGCCGCCGCTTCACCAACGCCCACGAGACCCTGATCTGGTGCGCACGTGATGCCCGATCCCGCTATCGGTTCAATCATTGGGCGATGAAGGGGCTGAACGAGGACCTGCAGATGCGCTCGGACTGGCTGATCCCGCTGTGCACCGGCGGCGAACGGCTGAAGAGGGAAGGCCGTCGCGCGCATTCGACGCAGAAGCCGGAGGCGCTGTTATACCGGGTGATCATCGCCGCGACCAATCCGGGCGATGTCATCCTTGATCCGTTCTTCGGCTCGGGCACCACCGGTGCCGTCGCCAAGCGGCTCGGCCGCCGCTGGCTCGGCATCGAGCGCGACCCCGGGTACGTCCGCCTGGCGGAGGAGCGCATCGCCGCCGAAGCCGCTACCGCCGGCATCTTGCACGTCGATCTGTTGGCGACCCCCAGCCCGCGGGAGGCGCCCCGCATCCCCTTCGGCTGGCTGCTCGAGCACGGTCTGCTGCGGGCGGGCGACCGGCTCACCGACCGCAACCGTCGGCTCAGCGCCCGCGTCGCCGCCGACGGCAGCATCGAGAGTGGCGGCCGCCGCGGCTCCATCCACCGCATGGGTGCCGAGCTCCAGGATGTCGACGGCCTGCAACGGCTGGGCCTTCTGGTACTGCGAACTTGATGGGCGGCTCGTGTCGATCGATGAGCTCAGGCAGACGCTGCGCGCTCGCCTCGCTCCGTAAGTGGCGGCGGCGTCGCTTCCCGCTCATCGTCCGCCACCGCGCCGACGAGCGCGAGGTAGGGCGCGAACGAGGCGTCGACACCCGACCTCACTGCCGCCTCCGCCTGTCGGGCAAGCAGCTTGCGGTTGGTCGCGGCGGCGGCCCTGATCGGTGCGAGGAACCGCAGCTCGACCTCGCCGCCGGGCGACCCCAGGACTCGCGCCAAGTGCGGCGCCAGTGATGCCTCGCCGAACCAGGCGTAGAGGGCGCGCAGCGGACCGACCAGGGGGGTGCCGTCGCGCGTCCGTGTATAAGCGATCGACAGCGGCTGAACGATCAGCCTGTCGTGCAACGCCGGGTGTTCGGCAAGGCTGAACAGCGCCGACTTGAACGGTACGACGCCGCTGCCGTCGGTGCTGGTGCCCTCCGGAAACATGATCAGGTGTTCGCCGTTTGCCAGCCGCCGCGCCAGTTCGTCGCGCTGCGCCCGTGCTTCGGCGCCGACGCGGTTGATGAAGATGGTCCCGGTGATCCGCGTCGCATAACCGAACAGCGGCCAGCGGCTGACCTCCGCCTTGGCGATGAACGTGCCGGTGACGATGCGCGAAATCACCGGGATGTCCAGGTAGGAGACGTGGTTGGAGACGTAGAGAACGGCACCTTCGGTCACCGGGGCGCCATACGTCTTCAGCTTAAGGCCGCACAGCCACAGGCAGATCCGGCACCAGCGGATCTGCAACGGCCGCCGGAAACGGGCCAGCCGGCCCTCCGCTAAGGGCATAGAGCCAAAACGAGAGCACGCAGCTGAGGATGAACGGCACGGTGCGCAGGACCGTGAGCATCTTGTACGTCTGCACGCTCACATGTCGTCCTGCTCGGTCGTCGCCACCCGGAAGCGCTTTTCGTACTTCTCGGTCAGCTGATCGGTTTTAACGATGACGCAGACATCGGTGGTGTTGAACTGATGATCGACGACGGCCCCGTCGCCGAAGAAGCCGCCGACGCGCAAGTAGCCCTTGATCAGCGGCGGCAGGTCGGCGAGCACCGCTCGCGTGTCGAGGCCCCCGGGCGGCACCCGTTCCATCGGCACGTAGTGGTGAGCAAGCGCCTTCGGCCGCAACGTGCTCGGCGCCAGATGGAAATGGTGCAGGTAAGAGAGCTGCGCCCCCATCTGATCCGGCTCGGTTCCGGGGAAGCTGGCGCACCCGAACATCAGATGGATGTCGTAGACGCGGACGTACTCGGCGAGGCCGCGCCAGAGGAGCTGCATTACACCGCGGCTGCGGTAGGCGGCATCCACACACGAACGGCCGACTTCGACGATTTCGCCGGGGTAGGTCAGCACGCCGTCAAGGTCGTATTCCTGTTCGGTATAGAACCCGCCGTGCGTCGCGGCGACCGAGCGTCGCAGAAGGCGGTACGTGCCGACGACGGCGGCGTCCCCGTTGCCGGCGTCCGAATTGATCACGAGAAGGTGGTCGCAGACGCTGTCAAAGGCATCGAAGTCGCGGCGGTGCACGCGCATCTCGGGCGTCGGCATCGCCGCCATCTCTTCGTAGAACACGCGGTAGCGCAGGCGCTGGGCGGCTTCGATGTCCCCATCCGAGACTCGCGAGACGAACCTGGAAGTTGTTGTAGGTGAGAGGCTCCACGTTTCCGTCCTGCGTCGCTGGCGATCCGCGTCCCGACCGGCGATGCTTACCGCAACGCAACATATTGTGCGGCGTAGATATTGCAGACCGTCCGAACCCCATCAAGGGAATTCGGCGGCCGGGCAAGCCTCGTCTCAACGCGTCGGAACGGGCCTTTCGCCGGAGTAATCGTAGAAGCCGCGGCCGGCTTTTCGGCCGATCCACCCCGCCTCCACATACTTCACCAGGAGCGGGCAAGGCCGATACTTGGAATCGGCCAAGCCCTCGTGAAGCGTATGCATGATGCCGAGGCAGGTATCGAGACCGATGAAATCCGCGAGCTCCAGCGGCCCCATCGGGTGATGGGTGCCGAGCCGCATTGCCGTGTCGATGCTCTCGACCGATCCCACTCCTTCATAGAGAGTATAGATGGCCTCGTTGATCATCGGCATCAGGATGCGATGGACGACGAAGGCCGGAAAGTCCTCGGCGCTGATCGGCGTCTTCCCCAGCCGGCGGGCGAATTCGTGGAGGAGACGGTAGGTGCCCTCATCGGTGGCGATGCCGCGGATCAGCTCCACCAGGCCCATCTTCGGGACCGGGTTCATGAAGTGGGTGCCGATAAAGCGGCCGGGTCGATCGGTCTGCGCCCCCAGCCGGGTGATGGAGAGTGTCGAGGTATTGGTGGCGATGATCGCGTCTTTTGGCAAAACCTCACAGAGGTGGCGGAAAATCTCCTTCTTTACCACCTCATCCTCGACGGCAGCTTCGATTGCCAGCTGACAGTCGCTGAAGCCGGTGTAGTCGGTGCCGCCGGTGATCTGGCCGCGCGCGGCCGCGGCGTCGCTCTCCGTCATCCGGCCGCGATTGACCGCATGCTCCAGCGATCGGGCTATACGCGCCAATCCCTCGTCGACCTTGGTCTGCGTCACGTCGAGGACATAGACCGGAAGACCGGCAACAGCGCAAATCTGCGCGATGCCGGTTCCCATGTCCCCGGCGCCGACCACCCCAACCTTGTTGATCTCCATGATGCGGCCGCCGTCCCCGGACTTAGCCGGTCTTTTCGAGGGCCGCCGCCAGTTCCGGCACCGCCTGGAACAGGTCGGCGACGAGCCCGTAATCGGCAATCTGGAAGATCGGCGCCTCCTCGTCCTTGTTGATGGCGACGATGATCTTCGAATCCTTCATCCCGGCGAGATGCTGGATGGCGCCGGAGATGCCGATGGCGACGTAAAGATCGGGAGCGACCACCTTGCCGGTCTGGCCGACCTGATAATCGTTGGGAACGAAGCCCGCATCGACCGCCGCGCGCGATGCGCCGACGGCAGCGCCGAGCTTGTCGGCAAGGGTTTCGATCAGGTGGAAGTTATCGCCCGAGCCCATGCCCCGGCCGCCGGAAACGACGATCCGCGCGCTCGTCAGCTCCGGACGCTCACTCTTCGTGAGCTCCTGACCGACGAACCGCGAGAGGCTGCGGATCGTCGGCCGCTTCGATGGCTTCAACGGCGGCGGACCCGCCCTCGGCCGGCGCCTTGTCGAAGGTCGTCGTCCGCACCGTGATCACCTTGATCGGATCGATCGACTGCACCGTCGCCATGGCGTTGCCGGCGTAGATCGGACGGATAAAGGTGTCGGCGCTTTCGATCGCCGTGATATCGGAGATCTGCGCCACGTCCAAAAGCGCCGCCACCCGCGGCAGGAGGTTCTTGCCGGTCGTCGTTGCCGCCGCCAGGACGTGGCTGTAACCGGCGGCCAACCGGGCGATCAGCGGCGCCAGCGCCTCCGCCAAGGGGTGCGCGTAAGCGGGCGCATCCGCGTGCAGCACCTTCGTCACGCCGGCCACTCTGGCGGCGGCCTCGGCGACGGCGGCGGCTTCCGACCCGGCGACGAGAACGTGCACGTCCCCCAGTTTGGCTGCGGCGGTGACGGCGTTCAAGGTCGCCGGCTTGAGGGCGGCATTGTCATGATCGGCTATGACGAGGACGCTCATCTAGAGGACCTTCGCTTCATTCCGGAGTTTATCCACGAGTTCGGAAACCGTCTTAACCATGACGCCGGCCTGCCGTTTCGGCGGCTCTTCCACCTTCAACGTCTTCAGCCGCGGCGCCGTATCGACGCCGAGATCGGCCGCCTTGATCGTCTCGATCGGCTTCTTTTTCGCCTTCATGATATTCGGCAGCGACGCATAGCGCGGCGTATTCAGCCTGAGGTCGGTGGTCACCACCGCCGGCATCTTCAAGGCCACCGTCTCCAGGCCACCGTCGACCTCGCGGGTGACAACGGCTTCACCGCCATCGAGAACCACTTTCGAGGCAAATGTTCCCTGCGGCCAACCGTTGAGCGCCGCCAGCATCTGCCCCGTCTGATTGGAGTCGTCGTCGATCGCCTGCTTGCCGAGAATGACCAGATCCGGCTTCTCGCGCTCGGTCAGCGCCTTCAAAAGCTTGGCGACGGCAAGCGGCTGCAGTGCGTCGGCGGTTTCGACGAGAATGCCGCGATCGGCGCCGATGGCCAGTGCTGTACGGATCGTCTCCTGGCACTGCGCCGGCCCCATCGAGACGGCGACGATCTCGGCGGCCTTGCCGGCCTCCTTGAGGCGGACCGCTTCTTCGACCGCGATCTCGTCGAACGGGTTCATCGACATCTTGACGTTGGCGAGCTCGACGCCCGACGTGTCCGCCTTGACCCGGATCTTGACGTTGTAATCGACGACACGCTTGATTGAGACGAGGATCTTCATGGACGACCGACCCGCGGTGAGTTGTTATCGTTGTCGTCTGCCGATGGCGGGCGGATAGTGTCCCCCTCAGGCGGGCATCGCGCCGCCCGCCGGCGATCGACACCCTGTCGTCCGCGGCGCGCTGCGCGGCCCCGGACCAAGCGCGCAAACTTAAGGAGATGGGCCGGCGAGGTCAAGGCGGCCGATGTGCTGCGGCACGCCGCGCAGACGAACGCAGCCCGGCCGTCGGGCCGGGCTGCGTGGCGCCTTCCGCCTAGTTCAGGTCGAGTTGCACGACGACCACGTGATCCGGCACCGAGACGGTCGCCTGTTTCGCCGACGTGGCGATGCGTGCCGGCGGCGCATCAACGGACGCATCGGCATAAGGCTGCGTGTCGATCACCGTGAAGTTAGCCGTGCGCGGCAGGCTGACCGTCACCCGCTGATCCGGATTGTTGATCATCGCCCGCTTCTTCACGTCCCAGCTCTCCACTTCCTGCCAAAGCATCAACAGGTACTGTTTGCTGCTTTTCTGCAGGAGCACCTTTCTCAGGTTATTGGTCTGTCCGCCGAAGCTGATATCGAGCGGCTGCGGCTGAAGGCCCGGAGTTGCACCACGCGCGGTGGCGATCAGCCGGCGCACGGTGTGGAACGCAGGCTTGCGGGAAAAGTTGTAGCGCACCAGCCCGCGCATCTGCTCGTGGTCGGACGTGTTGGTGCCTTCGTCCATCAACTCATAGATGAAGAATTTGCCTCGGGGGCTCTTGCTGAACATCAGGGCGATCCAGCGCGGAAGATAGGTGGCGGCGCCGGCCTCGGAGATGGGCATTCCCCCCAGCTTCGACGTCATGCCGTTGTGATAGCCGAACTCGGTCACCCATACCGGTTCACCCGGCGCCATGATCTGGACATCGCCCATATATTCGTCGAGCCGGTACGACGGGGCATTCCCGCCGATGTACATGTGCAGGTTGGACGCGTCGATCGAGTTGCTGATGTTGCCGATCTGTCGGATGTCGCTGACCTGCCGCATGAACACGGTCGGCCCGATGATCGGCGTCGAAAGCTTTTCGACCGAGCGGACGGTATTATGGATGCCCGCCATGTAGTTGCGGAGGTCAAGATACCAGTTTCCGGTATTTTGGTAATGCGAATACTCGTTCGGGCCTTCAAAGCCGGCAATCGCATTGGCGCCGATGGTCAGAGCTTTATCGATTTCGGAGCCGATGAGCGAGGAATTGACCTTCGTTTCCCTCTTGTTGTCGAAGCGCGCGTCGATGCGCGCCAAGGTCTTGATCCCGCAGCAGTTCCACAAGTCGCGGGCTTGCGGCGTAACAAGCTTGCCGACCCGCTCGCGGATGTTGAGGGCACCGAGTTCAATCAGCGCCTGCTTAACCTGCTCCGGCTTCTGCATGTAGACGCCGGGCTGGCCGAAAGTCGTGTTGACGCCGATCGAAGATCGAAAGTTTGCGGCTGAGTATGCATCAAGTGCAGATGCACGATGGGGGGTGATCAATGCGGTGCCGACCAAGACGATCATGGCCAGCAAAGATACAGGATTTTGATCAAGAAATTGGATTTGTCCCGGAATCGCCGGCGGCTCGTAGTCGGTAGCAGGAGAGTTCTTTAGATTTTTTTGCAACCGCCTGTTGGTTATCTTGTACGCTCATTGATATAGCCGTTGTTGGGCTTACGAATGCCATTTTCATTGCCGTTCCCCTTTGAAGCAAGGTTCCAAGACGGATAAGTCGCTGTTGTTTTACTTGTTTTGACGTATTTTTATTGCCCATTATGTGCGTGATCAGCTCGTCGCATGTCGGGCGGTTCTGTATCCTTCTCCTGTCAAGCCATTCCTTCGGAGCACCCCAGACGGGGACCTGGCCGCTCGATGTGCCAGCGGCGTTGTGCTGCCCGCACGCCAGGGCTGAAAAGCGGCGGGCGATGTTCGCGCTGTCTTGTAATGGTAATGGTAGTTCATTATTCAATAAAAGAGCGTAGTTGACGCGCTTTTTTGGCATTTTATCATGCGATACTGGCCAATCTACTGTTAGTAAAAGCCACAAATTCACATGATAGCTATTATTAATTGCAGATTTTACTGTTCGCGTCGGCAAACCTGTCGCTAACCGCAGAATGTGGCATTATTTAGACGTGATTTCTGCTTGCCATAAATCCATGTTTTGCCATGATGATTAGCCGATGTTGGCGTCGGCGTGCTCCCCCGAACGGGCCAAAACTAACCCGTGGCTCGCTGCGCTGTCGCCCCAAGTCCAGCTGAGCGAGGGATCTTCGTCCCCCGCTTGGCTCATTTTGTTCTTCTTTTGTTGCAAGCTGCCGGTCGACCGCCCGCAAGAAGCGGTTCGAAGCGGTTCGAAATAGCGGATCGCCTGTGGATGACGGCTCGTGCCGCGCGCGTTCTCGCAGATCAGACGCTCCGCCGACAGACGGTGCGCGCTGAGTTCAGCGCCGCCGCGGCCGGCGAGGTCAATGCCTGATGCACTCTCGGGTATTCCGATATGAGGCGACTCTGACCGGTAATTGCTTGCGTCCCTCGGTCGGCGTCCCACGTGCAGATAGGGCGCTCCGGGGCTTCATTGGAAACCGGACGTCCACTCACCGCCCCTGACGAGCTGCCCTCCAGGAGAACCAAGATGATCGAAACGAACGGAGCATTCCGGCTTGCCGGCAAGACGGCCGTGATCACGGGTGGCACAACCGGGCTCGGCTTTGCGACCGCTGACCGCTTTCTCGCCGAAGGCGCCGCGGTTCTTATTACCGGCGGGAACGACGACCGCGTCAGAGCGGCGGTGCAGGAACTCGCCCGCGGCGTCATCGGGTTTCGCGCCGATGTCCGCTCGCTCGTCGATCTCGACATGATGGTCGCTGCTGTCCGCGACGCTTTTGCCGAAGGCGTCGATATCCTCTTTGCCAATGCCGGCGTCGGCACCTTTAAAGCAATCGACGTCGTTGATGAGGCAGACTTCGATTTTCAGTTCGACATCAACGTCAAGGGTGTTTTTTTTACCGTGCAGAAGTTGCTGCCGCTGCTCAGGCCCGGTGCCAGCGTCATCCTCAATGCCTCGGCGGTGAGCGAGAAGGGACTGGCCATGTCCAGCATCTATGCGGCGACCAAGGCGGCGGTGCGCTCGTTCGCCCGTTCCTTCGCCGGCGAACTCGGCCCAAAGGGCATTCGTGTCAACGCACTCAGCCCCGGCCTCATCCCGACGGCGTTTCAGACGAAAATGGGCTTGACCGCCGAGGCGCTGGCCGGCTTTGAGGGGTTCGTGACGAAGGCGGCGCCACTCGGCCGGGTCGGCCGGCCCGACGAGATCGCCGCCGCCGCGGTGTTTCTCGCCAGCGACGAGTCTTCCTACGTAACCGCCGCCGATCTCCTTATCGACGGGGGTTACATGAACGTCTGAGCGACTGCCGACCCCGCGCCGTCCGGCCTTCGAGGCGGGTCCGGCCCCTGGGGTCCCGAGCGGCGACGCGGAACGCGAAGTGGGCGGGCACCCCTACGAGGCGGTGCTGAAAAGCGCCGACGTTCCGGTCATGGGGCTGGGAGTCCGTCGAATTGGCTCAGCGGTGGCCGCCGGGGATCCAGAGGACGTCTGTGGCGCCGTCGGCGTTGAGATGGCGGGCGAGGACGAAGAGGTGGTCGGAGAGGCGGTTGATGTAGCGGATCGCCACATCGTTGACCGGCTCGTGCTGGGCCAGCTCGCAGATCAGCCGTTCCGCCCGCCGACAGACGGTGCGCGCCAGGTGCAGCGCCGCCGCCGCCGGCGCACCGCCCGGGAGGATGAATGAGGTGAGCGGCTTGAGCCGCTCGTTCATCCGGTCGATCTCGCCTTCGAGGCGCTCGATCTGGGCGTCGACGACGCGCAAGGCGCCTTCCGCCTTACGGCCGTCCGACGGCGTGCAGAGGTCGGCACCAAGATCGAACAGATCATTCTGGATGCGCGCCAGCATGGCATCGGCATCGCCTTCCGTAGATAAACGGGCGAGGCCGATAACGCTGTTGGTCTCGTCGACCGTGCCATAGGCGGCGACACGCAGATCGGATTTCGGCACGCGCCGTCCGTCGCCGAGGGATGTTTCGCCCTTATCCCCGCCCCGCGTGTAGATCCGCGTCAGTGTCACCATGTCGCCGCCCTCCCGCCTGCCCTCGTCCGATGGTGGGGATATGGGAGCGCGTCAGCCGATGTTCAGGGCGACCATCAGGCCGAAGAGCAGCAGCGCCACGCCCTGCAGGATGACCCGCCAGCGCATCAGCTTGTTGCCGTACTTGGCGTTGAGGCCCGGAGAGAAGGCGAAGGCGATGACGCCGGCGAACAACACCGCCAGCGTCAGGAACATGGCGATACCGAGGAGAATGGGGAGAGCCTGGTGCATACCTCATATATACGATCGCCGCGGGCGCCGGTCATCGGAAATCACCACCGGGCCGTGCCCGACAACCGATGCCTTGCTTGACATCAAGACATCAAGCACGCCACAGCATGATGCATGCGAACGACTCTGACTCTGGATGACGATGTGGCGGTGCTCCTCGAACGCGTCCGCCAGACGGAAAGCCTGACGCTCAAAGACGCGGTCAATCAGGCCCTGCGCCGCGGGCTGCACGAGATGGCATCGAAGCCGGAGCGACAACCTTTCCGGACGCGGACCGCGTCGCTCGGCCGCTGCCTGATCGGCAATCTTGATAACATCGGTGAGGTACTGGCGATCGCCGAGGGCGAAGACTACAAGTGATCCTCGTCGATGCGAACGTTCTCGTCGATGCCCATAATGAGGACTCTCCGCGTCATGTAGAGGCTCGCGACTGGCTTTCCGGCCAACTGAATGGCTGGGGGCGCGTCGGACTACCTTGGCCGGTGCTCCTCGCCTTTATCCGCATCGCCACCAATCCGCGGGTGTTCGAACGGCCTCACTCCGCTCCGCGGGCGTGGGAGCAGGTCGGTCAATGGCTGGACAATCGGACGGTGTGGGTTCCCCAGCCGACCGAGCGCCACCGCGAAATTCTCGCGGACCTGCTCGTCTCGACCGGCGTCTCCGGAAACCTGGTAATGTACGCGCATCTTGCGGCGCTCGCCATCGAGCACGGTCTGATCCTCTGCTCCGCCGACACCGACTTCGCCCGCTTCCCCCGCCTGCGCTGGCAGAACCCCTGGCAACCGGTTGAACTCGCCGCCTGCTTCACGCTCCGCCTGCCTCTGGTGCCGTCGTTCTGCCGGAGCTCTCCACCTGAGCGAAGGCCTTCTGCGGGTCGGCTGTGAGATCGGCGGCCAGGAAATCGGCGGTCTCCGGCAGGCAGATGCGGAACTCGGCGAGGTGCTGGACGGAGACCTTGAGGTTCGCTGCCCGCACGTCGAACAGATGGCCGCCCGAACAACGCTCATCGTCGAGAAAGTGCAGGTGATAGCCCGGCACCGTCAGCGCCGTGACGAACATCGGCGACCAGAAGCCGACGAGCACGCCCGAGACGTCCGTTGCCCGAAACTCGCCCTGGCTCGGGATCGCTTCCGTGAGGGGCGTGCCTTCGGTGGCCGGCTGCACCGCCCGCGTCACGACCTCATCAAAGCGGCCTTCAATGCGAATGGCGTAGAAGTGGTTGTCGGACCGCCGCCACGGATCGAGTTGTCGCTGCAGATGCCCGTAGCCGGCGCACTGGTCGATGTGGTGGATCATCTCCGCGCGAAAGTGCGTGACCAGGGCGAACGGCGTTCGCACCGCGTCGTCGGCCTCGGCGACGCTGCCGTCGCTGCGGATCTGAAAAACGCGGCCGTCGACGAGGACCATCTCGCCGTCGAGACCGTCGAATGTGCCGACACCGTGATCACCATGCCCGCGCAGTACGCCGACGGTCATTTCGCCCCGGTACAATCCCTCGACCAAGCCCGCCGCCGTCGTGACCTGGAACAAAGTTCCATGCTTCAGTTGCAGGTAGTCGGCCAAGGCCGTCCTGACGATGTGATCGACGCTGTGCCCCGTCTGCTCGGCTCGCTCGGCGAGCGCGACCTTGATCGACTGCGACACCAGGCCGACGAGCGGAACAAGGCGGTGGTGCGAACGGGTCATCGTCCGTTTCCGGGTTTCGCCGCCGGCCGCGCCCTCAGTTGCGGGCCGACAGCAGACCGCGGGCGACGACGTGGGCCTGGATCTCGGCCGCACCCTCGAAGACGTTGAGGATGCGCGCATCGCACATCACCCGGCTGATCGGATACTCGAGGGCGTAACCGTTGCCGCCGTGGATCTGAAGCGCATTGTCCGCATTCGACCAGGCGACGCGGGCGGCGAGCAGCTTTGCCATGCCGGCTTCAATGTCGCAGCGGCGGTCTGAGTCCTTCTGCCTGGCGGAATCGTAGGTCAACTGCCGCGCGATCATCGTCTCCACCGCCATCCAGGCGAGCTTCACCGCGACCCGCGGAAAGGCGAAGATCGGCTTGCCGAACTGGCTTCGCTCTTGCGCGTACTTCAGGCCGAGTTCGAGGGCATTCTGGGCGACGCCAACCGCGCGCGCCGCCGTCTGGATGCGCGCACTTTCGAACGTTGCCATCAGCTGCTTGAAGCCCTGTCCCTCCGAGCGGCCGAGGAGATTGGCCGCCGGCACCGCGAAGTCGTCGAAGCCGATCTCGTATTCTTTCATCCCGCGGTAGCCAAGCACCTCGATCTCGCCGCCGGTCATGCCGACCGCCGGAAACGGGTTTTCGTCGGTACCACGCGGTTTCTCCGCAAGGAACATCGACAGACCCTTCCAATCCTTGCTGCCGGGATCGGTGCGGGCGAGCAGCGTCATCAGATCGGTGCGGGCGGCGTGGGTGATCCAGGTCTTGTTGCCGGTGACTTTATAAACATCGCCTTCCTTGACCGCCCGGGCGCGGAGCGAGCCGAGGTCCGATCCCGTATTCGGCTCGGTGAACACCGCCGTCGGCAGGATCTCGCCCGTTGCCAGCTTCGGAAGGAAGTGCGCCTTCTGGTCGTCGGTGCCGCCGAGGCGGATCAGTTCGGCGGCGATCTCCGAGCGGGTTCCAAGGGAGCCGACGCCGATGTAGCCGCGGCTCAACTCCTCGGTGACGACGCACATCGCCATCTTTTCCATGCCGAGCCCGCCGTAGTCCTCCGGGATGGTCAGGCCGAAAACGCCGAGTTCGGCCATCTCGTCGATTATCGACATCGGGATCAGCTCATCGCGTTCGTGCCAGCCGTGGGCAAACGGGATCACCTTCTCCTCGACGAAGCGGCGGAACTGCTCGCGGACCATGGCCAGCGTCTCATCGATGCCGGGGTTGCCGAAGTTGCCGTCGGCGATCAGTTCGGCGATGCGGATACGCACGCTGTCCGTGTTGCCATGACGGACCAGAGTTGCCACCGACGGACGCCAGAAGGCGTGCAGCGCCTCGTCGGAAACCCCCATGTCGGCCGGACGAACCATTTCGACCTGGGTCATCGGCACGCCGCCGGCGATCTGGGCCAGATATTCCCCATAAGCGGACTGCAGCATCAGCGTCTCCAGCTCGCTGAGCGCGCCGTCGGCCTCCAGCCGCTCGGCCCACGCGAGCATCTGCTGCAGGGACGCTTCATAGGTGGCGAGCCAGGCGTATCCGTGAGCCGCGTATTGATACCGATCGATCCGCTCGCCATCGAGGCGGCCGCCGCGAACGACAAGTGCGGATACCCCCTTGCGCGCCTCGACCAGCAGGTGCTGCGCGGCGGAGAACGCATCGACGCAGGTCGGAATCAGCTCCGGCACAATGATGTTCTTGTCCTCAATGCTGTTTTTGTTCTCAGACGGGGCGACATCCATCGGCGAACCTCCTTCCCTATGCGCCGACGGCAGTGGCATCGGCGATCTTTGACAACCGGTTGTCTTTGGCCCTCTTGATGCGTCCGAAGGGATGGCGATCGGCGGGGGCCGGTCACATCCAGACCGGCCGGGCCGCCCGATGGCCGCGAACAGCCACCGGACCCGGCTGTGGCCGGCCTCAGGAGAGAACCTTGCGGACGATGTCGGTCATCGACAGGACGCCCACCGGCTTGTCCTGTTCGTCACTGACCACGAGACGATGGATGCGGCGGCGCAGCATGTCGGTGATCGCCTTCGACAGGGGCGTCGCCGCATCACAGGTGGCGCAGCCTTCGGTCATGAAGTCGGCAACCTTGAGCGAGCGCGTCTGGCCCGGTGAACGTCCCTGGCGGGCAAGGACGATATCGGTCTGGGAGACGACGCCGACCGCCTTGTCCTGATCGACGACGACGACCGCATGGACGTCGTTGTCCATCATGATCCGCGCTGCATCCTCAAGCGTGTCGTTCTTGGCGCACGAAATGATGCCTTTATGCATATGATCGCGAACGGTAGAGCCGTCGTCGAACACCTCGAATTCGCCTTCGATCGTCGGCTCGACGCTCGGCAGCGGCGCCGACAGCGGATACGGGTGCGGCGCATCGCGGACGTCGGTCCTCGCCAGGCTCGGTTTGGCGACGGCGACCGGTGCGGCGGCGGTCTTGCCGAGGCCGAAGGTCGGCGCGCCGATGAGAACCGCCATATTGCCGTGAGGATGCATGTTGTCGTGCATCAGCTGGTGCGATTGCGGCAGCTCCTCATAGGTGAACGCCCGCGACGTGCACGGATCGAGAAGGCCGGCAAGCGCCAGCTCGTTCATGTCGTTCGCCTGCGCACAATTGGCGAAGTGCGAGCCCTGGACGCGCTTCTGCCGCATCCACAGGTAGCGCAGATCGACGGTGGCGTTGTAACCGGTGGTGCCGGCGCAGATGACGACCATGCCGCCGGTGTCGCAGACGAACAGCGACGTCGGGATGGTCAATTCACCTGGATGTTCAAAAACCACCTTCGGCGCCCGTTTGTCGCCGAGAATGTCCCAGATGGCGGCGCCGAAGGCGCGGACGCCCTTCAGCCAGGTGTTATAGCCGACGCTGTCCTTCCAGTGCGGCAGCATCCCCCAATGGTCGAAGTTCCTGCGGTTGATGCAGCCCTTGGCGCCGAGTTTCAGGCAATAGTCGATCTTGTCCTCGCCGGAGACGATGGCGACCGGAACCGCCCCGGCGGCTTTCGCGATCTGGATCGCCATCGAGCCGAGACCACCGGCGCCGCCCCAGATCATAACCACATCATCCGGGTTCAATTTGTGCTCGGGCCAGCCGTGCAGCATCCGCCAGGCGGTGGCGCCGACGAGAACGTAGGACGCCGCCTCTTCCCAGTTCATATGCTTCGGCTTGGGCATGCACTGCTGCCCCTGCACCCGGCTGAACTGGGCGAACGAGCCAAAATTGGTCTCATACCCCCAGATGCGGAAAGTGGGCGAGTACATCGGATCGTTGCCGGCGAGCACCCACGGGCAGTTCCGGTCCCACTGACCACAGTGCACGACCACCTCGTCGCCGACCTTGACATTGGTGACGTCCTTGCCGACGGCATAGACGATGCCGGAGGCATCGGAGCCGCCGATATGAAAATCTTCCTTCTCGCCTTTCCTCTGCCGCGCCTTGATGACATTGATCGGAATACCGAGTGCCGCCCAAACGTTATTGTAATTGATGCCGGCGGCCATGACATAGACGAGGCACTCGTCATCGGCAATCGAAGGGACGTCAACGACTTCTTTCTGGAACGCGGTCATCGGCTGACCGAACCGGTCCTCGCGCACGAGCCACGCGTTCATCTTCGGCGGGACCTCCCCGAGGGGGGGTTGTTCGCCAATCGTATACACTTCTTTTGTCATTCTCGTCCCTCCTCTTGCGGGTTCGCGTCGCGTCCCGGTTTTATATCAGGGCGGCGGAGCCCTATGTATGGGATCCAACTCCCGGCTCGCCTCTCCGTGCTCGGGCGCGCCGTGCACGCCGCCCAATCGGCATGCGTCACGGAATTGAGAGACCGAATCTTTTAGACCGGAGCGTCTTTCTTCGCAACGCACAATTTGCTAACCTGCGCAACGTCTCCGGTAGGCGCATTATTTCTATAACGGCACTTTGCCACTGGCCCCGTTTGTGGGTGCGGCTGCTCCAGCCGGCGACGTCATGGCGATGGGAGGGAATGGGAATGGGCGATCTATTAGCAGTCGCAGCAAAAAAACCGACGAAGCGGGATGCCCCGTGGCTGATCCGCACCTATTCCGGCTACGCCTCGGCTAAGGAATCGAACGCGCTCTACCGAAAGAACCTGGCGCGCGGCCAGACCGGGCTTTCGATCGCCTTCGATCTGCCGACCCAGACCGGCTACGACTCCGACCACGTGCTGGCGCGCGGCGAGGTCGGCAAGGTCGGCGTGCCGGTCAGCCATCTGGGCGACATGGACACGCTCCTCGACGGCATTCCGCTCGACAAGATGAACACGTCGATGACGATCAACGCGCCGGCGGCGTGGCTCTTGTCCCTCTACATCGCCGCCGCCGAGCGCCGCGGCGTCGGCCGGGCGCAGCTCTCTGGCACGACCCAGAACGACATCATCAAGGAATACCTGTCGCGCGGCACCTACATCTTCCCGCCGGCGCCGTCGATGCGCCTGATCGCCGACGTCGTCTCCTTCACTTACAAGGAGGTGCCGCGGTGGAACCCGATCAACGTCTGCTCCTATCACCTGCAGGAGGCGGGGGCGACGCCCGAGCAGGAGCTCGCCTTCGCGCTCGCCAACGCCGATCGCCGTCCTCGATGCGGTCCGCGCGTCCGGCCAGGTGCCGGCCGATGACTTCCCGCAGGTGGTCGGCCGCATCAGCTTCTTCTGCAACGCCGGCATCCGCTTCATCACCGAGCTGTGCAAGATGCGGGCGTTCAACGAGCTGTGGGACGAGATCTGCCGCGTCCGCTACGGCATCGAGGACGACAAGCTGCGGCGCTTCCGCTACGGCGTGCAGGTCAACTCGCTCGGGCTGACCGAGCAGCAGCCGGAGAATAACGTCTATCGCATCCTCCTGGAGATGCTCGCCGTCGTCATGTCGAAGAATGCGCGTGCGCGCGCCGTGCAGTTGCCGGCGTGGAACGAGGCGCTCGGTCTGCCGCGGCCGTGGGACCAGCAGTGGTCGCTCAGGCTGCAGCAGATCGTCGCCTTCGAGACCGACCTCCTCGATTATGCCGACATCTTCGACGGCTCCCGGGTCATCGCCGAAAAGGTCGAGGCCCTCGCCTTCCAGGCGCGCGAAGAGCTCGCCAAGATCGACGAGATGGGCGGCGCGGTTGCCGCCTGCGAGGCCGGCTATATGAAGCGGCGGCTGGTCGAGAGTAACGCCGCGCGGCTGGCGGCGATCGAGGCGGGCGAACAGATCGTCGTCGGCGTCAACAAGTTCACCGAGGGCGAGCCGTCACCACTGGGCGCGGGCGAGGAGAGCATCATCACCGTCGATCCCCGGGCGGAGGACGAGCAGATCCGCTCACTCAAGGCGTGGCGGGAGGCGCGCGACGCAGGCGCGTGAATGTGAGCATGGACGCACTCGCCGCAACCATCCGCGAGGGCCGCAACATCATGGAGGCGACCATCGCCTGCGCCCACGCGGGCGTGACCACCGGCGAATGGTCGGGCCTCCTGCGTGAGCTGTTCGGCGAGTACCGGGCGCCGACCGGCGTCGCCCAAGCCGTCGTCGCCGCCGACATCACCGGCCTGAAGACGCTGCGTGCCAAGGTCGAGGAGGTCACCGACCGGCTCGGCCGCCGGATCAAGATGCTGGTCGGCAAGCCCGGTCTCGACGGCCATTCGAACGGCGCCGAGCAGATCGCGCTGCGCGCCCGCGATGCCGGCTTCGAGGTTGTCTACGAGGGCATCCGGCTGACGCCGGAGCAGATCGTCGCCGCCGCGCTGGAGGAAGGCGTCCACATCGTCGGCCTGTCCATCCTTTCCGGTTCCCACGTGCCGCTGGTCACTGAGATCATGCAGCAGATGCGGCAGGCGGACCTCGCCGATGTCCCCGTCGTCGTCGGCGGCATCATTCCGCCCGAGGACGCGGCGAAATTGATCGCCGCCGGCGTCGCCCGCGTCTACACGCCGAAGGACTTCGACCTGAACGCGATCATGGCCGACATCGTCACCGTCGTCGGCGAACACGCGAAGGAAGCGGCTTAGAGGAAGGAAGCGCCATGGGCGTCGCCGCCCGGCCGCGGATGACCGCCGACGAGTTCATCGCTTGGCTGACGCGGCGCAGCGAGGTCGACCGTTACGAACTCGTTGCCGGGGAGCCGGTCGCCATGTCGCCGGAGCGATCCGGCCACGCGCTCGTCAAGGCGAAGGTCTGGCGGGCGCTGGACGATGCGGTGAGGGCGGCCGCGCTCGACTGCACGACCTACCCCGACGGCATGGCCGTCGCCATCGATGACTGGACCGTGTACGAGCCGGACGCCCTCGTCCGCTGCGGCAGCCCCCTCGACGAAGACGCGGTTAAGATCATCGACCCGCTGATTGTTATCGAGGTACTCTCGCCGTCGACGCAGGCGCGCGACGCCGGGGCCAAACTCGCCGACTATGTGCGGCTGCCGTCGCTCCGACACTACCTCCTCGTCGATACCAGGACCCGCGCGGTCGTGCACCATCGGATCGACGAAGACGGCCGCATCGAGACGCGCATAATGCGTGACGGCAGCCTCGATCTCGATCCTCCCGATATCCGCATCCACCTCGCCGACCTGTTCGCCTGAACGCCGACCCGCGAACGGGCCGCAGCCATGCATTCCTCGTCCGCGCTGACGACCCTCTTCCGTCGTGGACCCGTCCCACTTGGGATTTGCGATGGCGAGCCGGGGGACGAACCTGGCCTGATATGCGAACTTCTTGAAAATTCTTTTGAAAATTCGGCTGGGGGCAATCCGGCATGGACACCGATGTACGGTAGTAGCCCGCAATGAAGCGGAGCGGAATGCGGAGCGTTCCCACACAAGGGGGCGAATGTCCGGGCCAAGCCGGCCCCGGACGGTACGCGATGCCTCGCTCCTGCGCTAACGACGAGGACGCGCCCCGACCCCCCCCGTGTGAGAGGAGATCGGGGCGTCGAAGGCAACGTGCAGCGAGGCCCTATTGATCCGCCGCCGAGACCGCCTCCTCGTGCACGGGCGTCAGCAAGGCTGCGCCGCAGTGAGAAGTCGGTGTGCGAACACAATATCCGCCAGAGATTTGCCCCAGATCGATAATATGGGGATCGGTAAAGGAAAATGACGGGTTCGTCACGCTCAGCTTCTGCGTGCCGCATTTTCGTGACCAGGTAAAAACCGCCACGTTGAAATTAGCGTCGCTAGCTGAACCTACGACCTGCCCGAGGTTGTTGATGTCTTCCGCTTGCGAAGCGACATAGGCGTCGCCTAGACTGCCCAGTTCCTCCCAGCCGCGTGCTTTGGTCCACAGAAGGGCCCGGGTTGCCCCTTCGGAGTCGTTTCCCTCAGCCGCAACCGCACCTCGATTATTGATTTTACTAGCACCGCTACTTGTATAGCCTGCGGGGGTGCCGATATCCATTATCCCGTTCTCATCCGTCCAAAGAAAGGCGTGAAATTCAGCGCTCGCTGTTTCGCCTTCTCCCACCACCTGCCCGACGTCGTTGATGCCGCCCGGACCGGGAGTGTCACCACCCAGAGTACCGAGATCTTGCCAGCCGTGACCCGGGGACCAAAGGCCGGCCGGCCCGACTACCTGACCACGGTTGTTGATATCAGGCGAGCCGCCGGGGACACTACTCAGATCGCGCATCCCATGCTGTCGGCTCCACAGGAACACGTGTTCATGGCCGGTGGCCGTTACGCTGACCCCGACCACCTGGTCCCGATCGTTGATGCCATAACCGAAACTCCGGGTGCCGCCGGGCAGAGTGCCCAGGTCCTCCATCCCGCCTTGTCGAGTCCACAGGAAGGCATGGGTATCGCCTGTCGAGGTGTAGCTATAGCCTGTGACGTGGCTATGGTTGTTGACGTTCAGAGCCCGGGCATAACTTCCGCCGAGGGTGCCGAGGTCGGTGACGCGGTAGTGGACGTCGCACCCTTCTCCTTTCCAGGCGAGGGCCGGATTGGCCGCTACTACAGTTAATGCCGTTCAAGCAGCGGCGAACGAAATGCGAAAGCTTCCAAGTGGGTTGTCCATTTTGTCCTCCCAAGAAACGACTCCCGCTGTGGTAGTATCACTTTATTTGCGATGATTTGTTGGCAGCCCGCGAAACTGCCAACGCTCTTTCACCCGCCTTTAGGGCGGAGCACTCATGGCTGTGGCTGTCGCCGACAACGACGTGCCTCCGCTGAAGGTTGAGCACGCCCGATGGCAGTCCGCCTAAATTTTTTGAGCCCCCCTTTGCCAGACCTGCGGCGAGAAAAGACTGAATAATATAACACTCGACTGCATGTAGATCAACATCCGCTTTACTTCGATAAGACGGCCTGTGTCCGCAGGCTTGTTCTGCCACCTCGGGCATCGTTCTCCTGGCGCTCTTCGCGCTGTGGGGGATGCACGATCTGACCGCGCTGAACGGCCTGAAGAACGGCCTGTCGTTCGTCATCTCGGCCGTCTCGGTCATCACCTTCGCCGTGGCAGTCGCCCAGATGTTGAGCCCAAGGGTGGTGCGCGGCATTATCATCGGTATCGGCCTGATGATGAGCGCCGTCTTCTTTGCGAACCTGTTCCGCTGAGGCATCGGCGTCGCCCGCCTCGGCTGCCTCGGCCGCTATCTTCTTGATCACCGCGACCAAGAGCACGATTCTGTCGACGATCGCGGTCTGCATCGCCGGCGCGCGGCGGGAGGGACGAACGGATGAACGGCGGCAACCAGCATGTCTTTCTCGATCCCCGCTGGCTCGATCCGCACTGGCTCGCACCGCACTGGTCGCGGCGGGCGCTGTTGAAGGCAGGCGGTCTTGCCGCGCTGGCGGCGGTGCCGCAGGCAGCGCTGGCAAGGAGCGTGCCCGCGTCGGCCGAGCCTGCGCGCTATCCCAACGGCGGGCGGCTCTTTCACATCGAGCAGAGCCGCGTCAACCCGGACGGCGCCGCCGAAGTCCTTGCGCAAACGGTGAATGGCCGCTTTCCCGGACCGGAGCTGCGCCTGCGCGAGGGGGAGCTGTTCCGGGTCGTGCTGCAGAACGGTCTGCCCGACGAGCCGACGACGGTGCACTGGCACGGCCTCCTGGTGCCGTCGGCGATGGACGGGGTGCCCAATGTCAGCCAGCCGCCGGTGCCGCCGGGCGAGTTCTACGTCTACGAGTTCCCGCTCGTCCAGAGCGGCACCTACTGGTATCACTCCCACTATGAGCTGCAGGAACAACGCGGCCTCGCCGGCGCCCTGATCATCGAGGCGAAGGACGAAGAGGGCGCGTACGACCGCGACTACGTTCTCCTTCTCTCCGACTGGCTGCATTCCGATCCGGCCGCGATCATTCCCGCGCTTCGCCGTTCGGCGGGCGGCGGGATGCCCGACACGACATCGACGACCGCGATGCCGATGCCGGCCGACAAGATGGGGGACACGGCGCCGGATCTCTCGGACGTCCGCTATGACTCCTTTCTCTTCAACGGCCGCGGCCCGGCCGACCCGTTCGTCTGCATCGCCAAGGCCGGCGACCGCGTTCGCTTCCGGCTGATCAACGGCGCCGCGTCGACGTTCTTCCGGTTCGGCATCGACGGCCACGCACTGACCGTCACCCACGCCGACGGTCAGCCGGTGGCACCGGTCGAGGTCGACTCCCTCCGCATCGGCATGGGCGAGTGCTACGACCTCCTCGTTCGCATCACGATACCCGGCAGCAGCACCATCCGCGCCGAGGCTGAGGACGGCTCCGGGCAGGCGATCGGTATCGTCCGCACCGCGGACGCTTCGGCGAAGGTGGACCGCGGGAAGCCAAAATGGCAGGGACGCACGCTGCACTACAGCCAGTTGCGCGCCCGGCGGCCGATGGAGCTTGCGCCGCCGACGCGCACCTACGTCCTGCCGCTGGAAGGGCGCATGGCCGACTACCTATGGATGATCGACGGCGAGGTGTGGCCGAAGGCGGAACCGCTGATCGTCGCCCCCGGGGATCGCCTCCTCGTCGAGATGACCAACCGGACGCGCATGTGGCATCCGATGCACTTGCACGGCCATTTCTTCCGCCTGCTCAGCCAGGGGGTCGATCCGCGGCTGGCGCCCTTCAAGCACACGCTCAGCATTGCGCCCGGCGAGACCGCGCGCTTCCAGTTCGTCGCCGATAATCCCGGCCGCTGGTTCTTCCACTGCCACAACGTCTATCACCTGCTCGCCGGCATGGCGCGCGAGTGGATACTACCGGGCACTGCCGAGTGAAGCCCCGGTCGCCAGCGGCAGGTAACGGCTTACGGACGCCGCGCGAGCGGACGGCCCGATCAGAATGCGTCGGCGGCAATAGCGAAGTTCAGGTTCTGGCTATCGGCGATGTAGTAGGTGGTGATGCCCATCAGTCTGCCGGCACTGTCGAACAGCCCTCCGCCCGAAGATCCGTGCGAGATGGAAGCGGTGGTCTGCAGATAGCGCAATCCGTCTCGCAGTCTTTTTCCCGACACGATGCCGTTCGCCATCGTGAGATCATACCCTTCCGGCGTGCCGATCGAATACGCCTCCTCACCGACGTCGATCGCGGCGTAGGGTTTTATGTGAACAAAATCGGGCAAGTTCTGCTGCGTCTGCACCACGCAGCGGTCGCCGTCATAGTCGGCCCTGGCGATCGCAACCGGGATGGCGTCATCCGTTTCCGCACGCGTGATGAAGTGCCGGGCGTGTCCCTTCAGGGTGTGGCAGTTGGTGAACAAGGTGGTCGGGCCGACAGCGACCGCTGAACCCAGCGCAACTTCATCGGGTTCGGATTTGCCAAGCTTGGGATTGAACGAGAGCAGGACCCAGACGGACCTTCTCACCTTCTTGAAGATGTCCGTCGCGGACAACTTCGGCGGCAGAGGCTGCGGCTGCGACGCCCGCTCGAACGCCGTGCCGTCCGTGGCGATCAGCGGCTGATTTCCGGCCGTATCGCGCCTCCGCGTCGCTGCTTCCGTAAAGTTGCGCTTCTTGAAGGAATTGAGAATCATGATCTGGACACCGCCGACCAGCGGGTCCGAAACGTCGTTCCAAGCCATCATGTAGGTAAACAGCCGATCGTCGTCCAATCTGCCGTAGCTATAAAAAGAAGCGCCTTTCGCGTTCGTACCCGAGGCGACAAACCAGTTTGGCTTGCGCACCTTGTACGACACGCTGAGCTGCGGACTGCTTTCGTAGCCGACATACATCCTGTTCAAGTCGGCTAAGGTGGCTTTCCGCCCCGTGGCCACGTAGACGACGAAATTGTTATCGGCCCCGCTAAATGTGACCGCGTATATGTCGGCGGTTTGGTGCTGAACCTCCCTTCGCTCGATTACTCCGAGCGGCAGATCAATCGTGATGCCGCCGGTTTGAAAACGTTCCGGAGCCCAGCCGAGCCTGCGCTTTTTCTCGGCACAGGCTTCATACAGGCGCGCCGCGTCGTAGACCGCCAGCCAGCCGCTGTCCGCTTGGCCGATCGATCGCTGAAAGGCTTTGATCGCCTCCGCCGTCCTCGGTCCCGCCTCGCCATCGGCAAGCCCATTATAGAACCCGGTAAAGGTCAGACATTCTTGAATAAAGAGAGATCATCCGCTCTTGCTTCGATTGCCATAACCGAAAGCAACAAGAGGAGAAGACCTCTGAGGCATCGAAAGAGAACCGGGCTCACTGACAGCTCCCAGTCGCTGAAAAATGTCATGGTTTTCTGTGGATATTGCTTAAAGCTTGCCAGGGAACCAATGACGGCCGTCACTGCCGATGAGCAGACCGGCGTGTACCGCGAGACGGCCGGGGGAAATCCCGAGCGCAGTCCTCGCCGACGTTTCCCGCCGGCGGAGTACTACCTATATTTCTAAGGGGCATGGTCGCCGCGGGAGAGCAAGGAGCGATGCGAAAGACGAGCGCAATCGCGGCGGCGCTGCTGATGCTGTCGCTGGTCGGCGGCTGCGTCCTGGAGCCGACGCCGCCGCCGCAGTTCGACATTGTCGACTTCAGCGGCACCGGCGATCTGATGTCCAAGTGCATGCAGTACGCCTCGCAGTGGTATTGCGAGCGGCAGATCTGGGGCGGCGGCGGCCGCTTCCCCTGAGCCTAGCGGCCGCCAGCTGCAAATATCCCGGCGAAAAGCCCCGCCGGTGCCGGTGGCGCATTTTAAGCAGAGCAGGCGGCTGGTGTTGCCGGCGGCCGCATCCAACATCATAGACTGAAAGAAATTGCGTTCGAAACGCCGCCCGGGCGGTAGTGGGGGGCGGCTGGGAGGAGCGGGCACATGCGAGCCGTCTTTGTCGGGTCGGGCGTTACGAGCTTGCTCTTGTTGTTGGCGGGCTGCGGCCTCCAGCCGGACCCGCCACCAACGCTACCCATCACCGCCTACAGCGGCACCGGCGATCTGATGGCGAGCTGCATGCAATACGCGTCCGAATCCTATTGCGAGCAGGAAATCTGGGGCGGCAACGAACGATAACCGCCGGCATCCTCGTTTAGGCGTCCCTCAGATGGCCTTGAATAAAGCGTCATCTGGTGCTACCTAATGGGAAAGGAGGCCCCCATGGCATCGCTGCTGCCCATCGGCAAGGCTCAGTCGTCCCCGACGGAACCATCCCCAACTAGGGCTTTCCTCTCAGGCTTCGGCCGCGAGGCGGAGCGGCGGCGGCTGACCCCGGCCGGCCTGGAGGCGATGCGCAATCTGGCTCCCGCCTGGCGACTGACCGGCGACGAGATGGCGGCGCTGCTCGGCGTCTCCGCCAGCACCTGGGACCGCATCCGCGCCGGCACCTGGGCACAGGCGCTGTCGCAGGACCAGCTCACCCGCGTCTCGGCGCTGGTCGGCATCTACAAGGGGCTGCACCTCCTGTTCGCCGATGACATGGCCGACCGCTGGCCTCGCCTCGTCAACACCGGGCCGCTGTTCGAGGGTCGCACGCCGATCGAGACGATGACCGAGGGCGGCATTCCTTCGATGATCGAGACCCGCCGCCATGTCGACGCGCTCCGCGGCGGCCTCTGATCCCCTCGCTGATGCCGGCAGATGCTACCGATCCGCCGCAGGTACGGCTGACCTTCGCCCGCACCGTCCGTCTCGTCGCCACCGCGCGCCTCCGCGATCCTGTCCTCCTCGGCCTTGTCGGCCGCGACCGCCTCGATCACCTCGCCGCCATCGAGGCGGCGACCAGCGCCCGGCTCGCCGCCGAACACCACGGAAGCGCGCAGCTTGCCGCCCGCGAGCTCGTCTTCGGAGTTGCCCAGGCGTCGTTCATCAACGCCGCCTTCGCCTATTCGCGGCCACGCGAGGCGAACCGGTTCAGCGGCCCCGGCCGCGGCGCCTGGTATGCGGCGCTCTCCCGGCAGACGGCGGTTGCCGAGGTCGCCTTCCACCTCGCTCGCGAACTCGCCTGTATCGGCGACTTCCATGCTACGGTCGATTATGCCGAGCTGTTCGCCGGTTTCGCCGGCGACTTTGCCGACCTGCGCGGCATCGTGCCGTCGCCCGCCTGTCTTGATCCCGATCCGGCCGTGGGCTATCCGCTCGGCAACGCCTACGCCGGCCGGGTGCGCGCGGCCGGAGGCAACGGGATCGTCTATCCCTCGGTGCGCCATGCGGGCGGCACCTGCCTCGTCGCCCTGCTTCCGCATGCGGTGCAGTCGGTAACGCAAGGAGATGTTTTGCGGCTCGTTTGGTCCGGCACCCCCGAGCCGCGGCTGACGTCACCTTAATCGTCTGCCGCGGCGGCCGCTCAACGCGCTACCGCAGATCGGGCGTATGGGTAAAATGAGCAGCGGCGGCCAGGGGGTCGCTCCAGGCGGACGCGGCGGCAGCAACCACAGCGAGGGAGCCTCAACTGGTGGATCAGACGATCAATTCCCCCGACGCAACGACGATGATGACGGGCGGCTTTGTGCCGTTCGCCCTGATCGGCATCGCTTTCGCCATCGGCAATTATTTCCTCGCGCGACGCATCGACGGCGCCAGCCCGGTTCTTTGGGCGGTCCTCTCGCTGATCCCCGGCGTCAATCTTATCTTCTTTTATTACGTTGCCTATAAGGTGGTGTTTGCGGTCCTCGACCGGCTGCCGCGCGGCCCCCACAGCGCCTGAGCGCGGGCCGCCGGTTGGTTGCAACAAAGCGAGCTGGCGGGACGCATGGGCTACGCGGTCAAGGAGATCTTCTACTCTCTCCAGGGCGAGGGACGGCAGGCCGGCAGGCCGGCGGTCTTCCTCCGCTTTAGCGGCTGCAACTTGTGGAGCGGCCGGCAGCGGGATCGCGACGGCGCCCTCTGCACATTCTGCGACACCGACTTCGTGGGGACCGACGGGGCGGGCGGTGGCCGTTTCGCCGCGGCCGACGCCCTCGCCGTCTGGGTCGCCCGTGCCTGGCCTGCCAATGAGGGCGACAGCCGCTTCGTCGTCGTCACCGGCGGCGAGCCGGCGCTGCAGCTCGATGCGCCTCTGATCGCGGCGCTGCACCGCCACCGCTTTCGCATCGCCATCGAGACCAACGGCACCTTGCCGCTGCCGGCCGGCCTCGATTGGGTCTGCGTTAGCCCGAAGGCGGCGGCGCCGTTGCTCCTGACCTCGGGCGACGAGATTAAGTTGGTGTTTCCGCAAGCGGGCGCCGAGCCGGAGCGCTTCGAACACCTCGCTTTCCGGTACTTCTTTCTGCAACCGATGGACGGGCCGGATCGGGATCGCCATACCAGGCTTGCTGTCGATTATTGCCTCGCCCATCCGCGCTGGCGCTTAAGCCTGCAATTGCACAAGGTGCTCGGCATTCCATGAGGATCACCCAAGCCTTCCGCTTCGAGGCGGCACACCGGCTGCCGGGCGTGCCGCCGACCCATCGCTGTCATCGATTGCATGGGCATACCTACCGGGTCGAGCTGACCCTCGAAGGCGCCGTCGATCCGGCTTCCGGATTCGTCGTCGATTTTTTCGCGGTCGAGGCCGCCTTCGCGCCGCTGCTCGCCGCCCTCGATCATCATTACCTCAACGAGATCGACGGTCTCGCCAATCCGACGGCGGAGCTGATCTGCGTCTGGATCTGGGAACGCGCCCGGCCGGCGCTGCCGGAACTGGCTCACGTCCGCGTCTACGAGACGCCGAATTGCTGGGCCGACTACGCCGGCGCCTGAGAGGACATCGGCGACGAGCGCCGCTCGCCTGCTTAGGCGACGACGGCCCATCTACAGCAACGGCCTTTAACCTCTGGTCTGCGCATTCCATGCAGCGCAACGAAAGCTTCATGCTCGGTGCCGGCGCCCTCGCCTCTACAATGGCCGTCGGGGCTGCCGCCGATCCTCGGCTGCTCGCGTGCCCGGGGAGGCTATCGGATGGCCAGTCGTCTCGTTACGTTGATGCTGCTGCGCCCGGGTCGCCGGCCGGCGGTGATGGGCTCCGGCCGGCGGCGCTAGCGGCGCCCCCGTCCGCCGTCGCGAGCGGCGCCGTCGCTGCGGCGAGCCAGTCGGCGGTCGCCGCGTCCAGAATCCCTGACAGGGCCTCGCGGACGCGCTCGTGATAGGCATCGAGCCACGCCACCTCCGCAGGCGAAAGCTGCGACAGATCGATCAAAGTGCGATCGATCGGCGCCAGGGTGAGCGTCTCCAACTGCAGAAGCTCAAGCTCCGCCCCCATAGGCGCCACGGCGGGAACCACCATAACGAGATTTTCGATGCGGATGCCGAAGGCGCCTTCCTTGTAGTATCCGGGCTCGTTGGAGACGACCATCCCGACCTCCAGGGCGACGCGGTTCGGCAGCTTCGAGATCCGCTGCGGCCCCTCATGTACGCCGAGAAAGGCGCCGACTCCGTGGCCGGTGCCGTGGTCGTAGTCGACACCCGACCGCCACAGGGCCAGCCGGGCGAGCGCATCGAGCTGGCTCCCGGTCGTTCCTTTCGGGAATACCGCCGAAGCCAGGGCGATATGACCCTTGAGCACCTCGGTGAAGCGCTTTCGCATCTCCGGGGTCGGCCGGCCGATGGCGACGGTGCGGGTGACGTCGGTCGTGCCGTCGAGATACTGCGCGCCCGAATCGACGAGATAAAGGCTGTGCTTGGCGAGACGGCGGTTGCTTCGTTCGGTCGCTCGGTAGTGGACGACGGCGCCGTTGCCGGCGGCGGCAGAGATCGTCGGGAAGCTCGGCCCGCGGTAGTGCTCGCCTTCGGCCCGGAAAGCGGCGAGGCGGTCGGCGGCCTCGATTTCGCTGACCTGCTCTATCGCCGCGACCCCCGCCAGCCAGGCAAGGAAGCGGACGAGGGCAGCCCCGTCGCGGCGGTGGGCGGCGCGTATGCCGGCGCACTCGGCTGCGGTCTTTGTCGCCTTCGGCAACTGGCACGGATCGGCGCCGAAGGTGACGAAGGCGCCGGCTGACGCCAGGCGCCGGACGATCCATTCGGGGGTGCCGTCGGCATCGACGCGGACGTGGGCACCGGCGGCGCCGAGGCCGTCGAGCACGTCGCCGATCGCGGCCGGATCAACGATCCGCACCCCCTCTCCCACGTGGGCGACGACCGGCGGGGTCAGCTTTCGCGGGTCGCACAGCAGCGTCACCGCGGCGCCGGCGTCGATTATTGCGAAAACGAGCGGCAAGGGCGCGTAAGGGACATCACCACCGCGGATATTCAGCAGCCAGGCGATCGAGTCCGGCTGCGCAAGCACGGCCGCATCCTCCTCCTGGCGGCGCAGCTCCTCTCCGATGCGGGCGCGCTTGTCGGCCGATGCATCGCCGGCGAAGGCCGCGTCGTGTGCGAACAGCGGGGCCAGCGGTGGCGGCGGCCGGTCCGCCCAGAGCCGGTCGATGGGGTTGTCGGCGACCGCCACCAGCCGGCCGCCGGCGCGCACCGTGGCCGCCTCCAGCGCCCGCACCTGTGATCGCGTGTGCAGCCACGGATCAAAGCCGAGGCGGCCGCCGCGCGGGAGGGTCCGGGCGATGAAGTCGGTCATCGGCTGGCGGAGGATGTGGCAGAGGGTGAAGTGGTTCGCCGCCACCTCCTCCTTCGCCTGCACGGCGTAACGGCCGTCGACGAACAGGGCGGCAGCATCGGTGAAAACCACTGCCGTGCCGGCCGATCCGGTGAAGCCGGTCAGCCAGCGCAGCCGCTCTTCGCCGGCCGCGACGTATTCGCCCTGGTGGGCGTCGGCCCGCGGCACCACGAAACCCGCCAGCCGTCGCCGCTTCAGCTCCCGGCGCAGGCGGTCAAGCCGGGTGCCCGCAACGTCGCCATCGCCGGGCGGGATCGCTGCAGCCTCGCTCATAAGATCAGTCCCGCGCCGAAAGCGACGCTCGGATCATCGAAAAAAACGATCTTAGGTTGTTTTGGCAGGAACGCCCTGTCGGAAACAGATTGCTGCACCGCAATAAACGCGCTTTTAAGATGTGCAGATGTAGACCAATGATTGTGTTCGTTCATACTCATACACGTTGACAAGAAGGATGCTCCCGATGTCCTCCCGCTTACACCATACGTCCGTCGACTTCGATCTGTTCCGGGTGACGTTGCCGGACGGTCGCGTCACCACCGTCGATGCGATCCTCGCCGAGGCCCGTCGCGCCCGCGGAAAAGCTATCGTTGATGCGTTCGGCGCGCTGCCGAAGCTCTGCCGGCGCATCCGGTTGGATCTCGCCGCGCTCTTCGCCCCGGCGCTTGGCCGCGGTCGCCAACTGCGTTACCTCCCCTGAGAATGGGGCGATCCGCCCTTCCGGTCACGGCGAGTTGGGCACAAAACGAAACCCTCGCTGGGTCATGCAGCGTTCGAACATCGATTGTTCCCGCGTCCCGGCCGAGTAGCGATCCATCATCGTCGTCCAGGGACCGCCGACGTCGCGCGGCTGCGACGAGGAGGGCGAGGGGCTGCCGGACGGGCGATCGGGAAAGGTTCGTTCGGTATCGGCGCGGGCGGCGGCACGGCAATCGGCCTGGGCCACCGCCACCGCGTCCGAACTCGTCCTGCGGCCCGCCCTCCCAGCGCCCCGTCGTCGGCGCGCAGGCAACGGCGGCGAGGACAATACCTAGGATGTGCGATGACGCCGGACGACCTCATCCGGCCGATGCGTTCGCTCATGCTACTCCCGCTCCACTTATTCCATCGGTTCGGTCGCCGCTTCAAGGCGACCACCGCTGCAATCCACTCGCGCAATCAACGTAGCGATCGCGGAAAGCCGCCGTCAAGGTTCCGCCGCCGCCTCTAACTCTTTGTCGTTCCATTGAAACTCGGCGACGACCGGAGCGTGGAAGGACTCCGGCGAGCCGCGTACCACCGTCGCAGTCACCAGCTCGTCGCCGAGCGCCTCGTTGTGCACCTCGAAGGTCAGGTAGCGGGCAAGAAGCGGCCGCGAAACGAGGATATGGTCGAGCATCTGCGGCCGCCCGTGGTGGACCACGGAGAACCGCCGCGACAAGGCGAGCGATCGTTCCAGCGGCACGAGCGTGCGCATCGTCAGGTGCGGGTTGCCGGCGTCCTCCTCGTCGCCGCGGATGGTGCGCACCGGAACCTCGTGGAGATCGGCGTTGAAATCGCCGGTAACGGCGATGAGAGCACCGGCGTCGGCATCAAACAGCCGATCGACGAGCAGCCGCGCCTCCAGCGCCTGACCGGCCCGTTTCACCGCGGCGAGGAAGAAGCCTTCGGCCCACCCCGCCATCGTCCGCCACGTCCGGGAATCACGCTTGCCGCCGACGAGCCAGGCGGCGCGCGGCGCCTTCAGGTGCAGATTGAGGACGTGCAGCGGCCGGTTCCGCCCCGGCAAGGAGATCGTCGCCGCAAGAAACGGCCGGTCCCAGGCGATGGCCGCTGCTTCCTCGGGCGGCACGTCGTCTTCGCCGGCGCTGCGGATGGCGGGCGGCCGCCAAACGGGCGCTTCGACCAGATCGTGGAAGATTTGTTCGGCGCGAACGATCGGCCAGCGGCTGAGGATGACCAGGTTGTGCTTGTCGCGCACGTGCCCGGAGGAGCGGCTGACCGTCGTCAGCCGGTGAAAGCCGGCATAGGCGGTCGGTGCCAGCAGCCGGTCGAGGGCGGCAAGGCAGCGCTTCCGGCCGCGGCCCCCGCCCCTGCCTTCCCGCTGGCCATCCACCTCCTGCAGACAAAGGATGTCGGCGTCGAGGCGGATGAGCTGCGGGCGAAGAAGCGCGATGCGCTCGCCGAGACCGGCCGCCTCGTCATCGTCCGCGCTCCCCGCCGCACCGGCGCCGAGTGTCTCGACGTTGAAGCTGGCGAGGCGGAGACGATCGACGGGCACGTCGTCCGGCGCCTTCTCAAGCCGCCGGTGTCAGGCAGCCGCGCAGGAACGCGATCGTCGCCGGCGCGTCCCATTCGGCCGTGCCGACCACCCGGCCGACCTCGCGGCCGTCGGCATCGAACATGATCGTCGTCGGCAGACCGCCGACCCCGAGGGCGCGCGCGACCCGGCTGATCCGGTCGATGGCGACCGGCAGGTGCTCGATGTCGTTCTTGTCGTAAAACTTGCGAACGACGGGCGCGCCCTCTCGATCGGCGGAGAGGGCGAGGACGATGAGTCCGTCGTTCTTCACCTCGTGGGCGAGCCGGTCGAGGGCCGGCATCTCCCTGACGCACGGCGCGCACCAGGTGGCCCAGAAGTTGACGATCAGGCCGGACCCGCGGTAGTCGGCGAGCATCCGTTCCTTGTCGGTCTCGTCGGTAAACGCCTCGTCCGGCGTTGTCTGCGGCTCTTTCGCCGCTTCGAACTTGGCGATCGTCTCGGGCGGTTTGCCGCAGGTCCCGGTGCCCGCGCTTGCGCCGCCGCAAGAGATGGCGACAATGAGGGCGAGCGCGAGGCCCGTCATGACGCCGAGCCGTGCCGCGTTGGTGTCCCGCATTCCCGGTGTTCCTCGATGAGTGACCCGCATTCTCCCGGCCCTCCGTCGGCCAGCCCGATCTGGGGCGGTCGCTTCGACGCCGGTCCCACCGCCGTGATGGAGGAGATCAACGCCTCCATCGAATTCGACCGCCGACTGATCCGCCAGGACATCCGCGCTTCGCAAGCCCACGCCCGGATGCTGGCCGCCTGCGGCATCATATCGCAAGGCGACGCCGACGCCATCCTTGCCGGGCTGGAGACCGTCCTCGCCGAAGCCGACGCCGGCCGGCTGGAGTTGCAACGCGCTCTGGAGGACGTGCATATGAACGTCGAGGCGCGTCTTGCGGCGCTGATCGGCGAGCCGGCCGGCCGGCTGCATACGGCCCGCTCGCGCAATGATCAGGTGGCGACCGATTTTCGGCTTTGGGTTCGCGATGCCATCGATGCCCTCGATGGGCTGGCGCGGGCCCTGCAGGCGGTCCTGATCGAGCGCGCCGAGGCGCACGCCGACTGGATCATGCCGGGGTTCACCCACCTGCAGGCGGCGCAGCCGGTAACCCTTGGCCATCACCTCCTCTCCTACGTCGAGATGCTGGGCCGCGACCGCGGCCGGTTCGCCGATTGCCGGCGCCGGCTCAACGTCTGCCCGCTCGGCGCCGCCGCCCTCGCCGGCACCTCGTTTGCCATCGACCGGCGACAGACGGCGGCCGCGCTTGGCTTCGATGCACCGGCGGCGAATTCCCTCGATGCCGTCTCCGATCGTGACTTCGCCCTCGAATTCCTGTCGGCGGCGGCGATCCTCGCCGTGCATCTGTCGCGCCTCGCCGAGGAGATGGTGATCTGGTCCTGTGACCAATTCGGGTTCCTCCGGCTGGCCGATGCGTTTTCGACCGGCTCGTCGATCATGCCGCAAAAGCGCAATCCGGATGCGGCCGAGCTGATCCGGGCGAAGAGCGGGCGCATCATCGGTGCCTTGATCGGTCTGCTCGTCGTCATCAAGGGGCTGCCGCTCGCCTACGCCAAGGACATGCAGGAAGACAAGGAACCGGTGTTCGATGCGTTCGATACGCTGGCGCTGGCGCTGGCGGCAACGACCGGCATGCTGGAGGGGGCGAGTTTCGACCGCGCCCGGCTGCTCGCCGCGGCCAGCGGCGGCTTTCCGGATGCAACCGACCTCGCCGACTGGCTGGTGCGGGCGAAGGGTGTGGCCTTCCGGCGCGCCCACCACATCGCCGGCGCCATCGTCAAGCAGGCGGAAGGCGCAGGAGTCGCCCTCTCCGCGCTGCCGCTCACGGTCATGCAGGCGGTGGATCCTTCGATCGACGAAGGGGTTTTCCAGGTGCTCGGCGTTGAGCGCTCCGTCGCTAGCCGGACTTCCGAAGGCGGCACCGCACCGGACAACGTCCGCCGGGCGGCGGCGGCGGCGCGGCAGCGCTTCCTCGACTAAGCTTCCAGCGGAAAGCGGAACGAACCGGTCGGTGGCGTTCGGTGGCAGTCGGCCGCCGGCACCCTTATACTCTTGCTAGGACGATTCAATTGCCGGCAGCGCAGCAGCCTCCTGGCCAGCCGCCGACGGGCGCCGGCCGAGGAGGAGCGACGGCTATGAGCAACGGCGACCGCAACCGGGCGCCGGAAGCCTTGCAGCCGGCGGCGCGGCGAGAGCGACGACTCGCCTGGGCGCTGTCCCCGCTGCTCGTTGCGGCGATCGGCGCCTGTGCATCGGGTCCGACGACCGCGAAACGAGGAAGCATCCCGCCGCGGCCCACCCTGCAGCAGCCGGCCGCTCCATCACAGCCCGCCCCGGCGCTACGGCCGCAGGTGCGCGTCTATCCCGGTCGCACCACTGCCCCGGGCTTCGGGGACGGCGCCGCTGAGCCGCCGCCGTCGGCCGGGAGCCGGGCGGTGACGGCGGTGCCGCTGCCGCCGCTGACCGCCGCCGCTAGATCCGCCGCCACACAGGGTGCCGCCACGCCACAGGCCGCCGCCTCTCAGGCCGCCGTTCCTGGCCGCCCCGCGGTCGGGCAGGCTGCGGCAACCTCGGCGGGAGCGCTGCAGGCCATTGCGCCGCAATCAGTCGCGGCGACGTCGCCCGATGACGTCATCGGCCAGCTGCTGATTCACACCGCGAAATACGAGGACACGCTGCTCGACCTCGCCATCGACAACCGGCTCGGCTTCCTCGAAATCAGGGCGGCCAACCCCGACGTCGATCCCTGGCTACCGGGCGCCGGCACCCCGGTCCTGCTGCCACTCGCGCGCATCCTGCCGAACGCGTCGCGTAGCGGCATGGTCCTCAATCTTCCGGAGCAGCGGCTGTTCCTGTTCGAGAAGGGCCGGCTCGTCGAAAGCTTCCCGATCGGCGTCTTCCGCGACGGCTTTTCGACGCCCATCGGCTCGACCACCGTCGTCCGTAAGGTCGTCGACCCGACCTGGTATCCCACCGCCTCCACCCGCCGGGACGATCCGACGCTGCCTGCCGCCGTTCCCCCCGGTCCTGACAATCCCCTAGGGACACGGGCAATGTACCTCGGATGGCCGAGGTACCTGATCCACGGCACGCACAAACCATACGGCATCGGCCGGCGCGTCAGTCGCGGCTGCATCCGCATGTATCCGGCCGACGCCGAGAGGCTCTTCGACATGGTTCCGGTCGGCACCCGCCTTCAGGTGGTCAATCAGCCTGTGAAAATCGGCTGGTGGTCGGGCGAGCTGTTCGTCCAGGCGCATCCGACGATGGAACAAGGGGTGGCGCTGGAGGAAACCGGCCGGATCGAGCCGGTCGAGATCCCGGACATCCGCAGCAGGATGGAAGCGAAAGCGGGTCCGGCGATCGGTCGCGTCGATTGGCCGACGGTCGAGCGCGTTCTGAAGGAACGCCGCGGATATCCCGTCCAGGTGACCAATATCGATCGCCCCATTGCGGCTCTGCCGTCCGCCCCGGTGAGACCGCCCCCGGCGACGGCGGCAACGGCGCTGATCAGGTAAAGCGGCGTCGGCTGCTTTTTCGCCGTTGACGCGGGTTGCGCTTCGCCCGCCGCCGGATTTCATGTTAAGGAGCGGGTCAAGCAGTCGGGCTGCCTCGGGGACGGGCCTCCACACTGCGCATCAACGCCTGGACGAAAAGGAAGCACCTCATCATGCTGTCAGGCCTCATCGGTTTTCTCCTCATCGGGCTTATTGCCGGCTGGATTGCCGGCAAGCTGACGAAGGGCTCGGGCTTCGGGCTAATCGGCAACCTCATCGTCGGCTGCATCGGCGCTCTCACCGGCGGCCTCCTCTTCGGCCTCCTCGGCTTGCAGGGAACCGGCCTGATCGGCTCGCTGGTGACCGCCGTCGTCGGCGCCATCGTCTTTCTCTGGATCGCCGCCAAGCTCAAGCAGAAGCAGATCACCTGACGCCGAGCGGGCGCTGCGAAGGCGCGCAGCGGCGGGCAACGTACCTCTCGCGCCACACGAAGGTTACGGAGAGGCCGCGCGGCGCGGCCTCAGCGCGCAGCCGGCCCGGGCGCCGTCGGCTTCGCGGCGCGGCACCAGGCGGCGACCGCCTCGACCACGGCGTCCGCCACCTTGCTGCGGAATTGCGGTGTATCAAGTGTCTGTTCATCGGTGCGGTTCTTGATGATGCCGGCTTCCAGCAGGGCCGCCGGCGCCACCGCTCCCTTCAGTACCGCAAGACCGTCGAAGGCATAGAGGCCGAGGCGAGGATCGAGGAGCGGCCGGCCCTCCCCCGGAATCGGCTCGGCGTGGTGCAGCGACGGCGTCAGCCCGACGGCGAGAAGGGCTTCACCGAGCGCCGTCGCGAACCGCCGGCTTGCATCGGCCGCCCGGTTCTGGTTCGAGACGAAGATGGAGAAGCCCGAGAAGCGGTCGCTGTAGTCGAGGCTGCGATCGGCGAGCGACCATGCTTCGAGATAACGCGGCTGCACCGAGTCGTGGTGGATCGAGAGCACCAGCGTCGGCCGGGTGCGGTTGATCTCCTCCACCCGCTCGCCAAGTGAAATCTTCGCCCCGTCCTCGTTGATCAGCTTCGGCCAGGCGCCGGCACGGGCAAGTGCCGCGGCGACGGCGTGGGCGAGCGCCCCGTTGAATGCGAATTCCGGCTTGCCGCGAGCCGAGATCGCCCCCGGCTCGGCCTTCGAGTGGCCGACGTCGACGGCGACGGTCGGCGAGCCGCCGGGGCAGGCGGCGAGCGACGGTGTCGCCGCCGCCGCGGGCGCGGACAGACCGCCGAGGCAGATCACAAAGGCGACGAGGAGAGCCCGGAGCGGCGCCGCGCGGCTCATGCCCACTGTCCGCCCGCCGTCTCGGCCGCTGCTTCAGCCGCCATCCCATCCGCCGAGCCGCGGTAACGCTCGTAGCCGGCGCGGCGGAGCGCGCAGGCGGGGCACGCATCGCAGCCGTAGCCCCAGGAATGGCGAACGCGGCGGTCGCCCCGGTAACACGTGTGCGTGTGCTCCGCGATCAGTTCGACCAACGCCGCGCCGCCGAGATCCTCGGCGAGCCGCCAGGTCGCCGCCTTATCCAACCACATCAGAGGAGTATGGATGACGAATTTCTCCTCCAGGCCCCGGTTGAGGGCGACCTGCATCGCCTTCACCGTGTCGTCGCGGCAATCGGGATACCCGGAATAGTCCGTCTCGCACATACCGCCGATGATGTGGCGGAGCCCTCGGCGGCGGGCGACGATCGCGGCAACGATGAGAAACAAAAGATTTCGGCCGGGGACGAAGGTCGTCGGCAATCCTTTGTCCCCATCGGTGATGGCGACATCGGCGGTCAATGCCGTCTCGCCCAAGCGGGACAACACGTCGAGATCGACGAGATGGTGCTCACCGAGGCGAACCGCCCAGGCGGGGAAACGACCGGCAAGTGCGGAGAGAATCGCGTCGCGGCAGGCGAGTTCAATGGCGTGCCGCTGTCGGTAATCGAAGGCGAGGGTATCAACGCGGGCGAAGCGGTGGAGGGCCCAGGCGAGGCAGGTGGTCGAAGTCCTGGCCCCCGGAAAACAGAACCAGCGCCGCATCGTCGGCGAGGGCCATCCGCTCGCTCCCCTGCTCACAGATCGCACAGGCGCGACGGCGCCGCTGCAGTCGTGGCGTCGGAGAGGACGAAGGCGCAGGGATCGTAGCCCTTTTCGGCGACGAGTTGCGCGAGGTAGACGAGCGTGGGCCGATCGAGCGTCGGTTGGCGGGCGAGGATCCAGCCGTAGTCGCGATCGGGCGATCCTACGACCGCCCAGCGATAATGGCGATCGAGGCCGATCACCCAGTAATCACCGGCGGCGAGCCAGATCGGCAGGCCGAAGAGGCTGACGAAGGTCACCTCCAGCTTGCCGTCCTCGGGCTCGCTCATCGGCCGTGCCCAGCCGTCGGCCGTCTTCTGCCTTCCGTCGCTATCGCGGCAGGCGTTGACGACCTGGATCAGGCCGTTCGGCAGCTGCGTGTAATCGGCGCTGACATCACCGGCGCAGTCGCGCTGGAAGGAGTTGGGCAGGCGCGCAACCTCATGCCAGAGACCGAGGTAGCGCTCGAGATCGAACGCGGAGACGGTGGCAGGAGGCTGGGGGCCGACGCCTGTGTGCGTGGCGCAGCCGACGCCCAAGATGGCGGCGGCGCCCGCGGCCGCAGCGGCAATGCAGCGCCCGAATGAGCGAAGCGACGTGCAAAGATCGCCCATGCGCCTTTTCCTTGTTCCTTGACGACCGGTCCTCAGAGGCGAAGGGCGCCAAGGGTACATCGATTCGATCGCCATTGTGAAATGCCGGGCATTGCCGGAGCTTCACGCGGGCCCATCGCGCGGATTCACAACCCGGCTGGAACCGGGGAACGCCGCTCGGGTTGTAGCGGAAGATGCGGTCCACCCCTTGCCGGCCCCGGAGCCGACCGCCGGCACACACATGGAGATAAAGCGATGCGAGGCGCGCTTCTCTGGCTGATCGGCGTCCCGATCCCGATTATCATTCTCTTATACCTCTTCCACGTGCTTTAGGACGGGATTTCGCCGCTCATACCAGTCGCGGCTGGCGGTGGTGAGGCGGACGACCGACAACATCACCGGCACTTCGAGGAGAACGCCGACGACGGTTGCCAGCGCCGCTCCGGAGTTGAAGCCGAACAGCCCGATCGCCGTCGCCACGGCGAGTTCGAAAAAATTTGACGCGCCGATCAGTGCCGAAGGTGCTGCGACGCAGTACGCCTCGCCGACGCGGCGGTTGATCCAGTAGGCGAGGCCCGCGTTGAAATACACCTGTACGAGGATCGGCGCGGCGAGCAAGAAAATGACGAGGGGCTGGGCCAGAATCTGCCCGCCCTGAAAGCCGAACAGCAGAACCAGCGTCAACAGCAGCGAAGCCAGCGAGATGGGCTGCACCGTCTTCAGAGAGTGCTGCAACGCCGCCTCGCTGCGACGAAGAAGCATTCTTCGCCACACCTGGGCGACGATGACGGGAACAACAATGAATAGGGCGACCGACAGGAGCAGTGTCTCCCACGGCACGACGATCGACGACAGACCGAGCAGGAGGGCGACGATCGGCGCGAACGCGAAGATCATGATGGTATCGTTGAGCGCCACCTGGGTGAGGGTGAAGTGCGGCTCGCCGTCCGAGAGGTTCGACCAGACGAACACCATCGCTGTACACGGCGCGGCGGCAAGGATGATCAGGCCGGCAATGTAGGTTTCGATCTGGTCGGCTGGCAGCCAGGGCCGGAACAGCCAGCCGATAAATAACCAGGCGAGCAGCGCCATGGAGAACGGCTTGACCGCCCAATTGATGAACAAAGTGACGCCGATACCGCGCCAGTGCTCGCGCACCCGATGCAGGGCGCCGAAGTCGATCTTCATCAGCATCGGGATGATCATCAGCCAGATCAACACGGCAACGGCAAGATTGACGCGAGCGATCTGCGCCCTGCCGATCGCTTGAAACACACCTGGAAATGCGTGGCCGAAGCCCGATGCCGACGGCGATGCAGAGCGCCACCCACAACGAAAGGTAGCGCTCGAAGGGCCCGAGACCGGCGGCCCCGCGCTCCTCCGCGGGCCCTGGCACCGCAATCTCTTCCGTGGACATGGTCGCGTCTCCTGCCCTCGGGATCGGCTCAAGCGACCGGCGTCCCGTCCTCCTTGACGAACGGGTTCCGCTGCGGGTTGGGCAGGACATCCAGGACCGCTTCCGACGGTCTGCACAGGCGGACCCCGAGCGGGCTAACGACGATCGGTCGTTCGATCAGGATCGGATGGGCGAGCATGTGGTCGATGAGATCGTCGTCTGTCAGGGCCGGATCGTCGAGGCCGAGTTCGTCGTAGGGCGTTCCCTTACGGCGCAGCAGGTGGCGGGGGGACATGTTCATGTGGGCGAGCAGATCCACGAGTTCGGCGCGCGATGGTGGCGTCTGCAGGTATTCGACGATGCGCGGCTCCTCACCGGAGTTGCGGATCATCGCTAGGACGTTTCGCGACGTCCCGCACTTCGGATTGTGATAGATGGTGATCGTCATCGGGGTAGTTCTCCTTGCGATAGCCGCACAGTTCTGGATGGCCGCGGCAGCAGTCTTCGGTCAGAAAGGCGAGGAGGCGACGGGTGCCCAGGATATCGACGGCGTAGTAGATGCGCCGCTCGACGCGCCGCGAGGTGATCAGGCCGGCGCCTTCGAGTGCGGCCAGATGGTGTGACAGCGTCGACGGCGGGATGGCGACACGGGCGGCGACGGTGCCGGCAGGCAAGCCGGGTGGTCCCTCGCGGACGAGGAGGCGAAACACCGCCAGCCGGTGCTCGTGGGCGAGCGCCGCTAGCGCCTGCACCGCGATCTTGGCTGCGAGTCCGTTCGTGCGGCCTGCTTCGGAACAGGTGACCTGCGGCCTTATTTCCATAATTCGACAATAGTCGAAATTATCGGCACGGACAAGCGTGCGGGTGCTAGAGTCGCCTTCGGTGATCTCGATATTATGGAGGAACTGGTGCGGCGAAGGGGGAGGATGGCGACGGTGCTGGTCGCAGCCGGACTGAGTACGGGAATCGCAATCGTGCCGCAATCGATGCGAGCCGAGCTTCAGAGCGTTTTCTTTCCGATCAAACGGATCGTCTGCGATCGCAAGGCACGCGCGTGCTACGACTATCTCGGAGCGTCGGTGCCGCTGACCCGGGCGCATCTCGGCGACGACGCCGCAGCCGTCCTCGAGAAGCGGATCCGCAAGGCCGGCAAGAACTGGGATCCGTCTCACTTTACGCTGACCAACGGCGTCGATTGCTGGACGGAGAAGAAGGCTTGCTACGTTGGCGCCGGCTCGGACGAGGTCGATCGCAAGACGACCGACGCCCTCTTCGGCCCGCATTAACGCCGTTCAGGCCGGAGGTGGTTGGGGCCGGCACCCGGCCTGTCCCGCCCGACGCCACGCTATCGTCGAAAGGGAGCCAAGTGGGGGGCCGCCGGCAGCGCCCGATCAACCGGCCCCCGCCCACCCCGCCTAGCACCCCTCGCGTCGCGGGATGCTTCCGCCGAGCCGGAGGATGCTCACCTCCTCGTCGACGATCAGGTTGACCTGTCCGCCCGAGACCGGCAGTCCCCGCCACGCCGTGCCGTCGTTCGGTCGGGCGACGGCGGCGTCGTTGATCGAGGAGGGAACGCTGACCGACACCGCTTGGGGGGCGACCGACTGCATCGGCTGGGCCACCCACAGTGCAAGATAGAAGGTCCCGTCGCGCTTCTGCATCAACACCTTGTAAACGTTGCCGGCGTTCCCGCCGACCCGGTAGTCCAGCGTCGCCGGCGCGAACCGACCGCCGCGGTCGGAGAGTAGCGCGATCAGGTTCTTGACCGCGGTGAACGACGGCTTCGGCGTGTTGTTGGTGCGGATGTAGCCGAAGTTCCCCTGGAAATCCCCGCCGCCGGACTGCGCGCTCTCATCGAGGAGCTCGTACTTCGAGGTCACAGCCAGACCATGATCGAAATTGTAGAGGTACATTCGCGGCATGTAGACGGCGTCAGCCGCCTCGGAGGACCCGAACGCGTTGGTCGAATATCCGGTTTCTGTCAGGAAAGACGGCTTGTTCGGGTTACCGACGTAGCGGAGATAGTTGGCGAGCTTGTCGAGGAAGGACCCACGCGCTCCCGACCTCTCCGGATTGTTGTTGGCGCCTGGGTACCGGTGCATATTATTACCGTCCATTATGGAATCGATGCTTCCCAGCATCTGCGGCGCATAGTCGAGGGTGACGCCCTTGAGGCCCGGACCCAGCACCAGAATTCCGCGCGTCACCGCGTCGCTGTTCATGGTGTTGTACAGCAATGCCTGATGCTCGCGCGTGGGCTGAACCCAGCACTTGTCTCCAAGGCCGCAGCCGTGCCGGCTCTCCGGCTCGTTGTAGCCCTCCACGGCGAGGATGTACTGAGGGCCCACCGACTTGATGGCGCCGACGATGCGGTCCACATTCGTCTCCTTGCCGGTGGCAAGGGTGAACCGAACGCCGGCCTGCCCGAGTTCTCGAATCTGCTCGGGATTGTAGAAGAGGCCGGTGAAACTGGTCCGGGCGACCCTTATGCCGGATTCGAGAAGGCGCGGTTTGACCTTGCTGTAAAATTCGGAGGCGTATCTACCGCTCCCGATGTGCAGATTGACCCCGATACTCTCGACGAACTGATCGGCCTCCCACGCTTGATTGCTCGTCCGGCCACTCGTCGGTGTGAAACGCGGAAACAGCTCGCACGCCGCCTTGGCCACTATCGGCAGCGTACAAAAGACCGTTGCCACTGCCATGGATGCTGCGAGCATTGCTGCCCCTGCGCAGCTGAGAACTCGGTATTTTAAGGAAGCTGCTAACGAATTGGCGAAATCCGACGCCGCATAATGCTTGTGTCAGCGGAATTCGGCGCCCGCCGGCGGTTTTGCCATGGCAGGTCATTTTCTCTCCTTCCGGTTTCTAATGGTGGATGCCGCCGAATTCACTTTTGGCTCTGTTTTTATATTCTGTTGATTAGCAGCGGCTTCTTCTGCTCCCCTTCGCCCCCTTCTCCCTGGAAATGCGGCGGACGTGTCGAGTGACGCCGGTTGCCTACTCCGATTGGGCTATGCTAGCCGGTCGACCGAACGCCTTGATTACAAGAACTTGGTAATATGATACTGCGCCTCACGCGCATTACCTGAGAACCGGAGCCAGTTTCCCAGTCTTGCCCGTCTGGTTTGGCTCGGATTGGTGGAAACTTCCCAAACAAGGCGTGTCATTTGGACACAGATCCCCTCGATATAGTGTTGCTCTGCCAGTCCGATCCGGCTCGTCATGGCGCAGTATTGGCAAAATTGTGGCCATAATTGGACATGATGCCGGCTTATTGGCGAGGCTTCGGTGAGAGCGGTCGCGTCGATTTGTGCTTCAAATGGGGCATCATGAAGCCGCTTCCTCCCCGGTCGCGCGGCGGTAGCCTTTTGCACCAAGCATCGCTAGCATCGGCAATGGATGCTCAACCCACAACTCGATGCTCTCGCCGACTATCCGTTCGATCGGCTGCGCGCGCTTCTGGGCGATGTGACGCCGCCGAGCGGGCTCGCTCAACACTGGCTGTCGGTCGGGGAACCGCGGCATGCGCCCCCGGGCATCCTCACCGAGACGCTGATCCGCCACGGCGACGGCTGGGGCCGCTATCCGCCCGTCGAGGGCACGCCGGAGTTCCGGAGAGCCGTGGGCGACTGGCTCGATCGGCGCTACCGGCTTCCACCCGGGATGATCGATCCGGATCGCCACGTACTGCCGGTTGCAGGCACTCGCGAGGCGCTGTTTCTGATTGCCGGCGTTGCCGTCAATGGCGGGGCGCACGTCGGGGCGCCGGTCGTCGTCATGCCCAATCCGTTCTACCAGGTGTATCACGGCGCGGCGGTGATGAGCGGCGCCGAGCCCTTCTATCTGCCGGCGACGGCCGAGACCGGCTTTTTGCCCGATGTCGGCGCGCTCCCCGCGGCCGTGCTCGACCGGACCCGGCTCATCTACCTGTGCTCGCCGGCCAATCCGCAAGGCGTCGCGTTCAGTCTGGAGGAGCTCGTCCGCTGGATCGCCCTCGCCCGCAGCCGCGATGCGCTTCTTGTCGTCGACGAGTGCTACGCCGAGATCTACGATACGGTACGGCCGCCGGGCGCGCTCGAGGCGTGCGCCTTGGGGAGCGACGGGCTCGCCGACGTTCTTGTCTTTCACTCGCTGTCAAAGAGATCGAGCGTCCCCGGACTGCGCTCCGGATTTGTTGCCGGCGATGCACGGATGATCGATGCCTTCCGCCGGCTCCGTGCCTTTGGTGGCGCCGCGCAGCCGCTGCCGGTGCTGGCGGCGAGCGCCCAGCTGTGGCGCGATGAGGCTCACGTCGTCAGCAACCGCGCGCTCTATCGCAGCAAATTTGATGTCGCCGAGAGGCTCCTATCGGGGCGATTCGGCTTTTATCGCCCGCCCGGCGGCTTTTTCCTCTGGCTCGATGTCGGCGACGGCGAGGCGGCCGCCCGGCGTCTGTGGGCGGAAGCGGCCGTGCGCGTCCTCCCCGGGAGCTATCTTGCCAAGCCGGACGCGAGGTTCGGCGATCCCGGCCGACGCTACATCCGCATCGCCCTCATCGAGAGCCCGGCCGCCACAGAAGACGCTTTAACGCGGGTTGTGAGCATTTTATAAGAACTCATTGTTCTCGCCACACATGGGCGCTCGTCGATGATCCGAACCGGCACTGCCTCGATTCTGCCGGTGGGCACGGCGGACCTCGTTAGGCGGCGCGTATCGGAGCTGGGCGGCATCGTCCTGCTGGCGTTCGCCCTCCTTTTGTCCGCAACGCTCGCCGGCTTCAATCCAGGCGATCCATCGTTCAACCACGCGACCGACGCAGTGCCGACCAACCTGTTCGGCCGGCCGGGTGCCTATCTTGCCGATCTGCTCCTGCACGGCTTCGGTTGGGCGGCGCTCGTTGCCACCCTGGGGCCGGCCGCCTGGGGATGGCGCCTCTGCCGTAAGCTGCCGGTGCGCCGGCCGGGTCTGCGCGCCGCCGCGCTTACAGTAGCGATGCCCGCGTTCGCCGTTGCCCTGTCGCGCCTGCCGGAGATGCCGGGCGTGCCGCTGCTCGCCGGCGCCGGCGGCGTCGTCGGGACGATCGGCATGCGCGCCATTGCCGGCCTCCTCGGCGGCACCCGCATCGGCGTCGGCGATGTTGCGCTTGTCGTTCTTCTCGCCGCCGTACTCGGCCTGCTCTGCTTCGCTTACGGCGTCGGCCTGTCGTTCGCCGACTGGCGGCAGGTGGCCCGTGCCCCGGCGACCGCCGTCGCCGCCGGCCGCCGGCTCGCCTATCGGTTTGCGGCTGGTTATGGGGACTTCGCGGGGTGGCTCGCCGGGCTGCGGTGGCGGCCGTTCTGGTCGGGGATCGCGCCCGCGTACGACGGCGAAGACGACGTTTACGCAGCGGAGGACGCCTCGGATCACGGGCATCGTCGCGGCGAGCTGGTCGAGCCGCCGGCCGGCACAGGACGCACCGGCCGCGGAGCGCGCGCACGGGGCCACAGGCGTGGCGACGCCCGCAGCCAGGGCCGGCTCGATTTTGACCAGCCGGCCCGCCACCGGCTGCCGGCGCTTGAGGTGCTGCAGCCGATGCCCCCCTCCTCTCCCGATGCCCTGCTCGGCAAGACCGCCCTCGAGCAGAACGCGCGCATGCTGAAAGGCGTCCTCGACGACTTCAGCGTCCGCGGCGAGATCGTCAAGGTCCGCCCCGGTCCGGTGGTGACGCTGTACGAACTCGAACCCGCTCCCGGCATCAAGAGCAGCCGCGTCATCGGCCTCGCCGACGACATCGCCCGCTCGATGAGTGCCGTTGCCGCCCGCGTGGCGGTGATCCCGGGTCGCAACGTCATCGGCATCGAGCTGCCGAACCAGCGCCGGGAGACCGTGGGGCTGCGCGATCTGGTTGGTCACGAGAGCTTCGAGCGTTTCGGCGGCGCCCTCAACCTCGCCCTTGGCCGCGACATCGGCGGCACGCCCGTCGTCGTCGATCTGGCGCGCATGCCGCACTTGCTGATCGCCGGCACCACCGGCTCCGGCAAGTCGGTGGCGATCAACGCAATGATCCTGTCGCTGCTCTACCGGCTGTCGCCGACGGACTGCAAGTTCATCATGATCGATCCGAAGATGCTGGAACTGTCCGTCTACGACGGTATCCCGCATCTGCTGACGCCGGTCGTCACCGAGCCCGGCAAGGCGGTGATCGCGCTGAAGTGGACGGTGCGCGAGATGGAAGAGCGCTATCGGGCGATGTCCCAGCTCGGCGTCCGCAATGTCGCCGGCTTCAACCAGCGCATCGACGAGGCACGGCGCAAGGGCGAGACGCTGGCCCGGCGGGTGCAGACCGGCTACGACGACAACGGCCAGCCGATCTTCGAGGAACAGCCGCTTGATCTGGCGCCGCTGCCGCTGATCGTCGTTGTCGTCGACGAGATGGCTGACCTGATGATGGTCGCCGGCAAGGACATCGAGACCGCGGTTCAGCGTTTGTCGCAAATGGCCCGTGCCGCCGGGATCCACCTGATCATGGCGACGCAACGGCCGTCGGTCGACGTCATTACCGGCACGATCAAGGCGAATTTTCCCACCCGCATCAGCTTTCAGGTTTCTTCCAAAATCGACAGCCGGACCATTCTCGGTGAGCCGGGTGCTGAGCAGCTCCTCGGCCAGGGCGATATGCTGTTCATGGCCGCCGGCGGCCGGGTCACCCGCATCCATGGCCCGTTTGTCTGCGATGCCGAGGTCGATGCGGTCGTGCGTTTCCTGAAGTCACAGGGTGAGCCCGAATACATCGAGGCCATCACCGTGGCCGAGGATGACGCCGATGCCATCACGATCGGCGACGATGGTGGCGGTGATGGTCTTTATGACGAGGCGGTCGAGGTGGTGCGCCGCGAGGGCAAGGTTTCGACCAGCTTCATTCAGCGCCGCCTGCAGATCGGCTACAATCGGGCCGCCCGTCTTGTCGAGCGGATGGAGGCGGAGGGCCTGATCTCGAAGCCGGATCGGGTCGGCCGCCGCGAGGTTCTCGGCGGCCACGCCGGCGCATAGCATCGTCTTCCGATCCGCCGGTTCGGCACAAGCTTGCCCCGAGAAAGGAAAAGCATCCGATCATGCCGTTACCGGAACGCGCCCGTCCGCTCCTTGTGCTCGCCGTCGGCGCGGTCGTTTTCGCCGCGGCAGCCCTATTCCCCTCCCCCGCTCCCGCGCTTCTGCCGACGTCGCTCGTTCTCGACGATGCCGCGCGCCAGGAGCTGCGCCAGGTCGAGGCTTACTTCAATAGCATCCGAACCCTTGAGGCACGCTTCGTGCAAACCTCGTCGAATGGCAAGGCGGCGGCCGGGTGGGTTTACGTATCGCGCCCGGGCCATCTCCGCGTCGAGTATGACCCGCCGCCGTCGGTGCTCATCGTCGCCGATGGGACATTCCTCATCTACTACGACCGCGCCCTCGACCAGGTCAGCTATATTCCCCTCGGCTCGACACCGGCCGGCATCCTCCTCGCCGATCACATCTCGATCGACGATCCGGCACTGACCGTTACCGATTTCACCGACGACGGCACGCGGCTGCGCCTCACCCTTGTCCGCACCGACAGCCCGGGCGAAGGCACGCTGACCATCGTCTTCAGCAAATCGCCGCTCGCCCTCGTAGAGTGGCAAGTGGTCGATGCACAGGGGATAAGCACTCAGGTCGCGCTCGAAGGTGCCGCGTTCGGTGTGCCACTCGACGACAGCCTCTTCCAATTCCGAAATCCGCGACTGCCGAAGTAGGCCGGTCTCCTGCCGAGAGCGTCCGTAGTATGCTCGAAATGCTGAACTAAACCCTAAAGTCTCCAATCGATCCATGCATAATTTGCATGCCTGCTCTGCGCACCGCGCGTTGGAGGTCCAAATGGCGGCGGCCCACGTATCAGTCCAGAGGCCAGCCTCTTCGGAGACGAACCTCTCGGATGGTTCCCCTGCCATCCGCTTGCTTTCCGCAAGGGAAGCATAAAGCGCCCGGTTAACCCCCCTGGCCGGGCGCTTTTTTTTGGGCGAACGCAAGCGATCACGGACGACCCGCGGCGTTTACGGCACCAGGCGATAGCCGCCGTGCTCGGTCACCAGGATGCGGGCGTCGGACGGATTGTCCTCGATCTTCTGACGCAGCCGGTAGACGTGGGTTTCGAGGGTATGGGTGGTGACGCCGGCGTTATACCCCCAGACCTCGTCGAGAAGCGTGTCGCGACCGACGACCCGGTCGCCGCAGCGATAAAGGTACTTAAGGATCGCCGCCTCCTTGTCGGTCAGGCGGATCTTCCGCAGCGTCTCGTTGTTGACGAGCATCTTGGCGCTCGGCTGGAAGGTATAGGGGCCGATGGTGAAGACGGCGTCGTCACTGCGCTCGTGCTGGCGGATGTGGGCGCGCAGCCGGGCGAGCAACACGCCGAGACGGAACGGCTTGGTGATGTAGTCGTTGGCGCCGGCATCGAGCCCGAGGATAGCGTCGGCGTCGGTATCGGCGCCGGTCAGCATGATGATCGGCGACTTGACGCCGTTCCGTCGCAACAGCCGACAACACTCGCGGCCGTCCATATCGGGCAGGCCGACGTCGAGAATGATGACGTCGAACAGCTCCCTCTTCGCCTGCTCCAGGCCGTCCGCGGCGGTAGCGGCGGCGACGACGGCAAACTCCTCGTGCAGCTCGAGCTGTTCGGACAGCATGTCGCGCAGCGTCGTATCGTCGTCAACCAGCAAAACCTGCTTGCCCGTACTCACGCCCAACCCCGCCCACTTGCGTCCCGTCGACCGGTCTCTCGGCAGAATACTGTCGCGGCTGCCGGGAACAAGAGCTACAGTACATCAAACACCGCCTGCGATGATCCGGCCCCGCATGTTTGACCCCGGTCGGTTGCCCACGCATCGAAGAAAGGCTGGCGCGTGACCCTCCGCCGTCATCTCGTTTCGGTTCCGACCTCGCGCGAACCCCTTTCCATGCTATCGGTCGAGCGCGCAGTCGCCGAGCTGCGGGGCGGCCGCGCCGTGGTCGTCGCCGGCAGTGAGGGGCGGGCCATCCTTATCCATGCCGCGGAGGCGACCACGCCCGAAAGCCTCGCCGCCTTGAGCGATGCCAGCGCGGCTTCGCCGGCAGTCGCCATTACCGCCCGACGCGCCGCAGTGCTCGGCCTGACGCCGCCGGGGCTGCGCGCCGTGCTCGTCGGCACCGAAGGGCCGCTGCCCGCCGAGCTCGTCTATGGCCTCGCCGACCCGCTGTCGACGAACGCCGCTGCCGCCACCGGGCCGGTTAACCGTCAGCGAACTGACCGCATACGCCTGCGAGACGGCGGCGGTGCATCTCGCCAAGATCGGCCGACTGCTGCCGGCGGCCGTGACCAGCAGTGATCCGGGATCCGGAAGCCGGCGACCTCATCGCCTGGGCCAATCGCCACGGCTTCCTCTTCGTCGATGCCGGCGACATCTTCCACTACGATCATACCCAGGCGCGGACCTTGCGCCGGGTGAGCGAGGCCGAGGTTCCTCTGCTCGGCGCCGAGCAGGCCCGCATCATCGCCTTCCGTCCCCTCGACGGCGGTCTCGAGCACCTCGCGGTGATGCTGGGCGCCCCGCGGCCGCCGGCGCCGGTGCTTACCCGGCTGCACTCCGAATGCTTCACCGGCGATCTCCTCGGCAGCTTGCGCTGCGATTGCGGCGACCAGCTTCGCGGCGCCATCGGCGAGATCAGCGCCGACGGCGGTGGTCTGCTGCTTTACCTGGCGCAGGAAGGCCGCGGCATCGGCCTCGTCAACAAGCTCCGCGCTTACGCCTTGCAAGACCAGGGCTTTGATACCCTCGACGCCAACGGCCAGCTGGGATTCGACGATGATGAGAGGGTCTATCTGCCGGCGGCGCAGATGCTGAGGCAGCTCGGCTTCGTCCGCGTCCGTCTGCTGACCAACAATCCGGCCAAGGTCGAGGCGCTGATGCGCCTCGGCATCGACGTCGTCGAACGGGTTTCCCACGCGTTTCCCACCAATCGCCACAACGAACGCTACCTGCAGACAAAGGCGGCGAAGAGCGGGCACTTGCTTTAGCACGAGCGTAAGGGCAGACCGATTGAATCCGATAATGTACTTTTCGCGTTTTTCGTGACGGCGTCTATTGAAAGTTGTCCCTGCGGGTGAAGGGGAAGGCCGCCTCTTCTGGCCGGGCGGTTGCCTGCGCTGCGTCCTCGGTCGCGCCGGCATCCGCAACGGGAAGCGCGAGGGCGACGGGGCAACTCCCGCCGGCTTATTCCCTCTCCGCCGCGTGCTGTGGCGTGAGGACCGGCTGCCGCCGCCGGCAACCGCTCTCGCGCTTGATCCGATCCGGCCGACCGACGGCTGGTGTGACGATCCGGCCGATGCCGCCTACAACCGGCCGGTCACCCTCCCCTACCCGGCCCGCCACGAACGGCTAGTGGCGCGGGGACGGGCTGTACGACGTGATCGTCGTCCTCGGCCACAACGATCGACCCGGTCGTCCCCGGCGCCGGCAGCGCCATCTTCCTCCATGTCGCTGCCGCCGACTGGGCACCGACCGCCGGCTGCGTCGGCCTCGCCCTGCCCGATCTCCTCGCCGTCCTCGCCGTTTGCCGGCCGGACGCCGCACTCCGCATCGATGCCGGCTGAGCCGCGGTCAAACCGGTCCCGGGCGCTGGCCAAAAATGGCGGTGCCGACGCGGACCATCGTTGCACCGAGGGCGACCGCGACGGGATAGTCGGCGGTCATCCCCATGCTCAGCCCCTCAAGGCCGTTGCGTCGCGCCATCTCCCGCAGCAGCGCGAAGTGCAGCGACGGTTCCTCGTCGACCGGCGGGATGCACATCAGCCCCACCACGGGCAACCCGAACTCATCGCGGCAGATGCGGACGAATGCGTCCGCTTCTTCCGGCAGAACCCCCGCCTTCTGCGGCTCCTCACCGGTGTTGACCTGGATGAACACCTCCGGTCGTCGCGCCTCGCTCTCCATCGCCCGCGCCACCGCCTGAGCCACCTCAAGGCGATCGACCGTCTCGATGACATCGAACAGGCGGACGGCGCGACGCGCCTTGTTCCGCTGCAACGGCCCGATCAGGTGGAGGCGGATGTCCGGCCACGCCGTCCGCAGCGCCGGCCATTTCTCCTCAGCCTCCTGCACCCGGTTTTCGCCGAACGCGCGCTGACCACAGGCAAGCGCCTCACGGATGACGTCCGGCCGGTGCGTCTTCGTGACCGCGACCAGCGTCACAGCTTCGGGGTCGCGGCCGACCGTTTGGGCGCTGCGGGCGATTTCCGCCCGCACCCGGGCCAGGCGGCCGGCGATGGTGTCCTTGCTCTCCAATGGATTCGTCGGCATCGGATAGCGGTTTCTTTCTGCTTGGCCGGCGCGGTCCTCCTCGGCGTCGCATGGCGAGCCTAGCAGAGCGTGCGGTCCGCCTCAAATCGCCGCGGGCGTCGGGGCGACGGCAGGAGTGTCCGCTGCCGGTGCTGATCCTGATGACCGACCGCAGCCGCCTCTCCGATCCGGCCGCCGCCATTCGAAGCCTGCCGCCGGGCGCCGCCGTTATCTTTCGCGATTACGATGCGCCCGATCGGCTCGCCGTTGCCCGTCGCCTTCGCCGGATGTGTCGGGCGCGGCGACTTCGTTTCCTTGTCGCTGCCGATTGGCGCCTCGCCGTCGCCGTCGGCGCCGACGGCCTGCATCTCCCGGAAGGAATGGTCCGCCACGGGCGGCGCACTTGGCGGCTCGCACGCCGGCCCGGGTTTGTCGTCACCCAGGCGGCACACGGACCGACGACGCTCGCGCTCGCCGGACGCCGCGGCGCCGATGCGGTGCTGCTGGCGCCGGTATTCCCGACCGCAAGCCACGTCGGCGCCAAAGCGCTAGGACCGCTGCGCTTCGCCCGCCTCGTTCGCCTCTCGCCGGTTCCCGTCTACGCGCTCGGCGGAATAACGGCAAACACGGCCCGCCGCCTCAGCGGCATCGGCGTCGCGGGATTCGCCGCCATCGGTGCGCTCGTCCCGGCGCCCCGGTCTCAGCCGTCGTCGTAGCCGAAGGCGGCGATGAACGGAGCGAGCAGCGGCAGCGCGTCTCCGAAAAACGGCCGGTAGTTCCGCCAGCGGCCGATCGCCCGCCGGTAGACCGGCTCGACCACCTGGTGATAGCTGGGGGTGGCGATCGCCCGCGCCTTCGCCCGTTCGCGGTAGCCGAGCACCTCGGACTGCCAGCGCAGATCGAGGAAGGCGAGGATGCGCCGGGTTTCGCCCTCGACGTCGGTGATCAGGTCCTCGTAGCGGATCGTGTGCACGGAAAGGGGCAGGACCTGCCGATACTGCCGCCAGAGCGCCATCACGCCGGCATAGAAGCGGGCGGCGGAGGCGAGGCTGCCGAACTGCACCATCGCCGCGTTCGGCTTGAACGCTTGCATGAAATTGCTGAGGACGACGTCGGCCGGATGGCGCAGCGCCAGAAGGAAGCGGGCGCGCGGAAACACCCGGTGGATGAGCCCCGCCTCGATGCTGTTGAGCGGCATCTTGTCGACCAGCGGCCCAGGCGGGGCGCCACCCAGATGGCGGCCAACCTCGCCCCAGTAGCGGGCGCGGAGATCGGCGAGATCGGATGTGGACAGGCGCGCCAGCGCGTCGGGATAGCCGCCGGGTTTCTCCGCGATGCACCGACGCAACACGTCGATCGCGTCCTTCTCCTCGAGCGTGCTGAGCGCCGGATGGGCGTCCAGCATTCGTTCGAGAAGGGTTGTCCCGGACCGCGGGAATCCAACGAGAAAGATGGGATCGGGCGGATCGTCCGCCCGTGGTACCGGCGGTGGTGTCCAGGCGGCGATCCAGTCGGCGGTGAAGCCAGCGGTGAGGCGGGCGACAAGGTCGGGAAAGAATGCGCGGTCGGCAGCGTCGACCGGCCACGCGTGTTCCATCCTTTGGTTGGCCTCGACGAAGGCGGCATAGGCTGCGGTGTAATCGCCCGCCCGATCATGAAGCATGGCGCGTTCGAAGGCGATGAGGGCGGCCGCGTCGTCGCTGTATCCGGCCGCGGCAGGGCGGCTGGAATATCCGGCAAACGGCTGCAGTCGGGCAAGTCCGTCGGCGAAACGGCCCTGCCGGCGATAGACCCGCGCCAATGTCAGCGCCGCCCGGACCTGGCCTGGATCGCGGGCGAGCGCCCGTTCAGCGGCGGCGGCGGCCTCGGCGAGGCGATTCACGTGCTCTTCAAGGCTGGCAAGGCCGGCCAGTGCCTCGGCATCCTCCGGCGCCGCCGCCAGCGCCCGGCCATAAGCCGCGCGCGCCGCATCGGCCCTGCCAAGTACCGCGAGCGAGTCGCCCAGATAGCGAGCGGCAACGGCATATCCGGGACGGAGCGCGAGGGCCCGTTCGAAGTCGTCGACGGCGTCGCCAGGCCGATCCATCAGGTGTAGCGCCCGGCCACGGTTGCACAGGGCCTCCGGATAATCGGGGCGCAGCGTGATTGCCTCATCGTAGCTGGCGATAGCGTCGGCGAGGCGATTGAGCCGCTGGAAGGCATTGCCGCGGTTGAGAAAGGCTTCGGGATACAGAGGATCGCAGGCGAGCGCCCGGGCGAAGTGGTCGGCTGCGTCGCGGGCATCGCCCGCATCCAGGCGGACGACGCCGAGCGAATTGTGGAAGGCGGCCTGCCGCGGCTGGGCGGCGACGGCCCTTTCGATCAGCGCGCGGGCGCGATCGCCGTCGCCGGCGGCGTGGGCGAGCAATCCGGTGAGGTGCAGGGCATCGGGCTGATCGGGAGCAAGCGCAAGGACGCGGGCGTAAAGAGCGGCGGCGCGGGCGAGCCGGCCTTCATTGTGCCGCTTGACCGCTTCGGCGAGCAGTCTTGCGATCTCGCGGCTGTGCTCCGGAGGCACGGCCGGGCCCCGGCCCAGCGACCGGCGGCTCATCGTGCGGCATCCCTATGGGCGACAAATTCGGCAAGGGAAGCGGCGACGCGATCGATGACGCCCGGCCAATCGCCGGCGACCGGCTGCCGGAACAGCCGCAGCGTCGGATACCACGGGCTGTCGTCGCGCTCGATCAGCCAGCGCCACTCCGGGATCGCGGGAACGAGCAGCCAGATTGGCCGGGCGAGGGCGCCGGCGAGATGGGCGACCGCTGTATCGACGGAGATGACGAGATCGAGCGCCTCGATCAGCGCCGCCGTGTCGGTGAAATCGCCGAGTTCGGCCGTCCAATCGATCAGCCCTTCGGATGCCAGCGCCACCGCCGCTCCTGACGCCTCGCCGACCTGCAGGCTAACAAACCGGGCATCGGGCGTCGCCAGCAGCGGCGCGAGCAGCGAAGCGGTCCGAGCGGACGGCAGCGAGCGGTTGTGGTCGTTACCGTGGGCGGGATTGCCGGCCCAGGCGAGACCGACGCAGACGGCGTCGGCTCCGGCTTCTGCCGCCAGCCGGTCGCGCCAACGCACGACGGCGGCGGGGTCTGGACATAGATAGGGAACGGAGGCGGGAACGGAGGCAAGGGTCGTCCGGCACAGATGCGGCAGGCTCATCAGGGGCGCGTGCGCATCGAACGGCGGGAGCGGATCGCCCCTGGCGACGACCCTGGCGAGCGGCTCATCGGCTCCGGCGAGTGAGCGGCGGAACAGGCGGACGAGCGGCGGCTGACACTCGACGATCACCCGCGCCCCGCGCCGGCCGACGATCGGTGCGTAGCGGACGAACTGGACGGCGGAGCCCAGCCCCTGCTCCGCGTGCAACAGAAGGGTGCGCCCGGCCGGATCGCCGCCGTCCCAGGCGGGCGGCGCCAATGTCCGCGGGGTGGTCGTGAAGCCGGGAACCCGCCAGCGCCATTCGTACTCGGTCCAGCCCTCTTCGAAGTGGCCCTGCTGCAACAACAGTGTGGCGCGATTGGTACGCGCCGTCGCATGGCCGGGATCAAGGGAGAGTGCTCGCTCGTACGCGGCGGCGGCGGCGGCGAAGCAACCCTGATCCTTCATCACCAGTCCGAGGTTGGCGAGCTGCCCGGCATGATGCGGGCGCAGGGCGATCGCCCGGCGGAGCGCCGTCTCGGCCTCGCCGAAGCGACCCGCCCGATGCAGCGCCGAGCCGAGGTTGTTGAGCGCTTCCGCCGAATTCGGATGGGTCGCGAGCACGGCTTCATAGGCGGCGATCGCGGCTTCGACGTCACCCGATGCGAGATGCGCATTGCCGAGGGCAAGCCGCACCTCCACCTGCTGCGGTGCCAGCGCGACCGCCCGCTCCGCCGCCGTCAGCGCCTCCGCCGTCTCGCCGAGAGCGAGCAGGACGGCAACGAGGCTCACCCGATAGGCGGCAACCGCCGGTGCGGCGTCGATGGCCTCAAGCACGTACTGCCGCGCCGCCCGGTGATCGCCCTGCTGGTGGCGGATAAGACCGGAAAGATGCAAGGCGTCCGGATGGCGCGGCCGCGCGGCCAGCACCCGGCCATAGCGCGCGGCCGCCTCGTCGAGGCGTCCCGCCTGGTGCAGGCGTACCGCATCGGCGAGGAGATCGGCACGGCCGGCGGTACTCCTCCTGCTCACGGCCGAACCCCGCCGGCTTCGGTCAGATAGCCGAGGCGGCGCATCAGCGGCCGATGAGAGGCTATCATCATCTCCGCCTCCTGCCCGGTCAGCTCCTCGCGCCAGCCGCCGGCCGCACCCCGCCGGAAGAACCGCTTCGCGTTTTTCGAGCGCTCGATGAAGCCCGACGCCGCCTCCTGCGCGGCGAGCGTATCGAAGGCGGCATGGCGAACCGCCCGCGTCAGCCGTTCCGGATCGTTCCTGATGCGGAGGAAGTCGAGCATCCGCCCGAGGGTCGGCTCCGGCGCAGCCAACAGATCCTCATAACGTACGATATGCAGATAAAGCCCCGGGGCCCGCTCCCAGCTTTCAACATGCGTCGTCCAGTCGCCGACGATCTGGCGGATGTGGCCGTCCTTCGGCTCGATCTCCAAACCCTTGAAGCAGAGGGCGCGAACGCCGGCGGCGGGAGTCAGGCCGTAATGGTCGGCGAAGGAACACGCAACATCGAGCGGGTTGCGGACGACATAGATGGCGCCGAAGGTGACGCCGGGGGTGATCGTCGGAATGTCGTCGATCGAGCCGAGAACGCTGTGCGTCTTAACGAAGACGATGCCCGGCCGCTGGTCGGCGAGGGCGCGGTGCACCGCCGGCCTGAGCCGGTTGATTTCCTCCCACGTCAGCACCGAAGCCGGTTTGCCGGCCAGTCGCGCGTACGGCTCGCTGCGCATGTCACCGTGGGCGAACGAGGGCAGGCTGTTGATGGCGACCGGCTCGGCGGCGCCCGAGAGATAGTTGGCAAGCAGCGCCCTGAGCCAGGTGTTGCCCGACTTTGGATAAGAAGCGAGCCAGAGGATCTGCGTCACGTTTCGGCCCCGGCGCCCGGGGTGGGCGCGCCGCTTTGCTTCGAAAAGTAGAAAAGCAAATGGCAAGTCCGGCGGCAAGCCGCCTCACCTTGCCCGAGTTCAGCGCAGCGCCTGCGGGCCGGCGTGAAACGCCGGCGAACCGGTCATCCGCATATAAAAGGGGGAGGGCGATCGTCGCCCTCCCCCTGACCATCAGACAACTACGAGCGATCGGGTCGATCAGAAGGCGAGCTTCATGCCGGTGGTGGCGCCGATACCCTGGTTGTTGTAGCCGGTGACGCCGGGCGTATCGGTCTGCAGGTCATAGCCGAAGACGCCGCCGACGAGGCGGATGCCCGGGCCCATCGTCCAGGTGGCGCTGAGAACCGCCTGCTTCAGAATTCTGGTCGTCACCGAGGTGAGTCGCCATCGGACCGGTCGCTGAGACGACGCCGGGCGACTTGCCATACATATAACTGAGGCCGACCTTGTACGGGCCGAACTCGTAAGCCGCGCCCGCTATCCAACTGTAGCCTCCCAGCGAATAAGTGGCGTTCTGGCCTGCGGTCCCGTTCAGGTTGGTGACGGTACTCTGAACCGTGTTCTTGTTCGGCGATTGTATGTAGGCGCCGCCGACGCTGAAGCCGCCGTAGGCGAGCTGCAGTCCGGTGTTCCAGGCGAACAGATCGGAGCCGTTGGCAGTGACCAGCGTCTGCTTTGAACGCGGGAAGTACATCGCGCCGCCGGAGGCCTGAGCGCCGATCGGGCCGAACTGCTGGGTGTAGTTGAGGCCGCCGGCCCAGCCGTTGGCGTACTTGTTGCGGGCGGCGCTGACCTCGGTTCCGGAGCCGGTCGGCGTCCGCACGAAATACGACCCGTTGTTGTCATCGCCGCCGCCTTCGGTCTGCGGGATGAACGACACACCCGCCTGCAGCCCAGCGAAGCGCGGGGTGATGTAGGTGAACTTGCCGGAGTCGTTGTCGGTCAGGCGCAAATTCGTGGTGCCGGTCGGCGTGTCGAAGTAGGAGCTGATGCCGGTGTTGATCCAGGCTTGGATGTTGACGAGGTCGCCGGAGTTGAGGCTGACGCCGCCATCGGGCGCGGTCACGTGCAACAGATAACCGGCGTTGTTCTCGTCACCGATGATGAGCTGACCGAGCGATGGACCTTGCAGGAACAAGTAGGACTTGTCGATCGTATCGGCCTCGGTGTTGGCTTCTAGCTGGACGTTAAGGCCGACGGTCAGGCCGTTATCGAGCGTCGTCTGGCCGATGAAGCAGACTTCCGAGTTGTGCTTCTGGTCGACGACATTGTTTTTGATGGTGTTCGAGTGGGAACCGGCGATTGGTGTGATATCGTTCGGGCCGTCCTTGATGTTCTGGCTGAGCGCCAACACCCCATTGCTGGAAGTAGCCGCCGAGCCCGAGCTTGATCCGCTGCGCCGCGCTGGACGTATAATCTTGTGCGTTCGCGTCCCCTGCGGCGCCGGCGACGAGCGCGGCGGTCGCGAGCGCGGTCGTCGCTAACAGTATCTTTTTCATCCTCACCCTCGCTTCGCTTTGAAGTGTCCCTGATACCTCGGCACTGACGCCCCTGGAGACGTCGACGAATGCAGTAACCTGGGGTATCAAGGCACGGGCCTCATGAGCGATCAAGCAAACAGCAGCCGCGAGTGTGCTTATTTTTCAGCACTGTGGCGAAGGTGTCACAAAATGCGCATGAAGCACATGTGAACCGCGGCTATTCCGTCTGTTGACACCGGCCGTGCCCCGGGCTACGAGCGACGTGGATCCCCACGGAACGGCTAAGGATGCGAAAACGACTGCACACACGATTCGCGCTCGTCGGCATTGTCGTGGCGACGACGGCACTCGCGGCCTGCCAGGGCGCGCAGCCGGAGGGCGTCTATCCGGATCGCAATCGCCACAACTCCTCGCCCTATGAAAGCCGCGATACGGTTTTTGGCCCGGGCGGCGTGTCCTTCGGAGGCGGCGGCGGGGGCGGCGAAGCGGACCAGCAACCCGGTGGCGGCGGGGTGGGCGTCAATGGCTTCCTCTGGCGCGCCTCCCTCGATACCGTTGCCTTCATGCCGGTCGCGTCCGCTGATCCGTTCGGCGGGGTGATCATCACGGACTGGTACGCGATGCCGGAGACGCCCGGCGAGCGGTTCAAGATGAACGTCTACATCCTTTCGCGCAGCCTCCGTGCAGACGGCGTCCGCGTCGCCGTATTTCGTCAGGTGCAGGACGGTAAGGGCGGCTGGCAGGACGCCTCCATCGCCGACGATACCGATAGCCGCATCGAGGAAGCGATCCTCACCCGCGCCCGCCAGCTCCGCTTCGATACGCTGCAAGCCGGCTGAGGCGACGACCGCGGCGCACGGCAACGCGCATCCATCCGAGGAGCTCCATGGCCCGCTACGCCTTCGCCGAGATCGAAGCCAAGTGGCAGCGGATCTGGGAGGAACGGGGGACCTTTCGGGTCGAGGCCGATCCTGCCAGAGCGAAGTATTATGTTTTAGAAATGTTCCCCTACCCGTCCGGACGGATCCACATGGGGCATGTCCGCAACTACACCCTTGGCGACGTGGTTGCCCGCTTTAAGCGCGCCCAGGGCTTCAATGTCCTGCATCCCATGGGCTGGGACGCCTTCGGCTTGCCGGCGGAAAATGCCGCGATCAAGAACGGGGTCCACCCGCTCGCCTGGACCCGCGACAACATCGCAGCGATGCGCCGGCAACTGCAGCAGATGGGCTTCGCCTACGACTGGCGGCGTGAGTTCGCCACCTGTGATCCCGGCTACTACCGTCACGAACAGACGATGTTCCTCGATTTCCTGGAAGCCGGCCTCGTTTACCGGCGCGAGGCCTGGGTCAACTGGGACCCGGTCGAACAAACGGTCCTCGCCAACGAACAGGTGATCGATGGCCGCGGCTGGCGCTCCGGCGCCGCGGTCGAGCGGCGCAAGCTTGCCCAGTGGTTCCTCGCGATTACCGCGTTCGCCGATGAACTCCTGGCGGCGCTGGCGACGCTCGACCGCTGGCCCGACCGCGTCCGGGTGATGCAGGAGAACTGGATCGGCCGGTCGGAGGGCGCGCGCGTCCTCTTCCCATTAAAGGGGCGGGATGAGCCGCTCGAAGTGTACACGACGCGTCCCGACACCTTGTTTGGGGCGGCCTTCTGCGCGATTGCCGTCGATCATCCGCTTGCCCTGGCGCTTGCCGAAGAGGACGAAGGGCTCGCCCGCTTCGCCGAGGCCTGCCGACGGGGTGCAACCAGCGAAGCCGCCATCGAGACAGCCGAGAAGCTCGGCTACGACACCGGGCTGCGCGCCCTGCATCCGTTCGAGCCGGAGCGTTCGCTGCCGGTCTATGTCGCCAACTTCGTCCTCATGGACTACGGCACCGGTGCCATTTTCGGCTGCCCGGCGCACGACCAGCGGGATCTCGATTTCGCCCGCACGTACGCCCTCCCCGTGATCCGCGTCGTCGCCGCCGAGAACGGCCGCGCCGGCGAGCCGGGCGACGCCCCCATCGGCGATATCGCCTACACGGGCCCCGGCCGGATGATGAATTCGGGCTTCCTCGACGGGCTTTCGGTCGAAGACGCCAAGGCGGCCGCCGCCGCCCGCCTGAGCGAGCTGGGTCGTGGTCGTGCGGCGGTGAGCTGGCGGCTGCGCGACTGGGGTGTCTCCCGTCAGCGCTACTGGGGCTGCCCCATCCCGATCATCCGCTGCCCTGCCTGCGGGCTGGTGCCGGTACCGGACGCCGATCTCCCGGTGACCCTGCCGGAAGATGTCGATTTCGCCATGCCCGGAAATCCACTCGATCGCCATCCCACATGGAAACACGTCTCCTGCCCTGTTTGCGGCGGCGCGGCCGAGCGGGAGACCGATACCTTCGATACCTTCTTCGAATTCGTCCTGGTATTTCGCCCGGTTCTGCTCACCTCAGGCGGAGGGCGCCTTCGATCGCGGTGCGTCGACTACTGGCTGCCCGTCGACCAGTACGTCGGCGGCATCGAGCACGCCGATCCTGCACCTTTTATACTCGCGCTTCTTCACCCGGGCGCTCCGACGCTGCGGCTATCTCGGCCTCGACGAGCCGTTCGCCGGGCTGATGACGCAAGGTATGGTCTGTCACGAGACCTATCGCGACGCCGGCGGCAACTGGCTTTCTCCGGAAGAGGTCCTCCGCGACGGCGATCGCTTCGTCGCCCGCGCCGACGGCCGACCCGTCGTCGTCGGCCGCTCGGAGAAAATGAGCAAATCGAAGAAGAACGTCGTCGATCCGGAAGGCATTATCGCCGTCTACGGCGCCGACACCGCCCGCCTGTTCATGCTCTCGGACAGCCCGCCCGACCGTGATCTTGAATGGACGGAGGCCGGCATCGAGGGCGCCTGGCGTTTCATCAACCGGATGTGGCGGATGGTCGCCGAACCGACCGGACCGATCGCCTCGGCGATGAGCGGGGATCCGATGCCGGCGCCCGCCCCTGCCGCGCTCACCGGCCGTCCCTCGGCGCTCGCGCTGTTGCGCGAATGCCATCGAACCATTGCCCGGGTAACCGAGGACCTCGATCGCTTCGCCTTCAACCGGGCCGTCGCCCGGTTGCGCGAGCTCGCCAACCTGATCGGCGACTTCGGCGAGGGGGACGCGGCGGCCGCGGCTCTGCGCCGCTTCGCGCTCACAACCCTCATCCAGCTCGCCGGCCCGATGCTGCCGCACCTGTGCGAAGAAATGTGGCAGCGGCTCGGTCATAGCGGGTTGCTCGCCGACGCCGCGTGGCCGGTCGCCGACTCTGACCAGCTTGTCGATGACCGGGTGACGCTGGGTGTGCAGGTGAACGGCAAGCTGCGCGGCACCCTCGAACTCTGCCGAGACGCCGACGACGCCGACGCAACGTCCGCCGCATTGGCGCTTCCCGCCGTCGCCAAAGTCATGTCCGGAAAAGCACCGCGCAGCGTCATCGTCGTCCGCAACCGCATCATCAATGTCGTCGTCTGAAACCGTCGCCGGGGAGCGCCGCCGGAGCCGAAACGGCGGAAGCGCCGGTGCGCTGTGGCCACCCAGCGCGTCCTTCTCGTCCTCGGCATTGCCGGCGGGCTTGCCGTCGGCCTCGGCGGCTGCGGGTTCCGCCCGCTCTACAAGCTGCTCCCGGCGGATGCGGCTCCGGCGGACCGCGCCGTCACCGCAGACCTCGCCTCGATCAACGTCGCCACCATTCCCAACCGCCAGGGCCAGGACCTGCGCAACCGCCTGCAGGACATGCTCCACATGCCCGGCGCCGGCGGCAGTCCCGGCAAGTACGTCCTCTACGTCGGCCTCGGCGAATTCCAGCAGTCGCTGGCCGTCCGCCAGACCGGCCTCGCCACCCGCGCCAATCTTTACATGAACGCCACCTACAACATGGTGGACACCACAACCGGGGGCTCCGTGCTTACCGGGAGCTCCGTCGGTATCGCCAGCTACGACCTGCTCGACCAGGACTTCGCGACGCTGACCGCGATCAACGATGCCCGCACCCGGGTGATCGACCGCATTGCCGACAACATCCGCAATCGCCTCGCCGTCCATTTCTCGAGCGGCCCGGCGGTTGCCGCGGTGCCGGCGGCGGTGCAGCCGTCGCCGGCGGTTCCTGCCGCCACATCGCCCGCTCAACCGCCGCCCACGCCGCCCGGTACGCCGCCCGTTGTCCTCGTTCCCTCGCCGGCGACGGAGCCGACCATCGCCTCTCCTGCCGGCACCCCCATCGACCTGCCGCCGGGGGAATCCTGGTGGTGCGACCTCGGGGGGATCACCCTGAAGCTGAGCCCGGCGAAATGGGCCTCATTCGTCCGCCGGCCGGATCCGGCGATCGGCGCGGTGCTCATCTTCGGCCCGGATCGCGGCCTCGTGCGCGAGCGCAGCGACGCCCTCGCCCGCGCCGTCCTCGGCGACGACCTCGATCCCTTCCGCCTCATCGAAATGACCGCAGCCGGGGTGCGTGCCGATCCCACCGCTCTGGTCGATGCCGCCCGTTCGTTTCCGCTGGTCCCCGGTCGCCGGTTGATCCGCGTCCGTGACGCAGGCGAGCCGGTCGTCGAGGCGATCCGCCTGCTCGTCGCCGCCCGGCAGTGGGACGCGCTCGTCGTCTGCGAAGCCGGCGACCTCGGCAAGCGATCGGCTCTGCGCGCCGCCTTCGAAGCGCCCGCGGGCGTCGCCGCCGTTGCCTGTTTTGCCGACGAGGGGGACGGCCTGCGGTGCCGTGATCGCGGAAAGTCTCGCCGCCTTCGGCCTCCGGGCAACCGCCGACGCCGCCGATCTGCTCAGCGCCGCCCTCGGCGCCGATCGCGCCCTCAGCCGCCGCGAGCTCGAGAAGCTGGCCCTTTACTGCGGCGACGCCAGCGTCGTCGGCGCCGACGATGTGGTCGCGGTTGTCGGCACCGATCGCCTCGCGTCGCTGACGACGATAGCCATGCTGGCGGCGGCGGGTGATGTCGCCGGCCTCAATCGCGCCCTCGCCGGCGAGGACCGGCTGGAGCCGATTGGGTTGTTGCGGGCCGCCGCGCAGCACTTGCAACGTCTGCATCGGGTGAAGGCCGAGATCGCCCACGGCCGTCCGGCGCGCGAGGCGGTCCAGGGATTGCGGCCGCCGGTGTTCTTCCGTGCCGTCGACGAGTTCGCCCGGCAGGTCCGGCTCTGGCGGCAGGAGGCGCTGGAGGCGGGCCTGCTCTGCCTCACCTCGCGCCGAGGTCGCCTGCAAGCAGACGGGCGCTCCGCAGGCGGCACTGGCGACGCGGGCGTTGCTGCAGATCGCCCGGCTCGCCGGCGGCGACCGTCGCTAAACGCGGCGGGGATCATCGGCGAGGGCTTAGACGCAACGGAGGAGGCGGAACGCTGAACGCGGAGCCTCAACCCCGGGCGGATCGTCGTCGCCGTCGTCTTGCGGGAGAAGGGTCGCCCGGTCGCTGCGCCGGGAGCTGGTTCGCTGCGGCTGAGCACGGTTCAGCCGCAACAGGATGTCGTCGAGCTGATCGAGGGATTGATAATGTAAAATGAGCGTTCCTCCGCGACCGCGGAATCGGATTTCGACGGCGAGGCCGAGGACGGCGCTGAGATCGCGCTCGAGGGCGAGGGTGTTTGGGCTTTATCCTCCATTGAACCAGGCGACGTTCCCTTGGCCCGGCGCGGGCCCGTCGGCGACTTCGTTGCGGATGGCGGTTCCCGATCGTCCCGGGCGAGATCTTCCGTCGCCCGTACCGTGAGGCCGCGCGCCACCACCTCGGCCGCCAGCGCCGCCGGATCGGCGGCGGTGACCAGGGCCCGGGCGTGCCCGGCGGTCAATTCGCCGGTCTCGATCAGCGCTTTGACCGGCTCGGGCAACGACAACAGCCGCAGGCAGTTGGCAACATGACTGCGGCTTTTGCCGACAACCTTGGCCAGCGCCTCCTGGGTGTGGCCGAAGTCCTCCATTAGGCGCCGGAAGCCCTCGGCCTCTTCCAGCGGCGACAAATCCTGGCGCTGCAGGTTCTCGACGAGCGCCACCTCCAGCGCCTCGCCGTCGGCGAGCTCGCGGACCAGGACCGGCACCTCGTGCAGCCCCGCCCGCTGCGCGGCGCGCCAGCGGCGCTCGCCGGCGACGATCTCGAACGCGGCGGGATCATCCGCGATGCGCCGCACGAGGAGCGGCTGCAAGATACCCTTCGCGGCAATCGACTGGGTCAGCTCGTCGAGCTCGGCCTCGCTCATCCGTCGCCGCGGCTGGAAGCGCCCGGGACGCAGCTGGTCGATGCCGATGCTGCGCGATGTCTTCAGCCGGTCGAGCTTGGCGTAATCTTCGCTTTCGTCCCCGAGCAGAGCCGAGAGCCCGCGACCCAGGCGCCGCTGCGCATCGCTCGGCATCAGACGGCCTGCCCATCTTCGCGGCGAAGGACCTCGCTCGCCAGATGGATATAAGCCTGCGAGCCGGCGCAGGCGAAATCGTAGATCAGCACGGGCCGGCCATGTGACGGTGCTTCGGAAACGCGCACATTTCGCGGAATGACTGTTCGGTAGACGGTATCGCCGAAGTGAGCCCGTACGTCGTCCGCGACCACGTCTGACAGCTTATTGCGGCGGTCGAACATCGTCAGCACGATCCCCTGGATGTATAGGCGCGGGTTGAAGGCACGGCGGACACGCTCGACCGTGCGCAGCAAGTGGGTGATGCCCTCCAGCGCAAAGAACTCGCACTGGAGCGGCACCAGCAGTGCCTCCGCCGCGACCATCGCGTTGATGGTCAATAACCCGAGGGCGGGAGGACAGTCGATCAACAGGTAATCCGCCGTGTCGGTATCGGAGATGGCGCGTCGGAGGTGGAACTCCCGCTGCCGGCTGGGCCACCAGTTCGATCTCGGCGCCGCAGAGGTCGACGCCCGAAGGAACGATGGAAAGCCCGGGAACGATCGTTGGCTTCATGGCGCTCGAGAGTGGCGTCCGGCCGATCAACACGTCATAGGCGCTGGGCCTGCGCGCTGCGGTGGCAATACCGAGCCCGGTCGAGGCGTTCCCTTGCGGATCAAGATCGAGGACGACAACGCGGCGACCGACCGCGGCGAGGGCAGTGCCGAGGTTGATCGCGGTTGTCGTCTTGCCGACGCCACCCTTCTGATTGGCGACCGCGAGAATGCGCGGCGGCGGGCGGTCCCGTCGGTCTAGCGCTGCGGACGTCATAACACACCTCTCGTGCTCATCCGCTGTCGGCGGATCAATCCCGAATGCTGTCGATGCGAGCGATCACGGCATCGGGATCGGTGCGGCTCGGCCACGTGGCGACGCGCATCTTCCACCGATCATGGGCGGCGGTCAATTCGCTCGCAAATCCACGGCCCTTCAGCAGTAGCAAGACGCCGTTCGCGGCGAGGAGCGGCCGGGAAAGCGCGATCAACCGGGGGAGCGGTGCGAGGGCCCGCGCAGTGACGACGTCGAACGGTCCGGCTGGGGTCAGCAATTCGATTCGAGCGTGCATGATGTGGACGCGAGTTTCGGTCACCCGCGCCGCCTCGGCAAGAAACGCGCACTTACGGGCATCGCTGTCGACGAGGGTGACGTCGGCGGTACCGGCCGCCGCCAGTATCAGCCCCGGCAAGCCGGCTCCGCTGCCAAGATCGATGAGGCGCGGCGATCCTGGCGGCAGCAGCGGCAGCAGCTGCGCCGAATCGATGATATGACGACACCAGGGGTCGGTGAGTGTGCTCACGCCAACCAGATTTATCCGCGGCTGCCACTGCCGCAAGAGTTCAATGTACCGAGCGAGTCGACGAAGCGTGGGTCCATCGAGAGCAAGGAGTTGGCCCGCTGCTTCAGGCGAGAGTCGGCTGTTTCACGTGAAACACACCGCGCCGTCACGGCAGGGGCGACGCTAAAGCAAACGGAAGTCATTTGCCTCCCGACGGCGGACATGGCCGAGGAGGGCGGTCAGCGCCGCCGGCGTCACTCCCGGAATGCGCGCGGCCGCGGCCAGCGTCGCCGGCCGCGCGACGGCAAGCTTACCGCGAACCTCCGTCGACAGGCCGGCGATGCCGGCGTAGTCCAGGTCATCCGGCAGTAGGAGCGCGGCGTCGCGCTTGAAGGCGCGCACATCCGCATCCTGCCGTGACAAGTAGCCCTGATAGCGGGCATCGTTCTCCAATTGCCGGGCAACGCCGGGGGACACTGTCGCCAGCTCCGGCCAGAGCCGCGCCAACTCGGCGAGTGTCACCGTCGGCGCAGCCAGCAACTGCCACGCGCTTCGCCGGGCGCCGTCGCCGCTTCCGCCGCCGAGCCCGGCAGCCGCGAGTTCGCTTGCCGACGCCGACAGCCCGTCCAGCCGCCGCCGATGCGCCGCCAGTGCCTCCGCCTTCCCAGCGTACATGGCCGCCCGCTCGCGGCCGACGAGGCCGATCGCGATACCGCGGCGTGTCAGCCGCTGATCGGCATTGTCGGCACGCAGGCTCAGCCGGTACTCCGACTCGGGACGTGAACATCCGGTACGGCTCGTCGACGCCGAGGGTGACCAAGTCGTCGATCATCACGCCGATGTAGGCCTCGCTGCGGTCGAGGCTGACGCCGTCGGCGCCGGCTGCCCGGCGGGCGGCGTTGGCGCCGGCCATCAGGCCCTGGCCGGCCGCCTCCTCGTAGCCGGTGGTGCCGTTGATCTGCCCGGCGAGAAACAGGCGGGGAACCCGAAGACACTCCAGCGTCGGCGCCAGCGACCGCGGATCGACGCAATCGTACTCGATGGCGTAGCCGGGGCGGACAACGCGGCATCGCTCCAGCCCCGGGATCGTGGCAACCAGCTCCCGCTGCACCTCCTCCGGCAGGGATGTCGAGATGCCGTTCGGATAGACGATCGGATCGTCCAGACCCTCCGGCTCGAGAAAAATCTGATGCCGCGGGCGATCGGCGAAGCGTACGACCTTGTCTTCAATGGAGGGGCAGTAGCGCGGCCCGCGACTCCGGATCTGCCCGGAATAAATCGGGCGCCCGCTCCAGATTGGCGCGGATCAGCGCATGCGATGCCAGCGTCGTATGGGTGATGTGGCACGCAACCTGCGACGTGGAGATTCGCTCCGTGAGGAAAGAGAAGGGCTCGGGCGGATCGTCGCCATCCTGCCGCTGAAGGCGCCGCCAATCGATTGTCCGACCGTCCAGGCGGGGTGGGGTGCCCGTTTTCAGCCGGCCGCCGGCAAGCCCTAGCCGCCGCAGCGCGTAGCTGAGCCCGACCGCCCGGCGATCGGCGAAGCGGCCGGCCGGCAGCCGTACCGAACCGACATGAACGATGCCGCGGAGAAAGGTGCCGGTGGTCAGCACCACCGCTCCCGCATGCAGCAACCGCCCATCCGCAAGCCGCACCCCGTTGACACCACCGTCCGCCGCAACGTCGAGATCCTCGACCGCCGCCTCGGCGATCCTCAAATCCGGCTGCGCTGCCAGCAACGCCTGCACCGCCCGCCGGTACCGTCCCCGATCGGCCTGTGCGCGCGGCCCGCGCACGGCCGGACCCTTACTTCGGTTGAGGACGCGGAACTGGATGCCGGCAAGGTCGACTGCGCGAGCCATGACGCCGTCCAGCGCGTCAATCTCCCGGACGAGCTGTCCCTTGGCGAGACCGCCGATCGCCGGGTTGCATGACATCTCGCCGATCCGGTCGCGCGCCTGGGTGATGAGCAGGGTTCGCGCGCCGAGGCGTGCGGCCGCCGAAGCGGCTTCGCAACCGGCGTGTCCACCACCGACGACGATAACGTCGGCACGGGATAAGATCTCGCGGTCCATGCTTTTTTATCGCCGCATCGATGCCGCTTGTCAAAGTTGCGGTGCAAGTGGGCGCGACGCTTCGGGCCGTTCCGCCGCTGTTTCACGCGAAACTATTTGCCGATGCAGAAATCACTGAAGATGACGTCAAGCATGTCCTCGACATCGACACGACCGGTTATCCGGCCGAGCGCGCCGACGGCAACGCGCACTTCTTCCGCCGCCTCCTCGATCGCCGCCGCAGAGGCGAACCGGCCGAGCGCAGTAACCGCCGCCGTCAGCGCCTGCCGATGCCGGAGCCTGGATAGGACCGGCGCGCCGCCAGAGGCAAAGCGGGCCTCGATCGCGGCCACCAATGCCTGTCGGAGGGCATCGAGGCCCTCTCCCGTCACCGCCGAGAGCGCCAGCAGCGGCCACCCGGAGAGCGTCGGCTCCGCCGCCACGCGCCCGAGGTCCGATTTGCTGACGATCCGGAGAGCGTCCGCCGATGCAGCGAGCCTCGCAGTTTCGGGGTCGACCGCCGGCCAGACCGCCCCGTCGAAGACGGCGAGCACCAAATCCGCCGCTCCGGCCCGCGCCCGTGCCCGCCTCACGCCCTCTCCTTCAATGACGCGCTCCGCGATCGCGGCGTCTCCCTCCTGATCGGCCTCGCGCAGGCCGGCGGTGTCGCTGAGGACGACGGCGTAGCCGCCGATGTCCAGCGGCACCTCAATGACGTCGCGGGTGGTCCCCGGGTGCGGTGAGACGATGGCCACCTCGCGGTGGGCGAGGGCATTGACCAGCGTCGACTTGCCGGCGTTCGGCGGGCCGATGACGGCAATGTCGATGCCCTCGCGGAATCCGCTCGCCGCGGCCGGCGTCGTCGAGATGTAGGGCGATCTCCGACCTGAGCCCGTCCAGCTCGCGGGCCACGTTCGCGGCAATATCTGTCGGAAATCTTCGTCGGCGAAATCGATCACGGCCTCGAGGTGGGCGAGGGCGCGAAGCAGCCGGTCCCGCCAGCCGTCGTAACGAGCGCCGAGGGCGCCCCCGAGCTGAGCGAGCGCCTGTCGCCGTTGCGTCGCCGTCTCGGCGGCGACGAGATCGGCGAGACCCTCGGCGGCGGTGAGATCGAGCCGGCCATGGGCGAAAGCGCGGCGGCTGAACTCGCCGGGCTCCGCCGGCCTTAATCCGGGAAGGCTGCCGAGCGCGGCCAGCACCGCGGCAATTACGGCACGGCCGCCGTGGACTTGCAGTTCGACCACGTCTTCGCCGGTAAAGCTCGCGGGCGCCGGAAACCACAGGACAAGGCCGGTATCGAGGAGGTCCGCGCCGCCGCGCCCGTCCGCGCCGAAGAGCCGGCGCAGCACCGCCTGCCGCGGGGCCGGCAGCGGGCGGTTGGTCAACTGCGTGAGCGCCGCGTCGGCACTTTCACCGGAAATACGGATCACGGCGATGCCGCCGCGACCGGGAGCGCTTGCCAGAGCGTAGATCGTCTCGCCGGTCATCTGCGCTTGTCGCCACCGGCCGCCGCGCTCCGCAGGCTCACTCCGGACCGTCGATCATCAGCCGCTCGACCGGACGCCCTTCGATGATGTGCGATTGCAGGATTTCATCGATTTCCGCGAACGAACGGTAGGTATACCATACGCCGTCGGGATAAACCACCATCGTCGGGCCGTGCTCACAGCGATCGAGGCAGCCCGACTGGTTGATCCGGACGTCGTCGAGCCCGAGTTCCTTTGCCCGCGCCTTCATGTAGTTGCGCAGCCGCTCCGAGCCTTTGGCGGCACAGGAGCCGATCGGATTGTCCGCCGGCCGCCTGTTGACGCAGCAGAAGACATGCGCCCGGTAAAAGGGCCTCTGGAAGCGCGGCGCCTCGTTCAAGCCGGCTTGTCCTCGCTCTCTTCGCTGCGCCCGCCGCCGGTCAGCCGCGACCAGACGAGCTTCTGCCACTGTTCCAGACCCGATATGCTCGCCGGCAACCACATCTTGATCAGTGCGTCGGGCTCCATCGCCTGCATCGACTTTTTCAAGCGGTTCTCAATCTCACCCATCAACGCCTTTTGCATCGGCTGAACGTCCGGCAACCCGAAGAGGGTCCGCGCCTCCTCCGGCGTGAGGTCTACGTCCATGTAAATCTTCACTGTTCACTCCATTTGAAGTCGCCGCGCTTCCCACTGAATGCGGTCGATGTGGCGGGGCCGGAGCACGCGTTTAGTGCTTGCGCCCGGCGATCGCACGCCCAACGTAGAGATCGGACCCGCCCTTGACAATCCCGACGCGGACGCGCTTCGGTCGGACCGCCAGAAGCGTAACGCCCAGAAGGTTGTCGTCATGACCGCACCAGCCGCCGCGATCTCCCCGGCCGAGAACCTGCTGGTCCGCGAAACGAGCCCGTACCTGCGCCAGCACAAGGACAACCCGGTGCACTGGCGGCCCTGGGGCGAGGCCGCGCTCGCCGAAGCCGCCGCACTCGACCGGCCGATTCTGCTGTCCGTGGGCTATGCCGCCTGTCACTGGTGCCATGTGATGGCGCACGAGAGTTTCGAGGACCCGCAGATCGCCGGGCGGATGAACGAGCTGTTCGTCAACATCAAGGTGGACCGAGAGGAACGGCCGGACATCGACACCCTCTATCAATCGGCGCTGGCGATGCTGGGCGAACAGGGCGGCTGGCCGTTGACGATGTTCCTGACGCCGGCGGGTGATCCGTTCTGGGGCGGCACCTATTTTCCGCCGTCACCTCGGTTCGGCCGCCCAGGATTCGCCGATGTTCTCGACCAGGTCGCCGCCGTCTACCGGCAGCAGCAGGACAAGATTGCGAAGAACGTTGCGGCGCTGAAAGAGGGCCTCGGTAAGCTCGGGCGCCCGGAACCGGGTCCGGGACTGAAGCCGGGCACCCTTGACGAGATCGCGGCGATGGCGCTCCGCCTCATCGATCCCATCCAAGGCGGGACAACGGGAGCGCCCAAGTTTCCCCAGCCGGTCTTTTTCCGCTTCCTGTGGCGCGCCGCCCGCCGCACCGGCTCACCCTTGTTTGCAAACGCTGTGACATTGACGTTGGACGCCCTGTGCCACGGCGGCATCTACGATCATGTCGGCGGCGGCTTCGCCCGCTACGCCACCGACGCCGCCTGGCTCGTTCCCCACTTCGAGAAGATGCTTTACGACAATGCGCTTCTCGTCGACCTGTTGACCGAAGTGTCTCAGGCGACCGGCCGCTCGTTGTACGGGCAGCGTATCGCCGAGACCATCGAGTGGCTCCTCGCCGATATGCGTGTGACCGCCGGTTCAGGCGAGGGTCAGGCCGCACCTTTCGCCTTCGCCAGCGCCTTTGATGCCGACTCCCAAGGCGAGGAGGGAAGGTTCTACGTCTGGACCGCGAATGAAATCGACGCAATCCTCGGTCCCGATGCGCCGGTCTTTAAGAAAGCCTACGGCGTCGTCCCGCAAGGCAACTGGGAGGGCCGCAGCATCCTCAATCGTCGTCCGGATACTCCCGCCGATCCTCCAGATGTGGCTGCGGTCCTCGCGCGCGGCCGCGCGCTCCTCCTCGCTGTCCGCCGCCGGCGCGTGCCGCCGATGCGCGACGACAAGGTTCTCGCCGACTGGAACGGGCTGATGATCGAGGGCCTGGCCCGTGCCGCCGTCGCCTTCGATCGTCCCGACTGGCTGGCCGCCGCCCGTGCCGCCTTTGATTTCATCTGCCAGCACATGCGTGCCGGCGATCGCCTGTATCACACCTGGTGCGCCGGCCGCGCCGCGCATCCGGGAATCCTCGAGGACTATGCCAACCTGGCGCGCGCCGCAATCACGCTCTTCGAGGTCACCGGCGATCATGCTTATCTTGCCTGGGCGCGGACGTGGGTGGCGACGCTCGACCGCGATCACTGGGACGGCGAACAGGGCGGCTATTTCGTCTCGGCCGCCGACACCCGCGATATCCCCATGCGGACGAAGTCGATCGCCGATCACGCGGTACCGTCCGGGAATGGTGTTGCCGTCGAGGCGCTGGCACGGCTGCATCTCCTCACCGGCGAGGCCGGCTATCGGCAGCGGGCGGAGCAGATCGCGACGCTGTTCTCCGGCGACAACACCCAATACCTGTTGAGCGTACCGGGGCTGCTGACGGCGTGGGAGTGGCTTACGGGCGATGTTGCGCAGGTGGTCATCGTCGGTCGCGCCGACGATCCCGCCGTCGCTGGGCTGAGGCGTGTGGCGCTGACTGCGGCGAGGCCGCTGCTCCTCATCCAGACGGTGGCGGAGGGAGCCGACCTTCCGCCGGCACACCCGGCGCACGGCAAGACGACGATCGACGATCGCGCCGCCGCTTACGTCTGCATCGGGATGCGCTGCGGGCTGCCCATGTTCGATCCGACTGATCTCGCCGACACGCTCGCCGGCGAATGAGGCGGCGCCATAGGGAGACGGACGATGGCACATGTCGCCCACGCCACCAGGCTCACGCCGTTCGGTGCGATCACCGTGTTTGCCGAGGACGACGCCCTCGTCGCCCTCGAGTGGGGCGAGGCGCGCGCGGAAGGCCGGCCGCTAACACAGCTCCTTGCCGCTGCCCTCGCTCACCTCGACCGGTATTTCGATGGTCAGCCGCTGCCGGAGGACCTGCCGCTGCGGCCGGCCGGCACGCCCTATCAGCGACGGGCCTGGCAGGCGATCGCCGCCATCCCCTTCGCCGCCACCCGGAGCTACGCGGACCTCGCACGCGAGCTCTCGTCGGGGCCGCGCGCGATCGCATCCGCGTGTGCGCGCAATCCGCTGCCGCTGTTCATCCCATGTCACCGCGTCGTCGCCAGCGGCGGCGGCCTCGGAGGCTACTCGGGCGGCGAGGGGCTGGCGACCAAGAGAGCGCTGCTTGCACTTGAAGCGGCGGCCCTGGCGCGTGCAGGATGGGCAGATCGGCTCGTCGGCTCCGGCGACAAGTTGAGCATCGGGTAGGGGGTTGCCATGTCCCACGCCATTCGCATCCATCGTCACGGCGGCCCCGAGGTCCTCGTCTGGGAAGAGGTCGCGGTCGGTGACCCCGGACCCGGCGAGGTCCGCCTGCGGCAGAGGGCTGTCGGCCTCAACTTCATCGATGTCTACCATCGGACGGGCCTTTATCCGCTGCCCGGTCTGCCGGCGGTGATCGGCCTGGAAGGCGCGGGCGTGATCGAAGCGGTCGGCACCGGTGCCGATCTCTCACCCGGTCAGCGCGTCGCCTACGCCGGCCCGCCGCCCGGCGCCTATGCCGAGGCGCGGCTGATGCCGGCCGATCGCCTGGTTGCGCTGCCGGATGCCATTGACGATCGTACCGCGGCGGCGATGATGCTGCAGGGAATGACCGCGGAATACCTCTTGCGGCGCACGTACCGGGTGCAGGCTGGCGATCCCGTATTGATCCACGCCGCCGCCGGCGGCGTCGGCCTGATCGCCTGCCAGTGGGCGAAGCATCTCGGGGCGATCGTGATCGGCACCGTCGGCTCTGACGACAAGGCGGAACTCGCCCGCGCCAACGGCTGCGATCACGCGATCAACTATGCCCGCGAGAACTTCGTCGACCGCGTCCGCGCGATCACCGGAGGCGAGGGCGTCGCCGTCGTCTACGACGGCATCGGCAAGGACACCTTCATGGGCTCCCTCGATTGCCTGCGGCCGATGGGGATGATGGTTAGCTACGGCAATGCATCGGGGCCGGTGCCGTCGTTCGAGCCGGCGATCCTGTCGCAGAAGGGCTCCCTATTCCTCACCCGGCCGACCTTGATGACCTACAACGCCAAGCGCGAGGCGCTCGCCGCCTCGGCCAAGGCGCTGTTCGAGGTCGTTCAGTCGGGCGCCGTCCGCATCACCGTCAACCAGGCCTACCCGCTAAAGGACGCCGCCCAGGCCCACCGCGACCTGGAAGCCCGCAAAACGACCGGCTCGACGGTGCTGTTGCGTATGATTGTGACAAATAGCTAGAGGTGCCGTTCGATCTGTGGTGGCGAGCCCCGCTATAATCCGATTACGCCTAAACCGTCTGCCACATAATAACGATAGGGTTGTGTGGCGCCTGCCTTCGTGGCGTAACTGGCTGTTCAGAGCTGTTTCCCCTTTCCAATGGCGGTCGCTCGAAAACGCGCATCGCTTAGACCCGACGGTTAAGCATGTCAACGTCTCTGATAGTGCCGCCCTTTCTAGAGTCGGTGATCCAAGACTTCGAACGATCTGACGCTCCATTCACAGAACTCGATGTTTAGCAAGCACTCGGCAAAGCGCGGAGCTCCCTTCAAAGTCCGAGCGAGGCGGAAAACCACGTTGTTTGGCCCCAGCTCGGTGGAAGATAAGAATGGCAAGACGATCTATTCTCCTGACATTGCAGGTGCCGACGCGCGGGTGATTGCGCACTGGAGTGACCGGCAAACTCCGTCCAGCATCCGATACTCAAGGCGCGCTACGCCGATCTTGTGTGGGAGATGTGACCGTCATCAGCCGCATGCGCCGCGACCCGGCAATGGCCCGTCTCGCCATCGATGCCTATCTTGCATCCATTCCTGTCCGAAAGGACCCTTACCATAAGTTTGAGGCCGCGATTCGCGCTCTGGACCTCTCCTCGCTCATTCGCGACCAGGAAAGGGCAGGGCGCCAAAACTGTATTGGAACTACATCGCGAAGTGATGACCGCACACGAGGGACCTTGGTGGCTCTCCTTCGATCGCCTGATTGATGATAAGCGTGCAGGTGTTACTTAGCGAGGAACGGCAACAGCTTATCGCTGATATCGAAGAACTCGTCTCACATTATGGCGATTTCTCGAACCCTGATGTCTTCAATCCACATATCCTGAGTCCGTCGCCGAGCGACTTATCAAGTATTACACGCGCCTCGGACGGCTTGATGACGTTTAGGCGGCTTAATCAGGCGATCGCACTGACCTTCGAGCACTCCGCCAGCCTAGGGAACGCGATGGTCGCTTCATCGTTGCTGCAGACTGCCGTCAATGCGTATCGCGAGCAGGGTTATCCGATGATAGCAAGCGCCTGCGCATTTTGATGCAGCAGAAGATCGCTCAAGCACGGGATGAAACCTCTACAATCCAGACGGAGATCAACATTCCCCATGAGGACATCGATAGTTTCTCGACAGCATTGTCGTCGCCGACCTCGGCTCCACGCTCGCCAGGATTGCGGTACATTTCCTCCCGAATAGGCGGCATATGGAGGAGCAAGTTCAAAAATCGCGAGAGGAGGCTCCGATCCAGGCGATCATGCCGGTCACGATCATGGCCGATGATCATGTCGCAGCTATCGTAGGCTCGGTCGAGGATGACGCTTTCGGTCGTCTTCTTCGGGAAACAAGCATCAATTTCGCGCTATCAGGCATTCGGCTCACGAGCCTTGCAGCGAACGACCAAACTCACGACGCTCTGCCTGAACATTTCGTCAGCTGGGCCAATCGCCTGGACCTCTTCAACGATCTTACCCTTCTCATAGAAGGCGTCAGGGCCTGGTACGAGGGTGATGTCGTGAAAGCGGTGCATGTATTGGTCCCCCAAATCGAGCAAGGACTGCGCAGCATTGTCAACAAACTCGGCAAGCCGGTGACAAAGGCGCACTCGACTGTCTCCGATGCGAGCGTCGCCATCGGCATGGGCGATATTCTCTATTCAGAGGAGCTGTCGCTGGCTCGGCCCTGATCTTACATTGTATTTTCTTGCCCTATATGCAGACCCACGTGGTCATAATCTGCGCAACCGCGTCGCGCACGGGCCATCAAGCCTGATGTGGTCAGGTAATATGGCTCATCCACACGCTATTGGTTTTCGGCATCTGGAAGGAAGTTGAAAAAGGCGGAACGGTGATTCTCTCTCGACGTTCGGCGCCGCCGC
>CAWAGY010000010.1:0-30072 GCA_963781645.1 uncultured Alphaproteobacteria bacterium | reverse complement strand
TTGGTGCCGGTGGCGACACCGCTCCGGGTGTGCGCGCCCGTGCACACTGTGATCGCCCGCGCGGCGGTAACAGGCCGATTGCCAAATTCGTCATGCCATGCCGACAGCAGTGGGGCTGCAGGTTTTCACGAACCGGATCGTTCTCTTCGATGAACCGGCGTGTTTCGCAGGGATCCGCGAGGCCAAGCCACAACAGCGGAAAGCGGCAGAAGCGCTGCCATTCCTCGAAACGTGCGAAGTTGGCCACGTAGCTGATCAGGTTCGCCGGCGGCGAGGTAGGCGCGAATGATGGTCAATGCCGCGGCAACGAGCTTGCCGCGATGCGCCGGGACCCATTCATGCAGGTTCTATGGCGAACTTGCGTTCTTCCGGCCGCTCACACCGGGGATTGCAGCCGGCAGAAGATGGCGGTTCGCCATTCAGCTGCAGATTGTTTCCGGTTGCGGCGAACAGGCAATTGCTCTCGACCGTCACCATTTGTGACGCCCCGAGTATGCGGTCGCTGAAGGTCGGCTCCGTTATCGCCGTGCACAGCGAATCCGACTGCAGCGCCCGCTCAACGTTGTCGATGACGAGCATTGCCGGACATTCGATCAGCGCGCTGAGCAGCCGCTTGCGCTCGTCGGCAGGATCCTGGGCCTGGCTCATCAGGTACGGCGGCCGGCCGCATGCGACATAGTTCGGGATGGTCGCCAGTAGCGTCTTGCCGGATGCCATTTTCGGCGCCGAATAGCCGATCAGTGGCACCGCCCTCAAAACCCGGCAGACGATCGCCGTCAGCACCGCCGCGAGGGCGACGGCCAAGCTGGGTTCGTCTGCGAACGGAAACTCGGCAAAAAGTTTCTTGAAGCACGGCGAGCGCCGCCTCGGCGTCCTCCCGTGTCGGGTTAATAGGGAATGGACGGGAAAGAGGTGTCGCCCGGATCGAACAGCAATCCGCTTTGCCGGTCATAGCCGGCCTCCGTCAGCAGTCCGCCGTCGCAGGGGAAGGTGCCGATCTGCTTCGGCTTTGCCCTCGGTCCCGGCGGTGGTGGGTCGTAGTAGGCCAAGGTCTTGTGGCCCACAAGGGGCGTGCGGGGAATCGGCACGTCGGCTTTGGCAACGCCCAGCCGGGCGGCAAGGTAGGCGACGGGCAGGGCATCGTCGCGCAGGGCTGCCGGCGGGTTGCAAACTCGCCGCATCGGTTGGCTGAGCCGGCTTGTCATCGCCCTTATTCTCGCGGATCAGATCGAAGCGGCCCATCAGTTCGGCGACGCGAACCTTGGCGGCTTCGAACTCGATTTGTCGCAACGTATCAGAACATCGAATATGGAGTCGGAACCTTTGACGCACGTGCAGTAGGCGCGGCCCTTGCGAGCGTCCCACCTCCAGTCCCCCGCGCCACCATGGTCGGGATAGGGGCAGGTGATGTGCGGCCGGCCGACGCGCCAATCGATCCCAAGGGCGTCCAATACGTCGGTCTCCCGACCTTTGACCGCCGCCCTGATCTCGCCTGTTCTGACGTAGATCACGGCTGCTCTCCCGACGACCGGATGAGGACGGGTCGCGCGGCAGGAATGAGCGTCAAGCGCCGTAGCCGGTCTGGCAGGAGAAAGCGCGGTCATTTCGCACCGCCCCTTCATGAGGGCGCAGATGTCCTCTGCCTGCCAGGCGGTGATCCGTGGTCCGAGTTTAACCGGCCGGGGGTAGCGACCCGTCTTGACGCCTTCCCACCAAGTGCTCTTGCTGACAAGTATCGGTCCCTTCGGCCTGATAATCTCATCGAGGCGCACCAGGCCGGTCTTGGGGAATGGGGTTCGGTCCGACAAGGCATCGCTCCGTGCTATGGGGCACGGTTCGATGGTCGTGCATTTGACCGACTGCGCCGTTTGGCGCCCCTTACCTGAAAGGGCGGTGTCCTCCTCCCCACTTTGCTGGTGCTGACGCTTCACCTCGAAGTCGGATAGGTCCGGCGGACGACCACCGCCGCTACCGCCTCTTCCAGCTCGGCCGGACAATCGATGCCACTAAGCTTTGCCCACTCCGGCGGCTTGCGGCCGTATTCGTGGGACGGCGCCCCTCTGTCATAAAATCGCCATAGGGGATTGGCCTCTTAAATCTTCCCGCCGATGAAGGAAGATTTGCGCCAACAAGATAAGAAGACTGCCCGTCCAAAGCAATACGATCTTCTACTATGGCCTCGACACCAGGACAGGAGGGGTGTGCATGAAACTTGCGACATCCATGGTCGTTGTCGTCCTGATGGAAGTTGTTTACTTTCGTCCCGGCAACGCTCAAAGCCAAGACCTTCAACAAACAGCAAGTGAAGCTCCGACCGGATACGATAATCAGACCAATGGCTTCAGTGAGCAGGGGCCGCCGTTCGAAAGCCTGAATGCAGCGAATATCGCCGCTCTCCGCTCGTTCAACGATAACCGCTTCATTTTCGAGGAGTTCGAGACCATAGAGGACGGCCTCGGCCCGGTCTACAACGCACAAAGTTGTCGTGAGTGTCATCAGAATGTCGTCACCGGTGGTGCAAGCCAGATCACAGAACAGCGCGCCGCCTACGACAGGAACGGTCGGGTTGTCGAAGCGGCCGGAGGATCGCTGAATTCATTCGCGTGCGATCCATCCGGACATCGTCGAGCAGCTCGATCGAAAGCTGGATCTCCGGACGTTCCGCATGTCGACGAGCACGCTGGGGGATGGGTTCGTCGAAAGCGTCGACGACAGCACGCTCATGGGGATTCAGGCCGCCCAGCCCGCCGGTATGCGCGGCACGGCCGTGCTTGTTCCCGTACTTGAAGCCAGGGATAGCCCGCGCATCGGACGCTTCGGCTGGAAGAGCCAGCACGCAAGTCTGCACTCATTTTCCGCCGACGCGTATCTCAACGAAATGGGGATTACCTCGCCGCTGTTGCCCGAGGAAAATGCATCCAACGGTCGTGACGTGGCGGCCTATGATAAGGTCCCCGACCCCGAGGATAATGGCGTCGACATCGAGGCCTTCGCCGATTTCATGCGAGCGACCAAGGCTCCCCCGAGGGGCCGGGTGACCGCCGCCGTTCAAGCCGGCGAGTCCCTCTTCAATCAGATCGGATGTGCCGTATGTCATACGCCCTCGATCATCACCGCGCCTCGCGGGGACGTCGATCAACGGCGGCGCCTTCGTCGTTCCCGCCGCCCTGGGAAGCAAGGTAATCCACCCCTACAGCGACTTCCTCCTGCACGACATCGAAACCGGTGACGGCATCCCCACCTCTCCGGCTCCCGAACACGCCGGTACCGCGACACAAATGCGAACGGCACCGCTCTGGGGACTGAGGACGCGCAATCGGCTGATGCATGACGGGCTTTCGTTCACCGAGGATGAAGCCATTCAGCGACATGGCGGACAGGCGGCTCCGGTAAACCAACGGTATCGGGCGCTACAACCCGTTCAGAGGGAGCAGATCCTGTCCTTCCTCAACTCGCTTTGACGGGTATCGGGGGCCCGGCGCCGGCCGATGGCTATCGTCCTTCCCCGGCCGTCTTGAACCGGGTCTCCGCTCGCGGTCGCTTAAGGGAGTTCCTCGATCCTGATCCCCCAGGACATATATCGGATGCCGTCCGAGTCCTCGGTGTTCAAGGCAACGAACACATCGCCGCTTCGATGCAGGGAGCCGTCGGCCAGGTCGATGCGGTTACAGATATCCGGCATCGGCAGCTGGTACCAGATCATATTGCCGCTGCCGTCGAACTTCGCCGTCCAATAGAAATCTTCGTCCGAGTAGTCCGCCGACATTGCGCAGCCTATAATGACCTTTCGCCGCTGTCCGTCGCAGATAGCGGACGCCGTGACTGCTGTCGGAATCGACGTTTTTCGCCCAGTAGAGGACACCGTCGCGCCGGACCGATCATGTCCCGCGCCAGCAAGAGTGAAGGTGGTTGAATGGCATCTGGGGTGAGGATAAAGAGCTGCCTTGCCAATAATGCACTTGCTGCAAATCTTCGAGCAAAATAGCAGCGAATTAACCATTTCATGTGGTCGCTGGCGTAATGATATAGTATCGGCTCATGTTGCTGTGGTGACAGCGCCACATTAGCTGAGCAGTGTTCGTCGCCAAGGAGGGTGTGGTCCCTTTGCTCGCTCAGGTGCCGATGACGGTTTAGTGTCTACGGGTGGTGGGATGACGATCTTTTCAAGGGATGCGACAGCAACGACGCTCTCCGGTGACATGACCGCAGCGGGGTCGGCTGACGGCACCGAGGCAGCCCGACGAATCACCGCTGCCGCTTGCCGAAATGCAGTTCCCCGGGATGCAGGTCATCGTCTGCTCGGCGCAGAAAGGCGGGTCGGGAAAGACGACGCTGTGCGGCCATCTCGCCGTCCAGGCGGAACGCGCCGGCGCGGGCCCGGTGGCGCTGATCGACACCGACCCCCAGGGCAGCCTGGCCCAGTGGTGGAATGCCCGTGAAGCGGAAGCGCCGGTCTTCATGAAGGCGCAGGTCGATTATCTGCACGAGGACCTGCGCCAGCTCGGACGTGCCGGCATCCGGCTCGTTTTCATTGATACCCCGCCGGCGGTGACCGAAATGATCCGGCGCATCGTCGGCTTTGCCGATCTGGTCATCGTCCCGACGAAGCCGTCGCCGCACGACCTTCGCGCCGTCGGCGCCACCCTCGATATTGTCGAAGGCCTCGGCAAGGCGCTCGTCTTCGCCGTCAACGACGCGACGCCGCGCGCGCGCATCACCGGTGATACGGCGGTCGCGCTGTCCCAGCACGGCACCGTCGCCCCGGTCGTGATCGGCCATCGCACCAGCTTCGCCACCAGCATGATCTACGGTCAGACGGTGATGGAGACCGAGCCGGATTCGCCGGGGGCGCGCGAGATCGTCGCGCTTTGGGAGTATCATTTCCTCGCGTCTGATCCGTCTTGAGGTACGGCCGGGCCGCCCGGTTAGCGTCTTCGGTGCCGCTTCAAGCCAGGGCTTTGGCCGCCGTCGCGCCGCGAAGCCGGAACTGAACACATGGTAGACCCAGCCATGTCCCCCGCTCCCGGCGCGCTGTTGCAGACCCTGTTCGCTCGTAAAGGCGCAGCCTCGCCGGCAACCAGCCGGTCGTCGGGCTTGGCTGATGCCCTCCGCCCCACTCCCTGCCCGACCACGGACGTCATGGGTCCTGCCCGCCCCCACCCCCATAACTCGCCGCTTTCGTTTCTCATCGATCGGGGTCGCGCGGCGGCTCATGAGGTTTCGCCGGGCACGGTTGCGTGCGCGGCCTCGGCGGTGGTCGACGGCGGCCGCCGCTCGGTGAAAAAATCGGTGCCGGCCGTTGCGGCTGCCGGGCAGCGGCCGCTGCGTCGCCCGCTCACGGTGCGCATCCCGCTCGAGGACTTCGCCCGTTTGCATGCCCTCGCCAGCGGGCGGCGGATGACCTACCAGGACGTTCTCGAGAGCGCCGTCCGGCGTCTCCTCGATGCGGATGGTGCGCCTTCCACGTAGCGCCTCTCCTCCTCGCTGAGCCTGCGGCGGAAAGATCGGGTTAACGCCGCGCGGCCGCCAGCCTACACTTGCCTCATCCTTGTGGCTGCCGGTCGGAGATTCAAGATGGAGCCTCTTGCGCGGTTCGCCGCCTCGGACGGTGCGGAGATCTTTCTCAAAATCGAAGGCCAAGGGCCGCCGATCCTGCTGCTCCACGAATGGGCGTCGAGCCACCGGGTGTGGGAAGGCATTGCCCATAGGTTGGCGGCGCTGTTCACCATCTACCGCTGGGACGCCCGCGGTCATGCCGCCCACGATAGCGTGCATGTGGCGGCGGCGGATCGCGGGGTGACGCTCGCGCGCATGGCCGACGACCTCGCCGATCTGATCGATCACTACCGCCTGGAGAAGCCGATCGTGGTCGGGCATTCCATGGGAGCGCTGATTCTCTTGGCGCACATCGCCCGTCACGGCTGCGGGCGCATAGGCCGCATCTGCATCCTCGATCAGTCGCCGCGTCTGGTCACGGACGCCACATGGCGGCTGGGGATTTACGGCGACTGGAGCCGCGAGCGCGACGATCACTTCGTTGCCGCCATGAAAGCCGACTTCGTCAAGGCGGTCGTCGAGTTGGTGGCCTTCGGCCTCAACGAGAAAGCCCGCGCCCGGTACCGGTCGGGGCACACCGGCATCGAGCGCATGCGCACCTACCTCGCCATGCTCGATCCCCGGCCGCTGATAGCGGTCTGGGGGACGCTGTCGAGCGCCGACATGCGGCCGATCCTGGCAACGATCGACACCCCGACGCTGCTGATCTACGGCACCGAGAGCAACTTTTATCCGCCGCCGACCGGCGCGTTCGTCAAGGATGCCATTACCGGGGCGGCGCTGATCATGTATGAGGGCGCCGACCACTCACCGCACATCAACCAGCCGGACCGCTTCGTTGCCGACCTGAGCCGATTTGCCCACCGCGCTTGACCGCCCCTGCGGCTCGGGCCGGGAGACAGTCCTGCGCGCCGTTACATCCGGCTCATCGAATCCATGACGCGCAGGATGCCGGGGCCGATGAGCACGATCAGCAAGGTCGGCAGAATGAAGATGATCATCGGCACGGTGAGGATTGCCGGCAGCCTGGCCGCCTTCTCCTCCGCCCGCATCATTCGCTCGTTGCGAAACTCCGACGACAGGACGCGGAGCGAGTTGGCCAGCGGCGTTCCATACTTTTCGGTCTGCAGCAGCGTCGTGACGATCCCTCGAATTGAGCCGAGATCGGCCCGCCGGGCGAGGTTTTCCAGCGCCTTGCGCCGTTCGGGAAGAAACCCGAGTTCGACCGCCGTCAGCCCGAACTCGTCGGCCACCTCCGGGCAGCTTCGCGCCATTTCGTTCGACACCCGGGTGAGGGCGGCATCCAGCGAAAGTCCTGCTTCGGCACAGATGACCAGCAGATCGAGGGTGTCGGGCAATCCCTTGGTGATCGCCTTCTCCCGCTTCTGGATGGCGTTCTTCAACACGATATCGGGAGCGTAGGCGCCGAGCGCGACGCCGACGAACGGCGCCAGCGACTGCGCCAGGGGTGGCAGGGTGAACAGCTTCAGGAGAGTGATGCAGATGTAGGCAGCGGCGCCGAACAGGAACGGCAGGCTCAGCTTGCAGAACAGGAAGACGACGACGCTGTCGCGGCTTCGCCAACCGGCACGCGCCAGCTTGTCGCTCATCTTCGACGTCGTCTTGCTGCGCAACAGGTTCAGGCGCTGGACGAGCGAACGCATCGCCGACTGGGTCGACTTCAGGCGGAGCTTGTGGCCCTTCGGCCGCACCCAGCCGGCCTTCAACTCCTGCCGGCGGCGGGACAGCCGCTTGACGCGTCCGCCCATCGGATCCTGAACAATCAGCGTATTCCAGACAACGACGACGATCGCGAACGCGGCGAGCGAAGCGAGTGCAGTGATCGCCCGTTCCGGCTCCAGGCCGAACGGCAGCATATCGGTGAGATTCATATTTCGAACCGAACCATCTTGGCCATGACCAGGGTGCCGACGAGCAGCGATGCGAGTGCGCCGCCGACCATCAGCTGGCCGCGCGGATCGGTGAGCAGAGCCGTCTCGTAATCGGGATTCATCGTATAGAGAACGCCGAACATGATCAGCGGCAGGGCACCGAGGATCAGTGCGCTCGCCTTCGCCTCCGAAGACAGAGCTTTAATCTTCAGCCGCATCTGCTTACGTTTCCTCAAAATGTCGGAGAGATTGCCGAGGGTCTCGGCAAGGTTGCCGCCGGTCTCCTGCTGGATCGAGATGGTGATGACGAAGAAGTTGAACTCGGGCGTCCCCAGCCGTTCGGCGGTCTCCCACAGGACGACATCGAGCGGCTGGCCGAAGCGGATGCCGTCGCTGATGCGCCGGAATTCCGAACCCACCGGCTCCTCCAGCTCGCGGCCGACGACGGCCATCGACTCGGTGACCGGCAATCCCGACTTGACGCCGCGGACGATGAGATCGATGGCGTCCGGAAACAGGTTGAGGAATTTTTTGCGGCGCCGCCCGATCAGAAAGCCGATCGCCATATGCGGCAGGAGGAGGCCGGCGATCATGCCGACCGGGATGGACGGTGCCAGCGGCAGGCCGGCGATAAAGGCGGCCGCCGCGCCGATCAGGGCGAACGCGACCGACATCAACAGGTAGCCCCCGATCGAGAGCTGCAGTCCGGTGCGCGCCAGACGATCGCGGAGGACCGACTGGCGGGGCAGGAACCGCTTCGCCAATGCTTCGATGATCGGCAGCGTGCGGCCGGTCGACTTCTTGACGCTGACCGACTGCGTCGCCTGTGCCTTCGCCTTGCGGGTGCGCCGTTCACCGCGGCGCAATCCGAGGGCCCGCTTGCGCACCGCATCGCGGCTGCTGCCGAACAGGCCGAGGGCAAAGCCGGCGGCGACGAGGACGAGGAAGGCCGCGGCGGCGACGAGCGGGATCATCAGCGGATCACCTCCGTCGCCGAGGACATCGCCTCAAGAAGCATCCGATGCAGACCGAAATACTCGGCGCGCGCGGTGAAATGCGGCCGCAGCCCGGAGCACTTGAAGGCGCCGATCAAGCCGGCCGTCGGCATCCTCGCCGCGGAACTCGAAGGTGAACAAATCCTGGGTGGTGATGACGTCGCCTTCCATGCCGACGACCTCGGTGATGTGGGTGATGCGGCGGACGCCGTCGCGCATGCGGGCGATCTGCACGATCATGTTGACGGCGCCGGCGATCTGCGCGCGCACCGCCTCGTTCGGCAGCTTGACCCCGGTCATCGCCACCATGTTCTCGAGCCGGGTCAGCGCCTCGCGCGGCCGGTTGGCGTGGATCGTGCCCATCGAGCCGTCGTGGCCGGTGTTCATCGCCTGCAGAAGATCGAGGGCCTCGCCGGCGCGGATTTCGCCGAGGATGATCCGGTCGGGGCGCATGCGCAGCGCGTTCTTGACGAGTTCGCGCTGGGTGATCTCGCCCTGGCCTTCAAGGTTGGGCGGCCGCGTCTCCAGACGGACGACATGCGGCTGCTGCATCTGCAGTTCGGCCGCATCCTCGATGGTGACGATGCGCTCGCCGTCGTCGACCATCCTGGACAGCGCGTTCAGGAGCGTCGTCTTGCCGGAGCCGGTGCCGCCGGAGACCAGGATGTTGAGCCGCGCCCGCGATCCGATGCGGAGCACCGTCGCCATCTGCGGCGACAGGTTCCCCTGCCGCTCCATGATGTCGAGGGTGATCTTCTGCTTGGCGAATTTGCGGATGGAGATGGTGGGGCCGTCGATCGCTAACGGCGGAATGATGATATTGACGCGCGAGCCGTCCTGCAGGCGGGCGTCGCACAGAGGCGTCGTCTCATCGACGCGGCGGCCGATGCGGGTGACGATGCGGGTGCAGATGCCCATCACGTGGGAATCGTCGCGGAAGCGGATCGGGGTCAGCTCGAGGCGGCCCTTGCGCTCGACATAGACCTGCTTCGGGCCGTTCACCATGATGTCGGTGACCGCCTCGTCGGCGAGCAGCACCTCGAGCGGACCAAGCCCCAGCATGTCATTGAGCAGCATGGTGACGAGGTCGCGCTGCTCGGCCTGGTTCAGCTGGATTTTCTCTTCGCCGAGGATTTCGCCGACGATTTCGGAGATCTGCTTCGCCAGTTCCTCCGGCGGCAGGGTTACCGCCTTCGAAACATCGATCCGCTCGAGCAGGTTCGGCTGGATGCGCAGCTTGGTCGTCTCGACGATCGAGCCTTCGCCCGGGCTCTTCGTCACCGCGTCGATCGCCGCCTCGCCCTGGACGTGGCGTTTCGCCTCGGTGAGGATGCGGTTCAGCATCGTCGTCACCAGCCGGCGGCGATCGTGATCGGCGAGACCGCGGCCGTCCTGACGGCAGAGCTCGTCGATGGCGCCGGCGACCCGGCTCGCCAGGTTGCCGCGGGATATGCGCATCGCCTCGCCCGCCGGCAGCTCCTTGCGGAGGATCGGCAGCAGCCTCTCGACCAGCGCCTCGACGACGCCGTCGTCGGCCGCGGGTGAGGCGGCAGCCGCTTGCGGCTGCTCCTCCGACTGCGCGGGCGGGTCGCCCGCGGCGCGGTTCCGGTGTCTTTGGCTGCGGCGAAGGCGTAATCGCCCCGCCGCCGTGTCTGCGTCCGAACTGCATCGTCTATCTCTTCAGGAACTTGCGCAGGATCGACGCCTTGTCGTCCTTGCGCACCTGTCCGGCGACGACCTGGGTCAGATCGCGCAACGCCTTCGTTGCCTTCGCCCGCGCCTGCCGTTGCGGCGAGCGCCTTGCCGGAGCCGGCGGCGGCGGCGAACGGCGCCGGATCGAACGGCACGCTCATGGCAACCTTGCACTCGGCGCCTTTCTCGAAGTCGGCGCGGGATAGTTCGCCCGCCTTGGCTACGCCGACGCGGTTGAGGACCACCGAGACATCGGTATTGCCCGCCGATTTCTTGGCGAGTTCGACCAGCCGGCTGGTGTCGCGCATGCCGGCGAGCGTCGGATCGGAGACGATGACGAGCGACGACGGCGGCGCCAGCATGAACAGCTGGGTGCGCGCCGCAAACCGCGGCAGATCGACGACGACGTAAGGAAAATCGTGACGGAGATGCTCGACGAGCAGCTCGACCGCTCCGGCATCGAGCGTCGCGTGATGGTCGAGCGGCTCTTCGGTCGAGAGAACGAAGAGGTTGTCGCCCTCGCGCGCCATCGCGCGTTCGATGAACAACCCGTCGATCCTGGATGGGTTCTCGAGCGCCTCGCGGAAGCCGCGTCCGACATCGAGGTCGAGGGCGAGCCCGCAGGTGCCGAAGAAGATGTCGAGATCGACCAGAGCCACCCGCCGCTTCAGCTCCTGGGCGATCAGCCAGGCGATGTTGACGGCAACGGAGGTGGCACCGACGCCGCCGTGCGCGCCGACGACACCGATCAGCCGGCCGATGTTCGCCGCTTTCGGATCGCCGTCGCCGTTCAACGCCCGGGTGAACGCCGCCTTCAGATCGTCGGTCGAGATCGGCTTGACCAGGTAGTCGCGGACGCCGAGGCCGATGAGATTGCGATAGACGGCGATGTCGTTGACGTCGCCGATGGTCAAGACGATGGTGCCTTCGTCGCAGACGTCGGCGAGCGACGCGAGGCCGGCGATCGGATCCTCGGCGCCGGACAGGTCGATCACGAGCACGTTCGGGGTCGGCATCTTGCTGAGGCGCTTGTGCGCATCGGCGATGGCGCCCTGGACGACGAGGGCGCCGTCCATCGCCATTTCACCGATCGCCTGCTTCGCGGCGGCGACCGTCACCTCGTCGGTGATGAAGCAGGCGAGCGGCTTGGCGTTCGCGGTTGCGGACTTGGGAGCGGATCTGGCCGACATGACGGTTGTGTCCTAATTCGAGGAGCTGCTGCTGTCCGATCCGCCGCCGCCGCCACTGGAATAGGTCTCGGAGGTGCTGACACGTCGCGCATGATCGGCTTGGTCTTGCCCTTGCGGTAGTTGTCGATGGTGCGGGCCATTACCGTCCCGTCGGCATCGCCGGGCGTGCGGCCGCGCACCAGATCGCTCGGATCGGCGACCATCATCCCGAAGTTGACGGCGGTGGCGCAGCTCCAGTCGCTGTAGGGCAGGTTGTAGAAGTTCGAGTAATTGGGCCAGGCGCTCCAGTCCGGGCAGGCCGGCAGGGTAACGACGCGTGCGACGGACGACCACCGCCACCGTATCCGGCGAAACCGGACCGGCCGATCGACTTCGGCCGGCACCGGTTCGGCGACGATGCCGTTGGCGGCGAGAATGTCGGCGACCGCCCGGTTGCGCCGGTCGATCAGCCGCGCCGTCTGGTCGGGCGCGCCGACGACGCTGGCGGCACCGACGACGAAGACCCTCATGTCGCCGCCGCCGGCCGACGGCCGGGTCGACGCGATGAACTCGCCGAGCTCTGCGGCCGCGGCCGGGGACAGCGCCGCGCTGCCGGGAGCGAAGGCGACGTCCTCGCGGCTGTCGGCGACGCTCACCTTCGGCTGGCGATACTGGTATCCGCTGGCGCAGGCGGCGACCAGCGCCGGGACGATCAGGAGCGCCAGGTATCGCGCGGCCTTTCGGGTGTCGATGCGGCGGGCTGTGCTCATTGAAGGATCTCCCTATTCGAGGGCGAAGCCGGTCGGCCCGGAGACACGGGTGCCATCCGGTCCGACGCGTGAGGCCTGGCCCTGCGGCTGCCGCTTCCAGGTGCCGCTCGGAAACATCCGCTCCCAGTCGGTCGGCGGCGCAAAGCCGTCGGTCGGCGCCGCCGGCATACTCGACGACGGGCGGACGATGTAGGGCGTGACGATGATGACGAGCTCGGATTCCTTGCGGGTGAAGTTGTCGGACTGGAACAGCCGGCCGAGCACCGGGATGTCGCCGAGACCGGGCAGCGTCTTGAAGTCGTGGATGGTGTCGTTCGACAGCAGCCCGGCGATGGCGAAGCTCTGCCCGCTGCCGAGCTCGATCGTCGTCTCGGCGCGGCGCGTCCGCAAAGCCGGCACCTTCAGGGTACCGCCGACGAAGGGAACGTCGATGGCGCCTTCCTGCGAAAGCTGGCTGACCTCGGGCCGCACGTGCAGGTTGATGCGGTCGGCTTCGAGGATGGTCGGGGTGAACGCCAGCGACACGCCGAACTTCTTGAACTCGATCGTCACCTGGTTGTCGCCCTGCGGCACCAGGATCGGGAACTCGCCGCCGGCGAGGAAGCTCGCCGTCTCCCCGGAAATCGCCGTCAGGTTCGGCTCGGCGAGCACGCTCGCCAGACCCCTCCTGATCGAGGATATCGAGAAGGATGTTGATATCGGTGTGGCCGACGCTGGTGTTGACGGCAAGCGTATCGCTGAGCACGCCGGCGATCGCCAGCGGATTGAACGTGGCGAACGAAATACCCGTTTTGCCCGCCGCGTTGACGATTTTCCAGTTGATGCCGAGCGCCTTTTCGGTTTCCCGGTTGATCTCGGCGAAACGGACGCGCAGGTTGATCTGTGTCGGCGCATCGACGCCGAGACGGTTGATGATGTCGGTTTCCTTGCCGACGAACTGCGTCGCCAGCCGGCGGACGTCTTCGGAGACCGTCGGCGAGGCGACGAGGCCGTCGATCACCACCGACTGCTCGACGCTGGAGACGTTGATCCCGGCATCGGGATAAAGCGCGTTGATCGCCTGGTTGAGGCGGCCGAGGTCCTGGGTGACGGTGACGTCCATGTTGGCGAGGACGTTCTCGTTCTCATCGACGGCGATCAGCGTCGTCTGGCCCGGCTTCTTGCCCATCAGGTAGATCAGCTTCGGCGACTTGACCTGAACGTCGCAGACCTCGGGGTCGGCGATGAAGACGGTGCGTCGCCGGCTGGTTGAGGCGGACGAGGGTGCCCTTCTTCGCTTCGACGGTGACGGACTTGCCGCCGCTGCTCAGCACCTGCGCGGCCTGCACCGGCGCCTCCGGCCGGCACCAGAACGAGCGCCAGCGCGAGCGCGGCGACCGCCGAAGTGGTGCGCGCCCTGCGCGGGAACATGGGAAAGTACTGCATCGCTGTCCGGCTCCTCGGGCTCAGTACTTGATGTCTTTGGCGTCTTCGCTGCCGCGCAGGACGGTGACCTTGCGGCGGACCGACGACGGCGGCTCGAGCCCCCACGGATCGCCGATCATCGACATGACGTCGGTATCGCGGGTGTAGCTTTTTCCGGCGGCAGTTGTGCCGGGGGTTGCTGTCGCCTTGTCTTCGGCGAGCGCGTCGAGCCGGGCGGGATCGACCTCGGTGCGCTGCAGGCTGCGCAGGCTGAGGCCGAGATCGCCGAGATCGAGGCCGAGCGCGAGCTTCTCCGCCTGCTTCGGCGTCACCTCGAGGGTCGCGGTCTTGCCGACCTTGGCCTGGCCGGTGGTGTTGTCGACCGTCTGGTCGATGGCCAGCACGCGGACCTGGGTGAGCAGGGTCTCGGCGAAGAAGCGCTTTTCGGACCCGCCGTCGCCGGCCTGTTCGCGCTGGATGGTCAGGATGACATCGACCTCGTCGCCCGGCAGGACGAAGCCGCCGACGCCCGTCGCCCCGTCGACCGGCACCGCGACCGCCCGCTTGCCGGGATCGAGGACGGCGGCGAGAAAGCCCTTCTCGCCCGGGTGGACGACGCGCGCCTTGCTGATCGGCTCGCCCTTGACCAGGCGGGTGCGGACGACGGCGCCCTCGAAGTCCTTCAGCGCGTTCGGGTTCTCCTTGATGTAGCCGTCGTTCAGGCCCGCATCCGGCCAGACCTGCCAATCGAGGTCGCCGGACTTGAGAAAGGTGCCGGTGGCCAGATCCTTCTAGGCGACGAGAACCCGCGTCTCGGCGGGCGGCGGCGGCAACGCCGCGGCGGCCGGCGCGCGGCCGGCTTGCGGCCGAGCATGCCGTCGACGACGTAGGCGGTGCCGCCGGCGAAGCCGAGGGCGACGAGAAGAAGGATGATGCCTTTCGGATTGATCATGGCGTTCCTCGCTCAGCCGGCGCCGTGCAGAAGTGCGGGGCCGATGCTGCCGGCGGCACCGATGGCGATGGCGACGGCATAGGGGATCGATCGTCCGAGGACGGCGTCGCGGAGCCGGCCGGCGCCGACCGTCTCGAAGGCGCGGGCGAGCACGAACCGGCTCGGCGCCAGCATGACGAGGGCGCACACGCCGCCGATCAGAGCGGTCGACAGGACGAAATCGGCGATCAGCGCCGGGCCGGCCCACAGCGCCGTCACCGCCATCAGCTTGACGTCGCCGCCGCCCATCCAGCCGAGGCCGAACGGCACGAATCCGGCGACGAAGACGGCCAGCGCCAGACCGATCGCCGGCAGCCAGGCGCCGGCGTTGCCGCCGGTGAGCACGTGCGCCGGATAAAGGAGCAAAATCGAGAGGCAGATTTCGTTCGGGATCTTCAGCGCCTTGACGTCGATCACCGCGGCGGCGCCGAGGAGCGCGAAGAAAGACGAGGCCGATGAAGATGTGGAGGGAACTGAGGAACGACACGGCGGCCTGGCCCTTCGCGCTTTTGAACGTCTCCCTTGTAGCGCCTTTGTCTTAAAGCCGGCTTAATGCCCGCGGGCGGGCTTGGAAGATCTTGCCTCTTCCTGCGGGTCGAGGCGGCTGCGTGTGCAGCCGCCTTTCTCGGTCTATCCGAGGCCGACCCAAAGGAAGATATCGTAGGCTTGCGACGCGTCCGCGACAGCGGTGCGGCGACAGCCCTGGCTATTAGCCGTGATGCCCTTGTTGACGTCGTCGAACGCGCCCTTAACCGTGCCGCCGAGGGTGCTGGACGGAACCGACGATCGCCGGCGGCGATCAGGGCGGCGATCAGGCCATACTCGATCGCGGTGGCACCGGACTCGTCTTTGAACAACTTGGTAACGAACTGCATTGGATCCTCCTAGGGTTTGAACCGATCCCGACCTCGGGATTAATAAACAGTACATACTTGTTACTTAATGGTCAAAATTTTATTTGTATATTATATTGAGCGAAGATGCAGTATTTTATCAATTTATTGATCGAAATTTTATTTATCTTCTCCCTCACCCCGCCCCTCTCCCGCAGGCGGGAGAGGGAGACGCGCGCGCTCACCATGGCCCTCTCCCGCAAGCGGGAGAGGGAGGGACCCGCGCGAGCGGGAGGGTGAGGCACACGTTCGACCCGCGTCGCAGGCAGCGGCGATGGTCGCGAGAACCCCTTCGATGTTGTCGATGACCTCATAATTCCACACGCGGATGACGCGGAAATCCGCGCGCCGCAAGGGCGCAGTCGCGGGCCGCATCCTCGGCCAAGGCGAAGGCATGCTGTCCGCCGTCCACCTCGACGACGAGGCGCGCCTCAAGGCAGGCGAAATCGACGATGTAGCCCCCGATCGGGCGCTGTCGGCGGAACTTGAAGCCGGCGAGACCACGGTCGCGCAGGGACCACCACAGCCGCCGCTCCGCTTCGGTCGAGCACAGGCGAAGGCCGCGAGCCCTTTTCACTTTAGACACCGGACACCGTTCCTCACGCTCTCACCTTGCGCGCTCCGGTTCACCCTCACCCCACCCCTCTCCCGCAAGCGGGAGAGGGAGACGCGCACGCTCGCCCTGGCCCTCTCCCGCAAGCGGGAGGGTGAGGGAGGCGAAGAGGCCTCTTGGCTCTTAAGCGCCGTCAGTTGGCCTGCAGCTGGGTCAAGAGCCCGAGACGCGGCCGGAAGTAGGCAACGTGGCGCAGGAGCCGGGCCGGAATGATGCCGAGCAGCCACGGCTGATACTGGTAGAACGCCTCGGAGACGACCATCGTCTGATCGGCGCCGACGTCGATCGTATCCGGCAGGGTCGCGGCGCTCCCCGCCGTCCCCACCTCGCTGGTCGGATCGAGATCGCCGGCGCCGCGCCGCTGCCAGCTCACGGTCATCGCGTGCGCCTTGTCCTCGGTCACGCCGCTGACGATGACCACGCCAGACGTGTTGAACGGGAACGGCTTGATCAAGTACTGCACCGAGGCGAAGAGGCTGTCGAGGGTGCCGACCGACAGTTCCCGCTCGCGCGTCGCCAGATCGGCCATCGTGTCGCGACGTGGCTCAACTTCAGATTGAGCAACAGGAACCGCGATGTTTCGATCATCACCAAAGAGAACAAGACGAGCACCGGCAGGATGAGGGCGAACTCGACGGCGGCGAGCCCGCGCTCGTCTCTCCACAGGCGGCGTTGGCGTTTGCGGGTCATTCGCCGAACGGCTCGTTACGGACGGCGACGGCCGCGTGATAGGTGATATCGCCGATGATCGGTTTGAACAGATGGGTGAGGGAGCTGCCGGTGTATTCGACGGTATAGAGGACGACGTCGCCCGGTCCGCCGAGGCCGGCCGCGCCCATGTCGTCGTCCCAGACGCCGTTGCCGTTGACATCGGTGAACGGCTCGCCCTCGTCGCGGGCGCCGTTGTGGTTCTGATCCTCGAAGGGCTCCGGCTGGCCGATCTGGCCGAAATTCTGGTAGACCTTGGTGTCGATCGTCATCTCCCCGACCGGCATCAGGTTTTGCGTCTTCTCGAGGATGATGTCGCGGATGATCTCCTCGCGGGTCACGCCTTCCTCGGTCGCGCCGGTGATGCCGTAGCGGGAGGCGGTGAGCACCGCCGATTCCAGGCTGCTATCGATGAACATGACGAAGGCGTACTCGAAGGTGCCGATGAGGAAGAGGAGCAGAACGCTGCCGATGAGGGCGAACTCGATCGCCGCCGATCCGCCGTTCGCCGCCGCCAGGCGCGAAAGTGCCACCTGCGACGTGCGTATGGGGCGCGCATGGTCAGTGGGAGATCCGGAGGTTGCCGAGCTGGCGGCCGACCTTCTTGAAGACCGCCTTCATCGTCGCCCCGTCCGGCGCGTGGATAGTAGTAGTCGGGGCTGGTCGCGCAGTTCTGGAACAGCGCCTTCGTCTGCTTGTCGGGCGCCGCACCATAGGTGATCGTGTACATGATGATCCCCTCCTGCTTGATCTGCGTGCAGAGATCGGCCATGCGCTGATCGAGCATGTCGTTGCCGGCGCAGATCGAGGTGACGCCGAGGTCATAGAGGCGGCCGTAGGCGGTGTAGTCGGACCCGCGCGGCCCATCGGGGGAGGCTTTCGCCGTCGGGCTGATCCCAGTCATAGAACTGGTTGTTGCCGTCGGTTAAGAGGACGATGACCTTGTCGCTCAGGGCGCTGTTGTAGTCGACCGGCCGGTCGGCCGGCGTGTTGCCGCCCCACAGCCCCCGCCAGCGCGGCGACAGCACCCGCCAGCCCCAGGCGAGGCCGAGATTGCTGGTCGTGCCGCCGCGGTGCCAGGCGCCCATCTTGCCGATCTCGGCGAGCACCTTCGATTTCTCGTGGGTGAGCGACAGGATCGAGGGTGTGCCGCAGCCGAGGTTGGGGCCGGTCCCGTTGTTCTGGTCGTTGACACTTGCCTTCACCGGCGGAAAGGCGTTGTCGACATCCTTCGGATAGAGGTAGCTGTCGAACTTCTTGACGCTCGGTGGATCGTCCGACTGGTCGTAGGGCGACGGCCGCGACATCACGCAGCCCTTCCACGACTTTGCCGTTCACCGTGTCGTCCTTAAACGGGCTGGGCACGGTGAACACCTGGTCGGTAACGGGAAGCCAGTCGGTGTGTTGCGGGCCGATGTTGACGGTCGCGGTGTAGGGCACGAGGGCGACGAGCAGGTTGTCGTGGGTTTCCTCGCTGCCGTAGACGTTGTTGATCAGTTCCTTGGCGCCGGCGATCTCGTCGGCGATCGGCTGGCCCACCATCGATCCGGTGTTGTCCATCACCAGCGCGAGTTCCATCTGCCGGATCTCGCGGTTGATCACCGTCGTGGCATGCACGGCGACAGAATCATGGCCGAGGACGCGCATGAACACCGTCGGCACGACAGCGTCGGCCGAGAGGCTGATCGTGCCCTCCTCGTCGTTGATGTTCATCGTGATATCGCCGACCGAGGCGTACTTCCGCGCAGCGGCGAAATTCGCCTCGAACACCTGCTGCGCCTCGCCGGAAAGATCGGTGGTGTCGGTCACCCGCCCGGCCGCAAGGCCCGCCGCGTCCAGCGACTTCTGCAACTCGTCCTCGAGCATGTAGGCGCGCAAGCTAGTCGACGGCGAGGCCGACCGCGCCGATCATCGGGATCAGCAGCAGGCCGAACAACATGGCGACGTTGCCGTCGTCCCGGCGGAACCGCCGAACCATCCGGCGACCGAAACGCCGATATCCGCTGAGCCTTCATCGGCTGCGCTCCCGTCGCATCATCGCCTGGTGCAGGCAGGGAAAGGTACACGGAAATAAGTGTATCCGAATGCGATATTATCGCAATAAGAGAATTTGCTGGGATTTTTGCGCTATTTTAGTTGTAATGCCGGCGCACAAGCGTGGACGCCGACGGCCGGGCCGGATCAGGGGAAGATGGAAGCGCGGATGAAGCTCCGATGGGAGTTACGGAGAGTGGCGACGTAGTCGTATTTGCTCAGCAGCGTGCCGCCGAGGGCGGCGACCGAAGCGGTGATTACGCCGGCGATAAACGCGGCAAGCAGCGCGTATTCGATGGCTGTCGCGCCCGTTTCGTCGCACCAGAAACGAATGATCGTTTGCTTCAGCATCCGCATTTCGCCCAAGCAATAATGAACAAACCATTAGTCGCAATATAATGGGATGCGTATTTCACGTCAAAACAATCAGTTCGTAGCAAATTGATTAGTAAATCAGTGCTCAATCGCATAACTGCGCGCAGACCCGCGAGAGACCTCGGAGTGCCGCGCGGCCACCGCGCCCTCCGCGGCCCCGCGTGACGGCTCCGCCCGTCGCGGCGGGGCGGACATTGACGCAGGCCAGGGGGCGCTAGTCTGTCGGCCGCGGCCCGCCCCACCCCACCGGCGGCGGCCGCCGCCTGCTCGGGAGGAATGCCATGAAGCTTGTCCGGTTCGGTGCGAAGGAGCGGGAGCGGCCGGGGCTCGTCGACGCGGACGGTCACATCCGCGACCTCTCCGATCACGTCCCGGACCTGCGCGACGATATCCTCGGCCGCGAACGCCTGCGCCGCCTTGCCGCCCTCGACGAACGCGCGCTGCCCCTCGTCGAGGGTTCGCCCCGGCTCGGCACGCCGGTCGCAGGGATCGGCAAGATCCTCGGCATCGGCCTCAACTACCGCAGCCACGCCGAGGAGACCGGCGCCAAACCGGGGGCGGAGCCGCTCGTGTTCTCGAAGGCGATCACCTCGGTCAGCGGCCCTTTCGATCCGATCGTCCTGCCGAAGCGCGGCGACAAGACCGACTGGGAGATCGAGCTCGCGGTGATCATCGGCACCAGGGCGCAATACGTCGACGAGGCGCACGCCCTCGACCACGTCGCCGGTTACGCCTGCATCAACGACGTCTCCGAACGCGCCTTCCAGAAGCAGCGCGGCGGCCAGTTCATCAAGGGCAAGAGCGCCGATTCGTTCGCACCCGATCGGCCCGTGGCTGGTTACCGCCGACGAGATCGCCGACCCGCAGGACCCTCGATCTCTGGTGCGACGTCAACGGCGAGCGCAAGCAGACCGGCAACACCCGCGACATGATCTTTCCCGGTGGCGTTCCTGATCAGCCACCTCAGCCAGTTCATGACGCTGCTGCCGGGCGACGTCATCGCCACCGGCACCCCGGCCGGGGTCGGTGTCGGCCGGACGCCGCCCGAATTCCTGAAGCCGGCCGACCTGCTCGAATGCGGGATCGAGGGGCTCGGCCGGCAGCGGCACACCGTCGTCGCCTTCGCCGAGACGGCCTGAGCGGGACGCGCCAGACGATGCTCATCGCGCAGATCTCTGACACGCACCTCCGCGCTACCGGCCGCTTGCTGCACGGCCAGATCGATACCGAGCGGGCGCTTGACGCCTGCATCGATCATCTCCGCCGGCCTGGACCCTGCGCCGGACGTCGTCCTGGCGACGGGCGATCTCGCCGACGGCGGCCTTGCGGAGGACTACGCCCGCCTCCGCATGGCCTTCGACCGGCTGCCGATGCCGGTCTACGTCATCCCCGGCAACCACGACCATCGCGACCCGCTGCGCGACGCCTTCGCCGACAAGCGCTATCTGCCGGCGACCGGCGAATTCCTCCACTACACGGTCGAGCACTGGCCGCTCCGCCTGATCGGCCTCGATACCGTCCTTCCGGGCGAGGTCGGCGGCGCCCTTTGCCCCGCCCGCCTCGCCTGGCTCGCCCGTCGCCTCGCCGAGACAACCGGAGCGGCCGACGCTGATCTTTATGCACCACCCGCCGTTTTCGACCGGCATCGGCTTCATGGACACGCCGCCGCTCGAGGGAGCCGACGATCTGCGCAAGCTGATCTCCCGCCATCCCCAAGTCCGGCAGGTCGTCTGCGGCCATATCCACCGGGCGATCCACGTGAGCTGGGCCGGCACCACCGCGGCGATCGCGCCGTCCACCGTCTACCAGATGAACCTGGCGTTCGGCCCGACGACGCCTTCGTCCTCATCGATCAGCCGCCGGCGATCGCCCTCTATCTGTGGCGCGACGAGGCCGGCACTCGGGTCCGGTCGGCTACATCAGCCTGATCGGCCGCAAGGAGAACGCGGCAAGCGGCAACGCCAACTCTTCCGTCGGCACCGCCGGCGGCCTACGATGATGCATCGCTTCACCGCGTTTGCGCCCGCTTGCCGATGACCGTCGATCTCGCCCGCAAGTACGATGTTCGGGTCCCCCGCTACACCAGCTATCCGACGGCACCGCATTTCGGCCCCGCGGTCGACGCCGCGCGCCTACCGCGGCTGGCTCGGCGCCCTCGATGCGGCGACACCCCTGTCGCTCTACCTGCACATTCCGTTCTGCGACGAGATGTGCTGGTTCTGCGGCTGCTACACCAAGATCGTCCACCGCTACGAGCCGATCCGCGCCTATCTCGATGCGCTGATGGCCGAAGTGGCGCTGGTCGCGGACTCGCTTCCCGGCCGCTTCAGCGTCCGCCATGTGCACTGGGGCGGCGGCAGCCCGACGATGCTCGCCCCGGCACGACTGGCGGGCGCTGGTCGGCCGTCTCCGCCGCCACTTCGATTTCACCGCCGATGCCGAACTCGCCGTCGAAATCGACCCGCGCGACGCAACCGAAGACTACATCGCCGCGTTAGCCGCCGCCGGCGTCAACCGGGCGAGCATCGGCGTCCAGGATTTCGCCGCCGATGTCCAAGAGGCGATCAACCGCCGCCAGCCCTACGAGGTCGTCGCCCGGGTCTGCGGCTGGCTGCGCGCCCATGGCATCGAGCCGCATCAACCTCGATCTGATGTACGGACTGCCGCGGCAGACGACCGAAGGCGTCGTCCGCATGGTCGAGCAGGCGGCGACGCTGGACCCCGGCCGGGTCGCTCTGTTCGGCTACGCGCACGTGCCCTGGATGAAGAGCCATCAGAAGCTGATCGACGAGGCGGCGCTGCCCGACGCGGCCGAGCGGTTCCGCCAGGCCAAGGCGGCGGCGGCGGAACTGCAGGCGCTCGGCTTCGTCGCCGTCGGTCTCGATCACTTCGCCCGCCCCGACGACGACCTGGCGAAGGCGCTCGCCGACGACCGCCTGCACCGCAACTTCCAGGGCTATACCACCGACGAGGCGCCGGTGCTCCTCGGCCTCGGCGCGTCGGCGATCGGTGCCCTGCCCGACGGCTACGCCCAGAACACCGCACCGCTCAAGGACTATGCCGACGCCGTCGCCGCCGGCCGGCTGCCGATCGCCCGCGGCATTGTCCTCACCTGCGACGACCGGCCGCGGCGCGAGATCATCGAGCGGCTCATGTGCGCGCTCTCGGTCGATCTGGCCGCCGTCCGCCGCCGACTATGGCCTCGCCGCGGACGCGTTCGTCGAAGAGATCGCCGCGCTCGACCCCGTTCGTCGACGACGGCCTCGTCACCGTTGATCGCCGGCGGCTGGCGATCACCGCCGTCGGCCGACCGTTCGCCCGCATCATCGCCGCCACCTTCGATGCGTATCTCGACCGGAGCGAGATCCGCCACTCCCGCGCCGTCTGATCCCTTCACCTTCAGCGATGAGGCCGCTCGATGCACCGCCTTGCGACCGTGCTCCTCCTCGTGCTGGCCGTTCTCGCGCCGGCGGCGGCCTCTGCCATCGAACCAGCCGGCACCGTCACCCGCCTGCAGGGGTCGGCCACGGCGACGATGCCGACCGGTTTCGCCCGGCTCGCTCTATGTCGGATCGACGATCCTCGTCGGCGACAGCTGCAGACGGCCGAAGGAGCCCGCCTGCAGATCCGGCTCAACGACGGCGGGGCGCTCACCCTCGGCGAGAACAGCATGATGACGATCGAGATTTATGGCCAGGTCGAAAGCGACGGCCTCGCCGTCCTGAAAGCGGTCGGTGGCGTCTTCCTGGCGACGAGCGGAGCGCTCGCCAAAGCTCGCGCCCGACCGCTTTACCATCGAGACGCCGTCGGCCGTCCTCGGCGTTCGCGGCACCGAAGTCTGGGGCCGCATCGCCGACGAGGCCGCGGTCGAGGTCGCGTTCCTCTCCGGCACCGGTGTTGTCGTGCTCACACCTGAGGCCTCGGTCGAAATGACGGAGCCCGGAACCGGCCTCACCGTCGTCGCCGGCGCGCCTCCGCCGCAGCCGAAGCCGTGGTCGGCCGAGCGGCTGGCGGCGGCGGCCGATGCCGTCCGCTTCGAGGGGGACTAGTTTTGTTACATAATTGTATACAATATAAAAGCGAATCCAGTTAAGTTCGGCGACGCGACCACTGCCTCCTATTATTCTGCTCCAGATAAGATCACTTCATGTCTGACTTGTCCAATCAGGAAAAACGAAAGCTTGAACAGCTCCTCAATATGGCGAGCGGGTATGTTCTCGATTTTTCGAACCGCACGTTTGCCGATTTCATTCTGGACAGTACGGGTCGCAACATCTACGACGACCGTTACTCCTACAGCAGTGGTTCGAAAGCCAACCGCCTGCGCGGGTTCTGGAACGAGGAGCCCAGTCTGGTTGTCGGCAAGCTGATGAACGATCTGCTCGACTACGCAGCATCCAAAGCCGATGACCCACTCCTTGAAGAGTGCCGCCGGGTTGTTGTCCGAACTCTATGCAAAGCTCCCCCGTTCCAGAGATGGACGCGCTGACGGCCATGACGGCTGAAAAGGACTTCGAGGCCCTGGCGAAAGAGGTGCGCGAGACGATCGAGAGAAATCAGCCCGAAGCTGGCCTCGACCGGCTGCATACGTTCGTCATCAAGTATATACGCTCGCTCTGTGCTGAGCGGGGGCTGACCGTCACGCGCGACAAGGCATTGCACAGCCTCTTCGGCGAGTACGTCAAAAAGCTCCGTGAAGCGGGACATATTGAGTCCGTCATGACCGAGCGCATTCTCAAATCAAGCATTTCAATACTTGAAGGCTTCAACCATGTACGAAACGACCAGAGTTTCGCCCACGATAATCCGGTTTTGAACTATGATGAGAGCTTGTTGGTTTTTAACTACGTTACCAGCTCTCTGCGTTTCCTGCGAACCCTGGAATACAGGATCAGAAATAGGGAAGGCAAAAGGTCGCTGAGGGTGAAGTTGACGAAATTCCGTTCTAGCCGCGGTCACTTCGCTTGCGGGCGAGGGTCAGGCCGTCGCCGATCGGCACCAGGCTGAGATCGATCCGCTCGTCCGTCGCCAAGGCGCGGTTGAAGGCGCGGATGCCCTCGGTCGTGGGCGACCGATCCTCGGCATCGATGACGCGGCCGTCCCACAGCGTATTGTCGGCGATAAGCAGGCCGCCTGCGCGCAGCAGAGCAAGCGCGCGCTCGTAATAGCCCGTGTAGTTCTCCTTGTCGGCATCAAGGAAGACCATGTCCCAGGAGCCGGCCTCGCCCGCCGCGATCAGATCGTCGAGGCTGACGAGCGCCGGAGCCAGCCGTAGCGCCACCTTGTCGGCGACACCCGCCTCCGCCAGTAGCGGCGGGCGATCGCCGTCCACTCCTCGCTCGCATCGCAGGTGAGGATGTGGCCACCCTCCGGCAACGCCAGCGCCATGACGAGCGAACTGTAGCCGGTAAACGTGCCGACTTCGATGATCCGCCTTGCGCCGGTGAGGCGGACGAGGAGCGCCATGAACTGCCCCTGCTCGGCCGCGATCTGCATACCGGCCTCGGGCAGTGCGGCGGTCTCCTCGCGCAGCCGGGCGAGGATCGGCGCCTCGCGCAAGGACACGTCGAGCAGATAGCCGTAGAGCGCATCGGTCAGCGCCAACGTTTTCCGGGTCATGTCCGGCTCTCCGCGTCCTCCGGAACAAGCCCTGCTTCCTCCGGTATGCGTTGTGATTCTTCGGGTATGAGAACGAGGGCGCCGGTCAGCCGGCCGGCGCGCAGGCGATCGAGGGCTTCGTTGGCGCGGGCGAGCGGCATGGTTTCCACCTCGGTCCGGACGGGGATCGTCGGCGCCAGCGCCAGGAACGCCTCGCCGTCCTTCCGCGTCAAATTGGCGACGGAAACGATGCGCTTCTCCCGCCAGAGGAGGTCGTAGGCGAACGAGGGAATATCCGACATGTGGATGCCGCCGCAGACGACGATGCCGCCCGGCCTGAGGGCGGCGAGAGCGGCCGGCACCAGCGCGCCGACGGGTGCGAACAGGATCGCCGCATCGAGCGGTTCCGGCGGCAATGTGCCGGCGTCGCCGGCCCAGGCACAGCCGAGGCGGAGCGCGAACGCCTGTGCCTGCCGTCACCCGCGCGGGTGAAGGCGAAGATGCGGCGCCCCTGGTGGCGGGCGACCTGGGCGACGATGTGGGCGGCGGCGCCGAAGCCGTAGATGCCGAGGACGGCGGCATCGTCGCCCGCCATCACCAGCGAGCGCCAGCCGATCAGGCCTGCGCACAACAGCGGCGCTGCCTCGGCATCGCTTGCCTCGCCCGCGAGCGGAAAGCAGTAGCGTGCATCGGCGACGGCGTAGTCGGCGTAGCCGCCGTCGATCTGGTAGCCGGTGAACCGCGCATCGGGACAGAGGTTCTCGCGCCCCTCCCGGCAATAGCGGCAGACGCCGCAGGTCCAGCCGAGCCAGGGAATGCCCACCCGCTCGCCGAGCCCGAAGCCGCTCGACGCCTTCGCCGCAAGCAACGATGCGGCCGACGATCTCGTGGCCGGGAACGACCGGCCGTCCCAGATCCGGCAGATCGCCGTCGACGACGTGCAGATCGGTCCGGCAGACGGCACACGCGGCCACTTGCACCAGCACCTCGCCCGGCCCCGCCTTGCGGCCGCGGCAGCCGCCGCCGCACGCAGCGGACGGCCGGGGGCATCGAGCACCATCGCGTGCATCTCGGGCATGGCCGTGTCCCGCTGTCTATATCCTTCGTGGATGATCAGGCTAGGCGAGCCGCGGGCCGCCGGCAACCCGCTTCAGCGGCCCGTTTCGGCGGCAATGTCGGCGAGCGTCAGCCGCGTCGACAGTTGCCGCGGATCGCACTTGAGGAGAATGACCGAGCCCGGCCGGCGCCGAGCGCGCGGCCGAGGGCGGGACTGAACTCGGCCGTTTTCGTCACCGTCTCCGCATCGGCGCCCAGCCCGCGGGCGACGGCGGCGAAATCGGCGGTACCGAGGTCCGTCGCGACTGGTCGGCCCGGATACTGCCGCTCCTGATGCATGCGGATGGTGCCGTACATGCCGTTGTCGAAGACGAGCACGATCGGCCGCGCGCCCGCCTGAACGGCGGTCGCCAGCTCCTGGCCGGTCATCCCGAAGCCGCCGTCGCCGACGCAGGCAATGACGGTGCGCCCGGGGGCGGCAAGGCTCGCCGCGACCGCCGCCGGCACGCCATAGCCCATCGCCCCGTTGCTCGCGCCGAGCAGCCGGCGACCGCCGCCAAAGCGATGAAGCGCTGCGGCCATCCGGAAAAGTTGCCGGCATCGACGGTGACGATCACATCGTCCGGCAGCACCGCATCGAGCGTCGCCATCACCGCCCGCAGATCGAGCCTCCCCGCCATCGGCGCCCCCCGCCGGTCCCGCTCGATAATCGTGACGCGCCGCCTCGATCCACGTCCGCCATCCGTCGCCGCTTGAGAGCTGCGAGCCTGCACGCCGCGGCGGCGAAGGCGCCGACATCGGACGGGATCGCAAGCGAGGCCGGAAACACCCGGCCGATCTCGCCGGCATCCGGATGGACGTGAACGAGGGCGGGCGGCTCGTCCGTATCGAGCAGCGTGTAGCCCTGTGAGGTCGCTTCGCCGAGGCGCGGATCCGACGACGAGCAGCACGTCGGCGGCGCGGATGCGCGCGACCAGCGCCGGGGCGGCGGCGATCCCAAGTTCGCCGATCCAGTGCGGATCGCTGTTCGGGAACAGATCGTTGCGACGGAAGCCGGAGGCCACCGGCAACCCGTTGCCGACGAGGAAGCCGGGCGATGTCGCGGCGCGCCTGCTCGCTCCAGCCGCCGCCGCCGAGGAGCATCACCGGCCGTTCGGCATCGCCGAGGATGCGATGCAGCCGCTCCATCAGCCCCGCCTCCGGCTCCGCGGTGTCGATCGGCAGCGATGCCGGTCGGTCGGACTTTCCGCCTTGTCGCGGAAAACGTCCTCCGGGACGGCGAGGACGACCGGTCCGGGCCGCCCGGACATCGCCGTGTGCATGGCGCGGATGACCGCATCGCCAGCGCCGCAGGTCTCCACCTGTTCGACGTGCTTGGCGAGCGGCCGGAACATGGCGACGAGATCGACCTCCTGGAAGGCCTCGCGGCCGAGATGGGCCCGCGCCACCTGACCGACGATCAACAGCATCGGCGTCGAGTCCTGGAAGGCGGTGTGCACGCCGATCGCCGCATTGCAGGCCCCGGGGCCGCGGGTGACCGCGCAGACGCCCGGCCGGCCGCGAAGCTTGCCCGGTCGCCTCGGCCATCATCGCCGCACCGTGCTCGTGCCGGCAGGCGACGACGCGGATGCGGCCCTCCAGGTCGTAAAGCGCGTCGAGCAGGCCGAGGAACTTTCCCCCGGCACGCAGTAGAGGCTGTCGATGCCGTGTGCGACCAGTGCGTCCGCCAGCAGCCGGCCGCCGCTCGGCTGATCATCCCACCGAGACTCATGCAAGGGTTTCTCTTCCCTTCAAATTTTTTTCTGCAAGGTCGGCTACACCCCTGCGTGGACGCAAAGCAAACACCCCGGCATGCTAGTGGTTTAATTCTAACGCTTGAGTCCTGCGGGGGATTCCCCTGCGGTCCGGCGTGTGCGAGTTTGGGGCATGCGCCCTGGTGTCTCGATCATGCTGACCGATGCGGATCGTGAGCGATTGGATGCGATCGTCCTCAATCGGAACAGCCCCCAGAAGCACGTCTGGCGTGCGCGGATCGTGCTTCTGACCGCCGCCGGTCTCGGGACCAATGCGATCATGCGCGAGACCGGCAAGTCCAAGACCTGTGTCTGGCGATGGCAGGAACGGTACATGGTCGACGGCGTCGATGGTCTGGTGCGCGATAAGACGCGCCCGCCGCGCATTGCACCGCTCGACCAGACGGTCATCGATCGAGTCGTCGCCTTGACGAACACCGACCCGCCGCACGAAGCGACGCACTGGACCGCCGGCACCATGGCCGCCGCCGTCGGCGTCTCGATCAGTTCCGTCCAGCGCATCTGGCGCGCCCATCAGCTCCGACCGCATCGGTTTCGGTCTTTCAAGCTCTCCCGCGATCCGGCGTTCGCCGACAAGGTGCAGGACGTCGTCGGCCTCTACGTCGATCCGCCGGCCCACGCGGTGGTTCTCAGCATCGACGAGAAGAGCCAGATCCAGGCGCTCGACCGCACGCAGCCCGGCCTGCCGATGAAGCCGGGGCGGCTCGGGACGATGACCCACGATTATAAACGCCACGGGACGACCACCCTGTTCGCCGCGCTCAGCGTGCTCGACGGCAGGGTGATCGGCCGCAACATGCAGCGCCACCGGCATCAGGAATTCATCCGCTTCCTCAATGCCGTCGAGGCGCGCCGTCCCGGCCGGCAAGATCGTCCACGCCATCATCGACAACTATGCCGCCCACAAGCACCCCAAGGTTCGTGCGTGGCTGGACCGTCATCCCCGCTGGACCTTCCATTTCACCCCCACCTCGTGCTCGTGGCTGAATGCGGTCGAAGGCTTCTTCGCAAAGCTCTCCAGGCGCCGGCTCAAGCGCGGCGTCTTCCGCTCCGTCGCCGATCTTCAAGCCGCCATCAACCGCTTCATCGACGAGACCAACGACAATCCCAAGCCCTTCGTCTGGACCGCCGACCCAAACCGCATCATCGCCGCCGTCAAAAGAGGGCACCAAGCGTTAGAACTCGATCCACTAGCACAACACGTCGCATGTCTCCCGGCCCCCTCCAGCGATCCCGGCCGCCGCCCGCTCACCGACGGCGTTGCGTTCGCCTTCGCCGGTCTCATTATGTTGGGCTGGGCTGTCCGGGCGGGAAACTCGCCAATGAACCTCAAGCCGGTCGGAGACGTGGCGTGAAGAAGGAGCCGGCGGCGCTGTCGCGGCGGGCGCGGTCGGGAACGCTGGCGACGGCGCTTGCCGGCGACGGTGGCCGCCCTTATGCCTCGCTCGTCACCGTCGCCCTCGATCTCGACGGCGCACCGATCTTTCTCTTCTCCGATCTTTCCGATCACACCGAAGAACCTGGCCGCCGACGCCCGCGCCTCGCTCTTGGTCGAAGAGCTCGCGCCACGCCAATCCGCAGACGGCGCCGCGGGTCACCCTCGTCGGCCGCATCGCCCGCGACGATGAGCCGCGCCTGCGCCGGCGCTTCCTCGCCCGTCACCCGGGTGCCGCGTTCTACGCCGGCTTCGCCGACTTCCACGTCTTCCGGATGACCATCGAGCGGGTGCACTACGTCGGCGGCTTCGGTCGCGCCCGCTGGCTTGCCGCCGCCGACGTGCTCGCCGACCCCATCGCCGCGGCGGCCCTTGCCGCTTGCGACGACAACGTGCTCGCCCGCCTGAACGCCGAGCACGCGGACGCGGTTCAGCTGATCGCGACGCGTCTCCTCGGCCGCCGCGGCACCGGCTGGCGGATCATTGGCGTCGATCCCGCCGGTGTTGATTTCCGCCGCGGCGCATCGCTGGCCCGCCTCGCCTTTCCCCGTCCCGCCGCCGACGCCGAAAGCCTCGTAGACCCTGCTCCTCGAACAGGCCGACGAGGCGCGAAAGAGGACCGGCACCATCCGTACCGTGAACGGCGAAGGAGGGCTCGAGCCCGCGCGCCGACCTTGCCGTGCGGGATAACTCCGGCCGAGTGCTTCCGACGGGGCAAGTTAGCACTGGCAAGCCGCCTCTCCGCCGGATCGATGCTTTCCTCATCCGATACTTTAAAGGCGGCTGTTACTGGACCGGCTCACCTCGCAAACCCCGCAGCCGGAATTGCCATCAAGGAATTCGTGGGCGCTTGTCGGTACCGCCCGTGGCCGAGGTTGTCCCAGAGATGTTCCTGCGGATAACCGGCGGGAGTCGCCGCCGCCCCGCTTTACCTTGAAAGCCACCGCGGAACGTTTAATCTACGAGTTATACAGGAATCTGTCGAATAACATTCGGCAATCAGCGCTTTCATCCGCACTTTCATGCTCCTGGCGAGGAGGGATCGGCGGAGCGTCAACATCAATATGCTGCGAGGGA
>CAWAGY010000009.1:0-36511 GCA_963781645.1 uncultured Alphaproteobacteria bacterium | reverse complement strand
TCTGGTCGGTCGTTCACTTCCTGCAGGCCGGTCTGCCGCAGTCGGACGGGTCCGGCGCAAGGTAGAGGAACCGACACCATGCACGACCACGCAGATCCAGGACACGACCATTCCCATGCGGATGCGGCGGGCGCTCAGATGCAGGACCCCGTCTGTGGCATGACGGTCGACGCGAAGACGGCGAAGCATCGGCACACACACAACGGCAAGACGCACTTTTTCTGCTGCGCCGGCTGCCTCGACAAATTCCGGTACGATGCGGATGCATTCCTCGCAGCGCCACGGGAAGCGCCCGATACGCCGAGCGAAGCGCCGGCGGACGCCATCTACACCTGCCCGATGCACCCGGAGATCGAGCGGGACGATCCCGGCGACTGCCCGATCTGCGGGATGGCGCTGGAGCCGAAGACCGTCGCGGCGGGGCGACGAAGGCGAGCACCGAGTGCGGGGCATGGGACGGCGCTTTAGATCGCGCCGCGCTGGCTCCGGCCGTGGTGGTCCTGGCCATGGGCGGGCATGCTGCGCGGCGCGGACTTCCTGATCGGGCCCGTCCCTGGCTGAATTGGTTCGAGTTCGCCCTTGCCACGCCCGGTCGTGCTCTGGGCGGCCTGGCCGTTCTTCGCGCGCGGCTGGTCGTCTCTGCGGACGCTGCGGCCTCAACATGTTCACCCTGATCGGCCTCGGCGTCGGCGCCGCCTATGTCTACAGCGTCGTCGCGACGCTGGCGCCCGGCATCTTTCCCGGCCGCCTTCCGCGGGCCAGCACGGGCAGGTCGCGGTCTATTTCGAGGCGGCGGCGGTGATCGTCGCGCTGGTCCTGCTCGGCCAGGTGCTCGAGCTGCGCGCGCGCGAGCGGACCGGCGGCGCGATCCGCGCGCTGCTGCGACCTCGCCCCGAAGACCGCGCCGCATCGTCCGCGCGGACGGCGGCGGAAGCGAGAGGTCCCGCTCGACCAGGTGCAGGTCGGCGACAGGCTGCGGGTGCGGCCCGGCGAGAAGGTCCCGGTGGACGGCGGGTCGTCGAAGGCCAGAGCACCGTCGACGAGTCGATGGTCACCGGCGAGCCGGTCCCGGTCGAAAAGACGGCCGGGCGACCAGGTCACCGGCGGCACGCTCAACGGCACGGGCAGCTTCGTCATGCGCGCCGAGCGGGTCGGCGGCGAGACGCTGCTCGCACAGATCGTCGAGATGGTCGCGGAGGCGCAGCGCAGGCGGGCGCCGATCCAGCGCTGGCCGACCTCGTCGCCGGCTCTTCGTGCCGGCCGTCGTCGCCGTGCGGTCGTCGCCTTCGTCGTCTGGGTCGCTGTCGGGCCGCAGCCGGCGCTGGCCTCGCGCTGGTCAACGCCGTCGCGGTGCTCATCATCGCCTGTCCCTGCGCGCTCGGGCTGGCCACGCCGATGTCGATCATGGTCGGCACCGGCCGCGGCGCCGATGGGCGTGCTGATCAGGAACGCCGAGGCGCTGGAGCGCTTCGAGGAGTCGACACGCTGGTCGTCGACAAGACCGGGACGCTGACCGAAGGCAAGCCGAAGCTGCGTCGCGCGTCGTGCCGGCCGGATGGCTTCGACGAAAGCGAGCTGCTTCGCCTCGCCGCCAGCCTCGAGCGCGGCAGCGAGCACCCGCTCGCCGCGGCCATCGTCGCGCGGCGCCGAGGCGCGCGGACTCGCGCTCGGCGGCAGCGCGCGGACTTCGACTCGGTCACCGGCAAGGGCGTCACCGGCACCGTCGACGGCCAGCAGCGTGGCGCTCGGCAATGCCGCAACTGCTGGCGAGCTCGGGATCGACGCTGGGCGGGCTTGCCGACGAGGCCGAGCGCCGCCGCGCCGACGGTCAGACCGTGATGTTCGTCGCCATCGACGGTGCGCTTCGCCGGCTCATCGCCGTCGCCGACCCGATCAAGCGACGACGCCGGACGCGATCGAAGCGCTGCGCGACGATGGCATCCGCATCGTCATGCTCACCGGCGACAACGCGACGACGGCCAAGGCGGTCGCCGACAGCTCGGTATCGACGAGGTCGAGGCCGAGGTGCTGCCGGACAAGAACGAGGTGATCAAGGAACTGCGCGAGCAGGGGCGCGTCGTCGCCATGGCCGGCGACGGCATCAACGACGCGCCGGCGCTGGCGGCCGCCGACGTCGGCATCGCCATGGGCACCGGCACCGACGTCGCGATCGAAAGCGCCGGCGTCACCCTGGTCAAGGGCGACCTGCACGGCATCGCCCGCGCCCGCCTGCTGAGCGAGGCGTGATGCGCAACATCCGGCAGAACCTCTTCTTCGCCTTCGTCTACAACGCGCTCGGCGTGCCGCTCGCCGCCGGGGTCCTCTATCCCTTCTTCGGCATCCTGCTCAGCCCGATGATCGCCGCCGCCGCCATGAGCCTCAGCTCGGTCTCGGTCATCGGCAACGCGCTGCGCCTGCGCGCGGTACGCCTTTAGCACAAGGCATTACCCTCGGAGACGGCGCACGGGATAACGGTCTGTAAAATTCGGCGCTGTCGGCGCAGGAACCCTGATCGGGACAAGATCGCCGGGGGCAGTTCCTCGGCGTTCATGCGCACGGGCTGCGGCAGCAACCTTCCGCCCGCCGCGGAAGCGCGGCAGCGCCAGCGCCACTCGAGCAACCCGGCCAGCGGTTCCCCGGCCCGGTTGATGCGGCGGCGGTAGGCGCCGGCTGGGCCATCCGGCGCGTGTTAACGAAGATCAGGGTGGTGCGATGCGCCTCGATCAGCCCGGCCAAATGGTTATAGACCTGCTCCCAGACCTTGCCCGAGAACACCGCTTCGAGGGGCGATGAGGAAACTTCCAGGGCGAGGTCGTCCGGCGGTGGCGGTGTCGATGATTGCGCACCCGGCGCTCGGCCCGCCGGCCCCGACCAGGAGCCGGGCGACCGCCTTGATCGGCTTCTGGGTCGCCGACCGGCCGATGCGTGCAACCGGTGGCCACAGCAGCTAAGCCAGGCGCTCAAGTGCGATCGCCAAGTGGGCGCGGCCGGTCGGTCGCGATGAAGGCCCCTGGCTGGAGGTCCCAGCCGTGGTCGCCGAGACTTGGCGGACGCGGGCCTCGCATATCGACGCTCGGTAACGGAACTCGACACCATGCTCGCCAAACATCCGAAGCTGCGCCAAGGAAGCATCCCCGAGCACCTCGGCACGCTCGTCACAGGCAACCGCATCGACACCTACTTCATCGGGGCGCTCCCAATGGAAGGCGCAGCGCTGGTTCATCCTTACCACTTTCCCGGCGTCCCCGTGCGCGGATGGGTGGGACCCATCGGCGGCGATTTTTGGGGGTGGGGGGTCGGCTGCGGGCTGGGCCGAAGGGGCCCCCCAACCCTCCGCTCCCCTTGCTTGTGCTTCCGCCCCGCAGGGGTCAGTGCCTTCGCCCGGAGCATAGTATCGATCAACCCCACTGCCACTTTGGGAGGAACTTAATCCTCATGTAATTAATGGTTCAAGAGCAGGTTCCTGCGACTCCGTCGAACGTCCTGAGTTCGGGCTAAGTCAAGCCGCTGCATCACCGCAGCCTGGGTGCAGGCTTGCTCAAGAAGAGCGACAAAGGGGCGGGATTGTCGCGGCCCTTGCTCCCGGATCAACCCTGCGGGGCGACGATGGTTAGCGCGCCGAGCCGGTGGTGCATTTCGGCGCGAACAAGCGCTATGCATTTACATCGACCTCTGGCTCCCGTTGATGAAGGTGATTTGGGAAAGAGGACGAGCCGCCGCCCCTTAGGGCGGGCTCGTCCCTATAGATAGTATAGGCAGAGCACCACCACATGGTGGTATTCAATGGCCCCTCGAAATCCCCTTGCTTGAAGCCGCAGCCGGCGGCGAGAATACGAGGAGCGTAGTTGCCGGCATTCCGACTTTCCGAGACGTGGCGTCCGGCAGCCGTCGCCTGATCGAGCGTCTCCAGGAAGACCGTCTCGGCGTTCCGCTTCTCGATGGCGCCGAGCGCGCGTATGAACATGGAAGACGCCCTAACCTCGTCGGTGGCGCCGGCGTAGTTCGCTTTTTTTGCGGCTCAGGATCCGTCTGTTGCCGTCCTGCCCGCTGTCGTTGTCGCTCTGCGGCTTTGTCAAATACAGCCGCGAGCGGACGCCCTTCGACCAGGCGGTGTTGCCGCCGTCGCCCGCGGGATCGGGATCGACGAGGAGATAGATCAGCCGCACCGTAGGCGGCAGCCGCAGCTTCGGCAGGTTGACTGCCGAGACCGCGGCGATCCCGCCGCGGCCGGTCAAACTCACCGCCGACACCGTCGTTTCGATGCCCTCGCCGACGAAGACGGCGTGCCGGCGAGACGGGCCGGCCAGGAGCACGCCGCTCCCGTCGATGTCGCCCAGCGACTGTTGATGGCAACGGCTTGCAACTTGCCGGCCGGGCCAGAGCCGATTGCCGGCGACAGGTAGGTCCGGTGCACGCCGCGGATGTCGCTGTTCGTCAGTTCTCTTACCACGCCCACCCACGCCGGGGCCGTCCGAGCATCTCGCCCGCGTCCCAGTACGGCAGTGCCGGTGTGTCGGCGAATGGACGGCGGAATGGCGCAACCAATCGCCCGATCGGCAAGGTACGGGTCGGTCACATGCCGGCTGGCGACGCGGCCTCGGCCCAAACGCCGGGGGCCTGCTTGATCGTATCTCCGCGTCCCGCTTCTTTGCGTCGAGGGTTTCGTGGTTCCCGCCGTAGGGCGGCGGACGACCACACGCCCCGCTGCTTGAGTGCTTCGATCACGTGCAGCTGCTCGCAGCCTGCGAAGCACCTTACCAGCAGTCTGCCGTCGTGGCCGGTAGATCAGGTGCAGGCTGGGGTCGGTGTCATCGTGGCCGGGGCATGGCACCAGCTATCCCCGGCCCGTCCTCACCGGCCGCTCCGACAGCGCGCGAGCGGTGGCTTCGGCGATGTCGTGCACGGCGATCACGAGTTCGAATTGTCGAGGTGCCGCCAGTACGGTTTCGGGTTCGGGTTCGGGCGTTCACGGGCGGCGCGAGTCGTAAGTTTGGCTTCGGGGGTGGTGCGGGCCATTGGCCATTGTTTTGCCCAAGATCTGTCCAATCAGCCTCCGTCAGCCGCCTTGCCAAGTGATGGCGGATCAAACGATGGCGACGTCTCCTGGCTGCTCGGCGTGTTGTTGCTGGTAGAGGTTGGCGAAATCGATCGGGCCGAGCATGAGCGGCATGAAGCCGCCGTTCAGCGTCGCCGTCGCAACCACGTGGCGGGCAAAAGGGAAGAGCAGGCGCGGGCATTCGATCAGCAAAACCTGGCGCAGATTCTCCTCGGCAACGTTGACGCTGAAGACGCCCCCGTAGGAGAGTTCGATGACGAAGGCGGTCATGTCGCCGGCCTTACATTCGGATTCGATCTGCAGAACCACCTCGTAGACATGGCTCGCCGGGTCGAGACCGCGTGCCTGCACGTCGACTTTAACCGAGATGTTCGGCTGCTGCCGCTGCAGCTGGCCGAACACCTGCGGCGCCGCCGGCGCCTCGAACGACAGATCCTTGACGTACTGCGCGTTGACGACGAGCGGCGGCTGCGATATTGTCTTCGCCGTCTGCCCTGTTCTGCGCTGCCGGGGGATCCGGCTGTTGGCGCTGCTCGGTCATGGCTGGCTGTCCCTTTCGCTGGTGCAATCTGATCCCTTCGCCACCGGCGGCCGGCAACAGGGCGGCCCTGGCTAGCACGGATCAACGGTTGCCGACAATCGGCCGGGTGTTCAGTCGCTGTCGCCCGGGAGCGGCCGGTACCGGTCGACGGACGTGCCGGCAGACGCGGCGACCCGGCATCGACCGGCTGCGGCTCAACCGTCTCGAACTCGCCGTCGATCACCGCACCCCGCGCTTTGGATGCGGGCTGCGGCCCTGGCCGCGAGTTCGGCGGGAATCCGTGAACCCAGGCGATCGTTTCCCCGTGCGGCGGAGACGCCACGGCGATGGCGCGGCGCAGCAGGACGCGCACCGGTGGCAGCAGCAGCAGCATCGCAAGAACGTCCGAGAGCAGACCCGGAAACAGCAGCAACGCGCCGGCGGCGAGCACGCAGGCGCCGTTGAAGGCTTCGATCACCGGAAGTCGGCCTGCATTCAGGCTTTGCTGCACCGAGCGGCCAATGCTAAAGCCCTGGTGGCGGACGATCGTCGTGCCGAGAATGCCGGCGGCGACGACCACTCCCAGGGTTGGCCAAAACCCCCAGATGGCGCCCGCCTTGATCAGCGACACGATATCGAGGATGGGCAGGGCTAGAAAAATCAGGCCGAGTGCGAACATCATCGATGTGAGGTAGTGAGAAAAGAAGTGAACCGCCAGCGGTCGACGGCAAAGTCCCAGGACGGCCTACGGCAATAATCGCGACGCGCCGCTGGACCTGGAACCGACAAGCCGGTACCCTTATCTATACGAATGGATCCGATCGTTTCAGCCGCCTGCTGCAAGGATACATGCTCCGTCATGGGTGATGGGTACTATCTCGACATCATCCTGTTTGCGCTCGTTGCCGCGTTCCTCGTCCTGAGGCTGCGAAGCGTACTCGGCCGCCGTGACGGCTTTCCAGGGGAAGAACGACAATCGGCTGCCGTTTCCCGGGCGCGGCGACCAGCGCCCAGACGAGCCACCGGTCCGGCTGCCTGAGCGCAGCGACAGTTCCGCTCGACGCAGAGGCCGACAACGAGCCGACGCCGATGCCGGCGTCCCTCGATGCCGGCTTGGCACAGGTTCGCGTCGCTGATCCGAGCTTTGACGAGAAGGAGTTCATTGCCGGCGCGCAGAAAGCCTTCGAATTGATCTTGCAGGCCTTCGCCCACGAGGACGTCCGTTCGCTGCAGCCGCTATTGAGCCAGGACGTCTACAACAATTTCGTGCAGACCATCCGCGCTCGGCAACAGGCGGGCGAAAAGCTGGAGACGACCCTCGTCGGAATCAAATCATCCGAAATCGTCGAGGCGTACATGACCGGCCGAACCGCCCACGTCTCCGTCAAGTTCGTCAGTGAGCAGATTTCGGCGGTCCGTGATAGCAACTCCGAGATCATCGAAGGTGACGCCACCAGCGTGAACGAGGTCGTCGACTACTGGACGTTTGCGCGCGATACCCGTTCATCCAACCCCAACTGGACGTTGGTCGCCACCGGCGCTCCCGACTGAACCGACACTCAATACCTACATCTCCCGGCCTTCCGCCATTGTTGCCACGCGCATCTGAGGCCGCGCGACCGCAGCTGCCGTCAGCTGAACGCGCCGATTGACGGGCCTCGGCGAATCGCGGCACAAGCGGCGACAGTGATGGGCGATGGCCGTCAGCGACAGGATGCGCACCAGGTGGGCGAGCGAGCGTCGGATCTTTTCGTCGCAAGTCGGTCGCTTCGGTCGGACGCTTTTCATCGCCGCGTTGCTCGCATCGCGCTCTTGTCGGATGCAGCTCGACATCTCCATCCCGCGTCGCCCAGCCGCTGGCGCCAGCGCCGAACCCGAGCGCACCGCCGACGGCGATGCCCGGCTTTCACCTTGCCCCGATCGCATATGACCAGATCGCCGATTGGCCAAATGATCACCAGGCGGACGCACTCGTCGCCTTTCGCCGCTCCTGCGCAAAGATCGACGGCAAGCGATCGGTCGGCAACGGCGCGATGGGATGGCAGTTCGGCGGCGGCGGCCACTGGCTTGCCGCATGCCGCGCCGCGGCGACCATCGCCGGCGACGACCGCTCGGCGCGCCGGTTCTTCGAGCAGTGGTTCGCTCCCTACCTCGTCCTCAGTGCCGGCTCCGACGAAGGAATGTTCACGGGATACTACGAGCCAATCCTCTTCGGCTCCTGGCGGCGCACCGCCCGCCACACGTACCCGCTCTACCGGGCGCCGGCAGCCGGTCGAGGCTGCCGAGCCGCGCCGAAATCGAGAACGGAGCACTCGCCGGCCGCGGCCTGGAACTCCTCTGGGTCGACGATCCGATCGAAGCATTTTTCCTTGCACATCCAGGGATCCGGCCTGGTGCAGTTGGAGGATGGCAGCGTCTATCGCGTCGGCTTCGCCGGCCAGAACGGCTACAGCTACTTTCCGATCGGCCGCGAACTGATCCGCCGCGGCGAGATCCCGCCGGAGCAGATGTCCATGCAGGCGATCCGGCTATGGCTGCAAGCGCATCCGGACGAGGCGCCGGCGCTGATGAACCTCAATCCATCTTACGTCTTTTTCCGCCTGCGCGACGGCGATGCGCCGATCGGGGCGCAAGGGGTAATGCTTACGCCCGGTCGCAGCCTCGCCGTTGATCCGTCTTTCGTCCCTTACGGCGTCCCGATCTGGCTCGATACCACCGACCCGGTAGTCGCGTACTCAGCCGCTCCGGCGCCTGGTGGTGGCTCAGGATACCGGCGGCGCCATCAAGGGACCGGTCCGCGGCGACCTCTTCTGGGGCGCCGGTCCGGATGCGGAACTTCGCGCCGGCCTGATGAAGCAGACCGGTCGCTACTACCTCTTACTGCCGCGCGCCGCTGCAGTCACAAGCTAAGCCATTCGGAGACCTCGCCCGCCCGAAGTTGCGGGATGCGCCGCAGTCCGACATAAAGCCTTGCCATCGCTGGCGCGCGCGCTCAATCTGAGCGAATGCAACGCAATCCTCCCAGTGTCGCCCTTTTTGTCACGTGCCTGATCGACGCGTGGCGGCCCGTCGTCGGATTCGCCGCCGTCAAGCTGCTGGAAGAGGCAGGCTGCCGGGTCAGTGTTCCCACCCAGCAGACCTGCTGCGGCCAGCCGGCCATGAATTCGGGCGACACGTCCGATGCCAAAAAGGTCGCCCGCAACGTCATCGAGACATTTGCCGATTTTGACTATGTCGTCGTCCCCTCGGGTTCGTGCGCGGGCACGATCACGCAGCACTACCCGGAAATGTTCAAGGGCGAGCCCGAATGGCTGGACCGGGCGAGGCAATTGGCGGCGCGCACCTTTGAGCTGACCTCGTTTCTCGTCGACGTTCTGGGCGTCGCGCCGCCAGCTGCCTCGCTTGCCGGTCGCGTCGCCTATCACGACTCGTGCTCGAGTCTGCGCGAAATGGGCGTGTCGACTCAGCCGCGACGGCTTCTCGCCGGCGCCGGCGGCCTTACCCTCGCCGAGCTGAAGGAGCCGGAGGCGTGCTGCGGCTTCGGCGGCCTGTTCTGCGTCAAGTACCCGGAAATTTCGGAGAAGATGGTGCAGGCCAAGGTCGACGACATCGTCGGCAGCGGCGCCGATACCGTTCTCGGCGGTGATCTCGGCTGCCTGCTCAACATCGCCGGGCGATTAAGCCGCCAGGGACATGCCGTTCACGTCCGTCACGTGGCCGAGGTGCTGGCCGGCATGACCGAAGATGCGCCGCCGATCGGCGAAGCGCGCGAGCCACGCTGATCAACGGGGGAGACGAGCGCCGACGGCAACGAGCGGCGGCCGGCCGGGAGGAGAAAAACATGGAAGCGACCGCACGCCTGTTTCCCGACAATGTCGGGCGCGCCCTGGCCGACGCCAAATTGCAAGCCTCGCTCGCCCGCTTCAAGCAGGGCTTTCCGGTCAAGCGCCGGGCCGCCTTCGACCGGCTGCCGGAATACGAGGCGCTGCGTGATGCCGCCGTCGCGATCAAGGATCACACGCTCGCCAACCTCGACGAATATCTTGAGCGCTTCGAGGCGCGGCTGAAAGCCGCCGGCGGGCAGGTACACTGGGCGAAGGACGCCGAAGAGGCCCGGTCCATCATTGTTAAGATTTGCCGCGACGCCGGCGCGAAGACGATCAGCAAGGGCAAGTCGATGATCGGCGAGGAACTCGGTCTCAACGAGCGCCTCGAAGCCGAAGGCTTCCAGCCGGTCGAGACCGACCTCGGCGAGTACATCGTCCAACTCCGACACGAACCGCCCAGCCACATCATCGCTCCCGCCATCCATCTTTCGAAGGAGCAGGTGGCGGAATCGTTCCGCAGCCATCACGGTGAGTTCGCCGCCGATCGGCGACTGGAAGAGCCGAGAGTGATGCTGGATGAAGCGCGCACGGTGCTGCGTCGCGCCTTCCTCAGCGCCGATGTCGGCATCACCGGCGCAAACATGCTGATCGCCGAAACCGGCTCGATCGTCCTCGTCACCAACGAGGGTAACGGCGACCTCACTCAGAACCTGCCACGCGTGCACATCGCCATCGCCAGCATCGAGAAAGTGGTGCCGACGCTTGAGGACGCCGCTACAATTCTCCGCCTGCTCGCGCGCTCGGCGACCGGCCAGGAGCTCTCGGTCTATACCACCTTCACCACCGGACCACGGCGGGCCGCCGATCTGGACGGACCGACGGCAATGCATGTCGTCCTGCTCGATAATGGCCGGACAGCCATGCTCGGCGGCGAGTTCCGCGAGATGCTGCGCTGCATCCGGTGCGGTGCCTGCATCAACCACTGCCCGATCTATGGGGCGGTCGGCGGCCATGCCTATGGCTGGGTCTATTCCGGGCCGATGGGAGCGGTGCTCATTCCCAACCTGATCGGCGTCGACGAGGCCGGGCACCTTCCTAATGCGTCGACCCTCTGCGGCCGCTGCGAGGAGGTGTGCCCGATGAAGATACCGCTGCCGCGGATGCTGCGCACGCTCCGCGAGCGGCAATTCGAGGCGCATCTCGGGGCGAAGCCGGTGCGGTACGGGCTCGGCGGCTGGACCTTCCTCGCCACCCGACCGGCCCTCTATCGTCTGGCGACGCGCATCGGCGTCGGCGCCGTAAGCCTCCTGGGCCGACGGTCCGGCCGCCTGCGAAGCATGCCGCTGGCCGGCGGCTGGACCTCCGTGCGCGATCTGCCGGCACCGCAGGGGAAGACGTTCCACGACCTCTGGCGGGCACGGAGCGGCCAGCGATGAGCGAGGCACGCGAGTCCGTTCTCCGGTCCATCCGCGCCGCCCTCGGCCGCGGGCGTGCTCGACGAGGCCGGTCGCCGCGCCGTCGATCAGCGGCTGGCAACGCCGAAGGCAAACGTCGTGCCGGCCCGCGGGCAGCTCGAAGGAGAGCCGCTGATCGAGCTGTTCATCTCCGAGGCGGAGCGGGTCAACGTTACGGTTGCCCGCGTCGACGGCATGCAGGGCGTGCCGGCCGCCGTTGCCGGCTTCCTCCGCGAGGCCAATCTGCCGGCGCGCCTGAAGCTGGCGGCGGACCCGCTGGTCGCAGCAATCCCGTGGGCGTCGGAACCGCTTCTCGCCTGTTCGACCGGTGCCGCCGCGGCGGACGACACGGCGGCTGTTTCCGCCGCATTCGCCGGCATCGCCGAGACCGGCACGCGTGATGATGATCTCCGGGCCCGGACAATCCGACGAACCTCAACTTCCTGCCGGAAGCGCACATCGTCGTCCTGCCGACGGCGTGGATTGTCGGCAGCTACGAGGACGCCTTCGCCTGCTTTCGCGCCGCGACCGGGCCGGGCGAGATGCCGCGGGTGGTCAACTGGATCACCGGTCCGTCACGCACCGCCGATATCGAGCAGACGCTTTTGCTTGGGGCACACGGGCCGAAGCGGCTGCTGGCGATGTTGGTCGATGGCGAGCCGCGGCCGACGCACGCCTGAGCCGGACGCGGCCGACGATGCGGCGCTGTGGCGGCGTTCTTACCGCGCAGGTGACACCCCTGAAGAGGCCGCCCGAGGCGCCTGCGCCCGGAATCCGCGCGAGCGGCCCGGCCGGCGTCCGTCGACGCCGGGGACGGGAGGCGCACCCTCACCCCCGGCCGAACCACCGCTCGGTTCAGCTGCGAAGCCGCCGCCCGAGCCGCAGCGCCCGCCCGTGCTCGCGCCGGGGATTGCTCCCGGGCTCGACCAGCGGACGCTCAATCGGCTCAAGCGCGGCCTGATCCCTCCGGAATCCCGCATCGACCTTCACAACATGACGCAGGACGAGGCGCATCGGGCGCTCTCCTGTTTTCTTGCCGCGGCGCAGGCGGCCGGACGACGCGTCCGTCCTCGTCATCACCGGCAAGGGGTACGGTGCCGACGGAGCGGTCGGCGTCCTAAAGACCAACGTGCCGCGCTGGATCAACGAGCCGCCGAACCGCGAACGCGTCCTCGCCTTCACCCACGCCTCGCGCACGCACGGCGGCGAAGGCGCGCTGTTCGTCCTGCTGCGCCGGCCACGTCCGCGCTAAGCCTCAGTCGGGGTCAAGGTGGCGGATAACGCGGCAGGGGTTGCCCGCCGCGACAACCCGCGCCGGAATATCGCGGGTGACAACGCTGCCGGCGCCGATGGTGGCGTTGTCGCCGATTGATGCGCCGGGGCCGATGATGGCGCCGCCGCCGATCCACACGTTGTCGCCGATGCGCACCGGCCGGGCCAGCTCGCGTCCCGTCCGTCGCAGCGCCGGATCCGTCGGGTGGCTGGCGGCATAGATCTGCACCGCGGGACCGAACAGCACACCGGCGCCGATTTCGACCAGAGCGCAGTCGAGGACGATGCAGCCGAAGTTCATGTAGAGCCCGTCACCGGCGAGGATGTTGTAGCCGTAGTCGCAACGGAAAGGCGGCTCGATCTCGACGTGTCGGCCGATCTTGCCGAACAGCTTCGCGAGAATCGCCCGCCTCCCGTCGGTATCGTCGGGCGTGCTGTGGTTGTAGTCGTAGAGAAGCATGCGCGCCCGCCGTCGTTCGGCGACGAGTTCGGCATCGAAGCCGTCGTAAAGCTCGCCCGCCAGCATCCGCTCCTTCTCGGTCGTCGTCATCACGCCTCGCTTGCTGTGCGGGCACTGTGTACCGGCCGGCCGGACCCCCAGCAAGTCGCTCCACCTCCGCGCGACGACTTTTTGTTGAAGCTGCGACGGCCGTCACTGCCGGCGGCGATGCACCGGCGCAGGATCAATGCGCATCAACGATCCCCGCGTTCCCGCCCTCCCCCAGCCGTCAGAGGGGCCGGAGCGTGGGATGCGGCGGGCGCGAGGACCTTCCCCATCAGCCTCGCCCCGCCGCCCACCTTCGCCCCCGCGCTCCTCGGATCACCCGCGGGGCCGGGTGGCGGTTTGCCGCCGACCGTCCACTCCGGGTGCCGGGGCGCGGGTGACCGCGATCACTGCCGCGAAACACGCCTCCTTGTAACAATGATCCCTGTCGCAGTCTCCGGACGCTGAAGGACGGCCTTGGACATCACCAGCCTCGCCCAGACGGCGCTCGCCCTCCGCTCCGCCGCGACCGGCCAACAACAGGCCCTCGCCGCGGTAAAACAGGCGCACGAAGCCGATCAGGCGATGGCCGAGATGCTCTCGAAGGCGGCTGCGAACGCATCATCTTCCGATCACACGGGGCCGAAACATCGATATCGTCGTCTGAGACACCCTCGACGATCGCACCGTTGCAAACGCGATCCTCGCATCCATGAGAAAGCCACACCGAGGCGGCTCGCCGTCAGGGAGCCGATATATAAGCTTTCGTCGTGGCGCAAGACGCCACTTCCGCCCGCACGAGCAAACAAGTGCCAGCGCGCGACACCGAAGCGGTTCACCAAGCCTAGCCTTATGTGGTCTTATGATGCGATGCGCGTGCTTACGCAGGACTAAAGAGTAGGGAAGTATGTTTTGATCTTCGCCGCCATCCGGCGCCGCCGCTCCTCCAGGAAAGTTGCTTATCTGGTTGAGCCCAGTTCGACGATTTCCTTGTAGGTTTGTGGATTGATGGTCATGGCGATGCGCAGCAGGGAAGCGAAGCTGGCGTGCCGGGTGTGGCGTCGATTAAATCGGAACACGAACTCATCGAGGTAGACCTTGAAGTGTTTGCGCCGCAGGCCATGATAGACGCCGAGCGCCCACGTCTTGAGATTGGAGAAGACGCGATGGATGCCGGGCAGAACGACGTGGGCGGCCATGGTTCCGACGACATGGGGTTCGTGGGTGACGTTCGGCGGGCCGAGATAGGCTGCGAGCCCATCGGTTTTGACGATGCTGGCGGGGGCGGTGTTCGCTCGGACAAAGGCATGCAGGGAGGTCCTGGCGAAATCCGCGATCGGCGCCAGACGCATGCGCCCGAGCGTGAGTTTGTTGTTCTTGCCGCTGACGATTTCGACGGCGCCGATGAGTAGGAGCTTGCCATCGTGGCTTCTTCCCTGCCCTCCGGCCGGTGGATCGTCCTTGGTGCGAAAGGAAATCGTTGTCTCGTCGGCCTCCACCAAGCCGGAAAGCGGCGTCCGTTCAGGCGCGACCATCGCCCCCCTGAGCTTCATCGCAAGGAGCCAGGCGGTCTGGTAGGACGCGATCGCGAGCGCGCTCTGCAGCTGTTTTGCCGACATGCCGTTGGAATGGGTCGCAACCAGCCAGGCCGCCCAGAACCACACGCTGAGCGGCAGGTGGGTGCGGTGCATGACCGTGCCGGCGGTAACCGACGTCTCCTTGCCGCAGCCTTTGCAGCCGAACGTGAGCGGCGTGCGGCTCGGCAAACGCCACGCGTCGCGCCCGCCACAACGCGGGCAGGCGAACCCCTCCGGCCAGCGCGTGCGCGCCAGATGCTCGGCGCACGCGGCGTCGTCAGGAAAGCGTTTCTGGAACTCACGAAGCGAGCGGGGATAATCGGCCATGAGCGCGCCCTCCACAGCGTTGTTCATGGTATGTTCTGCCATGCGCACGCGCCCCGCCGCCACAACGAATTGGGGCCGGGCGGCCGCGCTGGGCTCAACCGGATAAGCAATCCAGGAAATCGTCATAAGAAGTCGTGACGCAGTCGAGGAGGGGACTCCGGCAGGCAGTTCATTCTGAGATTGGCGCGCATGTCTGCCTCGTCTGTGATGCCGCCATACTTTGTTGGTCCGCCGTTGCACTGCTGAGCGAGTTGTCGAAAATATTCCTCTGGTGGCTTGTCGCCGATGGCGATATTAATTTCGCTCTGGGCTAGCACGAAGTTGGCAATTTGGTTGTAGCGGCTGCGGAACAGGCCTTGCTTCTTTAAATAGTTTCGCGGAAAGACATGATGTGCGTCGCAGCAATTTAGAGCGAGATCGAGAACGGTGATATCGCGGGAGAGAAACCGAGATCGCCTAGTTTTACCTGCGCGGCTTGATACGTGAAAAAGTAAGGGCTCGACGATGACGAGCTGTCCATGAGTTGAGGGAGCATCCCGCTCCAAAGCTTTCCGGCAACTCGGCCTCGATCACGGAAGCAACGTATGGCGCCAGCCCCCGCGCCTCAATCTGGCGAATGTCGAAGTCGAAGGCTGTCTCCGGGCTTCCTGTGTAACGCCCACGGAGCACCAACATTACGTACCACCGCCGCACCAGGCGTTCGAGATCGGCGGCCGGCACGCCATCGGCGCGACCACGCAGATAGAGGATATAGGCGAAGTTGACGGCGTTCCGGCCGCCGATTAATGCGCTACTGACGAAGCCAGCCGACTTAAGGATCATCACGAGTTGGTCGAAATGCCATTTGTTGACGAATCGGAGGATGCCCTGCTTGAGTTGCCCGAACAACTCCTCTGCAATGACCTCCTCATACTGCTTGGTCTCGAAGTTGCGGCCCGATAGTAGCGCCACGAGGTCCTGTAGCTTTCCGCGCAGAAACTCCGAGGTAAAGGCGACGCGAAGCATGTCGGTGTAGTGGGATCGTAGATGTCGTCGTTGACATCTTTGAGCCAGCGCATCTTGGCGTAGAAGTCAGATGACGCAAAAAATGGATCCCGTTTTCAATCTTTGAGTAAAACTCCGGAGCCACCGCTAAATGACAAAAATAATCAATTGCCTTCCGGAGTAGATTACCGTGTAAGTTTCATTTGCAGCAATCTTCGACATGGCGAAGTCCGCTTGGCTTAAAGTGGCGCCGGCCGAATTGACGCGAATGAATATCTCCGTGACTGTCTCGATATCCAGATCTCCTGCCAGATCGATTAGGCCGATGGAATTGTGAATTATGTTGCCGAGCCTCTCCAACGTCTCAAACAAGACGTTTTCGTCTACATACTGGTTTGCCGACGTATACGCTTTGATGATTTGCAGCATCTTTGCGCCGGGGGAAAAGATCCGGGCGACATCGGCGATCCAAGCCACATCCTTCTGGATCGCAGGGTTCGATACCTCGAACTTCTCTTCCACAGGATGGGACGCGATCCGGATTCGAACGGTTTCGTAGTCCTTGGTCAGAACCTCGCGGCCGAGCAGGGCCGCCATCAGGGCGGTGACCCGTTGCTGGCCATCAATCAGGATGCGCTTGCCGGCGGATGTGGTTCCGTCTTGAGCCGCACGGACGGATTTCGCCAGGCAATCAGATAGCCGACCGGGTAGCCCTGGTAGAGCGAGTCCAAGAGATTTCTGACCTTGGTCGCTTCCCAGACAAAAGGTCGCTGGATCTCAGGGATAGCGATCTCGCCAGTTTCGATATAGGTGAGCAACGTCTTGACTGTTTGCGGCGAAACCGAATAGCGCTGCGTGGCCATGAAATTCGCTCCCCCTGCATGCGAAGCTTATTGCGCAAATGAGGGAATAATTCTGCTAGCCGAAGAAGCAAAGACATTTCTGCTGACCGCAGGCTTCGCCGCGCAGTCGCGTCAATCCCCTACAAAATGAACTTGGCGAGGTCGGCGGATTTGGCGAGGACGCCGACGCGGTTGCGGACGTCGGCGGCGGTGAGCGTGATGGTTTCGCCGGAGCGTTCGGAGGCGGTGAAGCTGATCTCCTCGACCAGCTTTTCCAGCACCGTCTGCAGCCGCCGGGCGCCGATGTTCTCGACGCCGGTGTTGATCTCGGCGGCAAGGGTGGCGATCTCCTCGACCGAGTCCGGGGTGAAGTCGAGGGTGACGCCCTCGGTCGCCATCAGCGCCTTGTATTGCTTGATCAGGCTCGCTTCCGGCTCGGTCAGGATGCGGACGAAGTCGTCGCGGGTCAGCGCCTTCAGCTCGACGCGGATCGGCAGACGGCCCTGCAGTTCCGGCAGCATGTCGGACGGCTTGGCGATGTGGAAGGCGCCCGACGCGATGAACAGGATGTGATCGGTCTTCACCTGCCCCGCGCTTGGTCGGCACCACCGTGCCCTCGATCAGCGGCAACAGGTCGCGCTGCACGCCCTCGCGGCTGACGTCGGCGCCGCCGACCCGCTCCGAGCGCCCGGTGATCTTGTCGATCTCGTCGAGGAAGACGATGCCGTTGTTCTCGACCTGCTCGATCGCCTCCTTGACCACCCGGTCCTCGTCCAAAAGCCGGTCCGCCTCCTGTTGGCCGAGGACGAGCGCGGGCCTGGCCGACCGACATCTTCTTCGCCTTGGTCGGCGGCCCGCCGAACGCCTTCGAGAACATCTCGCCGAGATTGAGCATGCCCATCTGTGAGCCGGGCATGCCGGGGATGTCGAACGTCGGCAGCTGCAGCGACGCCTGGTCGGCGACCTGAACCTCGATCTCCTTGTCCTCGAGATGGCCCGCGCGCAGCATCCGGCGGAACTTGTCGCGGGTCTCGGCCGACGCGTGTTCGCCGACGAGCGCGCTCGACGAGCTTATCCTCGGTGGCCAGTTCCGCCTTCGCCTGAACCTGCTTGCGCATCCGCTCGCGGGTCATGTGCAGGGCGATCTCGACGAGGTCGCGGACGATCTGCTCGACGTCGCGGCCGACGTAGCCGACCTCGGTGAACTTGGTCGCCTCCACCTTGAGGAACGGCGCCTGCGCCAGGTTGGCGAGGCGCCGCGCGATCTCGGTCTTGCCGACGCCGGTCGGGCCGATCATCAGGATGTTCTTCGGCAGGACCTCCTGCCGCATGCCGTCCTCCAGCTGCTGGCGGCGCCAGCGGTTGCGCAGCGCGATGGCGACCGCCCGCTTGGCGTCGTCCTGGCCGACGATGTGGCGATTGAGTTCGGAGACGATCTCGCGCGGCGTAAAGCTGGTCATAGGCTCTCGATCAGGACGTTCCGATTGGTGAAGACACAGATGTCGGCGGCGATGGTCCAGCGCCCGGCGGGCGATCTGCTTCGGCGTCGAGATCGTCGCGGTCGATCATCGCCCGCGCCGCCGCCAGCGCGAAGGAACCGCCGGAGCCGATGCCGATCAGCCCGTCCTCCGGCTCCAGCACGTCGCCGGAACCGGTCAGCACCAGCGAGACCTCGGCGTCGGCGACGGCCATCATCGCCTCCAGCCGGCGCAGGTAGCGGTCCGTCCGCCAGTCCTTGGCCAGCTCGACGCAGGCGCGGGTCAGCTGCCGGGGGTACTGCTCCAGCTTGCGTCTCCAGCCGCTCGAACAGGGTGAACGCGTCGGCGGTGGCGCCGGCGAACCCGGCGATGACGCCGCCGTCGGCGAGGCGGCGGACCTTGCGGGCGTTGGACTTGATGATGGTGTTGCCCATCGACACCTGGCCGTCGCCGGCGACGACGACGCGGCCGCCCTTGCGGACGGCGAGAATGGTCGTGCCGTGCCAGTCCGGATGCGGCGCGGCGTCGAAGGCGGGAGCCATGGCAGGTTCGCTTTACCGGTGGAACAGGTGGGGCGGGAGAGCTTGCGCCGATTTAGGGCCGCACCAGGACGCGGTCAAGCCGCCCGCGGGCGGGCGAGGCGGCCGATGCAGCCGCCTCGCGCAACGCCGATATGCCGGCGAGCCAGCGTCTCCGCATGACCGCCTTCGCTCTACTCCGCGGCGAGCGGTGAGGGCGCTTCTCCCGCCTTCCTGACCCTTACCCGGCCGCGGCTGCCATACCACAGCTTGGCGACGAAGATCGCGATCAGGAGTGCGCCGATGCCGAAGACGATGTCTCCCGGCACCCGCATCCAGACGAGCGTGCGCACGAGCGGCGACTGCACCACTTCGACCGACCGGGCGTACCAGAAGCCTTCCGCGACCGACGCCCAGCCCTGGATGGCACCGATCGGCAGCAGCGACAGGAACAGCATCATCGCCAGCCCGATATTGAGGCACCAGAAGCCCCATTTCAGCAGCCGGTCGTCCCAGGCCTGCATGGCGCTCATGCCGCGCAGGCAGAACAGCATCAGGCCGATCCCCAGCAGCCCGTAGACCCCGAACAGCGCGCCGTGGGCATGCACCGCCGTCGTGTTCAGGCCCTGGATGTAGTAGAGCGAGATCGGCGGATTGACGAGGAAGCCGAAGACGCCGGCGCCCAACATGTTCCAGAAAGCCACGGCGACAAAGAAGATGATCGGCCAGCGGTAGGCGGCGACCCACGGCGCCTTCTCGGTGTACCGGTAATTATGGTAGCCCTCGAGGCCGAGCAGCACCAAGGGCACCACTTCCAATGCCGAGACCACGGCGCCAAACGCCATCACCGACGCCGGTCCGCCCGACCAGTAGAGGTGGTGCAGGGTGCCGATGATGCCGCCGGACAAGAAGATGATCGTCGAAAACAGGACGGCGATCGATGCCACTTTCGCCCGCACCAGCCCCAGTTTCATGAACAGGAGCGCGATGACCGCGGTCGCGAACACCTCGAAGAAGCCTTCCACCCAAAGGTGGACGACCCACCAGCGCCAGTATTCGACCATCGACAGGTGCGTGTGCTCGCCCCAGGCGAGGCCGGCGCCGTAAAAGAGGGCAATGGCGACGGTCGAGATGAACACCATGCCGATCAGCGCTTGACTGTCGCCGCGTTTGACCACCGCCGGCCATATCGCCCGGCCGACGAGGAACAGCCACAACAGCAGCCCGATGAACAGTAGAAGCTGCCAGACGCGGCCGAGATCGATGTACTCGTAGCCCTGGTGGCCGAACCAGAAGTTCCATTTCAGCCCCATCTTCTGCTCTACGGCAAACCACTCGCCGGCGAGCGATCCGGCGACGACGATCAAGCAGGGCGATGAACAGGACGTTGATGCCGAGCGTTTGGTGCTTCGGATCATCGCCGCCGACCGCCGGCGCGATGTAGAGGCCGGTGGCGAGCCAGGCGGTGGCGATCCAGAAGATGGCGATCTGGGTGTGCCAGGTGCGGGTGACCGCGTACGGAAGGTATTCGGCGAGCGGGAAGCCGTAGAAGTGCTGGCCTTCGACCGTGTAGTGGGCGGTCAGGGTGCCGAGGCCGATCTGAGCAAGAAACAACAGCACCACGACGTAGAAATACTTCCGCGTCGCCAGCATCGAGGGCGTCGGCCGCAACGCCACCAGTGGGTCGGTCGCGGGCGACGCCGGCAGCGGCTCGTCCGGTATATAGATTGCCTGATACCAGACCAGGAGGCCGAGGGCTCCGATCAGGGCGATGAACGATGCCACCGACCATACGACCGCCTCCGTCGTCACGACGTTACCGACCAGCGGCTCGTGCGGCCAATTCATCGTATAGGTGGTGCTCTCTCCCGGCCGATTTGTGGTCGTCGCCCAGGACGTCCAGAAGAAGAACGCAGTCAGCGCCTGCCGCCGCGCCGGATCGGGGATCGGGTCGTTCGGCATCGCATACTGCTCGCGCAGCTTCGCAAGCTCCGGCGCCGCACCGAACAAATCCTCGTAATAGCGCTGATTGGCCCGGATCGCTGCGGCACGGACGTGCGGACACGACGAGCACGCCCGGTCTCTTCGTCGACCCGGTTGTTGCGGAGCTCCGTCTGCAGCCGGTCGCGCAGGGCCGCCTGCCGCTCGGAGCTCAGATCGTCGTAGCGGCTGCCGTAATCCTGCATCGCCCACTCATCGAGGATCGTCACCAGCTCACGATGCAGCCAGTCGGCCGACCAATCCGGCGTCAGATAGGAGCCATGGCCCCAGATCGAGCCGAGCTGTTGACCACCCATCGACTGCCAGACCTGGCGCCCCGTCTCGATATCGTCGCCGGTAAACAAGACCTCGCCGCTTTGCGACGCGACGACCGCCGGAATCGGCGGCTTGTTGACGTATATCTGTCGGCCGATCAAACCCAAAACGGCGAAGGAGACGACGACGATAACGGTGAGAACAATCCAGAGTGCCTTCAGGTTTTGCATGGCTCGATCTCCGCTCGGGGGCGCGCCGGCGATGGCGAAGTCGCGGGGCAAAAGGAGGTGGTGGTTCGATCTACCGCTAAGTCCAGATATCTCCATTGGTTCTCGGTTGTACCAGTGCATTTTTCTCAACGGGCGAAACATGCCGCCGCAACCGGGAGAAACATCAACAACTGCAATGCGATCATCGGCCACTTGTAACCCTTCGCCTGTGGCGCGAACCAGGATCTTGCGCGAGCAACCGACAAGCCGCCGTATCTGGAAGAGCCGCGAGCGTCTTGGCGCCTGCCGGCCGTTCCTGGTATGAGAGGCCTTGAATGATGGAATCGCTCCATGCGCACCGCGTCGATCGACCGCAAGACCAATGAGACCACCGTGCACGCGTCGGTCGCCCTGGACGGCACCGGCCGCGCCGAGGTGGCGACGGGTATCGGCTTTCTCGATCACATGATCGACCAGCTCGCCCGTCACAGTCTCATCGACATCACCTTGAAGACGGCGGGCGACCTGCACATCGACGGCCACCACACCACGGAGGACACGGCGATTGCGCTCGGCCAGGCGATCGACGAGGCGCTTGGCAACCGCCGGGGGATCCGCCGCTTCGGCGAGGCCTTATCGGCTATGGACGGCTCCTTGACCCGCGTCGTCATCGACGCCTCGGGCCGCCCGTACCTGGTCTGGAACGTCGCATTCACCCAGACGCGGCTCGGCAGCCTCGACACCGAGCTGATCGGCCACTGGTTCCATGCCTTTGCCCTGAATGCCGGGCTTACCCTGCACATCGAGAGTATCTACGCCGACAACAACCACCATCTCTGCGAATCCTGCTTCAAAGGACTGGCGCGGGCGCTGCGCCAAGCCGTCGAGATCGATCCGCGGCGCGCCGACGCGGTGCCTTCGACCAAGGGCGTGCTGGGAGGTTCGCTGTGATGCGCTTGATCGTCTGCGCCGCCCCGCCGCCAGGCCTGACGGCCCGATGATGCGCGTCTACACGGTGCATGTCCGGACCCCTGCCGAGCGTCTGAACCGCGACATCCTCCTCGTCAAGGAAGGCTTCTCGTGGCCGGGGTTCTTTTTCACCGTCGTCTGGGCACTGTGGTCGCGCCTGTGGCTGCCGGCGGCGATCTTTCTCGCCATCGAAATCCTGTGGATGCTCGCCGTGGAATGGTTTGAACTTCATCCGGCCATCGGCTCGATCATCTCGCTCGGGCTCGCGGCGGCGATCGGCTTCGTCGCCAACGACCTCAGGCGTTCGGACCTGTTTCGCCGCGGCTACGCCGAGGTCGGTGTCGTCGCCGGGCAGCGATCGTGACGCGGCGCTGCAGCGGTTCTTCGATCAGCACGGACAGCTCGCTCAGGGCCTGGTTCGGTGAACGTAGTTCTGATCGATTACGGCTCCGGCAACCTGCGCTCGGCGGCCAAGGCGTTCGAGCGCGCCATCGCCGAGGCCGGGCTTCCCATGCGTCTGGAGGTCACTGCCGATCCCGCCGCCGTCGCTGCCGCCGATCGGATCGTCCTCCCCGGCGTTGGCGCCTTTGCCGACTGCCGGCGCGGGCTGATGGGGTTGCCCGGCATGGCGGAAGCCCTGGACCGGCCGGTGATGGAGAAGGCGCGGCCTTTCCTCGGCATCTGCGTCGGCATGCAGCTGATGGCGACGATGGGGCGCGAGCACGGCGAGCACCGGGGGCTCGACTGGATCGGCGGCATCGTCGATGTATTAGCGGCATCCGGCAACGGATTGAAGATCCCGCACATGGGCTGGAACGACCTGCGTATCGTCGCGACCGAACACCCGGTCCTCGCCGGCATCGCCACCGGAGCCCACGCCTACTTCGTCCACTCGTACGGCTTCCGTGCGGGCGACTCCCGGCATGTCCTGGCGACAACGGCCTACGGAGGCCCTATCGCCGCGGTGGTCGGCCGCGACAATCTCATCGGCACGCAGTTCCATCCGGAGAAGAGCCAGGCGACCGGCCTCAGGCTGATCGGCAATTTTCTCAGGTGGCGCCCTTGATCTTCTATCCCGCGATCGACCTCAAGGACGGCCAATGCGTGCGCCTCGTGAGGGGCGATATGGCGACCGCGACCGTCTTCAACGCCGATCCTGCCGCCCAAGCGGAGGCGTTCGTCGCCGCGGGGGCGGAATGGCTGCACGTCGTCGATCTGGACGGCGCTTTTGCCGGCCGCCCGATGAACGCCGCCGCCGTCGAGGCGATTCTCGCACGGACGACGATACCGATGCAGCTCGGCGGCGGCATCCGCTCCGCTCGACCGCATCGATTTCTGGCTCGGCAAGGGCGTGGCACGCGTCGATCCTCGGAACCGCTGCGCTTGCGCGATCCCGAGCTCGTCTTGCCGCGCCTGTCGGGCCTATCCCGGGCGTATCGCCGTCGGCCTCGATGCCCGCGACGGCCGCGTCGCCATCGCCGGCTGGGTCGAGCAGACGGACATCGCCGTTGCCGATGCCGCACAGCGCTTCGCGGAGATGGGAGTCGCCGCCCTGATATACACCGATATCGGACGCGATGGCGTGCTCGCCGGCCCCGATGTCGCCGGAACGGTGGCGCTTGCGCGTACCGTCCGCATCCCGGTGATCGCCTCCGGCGGCGTCGGCTCGCTCAGCGATCTGGAGATTTTGCATGCCGCCGGCAGCGACCTGATCGCAGGCGTCATCGCCGGCCGGGCGCTCTACGACGGCCGGCTCGAGGTCGCGGCGGCGATCCGGGCGCTCCGCCGAGCAAACACCACCGCCGAGGCAGGCGTCGAGGCGGAGAGATGCTGAAGGTCCGCATCATTCCCTGCCTCGACGTGGATCGCGGCCGCGTCGTCAAGGGGTCAACTTCGTCGATCTGGTCGATGCCGGCGATCCGGTCGAACAGGCGCGGCTCTACGATGCGGCCGGCGCAGACGAGCTCTGCTTTCTCGACATCACCGCCAGCCACGAGAACCGCGAGACGATCTACGATGTGGTCGCCGCACCGCCGAGCGGTGTTTCATGCCGCTGACGGTCGGCGGCGGCGTGCGCACATTGGACGATATCCGCCGGCTGTTGCTGGCCGGCGCCGACAAGGTGTCGATCAATACCGCCGCGGTCGATCGTCCCGAATTTGTCGCGTGAGGCGGCCACGAAGTTCGGAAGCCAGTGCATCGTCGTCGCCATTGATGCGAAGGCGGTCGGTCCGGATCGCTTCGCGGTCTTCACCCATGGCGGCCGACGGCAGACCGGCATCGATGCCGTCGGACTGGGCGAGGCGGATGGCGGACTATGGCGCCGGCGAGATTCTCTTGACCTCCATGGATCGGGACGGCACGAAGATCGGCTTTGATATCCCGCTGACGCGGGCCATCGCCGACGCCGTGCCGGTGCCGGTGATCGCCTCCGGAGGCGTCGGCACGCTCGATCATCTGGTGGAAGGGGTCCGTGACGGCCATGCATCGGCCGTATTGGCGGCCTCGATCTTCCATTTCGGCACGTATTCGATCGCCGAAGCCAAGGCCCACCTGCGGCGAGCCGGAGTGCCCGTCCGCGAAGCCGAAGAGACATTGATGCCGCGATGAGCGCCGAAGACTTCGACGCGACCGTCCTCGAACGCCTGTTCCGGACCATCGAAAGCCGGCGCGGGTCCGATCCGCAAACCTCCTATACGGCCAAGCTGTTCGCCAAGGGCCGACAGAAGATCGCCCGCAAGGTCGGCGAGGAGGCGATCGAGGTCATCGTCGCGGCGATGACGGAGACGCCGGACCGTGTCGCCGAGGAGAGCGCCGACGTGCTCTATCACCTGCTCGTGCTGTGGGCGGAAGCGGGCGTCCGGCCGGGCGAGGTCTGGGCGAAACTGGCGGCGCGGGAGAGCGTCTCCGGCCTCGCCGAAAAGCAGGCGCGTGGCAAAACCTCTGAGGCTGCGGCCGGACGAACGAGAGAAAAAGGGAGGGGAAATGACCTACGACACCGACAATGTGTTCGCCAGGATCCTGCGCGGCGAGATCCCCTGCGACAAGGTCTACGAAGACGACTACGCCCTCGCCTTCCACGACATCCGCCCGCTGGCGCCAGTGCACGTTCTGGTCGTCCCGAAAGGGCCCTATGTTACCCTCGACGACATGACGTCGCAGGCCACGCCGGAATTCGTCGGCGGCTTTTTCCGCGCCGTATCGGAAGTGGCGCGGCTGACCGGCGTCGTCGATAGTGGCTACCGCTTCCTCGCCAACAACGGCGGCAATGCACATCAGGAGGTGATGCATCTGCACATCCACCTGTTCGGCGGCCGGCCCCTCGGCCCGATGCTGAAGCGCAGCCCATAGCGCCGCCGAAGGAGAGGTACGGAAAGTCGTGGCGCCTCGCGCCGGAGTGGAGAGAATGAACGATTTTAACGCCGTCGCCGCTCTCTCTGCCAAGCCCATCCCGCCCGCCGAGCGGCTGATCCTCGCGCTCGACGTGGCCGATATCACAGCCGCCAAGGCTCTGGTCGAGCGGCTTGGCCCTGCGGTCTCCTTCTACAAGATCGGCCTCGAGCTGTTCATGGCCGGCGGCTGCTTCGAGCTTCTCGACTGGCTGGCGGCACGCGACAAGCACGTGTTCGTCGATCTCAAGTTTTTTGATGTGCCGCAGACGGTCGCTTCGGCCGTCCGCCAGCTAGCGAAACGGCCGGCCCGATTCGCCACAGTGCACGGCAACGACGCCATCCTCGAGGCGGCCGCCGCCGAGAAGGGACCGCTCGCCATCCTCGCGGTCACCGTTCTGACCAGCCTCGACCAGGCCGACATGAACGCCCTCGGCTTCCAAGCCGACATCCGGGCGGTCGTCCTTGGCCGGGCGAAGCGGGCGCTTGCCCTCGGCTGCGACGGGATCGTCTCGTCCGGCTTCGAAGTCGCCGCCATTCGCCGCGCGCTGGGTCCGAAGCTGCTCGTCGTCGTTCCCGGCATCCGCCCCGGCATCAACCGGCCCTTCGACGACCAGAAACGGACGGTCGACGTCGAGGAGGCCTTCCGCGCAGGCGCCGACTACATCGTCATAGGCCGGCCCATCCGCGGTGCGGCGGATCCGAGGAAGGCGGCCGAGGCCATACAGTCCCGCATCCATCGACTTTTCGGCGGTTGATGCCTCGACAAGAGCCGGCGAGACAGGCAAGGATAGGCGTCGAGCCGATCGCCCTGAAGCGGGCAATTGTGAACCGAGGCACCGGACCGCGAACCTCGGACCGGAGAACAATAAAGGACCCATGGCCCCTGCCGGTATCGACGATCGCCGCCGGACGATCGTGCCCGTGCTGCACGTCATCAGCCTGTTCGTCACCGCTCTCGGGCTGCTGATGATGGTACCGGCCGTCGTCGACGCGGTCAGTGGCCACCGTGACTGGCGGGTCTTTGCGCTCTCCTCGGCGACCGTCACCTTCTTCGGCTTGGCGCTCGGACTGGCCACGCGCGGACCCGTGTTCCGCTTGTCGGTGCATCAGGGATTTCTGCTGACGACGGGGCTTTGGCTGTCGTCTGCGCTGGTCGGCGCCGTGCCGCTGATGTTTTCGCAGTTTCGCCTGAACGCCGCCGACGCCTTCTTCGAGGCGATGTCGGGTCTGACGACGACCGGCTCCACGGTCATCGTCGGACTCGATACGGCGCCGCCCGGAATTCTGCTCTGGCGCGCCATGCTCCAGGGGATTGGCGGTATCGGCTTCATTGTCGTCGGCCTCGCCATCTTGCCGATGTTGCGCGTCGGCGGAATGCAACTGTTCCGGCTGGAGTTTCGGAGAAGGCGGAGAAGGCGGTTCCGCAGGCGCGCCACTTCGCCCTCCTGCTTCTCGGCATCTATGTCGCACTGACCATCGCTTGCGCCTTCTCGCTGAAGATTGCCGGCATGGATTGGCTGGAAGCGGCGACACACGCGATGTCCACTCTTTCGACCGGCGGCTTCTCCACGTCCGATGCCTCGATCAGCCATTTCAAGAGCCCGGCGATCGAATGGATCATCATCGCCTTCATGCTGGCGGGAAGTCTGCCGTTCATCCTTTATCTGCGCCTGCTGCAGGGGCGATCGGCATCGGTCTTCGCCGATCAGCAGGCCCGCGACTTCCTCCGCTTCGTCTCGATCGTCAGCGTCGGACTGGCCGCATGGCTGCTGGCTACGCAACCGGTCGACCCATTAGAGGCACTAACGCAAGCCACCTTCAATGTCGTCTCGGTGGTGACAACGACAGGTTTCGTCTCGGGCGATTATTCCTCGTGGGGCAGTTTCGCCGCCTGCGTGTTTTTCCTGCTCACCTTCGTCGGTGGCTGCACAGGCTCCACGGCCGGCGGCCTGAAAGCCTTCCGCTTCGATATCCTGTTGCTCGCGTTGCGCGGATACCTGCACCGCCTAGTCTATCCGCATAGCGCTTTCGCCGCCATCTACAACGGCCGGAAGGTCGGAGAAGACGTGTTCTCCGGGGTGTTGCTTTTTATGGGGGTCTACCTGATCTCGACGGCCCTGGTCGCCCTCGTCCTCGCACTTCTCGGGTCTGGATCTGGTCACCAGCGTCTCCGGCGCTGCCACCGCCATCGGCAACGTCGGTCCCGGGCCTCGGCCCGATTATCGGACCCTCCGGCAACTTCGGGCCCCTACCCGCCGCGGCGAAATGGGTCCTCGCGGGGCAATGCTGCTTGGTCGTCTCGAATTGTTCACCATCCTTGCCTTTTACGCCCTCGTTCTGGCGCCAGTAGTATGAACCGGCGCACGCTTGTTCGGTGTGGCGCCTTCATTGGCGGTCGCCGCTCGCCGGCCTTGTCCTTGCATTTCATCGTCAGCATCTAACAGCGAGCCGGACCAAAGCCCTCTGCGGCAGCATTAACCGCCGCTCATGCCGGTAACACACGGAAGGGAGACGCGCGTGAAGACCAACGCGGAAGTGATCACGCATCTGAACATTCTTCTCAAGAACGAACTGACCGCGATTAATCAGTATTTTCTGCACGCTCGAATGCTGAAGAACTGGGGCCTGCTCACCCTTGGCAGGAAGATCTACGCAGAGTTGATTGGGGAAATGCGGCATGCGGACACGCTGATCGAGCGTATCTTGTTTTTAGAGGGCCTGCCGAACCTGCAGGATCTGGGCAAATTGAAGATCGGTGAAACTCCTCAAGAGTGCCTGTCGGCCGATCTTGCGCTGGAATTCTGCGGCACGTACCGACGTCGTCACCGCCGTCGCCCACTTCGAAATGAGCAAGGAGTACGTGTCACGCGAGATTGCCGTCCGCATCCTCGAAGAAGCCGAGGAGCACATCGATTTTCTGGAGACGGAACTAGGTCTGATTGAGCTTGTCGGCCTGAACAATTATCTGCAGTCGCAGATCGGCGAGGAAAAGTCGCAAGATTGAGCAATGTCCCCGTCCGCCGGCGGCGCGAGCAAAGACGCGGCGGGGTCACGGCGCCGCGTCGGCCGCCTCCTCCCAAGTCTGTTGCAAATCGAGCCAACGCTCCTCGGCCGATGCGAGATCGCGCTCGACTTTGCGAAAGCGCATCTGCAACGCCACCACCCGCTTGGCATCACCGGCATAGAGCTCCGGCTGCGCGAGGGCGTTGACGATCTCGTCCTTTTCCTGCATCAGTGCTTCGATGGCTCGCTCGGCTGCACCGATCTCGCGTTTCAGAGGTGCAAGTGCCGCCCGGCTTTCCGCAGCCATGCGACGGCCGCGTTTGCGCTCCCTCGCCGGCGGTTTGTGCACGCGCGGGCCTCGCCGCCTGTATCGGCAGCGAGAATCCGCTCGGCGATAGTCCTCAACATCGCCGTCAAAGGGAATCGACGCCCTCCGCCGCCACCAGCCACAGGCGGTCCGCGGTCAGCTCGAGGACGTTGACGTCATGGCTGACGAGGACGACGGCGCCCTCGAAAGGCATTGATTGCCTCGATCAGCGCCTGCCGGGAGTCGACGTCGAGATGATTGGTCGGCTCATCGAGGAGGAGGATGTGCGGCGCCTCCGACGACATCAGCGCAAACAAGAGACGCGCCTTTTCGCCGCCGGAGAGCGCACCGATCCGCGTCTTCCGCCCGCTCCTGGCCGAAGCCGAAACGCCCGAGGTGAGCACGAAGCCGCTCCGGTGGATCGCTGCGTCGGCGACGGCCAAGTTCGATGAGCGGGGTTGCGTCGAGGTCGAGCTCTTCCGCCTGATGCTGGGCGAAATAGCCGATCCGCAGCTTTGTCGGACCGCGCCAGCCGCCCGGCCAGGGGCGCGAGGCGGCCGGCGAGAAGCTTGACCAGCGTCGACTTGCCGTTGCCGTTGGCGCCGAGAAGGGCGATACGGTCGTCGGCATCGAGCCTGAAATCGAGATTGCGGAGCACCGGCCGGCCGTCGTAGCCGGCACTGACATTGTCGAGAGCTGAGCACCGGCGGCGCCAGCGGCTCGGGATCGGGAAAGGCGAAGCTGGCGCCGCTTCCGTCGGGTCGGCCGGCGATGGGCGCGAGGCGCGCCAGCCACTTCAGCCGCGACTGCGCCTGTCTCGCCTTCGACGCCTTGTAGCGGAAGCGCTCGACGAATGCGTGGATGCGCGCACGTTCCGCCTCCTCGACGACGGCGGGCCTTCTCGTCGTGATCAAGCCGCAGCCGGCGGGTCGCCTCGAACCGATCGTAACCGCCGGCGTAGAGGGTGAGGCACCCGCCTTCGAGATGCAGGATCTCCTCCGCCACGCGGTTTAGCAGGTCGCGGTCGTGGCTGACCACCAGCAGCGTCCCGGGATATCCCCGACAGAAATTCCTCCAGCCAGAATGCTTGCTTCCAGATCGAGATGGTTGGTCGGCTCGTCGAGGAGCAGCAGATCAGGCTGGGTGAACAGAAGCGCGGCGAGGGCAATGCGCATGCGCATCCCGCCGGAAAACACTTGGCAGGGCCGCTGCTGCATCCCGTCGTCGAATCCCAGACCTTTCAGGATGCGCGCGGCGCGCGCTGGCTGCGCATGAGCCTCACGCACGCGCAGCCGTTCGTGTATTTCGGCGATGCGGTGGGCGTCGGTCGCGGTTTCCGCCTCGCTGGCGAGGCGCGCGAGCTCGGCATCCGCGGCGAGCACCGTCTCGATCACGCTTTTCGGACCGGCCGGCGCCTCCTGGCGGCTGACGCCGATGCGCCAGCGCTGAGGAACTTGATGCGACCACCATCGGGCTGCAATTCACCACTGATCAGCCGGATGAGCGTCGTCTTGCCGCTGCCGTTGCGGCCGACCAGGCCGATCCGATGACCTGGAGCGATTGTAGCGCTGGCCTGATCAAAAAGGATACGGCCGCCGATGCGATAGGTCAGTTGCTCGATGCGCAGCATGGAGGCCGGATGTAACACGCGCCAACTCCGCTGGGGAGGAGATGGCGACGGAGAGCGGCGCTGCGGGCGAGACATTCGTTCAGCGCTTCCCGCCAAGCAGATCGGCGACGGCCCGCCCGAGCTCCGTCTGAGAATAGGGCTTGGTGATCCACGCGGCGCAACGGCCGAACCGCGCCGACGCGGGAATCGCCTTCCGCGTGTGTCCGGTCGTAAAAAGGACGCACGCATGGGGATAACGGGCAAGCGCTCGATCGGCGATCTCAATGCCGCTGATCTCTCCCCCTAGCTCGACGCCGGTAAAAAGAAGATTGATCTCACGCTCATCAAGACGTGCCACCGCGTCGGGGCCGGTCGCCGCTTCGATGACCTGCAGACCCAGTCTGCCCAGCATGCGGACGCAGACATGGCGGAGCCGATCTTCCTCTTCGACGACGAGCACGACGCCGCGCAGCGGCCCAACGTCACACGCCGCCGCCGAGGAGCTCGGTCTCCGCGATCGAACCTGCGCGCGGCAGGTAGAGATGGACCGTCGTCCCTTTGCCGATCTCGCTGTAGAGATTGACGTGGCCGCCCGACTGCTTGGCGAAACCGTAGACCATGCTGAGGCCGAGGCCGCTGCCCTTACCAAAGTCCTTCGTGGTGAAGAACGGTTCAAACACACGCTTCAACACCTCGGGCGTCATGCCAACGCCGGTGTCGACGATGCTGATCAGCGCGTAGTGCTCCGGCGGTCACCTCTTCGTGTTCTGCGGCATACTCTTCGCCAAACTCGACGTTGCGTGTCTCGATGGTCAGGGTGCCGGATCCGTTCATGGCGTCCCGGGCGTTGACGGCGAGATTAAGAATGGCGCGCTCGAGTTCGCCGGCGTCGATGCTGGGACGGCCAAAGATCGCTCGCGAAATTGGCTCGTATGCCCAATTCCCGAGCCGAGGGTCCGCCTGAGCACGTCCAACATGCTGTGTACGACTCGTTGAGATCGGTCACCGCCGGTTTCAGCGGCTGACGCCGTGCGAACGCCAGCAACCGGTGCGTCAACTCGGCACCGCGCTCGGCCGACCATAGGGCATCGGTGAGCAGGCTTTCCGCCTGAGTGTCACCCCGGGTCCGCTCCGCCAGCAGCTCCAGGTTGCCGACAATGATGGCGAGAAGATTGTTAAAATCGTGGGCAATCCCTCCGGTGAGCTGACCGAGTGCCTGCAACTGCTGGGTCTGGTTTAGCTGGTATTCGATCGCTTTCTGCTTAGTCATATCTTCCTTTAAGGCGACGAAGTTGGTAACTTCTCCAAATTCGTTCTTTACTGGAGCTATCGAGGCAAGCTCCCATATCAAGCTCACCATCCTTGCGACGGTTGCGGAATTCACCGCGCCATACATGTCCGGCGGTAATCGTTCGCCAAATCGCCTCGTATTCCTCGGGCCTCGTGTGGCCCAGACGTGAGGAAGCGCGGGTTGTTCCCAAGAACTTCCTCCAGATCGTAGCCTGTTACTTCACAGAACTTCGGATTGGCGTACTCGATCGACCCGTCTCGTCGGTTATGACGACCGAGACCGGGCTCTGATGGATCGCCTGATGGAACTTGCGGATTTCTGCCTCGATCCGCCGCCGCTCGGTCACGTCGCGGACATAGCAGGCGACCTCGACGACCGGCGCGTGCGGCCGGACGACAGGGTAGGTCCAGACGTCGAGCCAGCGACTGCCTACGCTCGTTTCCAGGTGCACCGCGGCGCGGCGGCTACCGCCTCCGCAACCTGCCGCATCCTTTCATCGGCCACACTCGGCGGCATCAGAGCCCGGATGTTCTGACCGACGCAAGGCGCGCCCCGTTGGCGCGAGGGGCGAGGCGAGCCTCCGCAGCATCGTTGGCGGCGAGAACCGTCCCGTCGACGTTGAGCAGCAGTATCTTGTCCTGGCTGGCGTCGATGAGCGCGCGTGTTCTGAGCCGGCTCTCGTTGAGCTCATCCTCGGCCTGCTTCCGGGCGCTGATGTCCTCGATGATCGTAATGAAATAGAGCGGCGCTCCGTCATCGTCGTGCTGCGTCGCCAGGGTCAGGTTCACCCAGATGATGTGGCCGTCTTTATGAATGTAGCGCCTCTCGATCCTGGAGGATGCGATCTCGCCGAGACTTCAGCCGCCGTCTGCACCTGCGGTCGGCGGTTTGGTCTTCCGGATGGGTGATGTCCTGAAACGTCCGTGCGAGCAGTTCCTCGCGGCTGAAGCCGACGATCTGGCACAGCCTGTCGTTGACGCGGAGCCACCGACCGTCCGGGTGGACATGCGCGATGCCGACCGCTGCGTTTTCGAAGGTGCCGCGGAACCGGGCCTCGCTCTGCCTCAGTTCTTCCTCCGCTTCCTTGCGCTCGGTGATGTCCCGCAGCACGCCGATCATGCGGACGGCTTCTCCCTCTTCGCCATAGAGGTACCGGCCGATCTCTTCGATCCAGGCGACCCGCTGGTCGTCGGCGCGGACGATCCGATACGACGCCGCATACGGACCGTGAGAAACCCGCGTCTCGGCGTGCAGTGCGAGGACGCGCGGAAGGTCGTCCGGATGAATGCTGTCGCGCCACCAGCCGTTCGGTGTAAAATCGGCAGGCGCGGGCGACAGGCCGAAAATCGCGCGGTATTGTTCCGTCCAGACCACGCGGTCGGTGCGGAGATCCCAGTCCCAGGTTGCGATTTCGCCGATCTCGAGCGCGAGGCTCAGCCGCTCCTCGCTGCGCTGCAGGGCGCCTTCCGCTTCTTTCCGGCCCGTTATATCGGTGCGGATGGCGCAGACGCCAAAGGGACCGTCATCACGGCGCAGCGCAAATTTGATCGTGAGATAGGTGTGAACGGTGCCATCATAGTGGCAAAGTTCTTCCTCGATCTCGCAAGGGTCCCCTGAGGCGAGAACTTCGAGGTCGCTCCGCGACATTTCTTCCGCGCGACCTGCCGGATAGAGATCGAACAGGCTCTTGATGGGGGTGTCCTGCAACGACGGTCCATCCAGCACCGCGAAGTGGCGGTTGGCGAGGATCACCCGCCCCTCCCGGTCCTTGATCGAGATCAGCGCCGGTGCGTGATCGAGGACGGCGCTGAGAAGGCCTTCGCTTTCGCGCAAAGCTTCTTCGGTCCGGCGGCGGTCGGTCAGATCGGTGCCGAACGCCTGATAACCTAGGGGATCGCCGGCGGCATCGAAATAGCCTTGGAAGTGCCAGAGGTACCAGCGCCTCGTGCCGTCCGGCGCGTCAACCCACTGCTCACGTGTTACGTCCGGGATGTCGGCGTGATCGCGGCAACGTCGGCGAGGCACCGGGCGCGGTCGGTACTCGGGATAAGATCGATCCAGCGCGCGCCGATCAGCTCGTTGCGGCTGCGGCCGAAGTAGCGGGTGTAGGCGTCGTTGACGAAGGTGAGTGTGGTATCGGCGAGGAACTGGCAGATCAGATCCGGCTGCCTCTCAACCAGGTCGCGGTAGCGCCGCTCGCTTTCGCTTAGGCGGGCTTCCGTCCGGATCCGCTCCCCCACGTCGAAGAAAATTGCGACGAGTTCGCCCGTGGGCAAACGGTAGACGAACGCCTCGCGCCAACCCTCGATCCTTGCATCCTGGTAATAGTATGTTGGCACGGTCTGCGGCTGGCCGGTTCTCCATGCATCGACCAGCCCTTCGAGCAGGGGCGTTGCCGAGACGTTCGGGTAAACATCGAAGAGGCTCCGGCCGATCACGTCCGCACGCGATAATCGCTCGCTCATTCGAGCCGAGCAATTGAGATCACGCATGCGGAAGTCGGCGGCTTCGTCGACGACCTCGTAGACCGCTGCACCGACGCCGATGTGGTCGAACAGCATTCGGTAGCGCGCCTCGCTTTCCCGGAGCTGGGCGAGGACGGGGCGATTGACACCGACGATGAGAAGGACGCCGCCGGCGACGACGACGAGGGCGACGAGGCCGGCAGCCACCGCCGCGTCTACGTAAGAGGCGTCGATCGTGGCAACGTCCATCTTGGCGACGAGGCCGACGTTACCGGCGGCAATCGGACGAAAGGCGGCGAGCACGCGTCGGCCGCGATAACCGATGCCGATCATCGTCCCTTCACGACCGGCGAGCGCCGCTCGTGTCGGCTCGGCGAGCCGGGTGTCGGCGGGCAGGGTCGTCTGCCCATCGGTCTGGGATTTCCACTTCGACGACGTTGCTGACGACGAGCGCGTCGCCCTGCCAACGGCCGAGGAGCATTTCTTCGGTGGGCTCCGTGGCGTGGCGGCCGAGGATCTCGTGGATGGCGAGGATGCGGCCGAGCCGGGGCGGATAGAACTCGCCCGACCGGGCGGCGGGCTGCGGGGCGGCGGCGGCCAGGCTGTCTATCAGCAACGCCTCGGTCTCGACCAGATTGATGAGGCGCGCCCGCTCGCGCTCGAACCCGGCATCGTAGAGAACACCGATCGCGGTCGCGATGACGAGGGCGGACGCCCCGAGCATAATCCCGATGAGCACGATCAGCCGTTTGATATCGCTCATCGCCGCCTCGATCCCTGCTCCCGCCCCATCCCCGCGCCCGACGCTCCCGGTCAGCCGCGCCGGTCGGCCGCCCCGTCATCTTCCGGCGGGCCCCCCTCCCCGGCGAGCACGGCGCGCAGCTCGGCGAGCTGCAGCGGCTTGTTCAGGGTCGTCACCGGCCCGAGCCCTTCGTGTTCGGCGAGGAATTTGGCGTTACTGGCATAATCGGGGGTGAACCCGGTGATGATGATCACCCGCGCCCTGCTCTGGCGCTGCGCCAGCCATAGGACGAGCTCGTTGCCGTCCATTTCCGGCATGATCATGTCGAGGATCACGGTCGTCGGCTGGAAGTCCTCATAGGCGGCGATGAAGGCGCGACCGTTGCCGGTGATGAGGACGCGATATCCCATGCCTTCGGCGACCGTGCGGACGAAGCGCCCGAATGCCGGCTCGTCGTCGCAGATGAGCAGCCGGCGATCGCTCATCGCCGTCGCCCGGGACGCTTGAAGGGCGCAGAGGCGCGCGCCGGACAAAGCGCCGTTCGCATCCGGTATTCGGCAGGAATGGCATGATCAAGACCTCAAAGCGGCGGACGGCGCTGCCCGAACATTGGACAGGGAGAGAGCGACCTTAATCCGTTTTTCGGTATTATTCAAGAATTTATTCCTAATCGCAGCGATTGGCTAGGCGCGCCGCGGCAGCACCGACCGCCACCCGTTTAGGGACGCCGCTCACGCCCACATTGAGACGCAGCGGTAGCCAAGGTAGTCTCTGGTTTTCCTCACGCTCGGGACCCCGCCAATGCTTCTCTGGCTGCCGAACGTTCTCACCGTCGACGAGGTGCGTGAGCTTCGCGCGATCGCATCAAAAGGCGATTTCGTCGACGGTGGACAGAGCGCCCCGGGTCTGGCCGCCGCCGAGATCAAGCGCAACGAGCAGCTCTCCACTCAATCGGGCCTGCACAAGCACGTGACGCAGGTGATCGCCGGCGCGCTGAACCGCAGCGAAACCTTCCGCACCGCCGCACTGCCGAAGGTCATTCAGCCGCCGATCCTTTCGCGCTATCGGGCCGGAATGGGGTACGGCACCCATATCGACAACCCGATCCGACGGTGGCCCGTGCCGATGCGTCTCGATCTTTCGATCACCTTGTTTCTCGCCGAGCCGGGCGGCTATGAAGGCGGCGAGTTGGTCATCGAGACGCCTTATGGCGAGCAGTCGATCAAGCTACCGGCGGGGCATGGAGTTCTTTATCCGACGACCATGTTGCATCGCGTCGAAACCGTCACCGCGGGCGAGCGTCTGGTCGCCGTCACCTGGATACAGAGCATGGTCCAGGATCAGGGCAAGCGGTCGCTGCTCTGGGAGCTTGCCCAAGTTACCCAGTGGGCGCAGGAGGCGGCCCCCGACAGCAAGCCGTATCACCAGCTGTCGAACGTCCGCGCCAATCTGGTGCGGATGTGGGCGACCGACTGAGGCGGCGGCCAGCCGCGCCGTCGCCGCTCCAGGACCTTAACCTCGGCAAATTGACCGCTCGCGGCTTCGGTGATACGCAAGCGTCGGTCGATTTTCGCGTCGGCAACTGCACGAAAAAAACAGGGGAGGACGGGCGATGAAGCTGCCGAGCCAATTTTACAAGCCGCTGGCCATCGGCGCACCGGACCCGGTGCGCGAGTTGCCGGTCCGGCCGGAACGGATGATTTATTTTTTTCCCCCGCACATCGAGAAGATCCGCGCCCGCGTGCCGGAGGTGGCGCGCCAGGTCGACGTTCTGCTCGGTAACCTGGAGGACGCCATTCCTGCCGATGCCAAGGAGGCTGCGCGGGCCGGCTTTATCGAGGTCGCTGCGGCCACCGACTTCGGCGACACCGCATTGTGGACGCGGGTCAACGCGCTGAACAGCCCATGGGTGCTCGACGATATAAGCGA
>CAWAGY010000008.1:0-47621 GCA_963781645.1 uncultured Alphaproteobacteria bacterium | reverse complement strand
GAAACGTCCGTGCGAGCAGTTCCTCGCGGCTGAAGCCGACGATCTGGCACAGCCTGTCGTTGACGCGGAGCCACCGACCGTCCGGGTGGACATGCGCGATGCCGACCGCTGCGTTTTCGAAGGTGCCGCGGAACCGGGCCTCGCTCTGCCTCAGTTCTTCCTCCGCTTCCTTGCGCTCGGTGATGTCCCGCAGCACGCCGATCATGCGGACGGCTTCTCCCTCTTCGCCATAGAGGTACCGGCCGATCTCTTCGATCCAGGCGACCCGCTGGTCGTCGGCGCGGACGATCCGATACGACGCCGCATACGGACCGTGAGAAACCCGCGTCTCGGCGTGCAGTGCGAGGACGCGCGGAAGGTCGTCCGGATGAATGCTGTCGCGCCACCAGCCGTTCGGTGTAAAATCGGCAGGCGCGGGCGACAGGCCGAAAATCGCGCGGTATTGTTCCGTCCAGACCACGCGGTCGGTGCGGAGATCCCAGTCCCAGGTTGCGATTTCGCCGATTTCGAGCGCCAGGCTCAGCCGCTCCTCGCTTCGCTGCAGGGCGCCTTCCGCTTCTTTCCGGCCGGTTATATCGGTGCGGATGGCGCAGACGCCGAAGGGACCGTCATCACCGGCGTAGCGCGAACTTTGATGGTGAGATAGGTGTGAACGGTACCGTCATAGTGGCAAAGCTCTTCCTCGATCTCGCAAGGGTCTCCCGAGGCGAGAACTGCAAGGTCGCTCCGCGACATCTCTTCCGTGCGACCGCCGGATAAAGATCGAACAGGCTCTTGATGGCGGTGTCCTGCAACGACGGTCCATCCAGCACCGCGAAGTGGCGGTTGGCGAGGATGACGCGCCCCTCCAGGTCCTTGATCGAGATCAGCGCCGGCGCGTGATCGAGGACGGCGCTGAGCAGGCCTTCGCTTTCGCGCAACGCTTCTTCGGTCGCGGCGGCGGTCGGTCAGATCGGTGCCGAACGCCTGGTAGCCGATGGCGTCGCCGGCACATCGAAATATCCCTGGAAGTGCCAGAGGTACCAGCGCCTCGTGCCGTTCGGCGCGTCCACCCACTGCTCTCGTGTTACGTCGGCGATGTTCCGGCGTGATGGCGGCAACGTCGGCGAAGCACTGAGCGCGCTCGTTCGCCGGGATCAGATCGATCCAGCGCGTGCCGATCAGCTCCTTCCGACTGCGGCCGAAGTAGCGGGTGTAGGCATCGTTCACGAAGGTGAGTGTGGTATCAGCGAGGAACTGGCAGATCAGATCCGGCTGCCTCTCGACCAGGGCACGATAGCGCTGCTCGCTTTCGCTTAGGCGGGCTTCAGCGCGGATCCGCTCCCCCACGTCGAAGAAAACGGCGACGAGTTCCCCCGTCGGCAGACGGTAGACGAACGCCTCGCGCCACCCTCGATCCTTGCATCCTGGTAATGATAGGTGGCAACGGTCTGCGGCTGTCCGCTGCGCCACGCCTCGACGAGGCCGGCAAACAGCGGCGTTTCCGCGACGTTGGGTAAACATCAAAGAGGCTGCGGCCGATCACGTCCGCGCGCGATAGATCGGTCGCTCACTTCGGCCGAGCAATTGAGATCGCGGACCCGGAAATCGGCGGCATCGTCGACCACCTCGTAAACCGCCGCACCGGCGCCGATGTGGTCGAAGAGCATCCGGTAGCGCGCCTCGCTCTCCCGCAGCCGGGCGAGGACGGGGCGATTGACCGCGACGATGAGAAGGACGCCGGCCGCAATGACAACGAGAGCGACAAGGCCGGCGGCGCGCGCCGCTGACCGTAAGAGGCGTCGATCGTCGCAACGTCCATTTTGGCGACGAGACCGATGTCACCGGCGGCAATCGGGACGAAAGGCGGCAAGAACGCGCTGCCGTGATAGCCAATGCCGATCATCGTCCCTTCCCGCCCGGCGAGCGCCGCCCGCGTCGGCTCGGCGAGCGGGGTATCGGACGGGCAGGATCGTCTGCCCATTGGTCTGGGATCTCCACCTGGACGCGCTGCTTACAACCAGCGCATCGCCCTGCCAGCGGCCGAGCAACATTTCCTCGGTGGGCTCGGTGGCGTGGCGGCCGAGGATCTCGTGGATGGCGAGGATGCGGCCGAAGCCGATCCTGATGGTTCTCGCCCGACCGGCGCGGCGGTCGGACGGCAGCCGGTCAACGCATCGATCAGCAGTGCCTCGGTCTCGACAAGATTGATCAGGCGTGCCCGCTCGCGCTCATACCCGGCATCGTAGAGAAAACCGATCGTGGTCGCGATGGCCAGAGCGGAAGCCCCGAGCATGATCCCGATGAGCACGATCAACCGTTTGATATCGCTCATCGCCGCCTCGATCCCTGCTCCCGCCCCTTCCCCGTCGCGCGATACTCCGGTTGTTCAACCGCTTTGCCGGTCGGCCGCTCCCGTCATCTTCCTCCGGTCCGTCCTCCTCCGGCGAGAATGGCGCGCAGGTCCGCCAGCTGCACCGGCTTGTTGAGGGTCGTCACCGGCCCGAGCCCCTTCGTGTTCGGCGAGCAATTTGGCGTTACTGGCATAGTCGGGGGTAAACCCGGTGATGATGATCACCCGCGCCCTGCTCTGGCGCTGCGCCAGCCATAGGACAAGCTCGTTGCCGTCCATTTCCGGCATGATCATGTCGAGGATCACGGTCGTCGGCTGGAAGTCCTCATAGGCGGCGATGAAGGCGCGACCGTTGCCGGTGATGAGGACGCGATATCCCATGCCTTCGGCGACCGTGCGGACGAAGCGCCCGAATGCCGGCTCGTCGTCGCAGATGAGCAGCCGGCGATCGCTCATCGCCGTCGCCCGGGGACGCTTGAAGGGCGCAGAGGCGCGCGCCGGACAAAGCGCCGTGTCGCATCCGGTATTCGGCAGGAATGGCATGATCAAGACCTCAAAGCGGCGGACGGCGCTGCCCGAACATTGGACAGGGAGAGAGCGACCTTAATCCGTTTTTCGGTATTATTCAAGAATTTATTCCTAATCGCAGCGATTGGCTAGGCGCGCCGCGGCAGCACCGACCGCCACCCGTTTAGGGACGCCGCTCACGCCCACATTGAGACGCAGCGGTAGCCAAGGTAGTCTCTGGTTTTCCTCTCGCTCGGGACCCCGCCAATGCTTCTCTGGCTGCCGAACGTTCTCACCGTCGAAGAGGTGCGTGAGCTCCGCGCGATCGCATCGAAAGGCGATTTCGTCGACGGTGGACAGAGCGCCCCGGGTCTGGCCGCCGCCGAGATCAAGCGCAACGAGCAGCTCTCCACTCAATCGGGCCTGCACAAGCACGTGACGCAGGTGATTGCCGGCGCGCTGAACCGCAGCGAAACCTTCCGCACCGCCGCACTGCCGAAGGTCATTCAGCCGCCGATCCTTTCGCGCTATCGGGCCGGAATGGGGTACGGCACCCATATCGATAACCCGATCCGACGGTGGCCCATGCCGATGCGACTCGATCTTTCGATCACCTTGTTTCTCGCCGAACCGGGCGGCTATGAAGGCGGCGAGTTGGTTATCGAGACGCCTTATGGCGAGCAGTCGATCAAGCTACCGGCGGGGCATGGAGTTCTTTATCCGACGACCATGTTGCATCGCGTCGAAACCGTCACCGCGGGCGAGCGTCTGGTCGCCGTCACCTGGATACAGAGCATGGTCCAGGATCAGGGCAAGCGGTCGCTGCTCTGGGAGCTTGCCCAAGTTACCCAGTGGGCGCAGGAGGCGGCCCCGACAGCAAGCCGTATCACCAGCTGTCGAACGTCCGCGCCAATCTGGTGCGGATGTGGGCGACCGACTGAGGCGGCGGCCGCCGCGCCGTCGCCGCTTGCGCAGGACCTTCACCTCGGCAAATTGACCGCTCGCGGCTTCGATGATACGCAAGCGTCGGTCGATTTTCGCGCCACGGCAACTGCACGAAAAAAACAGGGGAGGACGGGCGATGAAGTTGCCGAGCCAATTTTACAAGCCGCTGGCCATCGGTGCACCGGAGCCGGTGCGCGAGTTGCCGGTCCGGCCGGAACGAATGATTCATTTTTTTCCCCCGCACATCGAGAAGATCCGCGCGCGCGTGCCGGAGGTGGCGCGCCAGGTCGACATTCTGCTCGGTAACCTGGAGGATGCCATTCCTGCCGATGCCAAGGAGGCTGCGCGGGCCGGATTTATCGAGGTCGCTGCGGCCACCGACTTCGGCGACACCGCATTGTGGACGCGGGTCAATGCGCTGAACAGCCCATGGGCGCTCGACGACATGACGGAGATCGTCAAGGCGATCGGCGGCAAGCTCGACGTCATGATGATCCCGAAGGTCGAGGGCGCCTGGGACATCCACTTTGTCGACCAGATGCTGGCCATGCTCGAAGCCCGCTATGAGGTAAAAAAGCCAATCCTGATCCACGCCATCCTCGAAACGGCGCAAGGGGTCAAGAACGTAGAGGAGATCGCGTCCGCCAGCCCGCGGATGCACGGCATGAGTCTCGGACCGGCCGACCTGGCGGCGTCCCGGGGCATGAAGACGACGCGCGTCGGCGGAGGCCACCCGTTTTACGGCGTGCTCGCCGATCCCGGTCGAGGGCAACACGACCCGCCCGTTTTCGCAGCAGGACCTGTGGCACTATACGGTCGCCAAAATGGTCGATGCCTGCCTCTCCAGCGGGCTTCGGGCCTTTTATGGTCCGTTCGGCGACATCAAGGACGAGGCCGCCTGCGAAGCGCAATTTCGCAACGCGTTCCTCATGGGCTGCACCGGGCGCATGGTCGCTGGCGCCGAACCAGATCGCCATCGCGAAACGGGTGTTCAGTCCCGACGCCCGCGAAGTTCTGTTTGCAAAGAAGATCCTGGAGGCGATGCCGGATGGTTCGGGCGTCGCCATGATCGACGGCAAAATGCAGGACGACGCCACGTGGAAGCAGGCGAAGGTGATCGTCGACCTGGCGAGATTGGTCGCGCGCAAGGACCCGGAGATGGCTCAGGCCTACGAGTTCTGACGGCGCCAGAAGGGAGGGGCCGACCGAAATGACCACGACCAAAACGAACCCCGGCAATTTCTTTCGAAGACTTCCGTCGTCGGCCAGGAAATCGTGCATGCGACGCCTCGGACCCTCTCGCATGGCGATGTGTCGCTCTATACCGGTCTCTACGGCGTTCGCTTCGCCGTCAACTCCTCGGTCCGAATTCGCCCGCGCGATGGGCCTTCCGAGCGCGCCGCTGGACGACATGCTCACCTTCCACATGGTGTTCGGCAAAACGGTACCGGATATCTCGCTCAACGCCGTCGCCAACCTCGGTTACGCGCAAGGCCGCTTCGGAGAGCCGGTCTATCCGGGGGATACGCTGTCGACGACGTCGACGGTGATCGGCCTCCGCCAGAACAAGGACGGCAAGTCGGGGGTCGTCTACGTGCGCTCAACCGGCGTCAATCAGCGTGGCGCCATGGTTCTCGATTACTTCCGCTGGGTCATGGTGCGCAAGAAGAACGATGCGGCGCCGGCACCGGAGCCGTCGGTGCCGACGCTCGCCGAGGCGGTCGCCGTCGGCGATCTGGTGGCGCCGTCGAACCTGCATGTCCGCGGCTACAACCGGGCGCTCGCCGGCAGCCCGGCGCTGTGGGACGACTACGCAGAAGGCGAAAAGATCGACCACGTCGACGGCATGACCATCGAGGAGGCGGAGCACATGATCGCCACCCGCCTCTATCAGAACACGGCGAAGGTACATTTTGACGCGCTGATGCAGACGGCGAGTCGCTTCGGCCGGCGACTGATCTACGGCGGTCACGTCATCAGCATCGCCCGCTCGCTCTCCTTCAACGGGCTCGCCAACGCCTTCAAAGTGGCGGCGATCAACGGCGGCCGCCACGTTGCTCCGACCTTTGCCGGCGACACCATCTACGCCTGGTCGCAGGTGATGGCGAAGCTGCCACTGCCGGGACGCAGCGATCTCGGCGCGCTCCGGCTGCGCACCGTCGCCACCAAGGACAAGGCGTGCGCCGACTTCCCGTTCATGACGGCGGACGGCAGTTACGATCCCGCCGTCGTCCTCGATTTTGATTACACCGTGCTGATGCCGCGGAGTGTCGCGTGAGCGGCTGCCGGCGGCGGCTCGTCGCGGCCTCGCTGATTGGCGGCGCCGTTATGGTCGTCGGCGGTTGCACGACGATCGAAGGCAATGAAGATCGCGTCGTCATTCAGTACAACAGCTACTACTCCGGTATGGCATTCTCCGCGGCGCAGCGCGAGTGTGCGCGGTTCGGACGCATTGCGGTGCTCATCGCGACGAGACCGGGCGAGCCGTCATGGCGGACCGCCTTCACCAGAACGACGATCTCGACCTTCGACTGCGCCGTCCCGACGCCGCCTCGCCAACCTTCGGACGAAACAAAGAAAGGCGCCAGCGCCGGGCAACACGCGGCCGGCTCAGGGTTGTACCGTTCACGCCAGGTCTAAGGCGAGCTGTTCGTTCGGTCGGGGCGGCGGTCGAAACAAATCGGTGACGAGCGGCCGCGTCGCAGCCGCTCCGTGGGCCAGACCGAGACGTCGGCAGGCGACGGTGAACCGCTCGGCCAGCAGTTCCGCGTAGGCCCCCGATCCACGCATCCGCGTCCGCCAGTTGCTGTCGTAGAGGCGGCCGCCGCGACTATCGCGGATCGCCCCTTCGATGCGCGTTCGGCGGTCCGGATAGTGGGCCGTGAGCCACTCGCCGAACAATTCTTTCAACTCGTGCGGCAAGCGGACGAGAGTCCAGCTCGGCGCCGCTCGCACCGGAGCCGGCAGCGACTTCGAGGATGCGTTCGAGTTCGTGGTCATTGAGGAACGGGATCATCGGCGCAGCCATCACGCTCACCGGAATGCCGGCGCCGGCGCAGGCTCCTCCATCGCCCGCAGCCGCTTCGCCGGCGCCGCCGCGCGCGGCTCCATGATTCGGGCCAGCGCGGGATCGAGGGTCGTCAGCGAGATGCCGACGGCAACCAGCCCCGCCGCCGCCATGTCCCGGAGCAGATCGAGATCGCGACAGACGAGCGCCGACTTGGTGGTGATCGCCAGCGGATGCCGGCACGCGGCGAGCACTTCGAGGATAGAGCGGGTGATCCGCCTTCGCCGCTCGATCGGCTGGTAGGGGTCGGTGTTGGCGCCGAGCATGATCGTCGCCGGCCGATAGCCCGGACGCCGAATTCCTCGACAAGCAGTGCGGCGGCATTCGGCTTGGCGAACAGGCGTGTCTCGAAGTCGAGCCCGGGCGACAGACCGAGCCAGGCGTGGCTCGGCCGGGCATAACAATAGATGCAGCCGTGCTCGCATCCACGATAAGGATTGATGGAGCGATCGAACGGGATATCGGGCGAGCTGATTGCGGGTGATGACCTGCCTCGTCACCTCGTCGCACTCGGTTGTCGGCAACGCCGGCAGGTCGTCATCCTGCCACCAGCCGTCATCCACGGGGCGCGTTCGTAATTTTCGAAGCGGGCGGTGGGGATTACCGACGGCGCCTCGGCCTTTCGTCCGTGCCGGCGGGCGGCGGCCTGCCGCATTTTGTGCTTCCCTCTCTGTCTTCCTTCGCCCCCCGATCGTCATCCGATCGACGTCCTATCTGAACATTGCAAGAACTTTCGAATCGTGATTGACGCTTGCCATCCCCGCACAGTTTGCCATCTCGATATTGCGATCCGGCTGGTCCGCTCGATTGGGTCCGCACGTATCCCTTCTTTCCGGGCTTGCGTGCAATGCCCTGTGGCACCGCTGTGGTGTCGCGGCAACAGCCGGGCTGTTATCGATTAAGGCAATCTTTGCGAACTCGGCGTTATGTCATATTACTATCCATGGGCTTGGGGATCGTGACACCTTGCTGAGCATCATCATTCCCACTCTGAATGCCGCCGGTCAGCTGAAAGTGCTGCTCGACGGGGTCGCCAGAGCCCGCTCAGCCATCGCATGCGAGATCATCGTCGCCGACGGCGGCTCCATTGATTCCACCTCGCTGATCGCCAGCCAGGGCGGCGCCATCTTCCTCGAAAGCGCGCGCGGCCGCGGACGCCAGCTTGGCATCCGGTGCCGAAGCGGCGGCGGGCGATTGGCTGTTGTTTCTCCATGCCGACACCCGGCTCGACGTCGAACTGGGTCGAGCATCGTCGATGGCTTTATTGCCGATCCCGGCAACGAGTTCCGTGCCGGCTATCTGCGCTTCGCTCTCGACGACCGGGCGCGGGGCGCACGCCTTCTGGAGCGTGTCGTCGCCTGGCGCAGCCGTTTTCTCGGTCTTGCCCTATGGGGACCAAGGGCTGCTTATCAGTCGCCAATTCTACGACATGCTCGGCGGGTACAAGCGTATCCCTCTGATGGAGGACGTCGACATCGTGCGCCGCATCGGTCGCCGCCGGCTGGTCGCCCTGGGCGCGACCGCCCTGACTTCGGCGGAGAAATATCAACGCGACGGCTATATCGTTCGGCCGCTCGCCAATCTCCTCCTGCTCGGCCTATATCGGGTCGGCGTTTCCCCCCGCTACATCTTCTCTATGTACCGCTGAGGCGGCCTCCCGCCGTGTGGTTGCCTTCGGATCATCTCCGCAACCGGGGCGCTCGTCCCGCTCAGTGACGCGTCGTCGTGCGGGCGATGTAGCGGCCGTTCTCCACACCCTTGAACAAGTCTTCAACCTGTGGATGCGAGACCGGTTCGCCCGAGTCGTCGAGCAACAGATTTTGCTCCGACACATAGGCGATGTAAGTGGTTTCGGCATTCTCGGCGAGAAGATGGTAAAAGGGCTGGTCCTTGCGCGGTCGCACGTTTTCCGGAATCGCCAGCCACCACTCCTCGGTGTTGGCGAATTGCGGGTCGACATCGAAGATGATCCCGCGGAACGGGTAGATGCGGTGGCGTACGACCTGACCGATCTGAAACTTTGCGCATCGGATCGATGCCCGGCGTTTTCGGTCATCAGTCGACAGATGTCGAGGCGACGCGCGGCGTTTCAAGGATCAGCTCCCTTCAGGTTGCCGACCAGACTCCATTATGCCAAATACGGATCCGTTTTCACTCTCGTTAACTAGCCGCAGCCAGGGCCTCAGAGAGGCCCTTACCGGACGGGATGCAACATCATTATAGTGAGCTCTGGGTAACCACCAACCCCTTGGGTCACCGCAAGCATCTCGGATCGAGATGCCGAAAATCCGCATTGACATGATCTTCGATCCGTCTTGCCCATGGTGCTACATCGGCAAGCGGCAGCTTCGCGAAGCACTCGATCTGCGCCCGCACACGCCGGTCGATATGCGCTGGTGGCCGTTCCTTCTGCACACCGACGTTCCCGGCCGGCGGCGTCGACCGACATTCCTATCTCTGCCGCAAGTACGGCAGCGAAGGCCGGCTGAAGCGGATGCAGGCGGCGATCGTCGAGGTCGGCACCGCGTCGGCATCGACTTCGCTTTCGAACGTATCCGCCGCACGCCGAACACGCTCAACGCGCATCGGCTTATCCGCTTTGCGGAGGCCCGCGGTCGCGGCGAGGCAATGCTGGAAGCCGTCTTCGAGGCATACTTCGTCGGCGGACAAGACATCGGCGATCCTGCAACCCTCGTCGGCCTCGGCGCCGAGCTTGGTTTCGATGCGAAAATGCTCCGGGCCTTTCTCGTTTCGACCGGTGACCGGGAGGGCGTGGTGATCGGCAATGAACGCGCTCATCGCCTCGGCATCAACGGCGTCCCCACCTTCGTCTTCGATCGCCGGCTGATCATCTGCGGCGCCCAGGAGCCGCCGACGCTGGCGCGGATGATTGACGCGGCGCGGCAACTTCGCCTCGTTGCCGCGCGGATGCCGGGAGCGCCGGCGGTCCCGCAGATGTCGCCGCCGGCCGACGGCGTGTTACGACTGATCCCATCGTCCTTAGAATAGCGGCCGGATGGCGGCGAGACCGTTTTTGCCGACGGTGAGCGTGTAGGTCGGGCCGATGCCGGGATCGGTCTGGGTATCATGATAGATGTCGAAGGTGGAGAGCTGCCGCGGCTCGTTGAGCGGCTGACCGGTCGGGTCCCACTTCAGCAGCAGCGCCGGGAAGGTGGCGCGCTCGAAGGCCATCATTGGCCACTTGTAGGCGTTGAAGTGGAACCGGCCGCCGACGCACGCGGCGGCGATCCAGAAAAAATCTTCGCCGCGGAGGTAGAGCCCCTTCGGCGCCGGCTCGAAAAAGCCGCTCGCCACAAGCGCCCGATCGAGCGCATCGAGATCGGCTCCGGTCAGCGGCACCGTTTCGATTTCGCCGGCCCACGGCGCCATCACATCTTCAATCACAGTCGAAAACTGCCGGCGAATTTGGACCTCGGATAGATCTGCCGGCCCGATCACGCGGGCCCTGAGGGTGCTGCCGGCACTCGCCCGCGACCGGTCGGATGTCGTAGCTGCGCACCTGCTGAACATAGACGCCATTGTAAACGAAGCGGTAGCGCGGGCGGGCATCCGCCTCGCAGTCTTCCCGGATGTCGTCCCCGTTCAGGTAACTGTACCAGGTAAAGCGCCTCTGGACCGGATTGTCCTGCTGCGTCCCGTGATACGTGCAGCCGGCGAAGATGTTCGCGAAAAGCAACGCGGCGGCAGACAGCCGTAGGAAAACGGGATCGGTCAGGCGGGCGAAACCACGGCGCTGCATCGGCCGAGAGTAGCACGGGCTATGCCCGGACGTCGCCAGCATTCCCGCTGTCGCGCGCCATTGCCACACCGCCACCTAAGATTGCAGGTAACGGCAGTTTAACCACTTCGATGATTTTATGGGGCCGAGGCATCCAGCGTGCGACCGCCCTCCGCCGCCGTCCGATCGCTGCCATAAACACTCATAAAGAGAGTAGATATGCAACATACTATTAAAGGTGGTGATCCGCGTCACAGTCGGACCGCCGCCCTGTCCGTAAAATTGTCGCAACATTCAGTGGAAGCTGTGGGCAATATGGACGCAACGGGCATCGAAGCAGTCGCCGCCTTCTACGAGGCGAACGTCGATCCCGGAGCGTGGCCAGGGGCTTTGCAGCGCTTGGCCGAAGCATTCGGCGCGGATGCCTGTGGTCTTATTCATCGCGACTTCGGCGCCCGGGAAGGCCGGTTTTTACAGTCATTCGGTATCGCCCAGCCGGCACTCGACGACTATGCTCTGCGATCCGGACGTAACGACGTCTGGCTCGCCGATGAAAAACGCTGCCGCACGGGCGCGGTGTTTGCCGCGAGCGAAATCGTCTCCGCCGCCTCTCTTGGTTGACTCCGTCTTCCATCGCGAATGGCTGTCGGGTGTCGGCATCGGCGATGGCCTTTTCTGTGTCCTTCACTACCAGGACCGGGCGGCCGTCGTCGCCGCGGTTTATCGGCGCTCGGGGCGTCCGCCGTTTGAAGCCGAGGATGCCCGGCGGCTGCGAGCCACCGCCGCGCGGTTGGCGAGCGCCTATCGCCTCGGTTTCGACATCCGCCGGCTACACGCCGAACGGCAGGCGGCCATCGAGGCACTCGATGTGGCGCCTGATCGGCGTCATCACCGTCGACCGAACGGGCGTGATCGTTCGCGCCAACCGCTACGCGCAGACCATCTTGGCAACAGGTGAGGGAATCACGCGAAGCGATGGCGGCATCGTTCTCGACCGTCCCGGCCAGCGTGTCAAGCTGCGGGATATTCTGGCGCAGACGAATAAGACGCGAACGAATGCCGGCCTGCCCGAGGTCGCCCTGTGTACGGTTCCCCGCTATCGTCGGCAGCGACCTCTCACCTGCCTGATCGCGCCGCTCGCCGGAGCCGATGTCGCGCAAAACGGGGGTCCGGCGGCGCTCCTCTTTGTCAGCGATCCGGAGCGGACGATCGCGTTTGAGCCCATGCGCATCGCCCGCCTCTACGGCCTCAGTCGGGCGGAAGCGCGGGTCGCTTCGCTGCTCGCCCGCGGCCTGCGGCTGGAGGAAATCGGCGAGCAGCTGGGGATCGCCTACGAGACCGTGCGCAAGCACCTCAAGCAGATTTTCACCAAGACCGGGGTTTCCCGTCAGGCGGAGCTGGTGCGGGTGCTGGTCACGGGGCCGGCCGGACTGGCCGTCGGCATCGGCTTCGCCAGCCGCGGCAGCGGCACCTGAGACCGCCCGCACCGATATCGGCAACAGCACGACTGGGGCGATACAATGGGAGCGTAACCTGTTGCATATCCGCAGGGAGCGATGACGGATCCTGCTCCCACGGCTCCTTCCAGGCCGCCCTTGACAGCACCCGGCGATGCGGTGGAAATGTGTGTCAGTCATTTCGCCGAGGATGCCAATGCACGCCGGCCGGCCCGGAGCCGGATGTCCTACATCTAAAGTGACGGCCCCCGGCCTTAGCCGCGCTGTTCCGCATTGCGGCACGGGCTGGCCTTGATGATTCGACCTGCCGGCACCGCCGATCTTGATGCGCTCACCCACATCGAAAAACGTGCGTTCGTAACCGATCGGTTTTCGCGGCGCGCCTTCCGCTACCTTCTGTCGCGGGCGAACGGCGCCACCCTTGTCGACGTCGCCGACGATGGCCGGCTGCGCGGATACGTCATGATCCTGTTCAATCGGGGCACGTCACTGGCCCGGCTGTATTCGATCGCGAGAGATCCGGATGATCGCGGCTCCGGCCTGGGCGCGGCACTTCTTGCCGCCGCGGAGAAGGTGGCGGGCGAGCGCGATGCCGCCTACATGCGGCTCGAGGTACGGGCAGACGCGGTGACGACGCAAGCGTTCTACCGGGCGCACGGCTACCGCGGGTTCCGTCTCCAGCCGCACTACTACGATGACGACGTTGCCGCCGTGCGGATGGAGAAGTCTCTGGCGCCGCGCCCTGACCCGGCCCTTGTCCGAGTTCCCTATTATGCTCAGTCGCTCGATTTCACCTGCGGGCCGGCGGCGCTGCTGATGGCCATGCGCGCGCATGATCCATCCGTCCGCGTCGATCCGCGGGCCGAGGTGCGTATGTGGCGCGAATCGACGACGGTGTTCATGACATCGGGTCTTGGCGGGTGCAGTCCGGAGGGTCTTGCGCTCGCCGCGCATCGGCGCGGCTTTACCGTGTCGATTTTTCTCAGCGACCGCGGCGTGATGTTTCTTAAATCGGTCCGTAACCCGATGAAGCGCAACGTCATCCGGATGGTGGAAGAAGATTTTCGCGAGCAGTGCGCGGTGAGAGGGATCCCGATCGAGTTTCGGCCGTTGACCATAGACGTGCTTCGCGAGAGGGTCGCCGCCGGAGACATTCCGATCGTGCTCATCAGTTCCTATCGAATCTCGCGCGAGAAACAGCCGCATTGGGTTGTCGTCACCGGCTTCGACGATCGCTACGTCTACGTGCACGATCCGCACGTGGCCGAGCATCTCGACAAGACCGAAACCGATTGTATGCAGATTCCCGTGAGACAGTCGCTGTTCGTGCAGATGGCCCGGTACGGGAAGGCACAGCACCATGCGGCGTTGTTCGTCGGCAAGGGTCCGCTCGGCAAGGAGAAGACGATGCGCGACCTCGAGCGCCGTGACGCCCTCGCCGCGGATCCCGTTACGAAGGACCGCGCCTGATGGCCCGCCACATCATCGTTGTCGACCGCCGGGCGGATTTTCCCTGGGCCGCCGCGGATCGGGTGGTTGTGACCGCCAAGGAGTTCGTGACCGAGGCGGCGCGCCGGTTGCCGGCATCGGCGCGGATCATCAACCTCTGTCGCGACTACGGCTATCTCGGCCTCGGCTACTATGCCTCGCTTTTGGCCGAGGCGCGCGGGCAAAAGGTTATACCTGCGGTTGAAGTGATGCTTGACCTGCACTGGAAGCGGCTGCTCCGCATCGCGCTGCCCGAGGTCAACGAGCTCGTCCGCCGCACCTTCCGGGCGGAACCCACCGATCACCCGCCGTTCCGGGCGATGATTTTTTTCGGTGTGACCGACGATCCGCGCCTGGCCGTCGCCGCACGGCGCATCTTCGAGCTGTTCCGCTGTCCGCTGCTGACGATTGAACTCGGGCACAAGAACGGATGGCACGTCGCCGCGATCGAGCCGGCGTCGCTCGCCGCGGTTCGTCCGGAATTCCACAGCCTCTTCATCGGAGCCCTCGACCGCTACACCCGTGGCGCCTGGCGGGCTGGGCGGGCCGGACGGGAGACGCCGGCGCCCGCGCGCTATTCGGTCGCTGTGCTCCACGATCCAAAGGAACAGCAGCCGCCTTCCAACGGCAAAGCCCTTGAACGCTTTGTCCGCGTCGGCCGGCAGATGGGCGTCGACGTCGCCCTGATCACGCGCGCGGACTACGGCCGGCTTCTGGAATTTGACGCTCTGTTTATCCGCGAGACGACGGCTCTCGATCATCATACCTACCGTTTCGCCCGCAAGGCGGAGGCGGAAGGCATGCCGGTGATCGACGATCCGCAGTCGATCCTGCGCTGCACCAACAAGATTTATCTCGCGGAACTGCTGCAGGCGAGCGATGTGCCGATACCGCGCACGCTCATTCTCGACAAGCGCTGCCTCGGCCGGGTCGAGCGCGAACTGGGGTTTCCGGCGGTGGTCAAAATCCCCGATGGCTCCTTTTCCCGAGGCGTCTTCAAGGTCCGAGATGCGGCCGAACTGAAGAGCCGTGCCGAAGCCCTGTTCAAGGACACCGACCTCATCATCGCCCAGGAATTCATGCAAACGGCGTTCGACTGGCGGATCGGCGTTCTCGACCGCAAGCCGCTCTATGCCTGCCAGTACTTCATGGCCCGCAACCACTGGCAGATCGTCAAGCACGACAGCTACGGCGATCCCATCGAAGGCAAGTCGCGCGCCGTCGCCGTTGAGGCGGCGCCGCCGACGGTCGTCGCCGTGGCGACGCAGGCCGCGAGCCTGATCGGCCGCGGTCTCTACGGAGTCGACGTCAAGGAGACGGCTGCGGGTGCCTTCGTCATCGAGGTCAACGACAATCCGAACATCGACATCGGCGTCGAGGACGCCGTCCTCAAGGACGAGCTTTACCGGGCGGTGCTAGGCGAACTCGTCCGCCGATTGGAAAAACGCATGCTCCCCGCAGCCAAGGACGACGCGCCGACGCGGACGCGGCTGCGATTGGCCGGGCCGGTGGCGGAATTTTCTGGGACGACCGCCGGCCGCCGAGCGTCTCACTAGGCAGGATCAGCAATCCGAGTGACAACTACAGCACCGGCCCCGGAATTCCGGTGCCGTTGTGGATAACATCACCGCGGCCGCAACATACCGATCCCGCGCGTCGATCCCGAACAATTCGCCTTTCGTCTTAAACGAAGGCAACACGCCGCAGAAGCCGACTTCTTTCCTTTCCATCGCCATGAACTACTCATAAGAGCCAGCAAAACCAGACTGTTACGGCGGATCGTTGGTGCCAGCTTAGACGATTCTCATCTCATGGTCATCCTTTCCCTCAACACGCGAACCGTGAGTTGCACGCAAACCGCCCTGTGGATAACCTTGTGGGCCGTTTCGGATGGACGCACGCAGGTTCATGGCCGTGGCCAGCCTCCCCTCAGCAGCGCCGACATTTGCAGGCTGGAAGAACGCGCTACGCGTAATCGGCCTCGGGCTTGCCCCGGCCTTCCGCCGCGATTAAGCCTCGCGTCGGAGCTTCGATGCTCCTTGCAGGGAAGGTCCGAACATCATGCGCATCGAGAGGCTTTCGCTGGCCGCAGGTGCACGGGCGGCGACCGGGGTTGCCGTCATCATCGACGTTTTCCGTGCCTTCACCTGCGAGCCGCTCATGCTGCATGTGGGCGCCCGTCACGTTGTCCTTGAAGGCGATCCCGCGCGTTGCCTAGAGATGCGAGGCGATGCCGTCCTCGTCGGCGAGCACAACGAGCTGCCGCTGCCCGGTTTCGATCTGACCAACTCGCCCTCGCAGATCCTGGAGGCGGGGCGTGCCTTGTTCGGCGGCCGCGACGTCATCCACCGTACCACGTCTGGTGTCACCGGCGCGCTTGCCGCGCTTGACCGATGCGAGCACGTGTTTCTCGGCGCCTATGTCACCGCGGCAGCGACCGCCGCCGCCGTGCGCGCCCTCGGGCCCACGCATGTCTCGCTCGTCGCTATGGGCGTCCGCTCGGCGGCGCCCGCGCCTGAGGACGAGCGCTGCGGCGATTGCCTGGAACACTTGCTCGGCGGCCGCCACTACGACCACGTCGCGGCCTGCGCCGAGATCCTGGCGAACGAGACGGCGCGGCGATTCCTGCGAGGCGACCAGCCGCATCTGCCGGCAGCCGATCCTGTGCTGTGCCTGCAGCGCGACCTCTTCGACTTCGCTCTCAAGGCAGAGCGGCAGGGCGAGCGGGTTATCGCCCGCCCGGTCAGATAAGCCGGTCGGATAGGGAAGTCCATGTCGCTTTTCCGCTCGATCGCGACCATCGGCGGGCTGACCGGAGTGAGCCGGATTCTTCGGGTTCATCCGCGACCTGTTGATCGCTGCGTTTCTTGGAACCGGACCGATCGCCGACGCCTTCTTCGTGGCGCTGCGATTTCCGAACCTGTTCCGCTCGCTGTTCGCCGAGGGGGCATTCTCCGCCGCCTTTGTCCCCATCTTCGTCGGCACCTTGCACGAAGACGGCCGCGCCGGAGCCCTCGCCTTTGCCGAGGATACGCTGGCGGTCCTGACGACGGCCCTGTTCGTTTTCGTGCTGGTGATGGAGATCGCCATGCCGTGGGCGCTGCTGGGCCTCGCGCCCGGCTTCATCGGCACGCCGACGTTCGACTACGCGGTCGAGTTCACCCGGCTGACGTTTCCTTATCTGCTGTTCATCTCGCTGACCGCCCTGCAAGGAGGCCTCCTCAACGCCTTCGGCCGCTTTGCCGCACCGGCGGCGACGCCCATTCTCCTCAACCTGTCGCTGATCACGGCGCTCCTCGGCACCGGGCGCTGGATGCCGACCATCGGGCACGCGCTGTCCTGGGGCCTGGTCCTGGCCGGGATCGTCCAGTTCCTCTGGCTGCTCGGCAGTTGCGGAAAGGAAGGCGTGTATCTTCGCATGCCCCGTCCACGACTGACGCCGAAGGTCCGGCAGCTTCTCCGCCGTGCCCTGCCCGTCGCCCTCGGCGCCGGCGTCTACCAGGTCAACATCTTGGCGGGAACCGTGCTCGCGTCGTTTCTCCCGTCGGGTTCCGTCTCTTATCTCTTCTATGCGGATCGGCTGAATCAGCTCCCTTACGGCATCATCGGCGCCGCCGTGTCGACCGCGCTCCTGCCGCTGCTCTCCCGCCAGGTGAAGGCGGGCCGGACCGCGGAAGCCATGCACAGCCAGAATCGGGCCCTCGAATTCGCGTTCTTTCTGATGCTGCCGGCGGCACTCGCCCTCATTGTCCTGGCCCGGCCGCTGATCGCCATCCTCTTCCAGCGGGGAGCGTTCGATGCCCAGGCGGTCGAGGCGACGGCGGCGGCGCTGATGGCGTTCGCCGTCGGCCTGCCCGCGTTCATGTTGATCAAGGCACTGACGCCGGGATACTACGCGCGCGAGGACACGGCGACGCCGGTGAAGATCGCCGGACTTTCGGCGGCACTCAATATCGTATTTAGCCTCGTTCTGATGGGACCGCTGGCGCATGTCGGCATCGCCCTCGCCACCTCCCTCGCGTCATGGATCAACGCCGGCCTCCTCGCCTTCGTCCTCCACCGCCGCGGTCAGCTCGCAGTCGACGGACGGTTGAAACGGCGGCTTCCGCGGACGTTCGTCGCCGCGGGCATCATGGCCGGAGCCGTATTCGCTCTCGATCATGTGCTCGGAAGCTGGCTCGCCGGCCCTTTCGCCGAACGGACCCTGTGGCTCTCCCTCCTCATTGTCACCGGCCTCGCCACCTATGGAGCCGCGGCGCAATTGACCGGCGCCGCGTCGATCGGCGAGTTGAGGGCCCTCGTCCGTCGTCGCGAGCGGCCGGTCTGACATGTCCGGATGGGCCGCGGCTTGACCCGCGCCGGGGTTATCGTCATAACCGCCCGGCCCTCCGCACCGCCAGATCATGAACCGCATCTTTTCCGGCATTCAGCCCACCGGCAACCTGCACCTCGGCAACTATCTCGGCGCCATCCGCAACTGGGTGCGCCTGCAGAGAGGACTTCGAGTGCCTGTTCTTCCTCGCCGATCTGCACGCGATAACGGTCCGGCAGGTCCCGACGGAGCTCGCCGGCCAACACCCGGCGCATGCCGCGGCGCTGATCGCCGCCGGCATCGACCCCGGCCGAGCAGTGCTGTTCAACCAGAGCGCGGTGCCCGGCTCACGCCGAGCTCGCCTGGATTTTCAACTGCGTCGCCCGGATGGGCTGGCTCAACCGCATGACCCAGTTCAAGGAAAAGGCGGGCAAGAACCGCGAGAACGCGTCCGTCGGCCTGTTCACCTATCCGGTGCTGCATGGCCGCCGACATGCTGCTCTACAAGGCGACGCACGTGCCGGTGGGCGAGGACCAGAAGCAGCACCTCGAGCTCGCCCGCGACATCGCCGCAGAAGTTCAACAACGACTTCGGCGTCGACCGCTTTCCCCTGCCCGAACCGCTGATCGTCGGCCCGGCGACGCGGGTCATGTCGTTGCGCGACGGCACGGCGAAGATGAGCAAGTCCGACCCGTCCGACTACTCGCCGGATCAACATGACGGACGACGCCGACGCCATCCGCCTGAAAAATCCGCAAGGCCAAGACCGACCCCGAGCCGCTGCCGGCGACGGCGGATGGGCTGGCCGGCCGGCCGGAGGCGGCGAACCTTGTCGGCATCTACGCCGCGCTCGCCGATCTTACGAGTGAGGAGGTCTGCGAACAGTTCGCCGGCAGCCCATTTTCGCGACTTCAAGGACGACGCTTGCCGACCTCGCCGTCGACCGCCTGGAGCCGATCACCGCGGAGATGCGGCGGCTGGAACGCGACCCGGCTCAGATCGAGCGGATTCTCGGTGCAGGGGCCCGTCGCGCCGATGACATCGCCCGACCCGATCCTCGCCAGCATCTACGCGACGGTCGGCTTGCTTGCGTCGCCGCCGCTTGATTCGCGCGCTTCCGGCGACCACGTCTGAGCAAGCGGGCAGCGCAGCGGTAGGGGCAGCGCGCGGCGACCGAAAGGGACGTACGGATGTTCATTCAGACAGAAACCACGCCCAATCCGGCGACGATGATGTTCATCCCGGGAGAGGCGGTTCTGACGACGGGTACAGCCAACTTCACGGAGCCGGAAGAGGGCGGGCGCTCGCCGCTGGCGCGCCGGTTGTTCGAGGTCGACGGTGTCGTCGGCGTCTTCCTCGGCAGCGACTTCGTCACCGTGACAAAGGGCGCCGACCAGAGCTGGGACGTGCTCAAGCCGATCATTCTCGGCGCTATCATGGATCACTTACACGTCGGGCGAGCCGGTTCTCGATGCGGAGCGCAGCGGGAGGCGAGGCCGCAGGAGCCGGCGATGACGGGATCATTCAGCAGATCAAAGAGCTGATCGAGACGCGCGTGCGTCCGGCGGTCGCTCAGGATGGCGGCGACATCGTCTTCCGTGGCTTCGAGGACGGCGTCGTCTATCTGCACATGCAGGGATCGTGCTCGGGTTGTCCCAGTTCGACCGCGACGCTGAAACACGGCATCGAGAACATGCTGCGTTACTATATTCCGGAAGTCGAGGAAGTCCGCCCTGTGGATTAGACGGCGCGTTTGGGAACGACGCTAGCAGTTCAACCGTTTCACAGGCTCCTGGATCGCCTGGCACAAACACGCGGCAGGCGACATTCTCCAATAAGATCAGACGCAGGAACACCGGCAGAAAAGGAGCCGAGGATGGCCGATGCGAGCAATGCCGGCACAGCAAGCACCGGCAACGAGACAGCGCTCGATCTCATTTTTCGCAATGGAAGGACCCATAGTTACTGGCGCGATGTGCCGATCAGCGACGGCCTTCTACGCGACGTCTGGGACCTCGCCAAGCTGGGACCAACCAGTGCCAACTGCAGTCCTGCCCGCATCGTCTTCGCCGTCTCTAAGGAGGCCAAAGACCGGTTGAAGCCGGCGCTGATCGAAGGCAACGTGGCCAAGACCATGGCGGCGCCGGCGACGGCGATCATCGGCTACGATCTGACATTTTACGATCGGCTGCCTGAACTCTTCCCGCAGACCGACGCGCGCTCGTGGTTCGTCGGTAAGGACGAACTCATCGAATCGACGGCCTTTCGCAACGGCAGTTTGCAGGGCGGTTACTTCATTCTTGCAGCCCGCGCACTTGGCCTCGACTGCGGACCGATGTCGGGCTTTAACAACAAGGTGGTTGACGAGGCCTTCTTTGCCGGCACCCCGATCCGCTCCAACTTCCTGTGCAACCTGGGCCACGGCGACGCCTCCAAGCTTCACCCTCGCAATCCGCGGCTTGCCTTTGAAGACGCCTGCCTCGTCGTCTGATCCGCCACAGGCCGTTGATCGTTGAGCGGGGGGCCCGCCGTCATCAGCCCGTTGGCGAGGATGGAGTCGGAAAGTACTGGATAGCGGCCACGCGGTCTAAACAGCTGATAGTGCCACCACTCGTTCCGATAGAAATCAAAGCCGGCGTTGGTCATGATCCCGAGAAGGAGCGTCCGGTTGCGCTCCTCGTCCCCGCTGAGGCCACCGGCGCCATGCCACGACATCGGTCGCATGTCGTCGAATCCGGTGCCCATGTTCAGTTCAACGCCGCTTGCCGCATCGACAAGCGTCAGATCGATGGCGGCGCCCATGCTGTGCGGGGAGCCGCGGGCGGGATCGGCGATGTAACGTGGGTCCGGAAGAAAACGCCAGAGCCGCCACTGCGCCTCCGCCGGACGAAAGCCGTCGAAAACTTTGAGCCGCACGCCGAGGCGGCCGGCGACATCGACAGCGCGATCCAGGCACTCGGCCGTGTCGGCGTGGAGGTAGCAGGCGGCACGTCGGTAGATAACGGCGCCGGTGAAGTTGCGATCGGTGGCATAAAACAAATCGAGATCGACACCATGGCTCTCCGCGGTGATTTCGACGAGCATCGACGACGGCTCCCGAGAGGGTGGCTGAGCGACCGGGTGCACGTTAGCACGAAGCCCTGGCTCGGCATCCGGCCGATTAGCGGCGGGCGATGACGACGCTCCTTGCCGTCGAGACCACCACCGCCGCCTGCTCGGTGGCGGTCTGGCGCGATGGCGAGGAGTTCCACTTGTTCGAGGTCGTCGACCGCGCTCATGCGGAGTGCCTGATGCCGATGCTGGCGGCGGTGATGGTTCGGGCCGGAGCGGACTTCGCCGAACTTGATGCCGTCGGAGTGACCATCGGCCCCGGCGCCTTCACCAGCCTTCGAATTGGTCTGGCCGCGGCGCGGGGGTTGGCGCTGGCGCTGGCAAAGCCCTGCATCGGAGTGACAAGCTTCGAGGCCGTGGCGGGCGACGCCTGCCGGATGGCGACGGGAGAGGAAGGGCGTCCCGACGTGCTCGTCGCCCTCGACAGCAAGCGCGGCGATCTTTTTGTCGAACCGTTTGCTGCAGATGGCCGGTCGCTGACGGCGCCGACGATCGTCACTGCCTCGGACCTCGCGGCGCATCTCGAGACCATCGGCCTGACACGGGACAAGGCCGTCGCGGTCGCCGGTGATGCCGCTGGGATCGCCGCCGAGTCGCTGGCCGCGGCCGGGTACATCGTGCGATGCCTGGACGCATGCCGCTTCCCGACAGCGCTCGCCGTCGCCCGCCAGGCCGCCGCGAGATGGCTGGCCGGCGAACGTTCGCAGACGCCGCCAAGGCCGCTCTACCTGCGCGCCGCCGAGACCGGCCCGCCTATCGCACCGGTGTCGCCGGCCGGAGCAGGCGGCATGGCAAACGGATGACGCGCGGTACGCCGCGGAAGCGCCGCCTCCGATCCGGGAAAATCGGTCGGTGGCGGATCTTCCGGGCCCGCGAGTGCGACGGCGAGGTTATGGCCTCGATCCACGCTGCGGCGTTCCCCGATCCGTGGGATGCTGAAACTCTCACCGCATTCCTCGGCCAGAAGGGCGGCTTTGCCCTGATCGCCGGCGATGACGCGGCCGCCGGGGCGGGCGGCTTCCTCCTTGCCCGCGCCGTCTCCGGAGAAAGCGAAGTGCTGACGCTGGCGGTGCGCCCCGAGTGCCGCCGCACCGGCTGTGCCGCGGCTTTGATCGCAAGGGCGGTGGCAGCGGCGAAGGAGTTGGGCGCCCACCGGATGGTTCTCGAAGTGGGCGCCGACAACGTCGCCGCACGGACCGTGTATGCCAGGGCCGGCTTTCAAACCATCGGACGACGACCAGCTTACTACCGGAACTGAGGCCGGCGTGCCGCTCGATGCATTATTACTCGCCGTTACCTGGTGACTCCACATCTCAGCCGCGTCCTTTGCGAATGCGTATACGATGGACAGCGTTCGGCCCCCCCGCCGGGTCCTCGGGAACAAGCGCAAGAACAAGGTGGCCGAGGCCAGTGACGGCGCCAGGGATCTTTGCCAGCGGCTCTTCCCCTTTCAGCCTGATTTCTGCGGTCTGGCCCGGCTTCATCCGCTCGATCAGTAGCTTTGTGCGCACGAAGGTGAGAGGACAGACCTCCCCGCTGATGTCGAGGAACAACCTTGGCTCAGCCGCCGAGTCGGTTTCGTGTGTATTAGCCATATCGCCATCTTGCGCCTGTAAACGTGGTTATATATATAAATTTTAGTTGGACCATTTTGAGGGATAAAAATCGGATGAGTGAAAAATCCAGTCTGAGCGAGATGCTTGAACTGACCACCGAGATCGTCGCCGCCCATGTCGGCAACAATCCTGTTCCGGCATCAGAGATACCATCGCTTATCCAGGATGTGTACAAGACCCTTGTCTCCGTCGGTACGGTTCAGGCTCCATCGGAGAAGCTGAAGCCGGCAGTACCGGTGAAACGGTCGGTGTTTCCCGACTACATCGTCTGCCTGGAGGATGGTAAGAAGCTGAAAATGCTGAAGAGGCACCTTAAGACCTCATACAATATGACGCCCGAGGAGTATCGGGAACGGTGGGGCCTCCCATCGGAATACCCGATGGTAGCCCCCAATTACGCCAAGCACCGCAGCGCGCTGGCGAAGGAGATCGGGCTCGGGACATCCCGTCGCGGCGAGACCCGCAAAAGGGCGTAATCTCCGGCCGGGAATAATGGCGGGGCAGGCGTACCGTGATGACGGGGCCTTCCTTCGACGTCGGGTACGGCAAGCCGGGAGGAGTCATGGCTCAACTATCGCGAATCGAACAGTTGTGCGTCGAGAAAGGCATGAAGATGACCGGCCAGCGGCGCATCATCGCCCGGGTCCTCTCAGAGGCAACCGACCATCCCGACGTCGAGGAAGTGTATCGTCGCGCGGTGCGACTGGATCCGAAAATCAGCATCGCCACCGTCTACCGCACGGTCCGGCTGTTCGAGGAGGCGAACATTCTCGAGCGGCACGACTTTGGTGATGGGCGGTCCCGGTACGAGGAAGCCAGCGAAGATCATCATGATCACCTGATCGATCTGCAGTCGGGACGGGTCATCGAATTCCGCAGCCCGGAGATCGAGGTGTTGCAGCGGCAGATCGCCGAGAGTTACGGCTTTCGTCTCGTCGGCCACCGGCTCGAGCTCTACGGCGTACCGGTCGATGCACCGGAGAAAGCCGATCGCTGAAGGCGCCGCTGCGGGCGGCGGCTTGACTCTCGCGTTCCGGCCGCTAGCCTTTGCCGGTGTCGTCGCGTGCGGGCTGGCGTTGCGACCGGAGAAGCGGCCGCTCCGCCCGTTCGCCATTCACCGATTGACGGGGACGGTGCCGAAAGCGCTCTACATCAAGACCTACGGCTGCCAGATGAACGTCTACAACTCCGCCCGGATCGTCGACGTTTTGGCGCCTCTCGGATACACGATCGTGGACGATCCTGCGGTCGCCGACATGATCGTTCTTAATACGTGCCACATCCGTGATAAAGCGGCCGAAAAGGTCTACTCGGAACTGGGGCGGCTGCAGCGCTTGCGGCGGGCCCGCCTCGCCGCAGGCCACAGCGCCGCGGTGATCGCCGTTGCCGGCTGCGTCGCTCAGGCGGAAGGAGACGAGCTTATCGCGCGGGCTCCTTTCGTCGATCTCGTGGTGGGCCCGCAGAGCTACCATCGCCTGCCGGCCCTGCTGGCCGGGCGGACATCCAATGGCGATCCCCAGATCGACATAGATTTTCCGGTCGAGCCGAAATTCGATCTGCTGCCGGAGGCGCGTCTTGTCGGCGGCGCCTGTACCGCGTTTCTTACCATCCAGGAGGGGTGCGACCGGTTTTGCAGCTTCTGCGTCGTCCCTTATACGCGGGGCGCCGAGCAGTCGCGAGCCGGTGGAGCAGGTGCTGGCGGAGGCCCGTCGATATGCGGCCGAAGGTGTCGTCGAGATCACGCTTCTCGGGCAGAACGTGAACGCCTATCACGGGAAGGGGCCGGACGGCTCGCCTTCAGATCTGGCGAGCCTCATCGAGGCCCTGGCCAACGTCGATGGCCTCGCCCGCCTCCGCTACACGACGTCCCATCCGGCCGACATGAGCGAAGCGCTGATTGCCGCGCACGGCAGGATTGGCGCACTGATGCCATACCTACACCTGCCGATTCAGGCCGGCTCCGACCGGGTGCTGGCGGCGATGAACCGCCGTCATAGCGTCGACGACTATCGCCGGATCGTCGACCGGCTGAGGAAGGCACGGCCCGATCTGGCGCTGAGCTCGGATTTCATTGTCGGCTTCCCGGGCGAAAGCGATGCCGACTTCGCCGCGACTCTCGCGTTCGTCGAAGAGGTTGGGTTTGTCCAGGCTTACTCTTTCAAGTACAGCCCGCGCCCGGGGACGCCCGCCGCGCTGCTGCCTCAGATCGAGGAGCGCGTCAAGACGGAGCGACTTGCTCGCGTTGCAGGACCTTCTCGACCGGCATAGCCGCGCCTTCAACGAGAGGGTCGTCGGCCGCACCGTCGACGTCTTGTTCGACCGCCGCGGTCGCCACGCCGGCCAGCTTGCCGGCCGGTCGCCGTACATGCAGGCGGTGCACGCCGAGGCCGACGACGGCTTGCTTGGGCGAATCGTACCGGTCATCGTAACCGGCGCAGGAGCGAACAGCCTTTCCGGACGCCTGCTCGATCGGATCGCCGCTTGAGGCGGCAGGCTCAGAGGCCGCATTCAGGAGCGGCCGCCGCAACTCTGCAGCGGGTGTTCGCCGACAACCAGTTGGCAATTGAGCTGTTCGGCGTTCACCACAGCCATCTCACCCAGATTGAGCAGGCGCTCGATGTTGCCATCCATACCCGTGGCAACCAGCTGACGGTGACGGGTGATGCGGATGCCGTCGCCCGCGCCGGTGTCGTTCTCGACGGACTCTATCTCCGGCTTGAGCAGGGAAATCCCCTCGGCGCCCACGATGTCGACGCCCTGCTGCGGGCAGCCGCGGCCGGCGCCGGCATCGGTCACGCCTTGCAGACGGTCAACATCCGCCAGCGAACCGTGGCGACGCGGACACCGACACAGGCGGACTACGTTCGCGCCATCGACACCCATGACCTCGTCTTCGGCTTGGGTCCCGCCGGTACGGGAAAAACCTATCTCGCCGTCGCGAAGGCCGTGGAGCGTCTCGTCAACGGCGAGGTCGATCGGATCATTTTATCGCGGCCGGCGGTTGAGGCGGGCGAACAGCTTGGCTTTCTTCCGGGCAGCATGCGGGAAAAGGTCGATCCCTACCTCCGTCCCCTTTATGATGCGCTCTACGATATGCTCCCGGCGCCACAGGTGGTGAAGCGGCTGGACAGTGGCGAGATTGAGGTTGCCCCGCTTGCCTTCATGCGCGGCCGGACGCTCGCCAACGCCTTCGTGATCCTCGACGAGGCGCAGAACACCACCGCGGTGCAGATGAAGATGTTCCTGACGCGGTTGGGTGATCAGGCACGGATGGTAATCACCGGCGACCTCAGCCAAGTCGACCTGCCGAAGGGGACACGCTCCGGGCTGCGCCAAGCCCTGGAAATTCTTGACGGCGTCGACGGCATCGCGTTTGTCCACTTCACCGATGCCGACGTCGTTCGCCACCCGCTGGTCACCCGCATTGTCCGTGCCTACGAGCGAGCCGAGGGCCACCTTCGTCTTGGCGCCGAATACGAAAGCGAGCCGCTGGATGGCCGCTGGCATCCTTGATCTTGACATCCTTGTCGACGAGGGGAATTGGGCTGCGGCTCTGCCTGCCGTCGACGGGCATTGTCGACGCGCCGGCAAGGCCGCGTTCGATCGGGTCTGGTGCAGCGCGCGATCGGCCGAGGCGACCCTCGTGCTCGCCGATGATGCCCGCGTTGCCGAGCTGAACCGCGTCTTTCGCGGCATCGATGCGCCGACCAACGTGTTGTCTTTTCCTCAAGTGAACGGTTCCGGCGGCTGCGGCGCCTTTGAGGACCAGGTCGACGATAATGGCCCGCCCGTCGCTCTCGGCGACATCATCGTCGCCTACGAGACGACGGAGACGGAGGCTCGCCGCGACGGCAAGGCGCTGGCCGATCATCTGAGCCATCTCGTTGTTCATGGAATCCTGCACCTGTTGGGCTATGATCATCAGACGGACTGCGAGATCGTCAGGATGGAGAGCCTCGAGACCTCCGTTCTCGCCGAACTCGGTGTTGCCGACCCTTATGCCGGTCTGTGCAACTCTTGAGCGATGGACAGTAAGGACGACCCCGCAGCTCCCGTCGAGCCCGCGATAGGCAGTACGCCGCCCCGCTCCGGCGGGGCGAAAGCCGATGCCTCCATCGGACACGGTGTTCGCGGCATTCTCCGCAGCCTGGGCTTGTTACGAGATGGCGACACCCCGGCGCGCGATGCCCTTGATACGCTGATGGTCGGCCGCGATGAGGGCGACGTGCCGCTCGATGCGGACGAGCGGACCCTCGTCGCCAACATCCTCAGTCTCCGCGATCGTTCCGCAGAAGACGTTATGGTACCGCGGGCCGACATCGTCGCCATCGACTGCGAGGCGAGCCTCGCCGAGGTCATCGACCTGATGATCAGCTCGGGACACTCGCGGCTGCCGGTTTATCGGGAGACGCTGGACGACGCCATCGGAATGGTCCACATCAAGGACGTGCTGGCCTGGAGGGGCGGCGGTGAGGCGTTCCAGCTGGCGAAGATCGTCCGCTCCGTGCTGTTCGTCGCGCCATCAATGGAGGTCCTGCAGCTTTTGCTGGAGATGCGGGCCAAGCGGTCGCACATGGCGCTGGTTGTCGACGAGTTTGGTGGCGTTGACGGACTGCTGACCATCGAAGACGTGGTCGAGGAGATCGTCGGCGAAATCGCCGACGAACACGATCGCGAGGTCGTGCCGCGGGTTCTGCGCCGTGCCGACGGCAGTATCGATGCCGACGCCCGGGCGCCCCTGGAAATTCTCGAGGAACACTTCGGTCCGACGCTGAGCGAGGATGAACGCGAGGACATCGACACCTTGGGCGGGCTCGTTGTGTCACTCGCCGGGCGCGTCCCGAACAGGAGTGAGACCGTCGAACACCCGACCGGCCTCGCCTTTGAAATCCTCGATGCCGATCCGCGTCGGATCAAGCGGGTGCGGGTGATCCGCCGCGAGCACGACGAGGCGCCCGCCACCGACGCGGGTCCGGCGTGAACGGCCCGAACGGCGCCCTCGGTCGTCTTGCGGTCGCCGGTGGCCGGGGCGAGCCGAAAACACTGCTCGGCCTTGACCGGTTGCGGGTGCGCCTGGCGCAGCTTCGCGGCTGGCGGCGCATCGTCACCGGAATTGGTCTCGGCGCCCTCGCCGTCCTGGCTTTGCCGCCTTTCTATATCGTGCCGGCGCTGATCCCCGCCTTCACCGGCCTCGCCTGGCTCCTGGAAAGCGATGGCCGGCCGCGCAGCGCCTTCGCGACAGGCTGGTGGTTCGGCCTCGGGTACTTCGTCGCCGGCCTCTACTGGGTCGCCAATGCGCTGCTCACCAAACCGGACGAGTTCGGCTTTTTCGCGCCACTGGCTCCGATCGGGCTGTCGTTGCTGCTCGTCCCCGACGTTGCGATTGCGTGCTGGCTCTCCCGCGTTCTCGCCCCGCGGCCGGGAGCCGGATTCATCGTCACCTTTGCGTCGACCTGGACCTTGATGGAATGGGTGCGAAGTTGGGCGCTCACCGGCTTTCCGTGGAACCTGATCGGTAGCGTCTGGACATTCTCGGACGCGATGATCCAGTCGACATCGGTGGTAGGGACCTATGGTCTCAGCATGGTCACCGTTGCCGCCGCGGCCATGCCGGCGGAAATCGTTCGTGTGGCAGACCGCCGCGCGCGCGCCTGGCCGGCGGCAGCCGCCCTCGCTCTCCTGGCGCTGATCTGGGTCGGGGGAGCGGCACGCCTCGCGCTCCAGCCGGAAAAAGTGCCGATGGTCGAGGGTGTCCGGCTCCGGCTCGTGCAGCCGAACATCCCGCAAAACCTTAAATGGCGGAAAGATCTCGTCGAACGCCACGTAGAAGAGCAAGTGGCGATGGGGGCGAACCCGGCAAAGCCTGCGCCGACGCACATCATTTGGTCGGAGGTTTCGGCGCCGATGTTCCTCCTCGAAGATGCACGGACATTGCGGCGCATCAGTGAGACGACGCCCACCGGCGGCGTCACGATCGTCGGCACCCTCAGGCGGACGCCGCCCGGGCAGCCGCTGGAACTTGCCAATAGCCTCGTTGCGATCAATTCCGCCGGCCATGTCGTCGGCCTCTACGACAAGTCGCATCTGGTGCCCTTCGGCGAGTATATGCCGCTGCGCGATGTGATCCCGTTGCCGGCGGTTGCCGCCGGTATGGCCGATTTCGCGGCTGGCCCGGGGATCACGACGATGCACCTGCCGGGCCTGCCACCCTTCAGCCCCTTGATCTGCTACGAGGTGATATTTCCGGGACGGGTCGCCCGCACCGACGAGCGGCCGGAATGGCTGCTCAACCTGACCAACGACGGTTGGTACGGCATCTCCACCGGCCCCTACCAGCACTTTGCCGCGGCGAGGCTGCGCGCCGTCGAGGAAGGGCTGCCGCTGGTAAGAGTCGCCAATACCGGCATCTCCGCGATCGTCGATCCGTTCGGCCGCGTCGTCTCCCGTCTCGGCTTGGGCGAAAAGGGCGTCGTCGACGGTCCGCTTCCGGCGGCGCTCGGTCGGCCGACGATTTATGGCCGTCTGGGGAACGCCCTGCCGTTGGCTCTCTCCGTTCTGTTCGCCGGTGGAGGAGCATTGCTGTCTCGGCTTCCCCGCAGATAGCCCCAGGTGGGGGAAGTAGCGCCAGAAAAAACAGATTTAACGCGAACAACGGTTGCGAAATCGATTAAAATTTGCATATCATGGTAGCAATACGGGACGATGCGCGAATTTGCCGTGCATCACTAACTTAAAGGGTGAGCGCCGCTGGCGCTTTACAACAATGAAATTTCGCGAACCGAATGCTCAGGGCACGGCCGAGGGCAAGACTTCCCCGCGGCGCAAGGGACGTCCGGTGTTTCGCGCCGGCGGCACGCAAGACGATGGCGGCGTCGGTATCCCGAACCCGGTCGACGTGCATGTCGGCAGCCGCGTCCGGCTGCGGCGAACGTTGCTTGGCCTCAGCCAGGAGAAGCTCGGCGAGGCGGTGGGTCTGACCTTCCAGCAGATACAGAAGTATGAACGCGGCGCCAATCGGATCGGCGCGTCCCGGCTGTTCGAGTTCAGCCGGATCCTCGATGTCCCGGTGTCGTTCTTTTTCGACGATATGAGTGATCGTGTCATGTCCGGAGACGCGATGGCGTCGGGCATGGCCGATCAGCCGCAACAGTCGCTCGATCCGGATCCCCTGACCCGGCGGGAGACTCTCGAGCTTGTCCGCGCCTACTACCGCATCGGCGACCCTCAGGTCCGCAAGCGCCTGTTCGAACTGACAAAGTCGCTCGGGGTCGCCGAAGACCACTCCTGATCCGCCGTCCCGGCCACCCGCCGCCCTGCGCCGCCAGATACGCTCACGCCCATTGGGGGGGTGCGATAGCGTCGTCTAGTGGCTTGACGGCGGCTTTGCGGCTTGCGAGAAGGACGGGCGCCCGCGCCGGGACGGTGCCCGATGGCGCCGCCTGGGTTACGGCCAGATTTCTGGCGGTTGCCGAAAGGAGGCCGCGGACGGACTTTGCGTTGCCCGGGATTGGTCTCGTGCCGGGCTTCTAACATTTTCCGCAAGCTCAGGAGCGGCCGGTGTGGAAAAACGACTATGTCTTCACGAGCGAGTCCGTGTCGGAGGGGCATCCCGACAAGATCTGTGACCGCATCTCCGATGCGATCCTCGACGGCTTCCTCACCGAGGATGCGCATGCCCGCGTCGCGGTTGAAACCCTCTGCACCACCAATTTTATCGTCCTCGCCGGTGAGGTGCGGGGGCCGGAGTCGATGACATTCGCCCGGATGGAAGACATTACCCGTCATGCGGTGAAGGAGATCGGCTACGAGCAGCAGGGCTTCCACTGGCGCAAGGCGGAGGTCATGTGCCGCGTCCATTCCCAATCGACGGATATCGCGCAAGGGGTCGATTCACGCGGCAATAAGGACGAGGGCGCAGGCGATCAGGGCATTATGTTCGGCTACGCCTGTCGCGAAACCGACGTATTGATGCCGGCGCCGATCTACTACGCGCACGCCATCCTCAAATCGCTCGCCGAGGCCCGCCATTCCGGAGCCGAGCCGGCGCTCGGGCCCGACGCCAAGAGCCAGGTGAGTCTCCGCTACGTCGACGGCCGGCCGATAGGTGCCACTGCCGTGGTTGTGTCCACCCAGCACGCCGAACTCGATCAGCGTCGACGACGTGCGCGAAATCGTCCGACCACATGTCGTCAACGTGTTGCCGGACGGCTGGATGTGCAGCGAGGACCAGTTTTACGTCAATCCAACCGGCCGTTTCGTCATCGGCGGCCCCGACGGGGACGCCGGCCTCACCGGCCGCAAGATCATCGTCGATACCTACGGCGGGGCGGCGCCGCACGGTGGCGGGGCCTTCTCCGGCAAGGATCCCACCAAGGTCGACCGCTCGGCAGCGTACGCCGCCCGCTATCTCGCGAAAAACATCGTCGCCGCCGGCCTCGCCGAGCGCTGCACCATCCAGCTCTCGTACGCGATCGGCGTCTCTCATCCGCTTTCTGTCTATGTCGATACCCACGCTACCGGGACGGTGGAAGAGGAACGCCTTGCTGCCGTGCTGCAGGAACTGATGAATCTCAGTCCGCGCGGCATCCGCGAGCATCTCCATCTCAACAAGCCGATCTATGCGCGCACGGCGGCATATGGACATTTCGGCAGGCATCCCGAGCCCGACGGCGGCTTCTCATGGGAACAAACGGACCTGGTGGAGGCATTGAAGCTGGCCTTCGACCGGAACTGAGCGACGACATCAAGGCGCCTATGGGAGGGCGAACCGACGGCGCCCAAGGCCGGCCGGCGCCGGTCCTTTACGGTCGCCGCCACGGTCGCCGGCTCCGCCCGAACCGCGGCCGGCTGATGATGACGGCCCTTCCACACTTGGCGTTAACTCAGCCCATCGGACCGGGCCCACTCGATCCCGCCCGCCTGTTCGCGCAGACGCCGCGGTCGGTCTGGCTTGAAATCGGTTTCGGGGCCGGCGAACACCTGCTCGAGCGTGCGCGCGCCAATCCCGACGTGGGCTGCATCGGCTGCGAGGCCTTCGTTAACGGGGTCGCCGCCCTCGTAGCAGCCTGGCACGCCGATCCGGTCGCTAACATCCGGGTGCTGGCAGACGATGCGCGCCTTCTGTTGCCGGTCCTCGCGCCGGCCAGCATCGAGCGCGTTTTCCTGCTGTTTCCTGATCCCTGGCCGAAGACGCGTCATGCGGCGCGCCGGTTCATTGCCGAGGACACGGTTACCGAACTGGCCCGTGTCCTCGCCGGCGGCGGCGAACTGCGGATTGCGACGGACGCGCCGCTTTATGCCCGGTGGGCTCTTACCCATATCGTCGCGAGCGGCAAGTTCTGCTGGACGGCAAGACGCCCGGGCGACTGGCGAACGCCGCCCGCCGACTGGATCGCAACCCGATATCAGCGGCGCGCCGAGGCGGCATCGCGCAACCCGATCTACCTCTCGTTCGTTCGCTCCCAGTCCGGTTCCGCCCGATCCCACGGCGCGAAAAGGCTTGTGCCGGTGAGGGCCCTGGCTATATAGGCTGTGAGCGCGTCGTTGAGTTCCGACCGCTCGCATCACGTTCTGTACCGTCTCAGGTGCAGGCTGTCGTGCGAGAGGGGCGGTGTATTTTGTTTGCTTCCGATCGTCCGTAAGCGGCAAGCGAACAGGTAGATTGTCGGAGGCAGGCGCAGGGGCAGATGGTGGCGGGCGACGAATTGGCCAGCCGCATCGCTGAGCTGGTCCGCCCGACCATCAAGGCGATGGGTTATAGGTTAGTGCGAGCGCAGGTGTTGGGGCGCCAGCGCGCGCGCCTGCAGATCATGGCCGAGCGCATCGACGGGGCCGCAATGGGGATCGACGATTGTGCCGCGTTGAGCCGGGCCCTGTCGGCGGTCATCGATGTCGCCGATCCGATTGCCGGCTCGTACGTCCTCGAGGTCAGTTCTCCCGGTATAGACCGGCCGCTGATTCGTCTCGAGGACTACCGACGCTTCGCCGGTTTCGAGGCTCGCCTGGAATTGGGTCGGCTGATCGATGGCCGGCGTCGCTTTCAGGGGCGGTTGATCGAAGCCGTCGACGACACGGTTCGGATCGACATCGGCGGCGTTACGAAGGAGATCCCGTTCGCGGACATCCGACGCGCTAAACTGGTGCTGACCGATGATTTGCTGGCGGCCTACGGGCAGACGGTCGCGGTCGCCGAAACGAATGATAACGGCAGGGAAGTGCTGAGTACGCAATGAGCCGGACCACAACGGAACCGAGCGCAGTCCATGCGCGCCCCGAATTGCTGCAGGTCGCCGACGCTGTAGCCCGCGATAAGAGCATCGATCGCGACGAGGTTCTGGATGCCATGGAGCAGGCAATCCAGAAGGCTGGCCGGTCCAAGTATGGTCATGAGCACGACATTCGTGCCCGGATTGATCGCGTCAGCGGTGAGATCTCGCTCGCTCGCTATCTCGAGGTTGTGGAGACGATCGATAATGAGGCGACACAGATAACCCTGGACGCGGCCCAGCGCCGCGATCCGACCTATGCGCTCGGCGATTTCCTCGTCGATCCGCTGCCTCCCATCGATTTTGGCCGCATCGCCGCGCAGACGGCGAAGCAGGTTATTGTCCATAAGGTGCGAGAGGCGGAGCGGCGCCGTCAGTACGACGAGTTCAAGGACCGCGTTGCTGATATCGTTAATGGCTTGGTGAAGCGCGTCGAATTCGGCAACGTCATCGTCGACTTAGGCCGCGCCGAGGCATTGCTTCGGCGTGAGGAGACGATTCCGCGCGAACACTTCAACGTCGGTGATCGGGTGCGTGCCTTTATCTTTGATGTTCGAGAAGAGCCGCGCGGTCCCCAGGTGTTTCTTTCGCGCACGCACCCGCAGTTCATGGCGAAGCTTTTTTCGCAAGAAGTGCCCGAGATCTACGAAGGCATCATCGAGATACGTGCGGTTGCCCGGGACCCCGGCTCGCGCGCGAAGATCGCCGTTTACTCACGCGACTCCGGTATCGATCCGGTCGGCCCCTGCATCGGGATGCGCGGATCGCGGGTTCAGGCCGTGGTCGGCGAGCTGCAGGGCGAAAAAATCGATATCATCCAGTGGTCCGGCGATCCTGCCACCTTTATTGTCAACGCTCTCGCTCCCGCGGAGGTGGCGAAGGTAGTGCTTGACGAAGAAAGCAACCGAATCGAGGTCGTCGTTCCGGACGATCAACTCAGCCTCGCCATCGGCCGTCGCGGGCAAAACGTTCGGCTGGCGGCGCAGCTCACCGGCTGGGACATCGATATCCTCACCGAGGACGAGGAGTCGCAGCGTCGCCAGGATGAATTTCGACAGCGCTCGAAGACCTTTATCGACGCGCTTAATATCGACGACGTTATCGCCCATCTGCTTGTGGGCGAAGGTTTTTCGACAGTCGAGGAAGTCGCCTTCGTTCCGATTGAGGACTTGACCGCGAACGAAAGCCTGGATACCGAGGTCGCAGAGGAATTGCGTTCACGCGCTCGCGCCTTCCTCGCCGAACGCGATGTGGAGTACACGAAGCGCCGCCACGAACTTGGGGTGAGTGAAGACATAGCCGGTATCCCCGGCCTGAAGCCGGCGATGCTGGTGGCGCTTGGCGAGAAAGGGATCAAGACGCTGGACGATCTGGCCGATCTCGCCGCCGACGAGCTTCTTGAAATGCTACCGGATGACTCCCTGCCGCCCGAGCGCGCCAATGAGGTGATCATGGCGGCGCGGGCTCATTGGTTCGAAGGTGAGGCGCAGGCCGCCGAAGGGCAATCGGTGCAGCCGTCGGCGAGCGGGGAGTGACGTGGTTTGGGCATGCCGGCGACGACCTACAATCCGATCGAAAGACGCGACGCGCACGCGCCCGAGCGGCGGTGTATCGCGACCGGCGCGCGCGGTCCGGCGGAGGATTTCGTTCGCTTCGTCGTCGGGCCGGAAGGAACGATCATCGCCGATCTCGGCGAACGGCTGCCGGGGCGAGGAATTTGGGTCAAGTCGGACCGCGCGGCACTTGAGTTAGTCTGTCGGAAAAACCTGTTCCGGCGCGCCGCGGGAGCTCCCGTGGTTGTTCCCGATGATCTGATCGTCCGTTTGGAAGATGGTCTGCTGCGCCGCTGCTTTGATCTTATCGGCCTCGCCCGCCGTGCCGGAGAGGCCGTTTTCGGCTTCGAAAAGGTGCGGGAATGGCTGGCTACAGGGCGCGTCGGCCTGCTGCTGGCGGCAGTCGACGGCGATCTGCGCGATCGTGCGCGCCTGCGCGGTCTGCTTTCTCGTGATGTGCCGGTAATCGAGGTGCTGACCGCCGACGAACTCGGGCGGGCAACGGGACGGCCACGCACCGTGCACGGGGTTGTCGCCCGCGGCCGGCTCGCCGCATCCGTCTTTCGCGAAACCGGCCGGCTCGCGGGAGTCCGTGGCTCTGATCCGGCGTCACCGAAGACCGCCCAAGCCGCGCCCGATCGGATTTGAAGTAGCAAGATGACCGATACAAATGATCAGAACGCCCCCAAAGGGGCCTCTCTTGGCCGCCCGGGAAAGCTGGAACTGAAGAAGACGGTGGAAACGGGTCAAGTGCGGCAGAGCTTTTCGCACGGCCGCTCGAAAATGGTGACGGTTGAGGTCCGCAAGAAGCGTACATTCGCCGCCGATGCCGTCGGTCGGATGACGGAAGTCGCCCGTGGCGCCGAGGGAGACGGTGGGCGCGGTGGCCGTGGCGGAGCGGCGACGCGCGAGCCGGTGTCGGGCCTGACCAATCGGGAGAAGGAAGCGCGCGCGCGCGCCCTCCAGGACGCCAGACGCGCGGAGGAAGAGCGCGGTCACGCGCCCTCGGTCACACCGGCGGACGAAAGCGAAGAATCGCTCGTCGAGACCATGCCCACGCCTGTTGCCGCTGAGGTTGGACCCGACATCGAGACGGCGCCGCTGCAGCCGGACGCTCCGCCTGCCGATATCGCCGCGGCACCCGGCGGTGACGAGGCCGCGGAGGCGTCGGTCGCGGCGCCGGCGCCCGTCGCGCCAACCAAACCGACAGAACCGGCGGCGGCAGCGTTGCAGGCCGCCCCCAAGCCGGGCGAACCGGCCCCGTCAAGGCGGGACGCGACGCCTTCGCCGGCCAAGGTTGCCGGAGAAACCGCGGACGAAGATTCCGATGCACGCGGCCGACCCCGACGCGTGGCGCGGACCGACGTCAAGCGCAGCAACGGCGCCGCCCGACGCACCGACGTCGCCCGCCGTGCCGGCAAGATCAGCGTGTTCGACGATCCCGACGACGGCGGCGAGCGCATGCGCAGCCTCGCCTCGGTACGGCGGGCCCGCGAGAAGGAGCGCCTGAAGCAGTTGCAGGCGATGCGAATGGAGGCGAAGGTCGTCCGCGACGTCATCGTCCCGGAGGTGATTACCGTTCAGGAACTCGCCAACCGCATGGCCGAACGCGGCGCTGACGTCATCAAGACACTGATGCGCATGGGCGTTATGGCGACGATCACTCAATCGATCGACGCCGATACCGCGGAGCTGGTGGTCGCCGAATTCGGGCACAACATCAAGCGGGTCAGTGACGCCGACGTGGAGATCGGGCTGCGGGGAGAAAGCGACACCGACACCGACCTGGTGGCACGGCCACCTGTGGTCACGGTGATGGGCCACGTTGATCACGGCAAGACATCCCTCCTCGATGCCCTGCGCAAGACCGATGTCGCCGTCCACGAAGCCGGCGGAATTACCCAGCACATCGGCGCCTATCAGGTAACCCTCGCAGGTGGTGCCAAGATCACCTTCATCGACACGCCGGGGCACGCCGCATTCACGCAAATGAGAGCACGCGGCGCCAGGGTCACCGACATCGTCGTCCTCGTCGTCGCTGCGGACGATGGGGTCATGCCGCAGACGGCGGAGGCTATCACCCATGCCAAGGCGGCGGGCGTGCCGATCATCGTTGCCATCAACAAGATCGATCGTCCCGACGCCAACCCGGAGCGTGTTCGCACCGAGTTGCTGCAATACGGCATTCAGGTCGAGGATATCGGCGGCGAGACGCTGTCGGTGCCGGTTTCGGCCAAGCAGGGCACGAACCTCGACAAGCTGACCGAGGCGATCCTCCTGCAGGCGGAGGTGCTTGATCTCAAGGCCAATCCGGACCGGCCGGCGGAAGGCGTGATCATCGAGACGAAGGTTGAACGGGGTCGCGGGGCGGTTGCCACCTGTCTCGTGCAGCGCGGCTCCCTGAGAATCGGCGATATTTTCGTAGCCGGCTCGGAATGGGGTCGGGTGCGGGGGCTGATGGATGCGACCGGAGCCGAGGTCGAGGCGGCCGGACCGGGGATGCCGGTCGAGATCCTCGGGCTCAATGGGACGCCGGCAGCGGGTGACGACCTTGTGGTCGTGCCGAGCGAGGGGCGCGCCCGCGAGGTGACCGAGTTCCGCCAGCGTCGGCTGCGCGACGCGCGGACTTCGGCGACGCGCGGCACTTTCGAGCAGATGATGAGCCGGATTCAGCAGGGGCAGACGAAAGAGCTGGCCTTGGTGGTCAAGGCCGACGTCCACGGATCCACGGAGGCGATCGTCGGCGCGCTTGAGAAGCTCTCGACCGACGATGTCAACGTCAACGTCCTGCACGCCGGTGTCGGCGGTATCAATGAAAGCGATGTAACGCTGGCCCGCGCATCAAGTGCCCTGATCATCGGTTTCAACGTCCGGGCCAACCCGCAGGCCCGAGAGATGGCCCGGCGGGATGGCGTCGAGATCCGCTACTATTCCATCATCTACGAACTGGCCGATGAGATAAAGCAGCTCCTCTCCGGCATGCTGACGCCGACCATGAAGGAACACGTCCTCGGCTATGCCGACATCCGCGAGGTCTTCACCATTACCAAGGTCGGCAAGATTGCCGGCTGCATGGTCACCGAAGGCACCGTCCGCCGCGGCGCCAAGCTGCGGCTGCTGCGCGACAGCGTCGTCATCCACGAAGGTGAACTCGGCCAGTTGAGGCGCTTCAAGGAAGACGTGCGGGAGGTGAAGGAAGGCTACGACTGCGGTATCGCCATCGCCGGTTATCAGGACATTCAGGTGGGCGACACGATCGAGTGTTACGAGATTCAGGAGGTAGCGCGCCAGCTGTAGTCGGGGGACTGCGGCGGGAAGTGGCGCTGGACGTGTATGGAACGAGCGGCGGCGGACGGACCGAGCCAGCGGCAGCTGAGGGTCGGAGAGGAAGTACGCCACGCCCTTGCTGCCGTCTTCGAACGCGGCGAACTGCGTGATCCCGCTCTTGCCGTGCCGATCACGGTAACCGAGGTTCGCATGTCGCCGGATCTGCGCCAAGCTCTGATCTTCGTGATGCCGCTGGGCGGCATCGGCGGAGAAGGGGTTGTGGCCGCCCTGATCCGGGCGCGGGGCTATCTGCGGCGGCGCGTCGCCAGCACCGTTAAGCTGCGAAGCGCGCCAAATCTTAATTTCCGGATGGACGTCTCCTTCGAACGCGCAAGCCACATCAACGAGTTGCTGCACAGGTCCGATGTCGCCCGTGACCTTGGCTCCGGGGCCGCCGAAAAGCGATCCGCGGAAGCAGACGACGACCACAGGAACCAAAGCTGATGGGCACGGCATCGCCCGGCGTGAAGCCGGCGCAATGCGTTCATGGCTGGCTGATCGTCGACAAGCCCGCGGGCATGACCTCGGCGCGAGTGGTGTCGACAATACGGCGGGCAACGGGGGCCTCTAAGGCCGGCCACGGCGGAACGCTCGATCCGCTGGCAACGGGGGTCCTGCCCATCGCCCTCGGCGAGGCCACCAAGACGATGCCGTACGTCCTCGACGGCGCCAAGACCTATCAGTTCACCATACGCTGGGGCGAAGCGCGCACCACGGACGACATTGAGGGCGAGGTGATCGCCCGCTGCGAGGCCCGTCCGGACGAGGCGGCGATCCGCCGGCAGCTTCCTCGCTACGCCGGCGAGATCGAGCAGGTTCCGCCTACCTATTCGGCGATCAAGATCGGCGGCAAGCGCGCCTATGCCCTTGCGCGGGCCGAACAGCCGGTGACGCTGGCCTCGCGTCTCGTCACCATCGACAGGATCGATCTGGTGGCGCTGCCAGACCGTGACCACGCCGTCTTCGAGGTGGCATCGCGCAAGGGCGTCTACATGCGCGCGATCGCCCGCGACATCGCGCGCGATCTCGGTACCTGCGGCGCCGTCGCGGCGCTGCGGCGGTTGAGCGTCGGTCCGTTTTCGGCTGATCAGGCGATGCCTCTGGATCGTATCACAATGATCGGGCATAGTGCCGAGGCTTTGGGTGGTATTCTGCTTCCCGTTGGCGCGGCGCTGGCCGACATCCCGGCGCTGGCTTTGACGGCAGCAGAAGCCAGGAGCCTGCAGCACGGCCAGCCGATCGCGGTGCTGCCGGTCGCCACTCGCTCACCCCTCCCGCACGCGGCGACCGACGCCATTATCTGTGCGACAGCCAACGGCAAGCCGATAGCTCTCGCGCAGATCAGGGGCGGTGAGCTTCGTCCGGTGCGCGTTTTGAACTTCTGACGAAGGGATTGGAGATGTCGATTACGGCCGTCCGAAAGCAAGAAGTGATAAGCGAATACGCGACCCGTGATGGCGATACCGGATCGCCCGAAGTGCAGGTTGCAATTTTGAGCGAGCGCATTCGCAACCTGACCGAGCACCTGAAGACCCATCGAAAGGATTTCCATTCCCGACGCGGTCTTTTGATGATGGTAGGGCAACGCCGGCGCCTTCTCGATTACTTGAAAAGGAAAGAAATCGGCCGCTACGAGCAACTTCTCGAGCGTCTCGGACTGAGGCGCTGAACCTTTGCGCTGCACAAGCCCAATTGATGAATAGGCAGGACCCCATCCCGGGCTCCGACAAGGACTGAATGATGTTCAAGGTGTTTCGTAAGGAACTCGATTGGGGCGGTCGTCGCCTGATTCTCGAAACCGGTAAAATTGCACGACAGGCCGACGGCGCCGTCCTCGTATCGCTCGGCGACACCCAGGTTCTGTGCACCGCCGTTTACGAAAAAACGGCAAAGGCCGGGCTGGATTTCTTTCCGCTATCCGTTCACTACCAGGAAAAGAGTTTTGCCGCCGGCAAAATTCCGGGTGGCTTCTTTAAGCGCGAAGGACGCCCGGCCGAGAACGAGATTCCTCACGTCCCGTCTCATCGACCGGCCGATCCGGCCGCTGTTCGCGAAAGGGTTTCGCAACGAGACGCAGATTATCTGCACGGTGCTTTCACACGACCTGGAGAACAATCCGGACATCCCGGCAATGATCGGCACGTCGGCGGCACTGACGCTGTCGGGCGTGCCTTTTCACGGCCCCATCGCCGGCTGCCGGGTCGGCTACATCGATGGCGCCTACGTCCTCAATCCGCTGCGGGACGCCATGCCCATCAGCCGGCTCGATCTCGTCGTCGCAGGCACCCGCGATGGCGTGCTGATGGTTGAGTCCGAGGCGCGCGAACTGCCGGAGGACGTGATGCTCGGCGCCGTCATGTTCGGCTACCGCAGCTTCCAGCCGGTCATTGATGTAATCATCGAACTCGCCGAGTCCTGCGCCAAGGAGCCTATGGACCTGCCGCCACCGATCGTCGGCTACGACGATCTGGCCACCCGTGTTCGGGAACTGGCGGAAGCGGATTTGCGCGAGGCATATGCGGAGACGGTTAAAGGCACGCGCCGGGACCGGGTCGCCCAGGTCAAGCAACGAACCTCCGATCGCCTCGCCGAGGATGCGAGCGTCGATCCGGCGGTCGTCTTCCAATCTTTCGACGAACAGTTCAAGGATCTGGAAAAAGACGTTGTCCGCCGCGACATCATCGCCAGCAACCGTCGCATCGACGGCCGCGACCCGACCGGCATCCGCCCCATCGATGTTGACGTCGGATTGTTGACGCGGGCGCACGGCAGCGCGCTGTTCACGCGCGGCGAAACACAGGCGCTGGTCGTCACGACCCTCGGCACCGGCCAGGATGAACAGATCGTCGATGCGCTCGCCGGCGAGTACCGCGAACACTTCATGCTGCATTACAATTTTCCGCCTTATTCGGTGGGCGAAGCCGGCCGCTTCGGCTTCACCGGTCGCCGCGAGGTCGGCCATGGCAAGCTCGCATGGCGATCGGTCCGTCCGCTGATGCCGGCGAAAGCGGATTTCCCCTACACCATCCGAGTCGTATCCGAGGTCACGGAATCGAACGGTTCGTCCTCGATGGCGACGGTCTGTGGTGCATCGCTGTCGCTGATGGACGCCGGCGTGCCGCTGCCGCGGGCGTGTGCCGGCATCGCCATGGGCCTCATCAAGGAAGCGCGACGACTTCGTTGTGCTTTCCGATATCCTTGGCGACGAGGATCATCTCGGCGACATGGACTTCAAGGTCGCCGGCACCGACCAGGGCATCACCGCCCTGCAGATGGACATCAAGATCACGTCGATCACCGAATCGATCATGCGGGTCGCCCTCGATCAGGCGCGCGAGGGCCGGCTGCACATCCTCGGCAAGATGAACCAGGCTATATCCGCGGCGCGAGACGGCTTAAGCGAAACGGCGCCGCGTATTACAGTCATCCAAATTAACAAGGAAAAGATCCGCGAGGTGATCGGCCCGGGCGGCAAAATCATCCGCGAAATCTGCGAAGTTACGGGCGCCCGCGTCGATCTCGAGGACGACGGTACGGTCAAGGTCGCGGCGGTCGATCAGCGCTCGGCCGACGCGGCAATCGAGTGGATCCGCTCCATCGCCGCCGAGCCGGAAGTTGGCGTCATCTACACCGGCAAGGTCGTTAAGCTCGTGGACTTCGGCGCCTTCGTCAATTTTCTCGGCAACCGCGACGGGCTTGTTCACATCAGCGAGCTTTCGCCGCAGCGCGTCGGCAAGGTCAGCGACGTCGTCCAGGTCGGTGATCAGGTCAAGGTTAAAGTCATCGGCATCGACGACCGCGGCAAGATCAAGCTTTCGATCCGCAGCGTCGATCAGGCGACGGGGCAGGATATCTCGGCGTCGCTCGGCACGGCCAAGGCGGCCACCTGAGTTCCGGAGACATCCCGCCCGCGACTGCCGGGACCGCCTCGGTTGGTCGAGCGGATGCGGCCAATTCGCTGTGCCGTGCATTTGCTTTGCCGCAGGCCTCGCCTTTTCCCACTTCCGCTATATATCCATTCTGAGGAGAGGCGTTGGGGAACTGCCGGCAATCGGCATGACTCGTCGACGTGGCACGTCGATGCGCTCGATTTTGCGTTGAGGCTTGAAGACATTGATCAATGCGCTTCGGATTTCCGGGCCGCGAGGTGCTGCCGCTGGTCGAGGGCGGCAAGGGCATCTCCGTCTCGAACGGCGAGCAGTTCGGGGGCGTTCGCCGGCTGCCGGCGGCGTCGGCACCGTTCTCCGGCGTCAACGCCGACTTCTATCGACGACGCCGGCGCGCTGATCCCGCAGGTCTATCACGGGCGCACCCGGCGCGAGCGCCACGAGGAGCTGGTCGCCTACGCCATCCACGGCGGCATCAGCCAGGCGCGCGTCGCGCACGAGACCTCCGGCGGCCGGCGGCCGCATCCACATGAACGTGCTGTGGGAAATGGCGGCCGCCGAGCGCATCCTGCACGGCGTGCTGGAGGGCGCCAAGGGCCTGATCCACGGCGTCACCTGCGGCGCCGGCATGCCGTACCGGATCGCCGAGATCGCCGCCCAGTTCGGCGTCTACTACTATCCGATCGTCTCCTCGGCGCGCGCCTTCCGCGCGCTGTGGAAGCGCGCCTACCATCAAGTTCCGCGGACTGGCTCGGCGGCGTCGTCTACGAGGACCCGTGGCTCGCCGGCGGCCATAACGGCCTGTCGAACTGCGAGGACCCGGACCAGCCGCGAGCCGCCCTATCCGCGGGTCCGTCGAGCTGCGCCGGACGATGCGCGAGTTCGGCCTCGACGAGACGCCGATCTTCATGGCCGGCGGCGTCTGGTATCCTGCGCGAATGGGAGGACTGGATCGACAACCCCGAGCTCGGCCCGATCGCGTTCCAGTTCGGCACGCGCCCGCTGCTGACCCAGGAAAGCCCGATCTCGGACGCCTGGAAGCGCAGGCTGCTGACCCTGGAGGGGGCGACGTCTACCTCAACCGCTTCAGCCCGACCGGCTTCTACTCCTCGGCCGTGCACAACCGCTTTCTGCAGGAACTGCGGAGCGCACGGAGCGCCAGGTCGCCTACACGCGACGAGCCGGTCGGCGAGCACACCGAGCCTTTGCCGTCGGCGCGCGCGGCCGCCTCGTCTATCTGACGCCCGCCGATGAGCGCGCGCGTCGACGACTGGGTCGCGGACGGCTTTACCGAGGCGATGCGCACGCCCGATTCGACGCTGATCTTCGTCACGCCGGAAAAGTCGCGCGAAATCCGCACGACCAGTCAAGCTGCATGGGCTGCCTCAGCGCCTGCCAGTTCTCGAACTGGGCGGAAAACGAGCAGGGCACGACCGGCAAGAACCGCCGACCCGCGCTCGCTTCTGCATCCAGAAGACGCTGCAGGCGATCGCCACGGCGGCGACATCGAAGACAAGCTGATGTTCGCCGGCCACAACGCCTACCGGTTCGCCGACGATCCGTTCTATGCCAACGGCTTTGTGCCGACGGTGAAGCAGCTGGTCGAGCGCGATCCTGACCGGCGACTGAAGCACGGCGGAGACTGCATCACGACTGGCCGCGCGCCGCAATTCGCCGCGCCGGAATGCGAACGTCCACGCCGTGATTGTCGCGCCGGCATGGACGCATTATATTGAAACCCATGAGAAACCATCGCCCCTTCGGTCAGGCGCTGGACGCGTTGCGTCGCGCAGACCTGCGCCCGACGCGTCAGCGTCTGGCGCTCGCCCGGCTCCTGTTCGAAGGCGGCGACCGGCACGTGACCGCCGAGCAGCTGCACGACGAGGCGATGGCCGCCGATATTCCGGTGTCGCTCGCGACCGTCTACAACACGCTTGCACCAATTCACCGCGGCCGGGCTGCTGCGCGAGGTCGTCGTCGACCCCGGCCGCTCCTACTTCGACACCAACACGTCAGCGATCATCACCACTTCTTCCACGAAGCCACCGGCCATCTTGCAGGATATTCCTGGCGAGCTCAGGTCGTGGTCGCCGCCTTGCCGCAGCCGCCGGCAGGAACCAGCGTGCGTCGCGTCGACGTCATCGTCCGCCTCGCGGACCGTACATAAGACTTAAAATCAAGCCATTGTCGGCCTGTTTAGAATTCCTGAAATCCGTTTGACAGAGCCGGATCCGCTCCTCATATTTGTAGGGTAGAGCGCGGCAGCCGTCGATGCCTGATGGCGCGCAAGCTTCGCTCGTGAGCGGAGAGATAAAACATGGCGAACTCTAAAGGGTCGAAGACCGAGGACAATCTGAAGGAAGCGTTCGCCGGCGAGAGGCAAGCCAACCGCCGCTACCTCTATTTCGCGCAAAAGGCCGATGTCGAAGGCTACAACGATGTCTCCGCCGTGTTCCGCTCGACCGCCGAAGGCGAGACCGGCCACGCGCACGGCCATCTCGAATTTCTCGAGGAAGTCGGCGACCCGGCGACCGGCCTGCCGATCGGCATGACACCGATAACCTGAAGGCGGCGATCGCCGGCGAGACCCACGAATACACCGACATGTATCCGGGCATGGCGCAAGCACCGCCCGCGAGGAGGGCTTTCGAGGAGATCGCCGACTGGTTCGAGACGCTGGCAAAGGCCGAGAAGTCGCATGCCGGCCGCTTCCAGAAGGCGCTCGACACGCTGGCCTGATGCCGATCCGCGAACCGGCCCGGCGAGCTCGGGAGGGGCATCGCAGCCCGCGCCGGCCGGCTTTCTTAATCCTGATTTGCGCGGCGGCGGAACGTCGGAGGACGTGCCTTCTAGGCGCGATCCGCTGCCGGACGAGAGGAGCGCGAGATGCGCGAAGGCAGTCTCGGACGCGCCGACGCGCCATACGATCCGCTTGGCAGGACGACGAATTCTACGACCGGGCGAAGATCGACGCGGAGATGCGGCGCGTCTTCGACATCTGCCACGGCTGCCGGCGCTGCTTCAATCTGTGCGACAGCTTCCCGCGCCTGTTCGATCTGATCGACATTCGACCGACGGCGGCGAGGTCGAGCAGGTCGCCAGCACCGATTTTCAACAGGTCGTCGACGCCTGCACGCTGTGCGACATGTGCTTCATGACGAAGTGCCCGTACGTGCCGCCGCACGACTTCGATCTCGACTTTCCGCACCTGATGCTGCGCTACCGCGCGGCCGAGTTCCGCGCAGGGCGAGGTGCCGTTCTCGAAGCGGCAGCTGGCCGCAGACCGACCGCAACGGACGGCTGGCGGCACCCGTCGCGCCGCTCGCCAATTGGGCGAGCCAGCGCGGCAACACGCCTCACCCGGCCGCTCATGGAAAAGACTGGCCGGCGTCCACCGCGAGGCGCACCTGCCCGAATTCCACGGCCGCACCTTCGAGGCCCGCGCCCGCAAGGCGAACGCCGGAGATCAACCGGGACGCCCCGGCTTACGGGCGCAAGGCGGTGCTCTACGCCACCTGCTTCGTTAACTACAACAATCCCGCGCATCGGCGAGGCGACGCAGGCGTGCTCGCCCGCAACGGCGTCGAGACCGAGGTCGTCTATCCGTCGGCTGCTGCGGCATGCCGCAGTTCGAGTACGGCGATCTCGCCCGGGTCGCGGAGCGGCGCCAGAACGCGTCGCCGCCGACACTGAGGCCGTGGATCGACAAGGGCTACGACGTCGTCGCGCTGGTCCCGTCCTGCGCGCTGATGTTGAAGTTCGAGTGGCCGCTGCTCGTGCCGGACGATGACAACGTCAAGGCGCTTGAGCCGGGCGATGTTCGACGCCGCCGAGTACGTCGTCGACATCGCCCGCAACGCCAGGGGCTGGCGCCGGGCCTTGAGCCGCTCGACGGCGGCGTCACGCTGCACATCGCCTGCCACGCCCGCGCCCAGAACATGGGGCAGAAGGCGACCGAAATGCTGCGCCTCTGCCCGACGACGCCGGTCAGGGTGATCGAGCGCTGCTCCGGTCACGGCGGCTCCTGGGGCGTCATGAAGGACAACTTCGAGACGGCGCTGAAGGTGGGCCGCCCGGTCGCCCGCCAGGCGATGCGAGATCCGCAGCCGGCCTATGTCGCCTCGGAATGCCCGCTCGCCGCGACGCATATCCTGCAGGGGATGCAGCGTCTCAGACGGGCCGATGCCGGTGATCGAACCGGTGCAGCACCCGATCCAGATCATCGCCCGCGCCTACGGCGACTGAAGCCGCACATTCGACAAGGAGCGATGAACGCCGTGACCAGCCCGCCGGATCACCCGCGCCGACATCCTGCCGATCGACGAATACGGCCAGATCCGCGACGGCCGCCGCGCAGGAAGTCTCGGCGCTCAAGCAGCAGCGCCGGGTCGAGGTCGGCCCGGACGCGACGTTCTATTTCGAGAACTTCGACACGATGCGGCAGCAGGTGCAGGAGATGCTGCTACATCGAGAAGGGCGGCGAGCCGCAGATCGAAGACGAGCTCCGCGCCTACAACCCGCTGATCCCGGAGGGGCGACGAGCTGGTCGCGACGGTCATGTTCGAGATCGAGGATCCCGGCCGGCGCGCCCGGGTCCTCGCCGAGCTCGGCGGCATCGAGGATTGCGTGTTCTTCGAGCTCGGCCGGCGCGCGCGTCGCCGCCGTCCCGGAGGGCGACGCGGATCGCACAACGGCCGACGGCAAGACGTCGTCGGTGCACTTCATCAAATTCCCGTTCACGCCCGAACAGATCGCCGCCTTCCGCACCAAGGGCAGCCGCATTCTCCTCGGCATCGATCATCCCAAGTACGGGCACCTGGCCGCTCTGTCCGAAGCCGTCCGCGAAGCGCTCGCCAAAGACTTCGCCTGAGCCCACACCCCTCTCCGCCGCCACCCTTCCGTCCCCACTCACCACGCGATAAGCGCATAAGATGATGACTCGAAGCGCGTGTTTTTCGCCTAACTCATTGATTATGGGAAGTCGCGAACAAAACGCGCGAAAGTCGTCATCCGTCGGCTTTCGTCGTCATTTGTCGTCTTTTGTCGTCGTCTGCGGCGCCGTCTGTCGTCCTTATGTCGTCATGTGTCGTCTCTTTGTCGTCATTTGCTTCCCCCGCAACACCCGCCGCCCGGCGTGCAAGAACAATACATGAACATACGCGCTTGCGCCGAAGCGGTCAACCCCGGTCTGCGCCGCGGCGTTGCAACCAGCCGGCGATCGCCCAGAACACCAGGGCCCAGGCGGCGCCGACGCACCAGCCGGCGAGCACGTCGCTCGGCCAGTGCACGCCGAGATAGACGCGGCTCGCTCCGACGATGAGCGTCAGCACCACGGCGAGCACGCCAAAAAACACCTTCAGGCGCCGGTCCGGCTGCGCGCGCGCGAGCAACGCGCCGAGCGTGAGATAGACGACGGCCGACATCATCGCGTGGCTGCTCGGAAAGCTGGTGGTGAACACGCGCGCCGCGTGCGGCACGAGCTCCGGGCGCGCGCGCTGGAACAGTGCTTCAGGAGATGGAGGAGGCCAAGCCCCCCGCCCGCGGCGACGGCGACGGTGGCGGCGGCCGCCCGCTTGCGGGCAAGGATGAGAAACAGGCAGGTGGCGAGCACGGCGAAGACGAGCACGCCGTTGCTGCCGAGCGCGGTGAAGTCGCGGGCGGTTTCTTCCAGCCACGGCGGCCCGATGGGGTTGGCGGGATCGTTCGGCTCACGCAACGCCAGCAGAAGCGCGGTGTCAAATGCCCGCGTGTCCCCCTCCCCCACCTCCTCCGCCAGCCACCCGAAGGCCAGCGCCGCCGCCGCCGCTCCGCCGAGCGCGATGATCGGCAAGAGCTCCCGCCGCCCCGCCTCCTTGACTTGTTCAACATCGACTGCGGTCAGCTTGCCGCTCTCCACAGCTCAACCCCTTGAGCCGCCTTACCAACCGGACCCTTCTCGGCGACTTAAGCATCCGCCGATGATCCTCTAGAAGACGATCAAAAAACGTGGCTTGTCCCTCAAAGTAATTCTTTCC
>CAWAGY010000007.1:0-85281 GCA_963781645.1 uncultured Alphaproteobacteria bacterium | reverse complement strand
AACAATCAGACGCTTGCGCGCCAGTTCCTCCTGCGCCGTACGAATCTCCTGCTCTTCCTTCTGCGTTTCGGTGCGATAGGCGTCGACGTAGGTTCCGAGCTGGGTGTGGATGGTTTTCACCGCCTGGGCGTTGCGCCGGACCCGCTCGACGTCGAGGACGGCGATCCGCAACTCGGTTGCCTGCGCGGGCACAACGGGCACGACGGCCGCCGCCATCGGTGCGACGATGAGGATCCCGAGCACGATCCGGATCACGACGGGGACCCTCGGCCGGCCGCGCCTCCCGGGCATCTAGAATCGCGTCCCGAAGTTCAAGCGAAACAGTTCGGTGCGGTCGAAATCCTGCTTGATATAGGCGTAGCCGAGGTCGACCCCGAGCGGCCCGAAGGGCGACACCCAGGTCAAGCCGACGCCGGCCGATGATCGCAGCGCTTTGGAATCCTCGATCGGGTTGCTCGGTTGCTCGTTCTCATGCAACGACCACGCGCTGCCGACATCGTTGAACACCCGGCCGCGGATTTGCAGCTCTTCCGGCAGGCCCAGCGGGAAGCTGAGCTGGAGCGAGCCGGAGTAAAAGTACTGGCCGCCGAGCGCGTCGCGGGTCGTCTCGTCGCGGGGGCCGAGACCGTCGATCTTGAAGCCTCGCACCTCGTTGCCGCCGATGAAGAAGCGGTCGAGCAGGTTGACGCTTTCGCCGAGGCCGACGATGGCCCCGCCCTGGCCGATCACGGAAAGGACGACATTGTCGGTAACGGGATAATAGTATTCGGCCTGGCCGCGGTTCCTCAGATAGGCGACGGTGCCGCCGAGGCCGGCGACATCGCTGGTCAGCCGGGCGAGGTAGCCCGAGTGCGGGTCGATCTTGCTGTCGCGGCGATCGTAGGTGAGGATGTGCGATATTTCGGAGTAAACCTCCGTCCCCTGCGCATCTGCAACATAGATCGAGGCGTCGCTCGGAACGTTGAAGATTTCGGAACTCTTGAGCGTGTACTTCCAGGCCTGGGTGAGATGCTCGGTCCACGGATAGCCGATGCGGAGGTCGCCGCCGAAGGTCCGCACGTCAAACGAGCTCTCGGACTGCCGGTCCGTCTCGATGTAGAAGGCGTCGATGCCGGCGGCGATCTCGCGGTTGAGGAAGTACGGCTCGGTGAACGACGCCTCCGCCTGCTTGCGGCGTGTTCCCAAGAGCAGCGACAGCAGCACATCCTGGCCGCGGCCGAGGAAGTTGCGTTCGCGGACGCTGAGGTCGCCGAGGATGCCGGTCCCCGTCGAAAAGCCGGCACCAACCGACAAGGAGCCGGTCGATTTCTCCTGCACGTTGACCTTGACAACGGCGCGATCGGGGGCGCTGCCCGGCACCTGTTCGATCGTAACCTTTTCGAAGAAGTCGAGGTCCTGAATGCGCTGGCGCGACCGCCGGAGCTTGGCGGCATCGAACGCATCGCCCTCGACCAGGCGGAATTCCCGGCGGATGACCTTGTCCATGGTGCGGACATTGCCGGAGATGTCGATGCGCTCGACGAAGACCCGCGGCCCTTCGTTGATCTCGAAGGTGATATTGACGGTTTTGTTCTCCTTGTTGCGGTCCAGGCGCGGTCTCACCTCGACGAAGGCATAGCCCTGCGCTCCGACCGCTTCCGTCAGCTTCTCGATCGATTTCTCGAGGGCGTTGGCGTCGTACCAGTCACCTTCATCGAGCGTCACCACGTCTGCGACCGAAGCCGTGTCGAAGCCACGCAGGGAGGTGCTGAAGTTGACCTTGCCGACCTTGTAGCGTTCACCCTCGTCGACGGTGAACGTCAGAATGAATCCGCTGCGGTCGGGCGTTAGCTCGGCAACCGCCGAGACGACGCGGAAATCCACATAACCGTTATTTAGATAGAAACGCCGAAGCAGTTCGCGATCGAGCGACAGCCGATCCGGATCGTAGGTGTCGTCCGTCGAGAGAAACCGCCACCACGCCGTCTCCTTCGTCCGGATGACCGTGCGCAGCTCCGAATCCGAGTAGTTCTCGTTGCCGATGAAGCGGATCGTGTCGATGCTGGTGACGTCGCCCTCCTGGATCTCGAAGACGACGTCGACACGATTTTGCGGCAGCTCGATGATCTTCGGCTCGACCGTCGCCGCGAAGCGCCCGCCGCGCCGGTAGAGCGTAAGGATGCGGGTGACATCGCTCTGTACCTTCGCCCGCGTGTAGATGCTGCGCGGTTTGAGCGCCACCTCCGCGTCCAGCGTCTTGTCGTCGATCTTGCGGTTTCCCTCGAAGGCGACACGGTTGACGATCGGGTTTTCGACAACGTTCACAATCAGGCGGTCGCCGTCGCGGCTGATCGAGACATCGGCGAACAGCCCGGTCGCAAACAGGCTCTTCAGCGACCGGTCGATCCGTGCATCGTCGAACGGATCCCCCGGCTGCACCAGGAGATAAGACTTGACGGTGCTCGCTTCCGTCCGCTGTACACCGACGACGTCGATCTCGCGGATCGTATCCTGCGCCGCCGCCTCGCCGGCGATCGCCAACACCAGGCAGGCGGCGAGAGCAACCCGACGCCACAGGTTTCCGCGCAGCAACGACGGCAGAACCACGCCCCCTCCCTTTAATTTGATGATTAGCTGACGAGTTGTTTGAAGAACTCGATGACCTTGAGGTTGACGATATCGTTCCAGGTAGCAAAGACCATCAGCAACAGCACGACGGCGACGCCGAATTTGAAGCAGTACTCCAGGACCCGGTGACTCATCGGCTTGCCGCGGATCGCCTCGATTCCATAAAACATCAGGTGGCCGCCATCCAGCATCGGCACCGGGAACAGGTTGATCAGCCCGAGGTTCACCGACAGTGCGGCCATGAAGAAGACGAGGTTGATCAGACCGTCCTTGGCGATCTCACCCGAAATCTGGGCGATCCGGATCGGGCCGCCGAGTTCGCCGGCGCTGCGCTCGCCGGTAATGATCTCGCCGAGGGTCGAAAGGATCTGCACCGTCAGCCCAAACGTGCGTTGAAAGGCGGCGCCGATGGCTCCCGGCAGCGACAGCTCGTGGTAGCCGACCCGCTTCAGATCGGGGGTAACGCCCAGGAGGCCGATCGTGCGGCCGTCGCCGCCGATCGCCTTCGGCTGCGGCGTCGCCGTCAGCTCAAGCGGCGCGTCCGCCCGCTCGACAGCAAAGCGCAGCGGCACGCCCGGATGGTCCGAGACGATCCGTCTTATATCCTCGAACCAGGCAATCGGCTCATCGTCGATCGACCTGATCTCGTCGCCGACGGCAAACCCGGCCTGTTCGGCGGCACTGCCCGACTGCACGCTGCCGACGACGGGCAACGGCGCCGGCTCGCCGACGAGGGTGAACAAGGCGAGCAAGGCGACGACGGCAAACAGGAAGTTGGCGGCGGGACCGGCGGCAACGATCGCCGACTTCTGCTTCAGCGTCTTGAAATGGAAGGAGACGCGGCGTTCGTCCTCGCTCAGCGCCGGCCGCTCGTCCTCGTCGGTGAAGTCCATCTCGCCGAACATCTTGACGTAGCCGCCGAGCGGAACGGCGCTGATCTTCCAGCGGGTGCCGAGGCGATCGGTCCAGCCGAACAGCTCCGGGCCGAAGCCGATCGAAAACGTCTCGACGCGAACGCCACAGCGTCGCGCCACCAGGTAGTGGCCGAGTTCGTGCACGAAAACGAGCACGGTGAGGACGACGAGAAACGGAATGATCCAATCAAACATCGATCAGGAACACGGCTCCATCCAACGGACGATCCTTCGCGGAGGCCGGCGCCGCCATTATCGCCGGCGGCCAATGGCGTGCAGCGTGCTCACGCGCAGCACGTTCGCACCGGACGCGGCGCCGCCATGTGCGCGCGGGCGCCGCGGCGCGCCTCGCCATCGATGTGAACGACGTCACCGAGGCTGCCGACCGGGCCGACCGCCACGCTGGCCAGCGTGCTTCGACGACCGCCGGAATGTCGAGGAAGCCGATGGCGCCGGCGAGAAAGCCGGCCACCGCCACCTCGTTGGCGGCATTGAGGACGATGGGTGCCGAGCCTCCCGCCGTCAGCGCCTCGCGCGCCAGCCGCAGCGCCGGGAACCGCACCTCGTCCGGAGCCTCGAAGGTGAGCTGGTTGATCTCGGTGAGGCGGAGCCGGGCCGACGGCACGCCCAGGCGGTCCGGCCAGCCGAGGGCGTAGGCGATCGGCGTCTTCATGTCGGGCAGCCCGAGCTGTGCCAGAATGGAGCCGTCGACGTAGGCAACGAGGCTGTGGATCACCGATTGCGGATGGACGACGATCTCGATCTGACCGGCGCCGACCGGAAACAGGTGGAACGCCTCGATCAGCTCCAGGCCCTTGTTCATCATCGTCGCCGAATTCGACGGAGATTTTCGCTCCCATATCCCAGTTGGGATGAGCGACCGCCTGCGCCGGCGTGACGCCGACCATCTCCGCCAGCGCAAGCCGGCGGAACGGCCCGCCGGAGGCGGTGAGGATGATCTGTTCCACCTTGTCGGCGTTGTCGAAGTCGAACACCTGGTAGATGGCGCTGTGTTCCGAATCGACGGGCACCAGCGTTGCGCCGCAGCGGGCGATCTCGGCCATCATCAGGCCGCCGGCGCAAACCAGGCACTCCTTGTTGGCGAGGCCGATGACGGCGCCGCGCCGTACCGCCGCCATCGTCGGCGCCAGTCCGGCGGCGCCCACGATCGCCGCCATGACCTGGTCGGACGGCAGGCTTGCCGCATCGATGATGGCATCGTCGCCGGCGGCGACCTCGATACCGGTCCCGGCGAGCCGTTCCTTCAGCTCCGCATAGCCCGCGGGATCGGCGACGACGGCGCGCCTCGCCCCGAGCCGCCGCGCCTGGTCGGCGAGCAGCGAGACGTTGCGGTTGGCGGTAATCGCCACGACATCGAAGGCGCCGGTGTAATGTTCGATCAACTCGACGGTATTGGCGCCGACCGACCCGGTTGACCCGAGGATCGTCACGCTGCGCCGCTCGCCGTTCGCCTTCGCTGCCGTCAATGCCATGTGCACATACTGCCGTTGAGCCACGCCACGATCAACGCCGTAACCAAAGTCGCTGCAAGTAAGCCGTCGACGCGATCGAGAAGGCCGCCGTGGCCGGGGATCAGGCCGCTCGTGTCCTTGACGCCAAAATGCCGTTTCACCCAGGATTCGGCCAGATCGCCGGCTTGGGTCGCGAGGCCGACGCCGGCGCCGAGCAGGGCGAGCCGCCCAGCCGCAGCACCGCCGCCACCAAGGGAGCCGACCGCCGTTCCGGCGACCGCCGCCGCGGCAAGGCCTCCGGCGAAGCCGGACCAAGTCTTGTTCGGACTGATGGAAGGCGCCAGTTTCGGCCCGCCGACCGACGATCCGCTCAGATAGGCGCCGATATCGGACGCCCAGACGATGGCCAGCAGCCAGAAGACGGTGAGCCGCCCGCACTCCGGATCGGCCCGCAGCCCGATCAGCACCAGCGCCGGCACGCCGAAATAAACGGCCCCCATGGCCAGCCACGGACGCCGCGACATCACGAGCACGAGGACGGCCGCGGCGATGACCAGTACTGCCCCCACCCGCGGTCCGAAGGCGGCACCGATGCCGACGGCGGCGATGAGGGCAAGGATGAGAACGACGCCCGCCGGCTGCGGCGGCGCCGCAGCGAACAGTCGCGACCACTCCCAGGCGAGAATCGCCATCGCGGCCGCGATCAGCACCTCGAAGGCGGGCGTCCCGACCCAGACGGCCACGAGGACCGCCGGCCCCAGAACCAGCCCCGACCAGACACGCTGATGGAAGGGCGATGGTGCGACGTGCGGCTCAGCCACTCGCAGCCCCGTAGCGGCGTTCGCGCCGGTGGAATTCGGCGACCGCCTGCTCCAGGTCCTCCTTGGCGAAGTCGGGCCACAGCGTGTCGATGAAGATCAGCTCGGCATAGGCGAGCTGCCAGAGAAGGAAGTTGCTGATCCGCTTCTCGCCGCTCGTCCGGATCAGCAGATCCGGATCGGGAATTCCGGCGGTGTCAAGATCGGCGGCCAGAGCCGCCTCATCTATCCGGTCGATGGCGAGTTCGCCGTCGCGCACCCGTTCGGCGATCCGGCGGGCGGCGCGGACGATTTCCGCCCGGCCACCGTAGCTGAGGGCGACAACCAGCGTCAGCTGGACATTGCCGCCGGTCTCCCGTTCCGCCTCATCGATCAGCCGGACGATGTCGGCATCCAGCCGCGACCGATCGCCGATGACCTTTAGGCGGATGTTGTTCTCCTTGAGGAAGCGCAGCTCGTTGCGGAGATAGTAGCGAAGCAGCCCCATCAGGTCCGAGATCTCGGCCGTCGGCCGCTTCCAGTTCTCGGACGAGAAGCCGAACAGGGTCAGGTAGCGGATGCCCATCCGCCCGGCGCTTTCGACCGCCCGCTTTACCGCCTCGCCGCCGCGCTTGTGTCCGGCCGTCCGCGGCAGCCCCCGCGCCGTCGCCCAGCGGCCGTTGCCGTCCATGATGATGGCGACGTGGACCGGCGGCGGCAACGCCTCGCGCGGCGATCGGAAGCGCTCTGCATGGGCTCAGACCTGAAGTATTTCACTCTCTTTCTTGGCGAGGACCTCGTCGACCCGCTTGATGTGCTGATCGGTCATATCCTGCACCTGCTTCGAATAATCTCGGTGCTCGTCCTGCGAAATGCTGCCATCCTTGTCGGCCTTCTTTAATTCTTCCATGGCGTGACGGCGGACATTGCGGACGGCGACCCGCGCCTCCTCGGCGTATCGGGCGGCGACCTTGCCGAGTTCGTGCCGCCGCTCCTCGGTGAGCACCGGGATCGGCACCCGGATCACCTGGCCTTCCCCGACCGGGTTGAGGCCGAGGCCGGATTCCTGGATCGCCTTTTCCACCGCCTTGACCAGGCCGCGATCCCACACCTGAACCGACAGCATCCGCGGTTCGGGCGCGCTGATCGTCGCCACCTGCGGCATCGGCATGTCGGTGCCGTAGGCGTGGACGACGAGCGGCTCCAGAGAGGCTTGTCGAGGCGCGGCCGGTGCGCAGACCCGCCGAGCTCCTTCTGCAGGACCTCGATGGCGGCGTCCATGCGCCGGTCGGCGTCCTTCTTCAGCTTGTCGATATCGGCGTTGGCCACACGTCTTACTCCCGCTGCTTCCGCTGCGCCCCGCGAGGCGACATCAGGCGACGATGGTGAAGGTGCCGGCGCCGCGGACGATGTCGGCGAATGCGCCCGGCTCGTGCATCGAAAAGACGACCATCGGCAGGCGTTGTCGCGGGCCAGGGCGATCGCCGCCGCGTCCATCACCTTCAGGTCGCGGGCCAGGACGTCCTGGTAGGTGAGCTGCTCGTAGCGGTTGGCGGTCGCCATCGATCTTCGGATCGGCGGAATAGACGCCGTCCACCTGCGTGCCCTTGCACAGGGCGTCGCAGCCCATCTCGGCCGCGCGCAGCGCCGCCGCGGTATCGGTGGTGAAAAACGGATTGCCGGTGCCGGCGCCGAAGATCGACCACCCGCCCCTTTTCCAGGTGGCGAGCGCGCGGCGGCGGATGTACGGCTCGCACACCGGCCCCATCGGGATCGCCGATTGCACTCGGGTCGGCAACCCCTGCCGCCTCCAGCGCGCTCTGCACCGCAAGCGCGTTCATCACCGTCGCCAGCATGCCCATGTAATCGGCGGTGGCCCGGTCGATGCCCGCCGCCGACACCGTGACGCCGCGAAAGATGTTGCCGCCGCCGATCGACGAGGCAACCTCGACCCCCAGGCCGTGCACCGTCGCGATGTCCTGCGGCGATGCGGTCGAGGTCGGCGGGGTCGAGCCGACCGCACCGTCGCCCATCGAGCGCCTCGCCGGAGAGCTTGAGCAGGACCCGGCGGTAGTCGGGGGCGCGCTCAGGTCGGCTCCAGCCCGTCGGCCGGTGGCTGGTATCAGCGCCCGCGCGGTCGCTCGCCACCTCGGCGGCGAAATCGTCCTGTCCGCTTTTCGATGCCCTCGCCGCGACGCGAAGCGGACGAACCCGCTCACCGTCGATCGGCGCGGCCGACCTCCTTGGCAGCCTGCTCGACGACCGCCTTGACCTTGCTCTCGCCGTCGATGACGAAGGCCTGCTCGACGCAGGCAGATGTCCTCGTAGAACTTGGACAGCCGGCCCTCGACCATCTTGGCGATGATCGGCTCCGGCTTGCCGGCTGGCGCGCGCCTGTTCGGCTCAGCACCGCGCGCTCGCGCTCCAGCGCCTTCTGGATCCACATTGGCGCGCGAGACCGCCTGCGGCGCCGCGGCGGCAACGTGCATGGCGAGCTGCTTGCCGAGTCGTCGAGCGCGGCGCCCGGATCGGCCGCGGTCTCGAGCGCCACCAGCACGCCGATGCTTGCCGAGCCCCGGCGCCCTGCTGTTCGTGCACGTAGTGAGCCGACGACGCCTTCGCCGACATCGACGACGGCGGTCCGGCGGATGGTCATGTTCTCGCCGATCGTGGCGATCAGATGGGTCAGCTCCTCGGCGACGGTGCGGCCGGCGCCGGGATAGGGAAGCGCCGTCAGCGCGCTCGACGTCGCCCTCCCGCCTGCAGCGCCAGCTCGGGCGACGGTGGCGACGAACGCCTGGAAATCGGCGTTGCGGGCGACGAAGTCGGTCTCGGCGTTCACCTCGACCAGCGCGCCGGCGCCGGCCTTCGACCGCGAGTCCGACCAGCCCCTCGGCGGCGACGCGCCCCGCCTTCTTCGCGGCCGCCGCAAGACCCTTCTTGCGCAGCCAGTCGACGGCGGCCTCCATGTCGCCGCCGGTCTCGGTCAGCGCCTTCTTGCAGTCCATCATGCCGGCGCCGGTCTTCTCGCGCAGCTCCTTGACCAGGCCGGCGGTGATCTCGCTCATCTCCAGGCTCTCCGGACAGCGGCGTCCGGGCCAGCCGGACGCGACGCGTGAGTGGGTTCAATCGGCTCGCACGCCCGCCGGGCGGCGGGCGTCGATCGGTTACGGCCGCTTCAGGCCGGCGGTGACGCTTCGCTCATCTCCGCAGGCTCGCCGCTGCTTCCGGCAAGGCTTTCGTCGGCGAGCGCGCCGACTGTGGCGTCGCCGTCGCCGGCAGCCGCCGGGATGCCGCTTTCGAGCGGCTCCGCCTGCGTCCGAGATCGACGCCCGACGCCGTCATCTCCGCTGGATGCCGTCGAGCACCGCCTCGACGACGAGATCGCAGTAGAGGCCGATCGCCCGCAGCGCGTCGTCGTTGCCGGGGATCGGGAAGTCGATGCCGTGCGGATCGCGAGTTGGAATCGACGACCGCGACCACCGGAATGCCGAGCTTGTTGGCCTCGGCGACGGCGATCGCCTCCTTGTTGGTGTCGATGACGAACAAGATCGCCGGCAGCCCGCCCATCTCCTTGATGCCGCCGAGCGCGCGCTCGAGCTTGTCGCGCTCGCGCGTCATCTGCAGCAGCTCCTTCTTGGTCAGGCCCGACGTTGTCGCCGGACAGCGTGTCATCGAGCTCGCGCAGCCGCTTGATCGAGACCGAGATGGTCCGCCAGTTGGTCAGCATGCCGCCCAGCCAGCGGTGGTTGACGTAGTACTGGCCGCAGCGCTTGGCGGCTTCGGCGACGGTTTCGCTCGCCTGGCGCTTGGTGCCGACGAACAGCACCCGTCCGCCGCGCGGCGACGACGTCGCGCACCGCGGCGAGCGCGCGGTGCAGCATCGGCACGGTCTGTTCGAGATCGATGATGTGGATGCCGTTGCGGACGCCGAAGAGATACGGCGCCATCTTCGGGTTCCAGCGCCGGGTGGTATGGCCGAAATGCACGCCGGCTTCGAGCAGCTGGCGCATGGTAAACGTGGGCATGGTCATCGTCTGTTAGTCCTGTTCCGGTTCGACCGCCGCGGCGTCGCCCGCACCCTACGGGGCTCGGGACCGGAGCGGAATGGGGCGAACGAACGCCCTCTCCCGCAAAGCCGCGTGTGAGATGGCCGACTACATACTCCCGCCAGGCGTTCATTGCAAGTCACCGGCGGCGACGCCGCGCGCCGCGTTCCCCAACCCTTCCGCCACCTGCAGCACCCTTAGCCGCTGACGGACACCTTCGTCGCTACGTCCATTCTCAAACGCCGCCAGGGCGTCAACTCTTGACGAAGTAGGCGATGGTAAGGAGGGTGCCTACGGCGGTGACAAATTTCGCGCGAAGGGAGCCGGAAGGCGGTTGCCGGCGTGGCCGCCGATGTAGCCGCCGAGGAGTCCACCGCTCATCATCACCAGGGCGTGCGACCAGCTGACTGCGCCGGCGATGACGAAGACGACGATGGCGATGCCGTTGCAGAGCGAGGTGAACAGGTTCTTCAACGCGTTCATCACCCGGATGTCCTCGAGGCCGAGGAGGTTCAGTCCGGCCAGCGTCACCATGCCCATGCCGGCGCCGAAAAAGCCCCCGTAGACCCCGATCGCCGCCTGCAGGACGAGGCCGGCGGCCCGAACGCTCGGGCGCCCGTGGTGCAGGTCGGCTCGCTTCATCATCCGCACCAGCCACGGGCCCAGCGCGAACATCACCGTTGCGATGAGGAGCAGCCAGGGCACGCAGGCGCGGAAGCGCGCATCCCCGAGCCACAACACCAGCCATGCTCCGAGGGCGCCACCGACCGCACCCAAGATCAGGAACGACACCAGGAGATGGCGAGCGGCGGGAAGATGCCGGCGCATCGCCCAGAAGGCGGCGAAGCTCGACGGCGCCAGTGCCACCGTGTTCGAGGCGTTGGCCGCCACCGCACCCAGCCCGGTGGCCATCATCGCCGGAAAGGTGAAGAAGGTGGCGCCGCCGGCGATGGCATTGATGCTGCCCCCGAGAATGCCGGCGCCGATAAGGAGGGCAGCGTTGTGCAGGTCCATGATCGGGCGGCCGAACGGAAAGAGGGCGGGCAAAAGAACTTGCGGCAGGATCCAGGCATTCACCTCGCACGCCGGGCAAGTGGATGCAAGGCCGAAGGCGGCATCTGCGCCGGCTGCGGAGTGCCGCCGCCCTTGCGTAGCCGCCTCCCGGATGAGGACGTATTCCGCGGTCATTGAGCGCGATCCCGAGACCCCCTGTTCGTCGGCTTCGTTCCCGGGTTCGTCGGCGCACATTCGCAGGGTGCAACTCTCGACGAGCTGGTTGGCAACCTGCGCGAGGTGATCGCCATCCTGTTGGAGGACGGCGAGCCCGAGCTTCAGGCGGAGTTCGTCGGCGTCCAAAACATCGCCATCGGTTAACGCGCGGCAATCTACCGGTCCTGAAATCGGCTGAGGTTGTCGCTATTCTCCACCTGCTCGGCTTTGTCGAAGTTCGGCAGCGGGAATTCCATAAACAGTTTCGGATAGAGCCGGACGATGCGCCACGGTTCCGTTCCATCGACGGCCGCCGACGATTGTGTTCCCAAACTGGGAGGCGATACGCTGCGGTTGATGCGGGGGCGGCGTTGGCCTAATGTCGCGCCGGGCCGGGGGGCGCCCGCCCTCTCTTCGGCCTCCCCGATCTCTTCCCCGGGCGACCTAAGGTCCCGATACACCGTCATGCGGCTTTCCCGCTACCTTCTGCCGACTCTGAAGGAGACACCGGCCGAGGCGCAGATCGCCTCGCACCGGCTGATGCTGCGCGCGGGCCTGGTCCGTCAGTCGAGCGCCGGCATCTATTCCTGGCTGCCACTGGGCTTAAGGGTGCTGCGCAACATCGAGCGGATCGTCCGCGAGGAACAGGACCGGGCCGGCTGCCTCGAGATGCTGATGCCGACCATCCAGCCGGCGGAGCTGTGGCGGGAGAGCGGCCGCTACGACGCCTACGGCCCGGAGATGCTGCGCATCGTCGACCGCCACGAGCGCGAGCTGCTCTACGGCCCGACCAACGAGGAGCTGATCACCGAGATCGTCCGCGCCGCGGTGAAGAGCTACCGGCAACTGCCGAAACTGCTCTATCACATCCAGTGGAAGTTCCGCGACGAGATCCGCCCGCGCTTCGGGGTGATGCGTGGCCGCGAATTCCTGATGAAGGATTCCTACTCCTTCGATCTCGACCGCGCCGGCGCCGTCCGCGCCTACCACAAGATGTTCGTCTGCTACTTGCGCACCTTCGAACGGATGGGCCTGAAGGCGATCCCGATGCAGGCGGATACCGGGCCGATCGGCGGCGACCTCAGCCACGAGTTCGTCATCCTCGCCGATACCGGCGAGAGCGAGATCGCCTATCACCGCGACTTTGCGGCACTGTCGCTGGCGGACCGGGCGATCGATTTCGACGGCGATCTGGCGCCGATCGTCGATGAATACACCAGGCGCTATGCGGCGACCGACGAGCGGCGGGATGCGGCGATTCGAGGCGGCGCTGGGTGCGGAGCTGGTGACCGGGCGGGGGATCGAGGTCGGCCACATCTTCTATTTCGGCACCAAGTATTCGAAGCCGCTCGGCGCCGTCGTTGCCGGTCCCGACGGCGAGCCGGTGGCGATCGAGATGGGCTCCTACGGCATCGGCGTCTCGCGGCTGGTCGGCGCCATCATCGAGGCCTCCCACGACGACGCCGGCATCGTCTGGCCGGCGGCGGTCGCCCCCTTCGCCTTCGGCCTGATCGATCTGAAGGCCGGGGATGCCGCGACCGGCGCCGTCTGCGCGCGCATCTACGAAGCGTGCGCGGCGGCCGGCGTCGCCGTCCTCTGGGACGATCGCGAACGAGCGCGCCGGCGTCAAGTTCTCGGAGATGGATCTGATCGGCCTGCCGCTGCAGGTCATCGTCGGCCCGAGGGGTGCTGCGGCGGAGCGCGTCGAGGTGAAGGACCGGCGCAGCGGCGCGCGCGACGAGTTGTCCGTCGAGGCGGCGATCGCGCGGCTGCTCGGCTAGGAAGGGGCGGAATTTGTTCTCGCGTTTCGAATGGTACGTGGCGATGCGCTATCTGAAGCCGCGCCGGCAGGAAGGCTTCATCTCGCTCATCGCGCTGTTCTCCTTCCTCGGCATCGCGCTCGGCGTCGCCACCCTGATCATCGTCATGTCGGTGATGAACGGCTTCCGCGCCGAACTGCTCGGCCGCATCCTCGGCCTCAACGGCCATATCAATGTTCAAGGTCCCGTGACCGGCATCACCGATTACGACGCGCTTGATGCCAGGATCGCGCAAGCTGCCGGGGGTCCGCTTCGCCGATCCGATGATCGAGAACCAGGTGATGGTCACCGCGTCGGGCGTCGCCCGCGGCGCCGTCGTTCGCGGCCTGCGGCCCGCGGATCTGAAGCACCGCGCGATCATCGCCAATGCGATTACCGCGGGAAGCCTCGACGATTTCCACGGCAACGACGCGATCGTCATCGGCGGCCGTCTCGCCGACCGCCTCGGCCTCGACGTCGGCGACCGGCTGACCCTGATCTCGCCCGCCGGCACCGTCACCGCCTTCGGCACCGTGCCGCGGGTGCGGGCGTACAAGATCGTGGCACTGTTCGACGTCGGCATGTACGAATACGATTCCAGCTTCGTTTTCATGCCGCTCGACGCGGCGCAGACGTATTTCAACCTGCCCAACGCGGTGACGACGCTGGAGGTCTTTATCGACGATCCGGATCGGGCCGGCGAGATCAGCAAAGCACTGTGGCGGGAGATCGACGATCCTTTGCGCGTTGCCGACTGGCAGCAGCTGAACGCCGGCTTCTTCAATGCCATCCAGGTCGAGCGCAACGTCATGTTCCTGATCCTGACGCTGATCATCGTCGTCGCCGCCTTCAACATCATCTCCAGTCTGATCATGCTGGTGAAGGAAAAGGGTCGGGCGATCGCCATCCTGAGGACGATGGGAGCGACGCGCGGAGCGATCACCCGCATCTTCTTCATCACCGGCGTCCAGCGTCGGCGTCGTCGGCACGCTCTTGGGGTTCGCTCTCGGCCTCGCCTTCGCCCGCAATATCGAAACCATCCGCCAGTGGATCCAGGGCTTTACCGGCACCGACCTGTTCGCGTCCGAGATCTACTTTTTGTCGAAGCTGCCGGCGAAGGTGGACGCGACGGAGGTCGCCGTCGTCACCATCATGGCCCTGGTGCTGTCGTTCCTCGCCACCCTTTATCCGGCATGGCGGGCGGCGCGGATCGAGCCGGCGGAAGCGCTCCGGTATGAATGAGCCGCTGTTCCGGCTCTCCGGTATCATCCGTCGCTATCCCCAGGGCCGGGCAACGCTCGAGGTGCTGCGCGGCGTCGACCTTGGCGTTGCCGCCGGCGAACTGGTGGCCCTGGTCGGCCCGTCCGGCGCCGGCAAGTCGACGCTCCTGCACGTCGCCGGTCTGCTCGAGCGTCCCGATGGCGGCGAGGTCGCGATCGATGGCCGCGCCTGCGGCGCCCTCGACGACGGCGCACGCACACTGATCCGCCGCCTCGCCATCGGCTTCGTCTACCAGTACCACCACCTGCTGCCGGAGTTTTCGGCGCTGGAGAACGTCAATTTGCCGCAGATGATCGCCGGTCGCGGCCGTCGCGCAACGGACGCGCGCAGCCGCGAGCTGCTCTGCGAACTCGGTCTCGCCGACCGGCTGCATCATCGGCCGGGGCAGCTTTCCGGCGGCGAGCAGCAACGGGTGGCGATCGCCCGGGCGCTGGCCAACGCGCCGCAAATCCTGCTCGCCGATGAGCCGACCGGCAATCTCGATCCGCACACCGCCGGCGACGTCTTCGAACTCCTCCTCCGCCTCGCCCGCGGCGCCAATCTCGCCGCCCTCATCGCCACCCACAACCCGCTCCTGGCGGCACGGATGGATCGCACGGTGATCTTGAACGACGGCCTCGTGCGGGCGGCTTGAGGCGGAGTTCCCGCGACCGCAAGAGGAGAGGGAATGCCGCCGATGACCGAGCCCGTCTTCGTTCATCTCCGCATCCACACCCAGTACTCGCTCTCCGAGGGCGCCATCCGCATCAAGGAGCTGCCAAGCCTGTGCCGGGCGATGGGGATGCCGGCGGCCGCCATCACCGACACCAACAACCTGTTCGGCGCCATGGAGTTCTCGGCGGCGCTGAGTGAGAAGGGCATTCAGCCGATCATCGGCTGCCAGCTGAGCCTGACCCGGGCCGACGGCAGCGGCGTGCGGCGGCGGGCTGCGGCCGCGCGGGTTCAGGGCCGCCGATCCGGTCGTCCTCCTTGTGCCAGTCGCAGGCAGGCTACGCCAATCTGTTGTCGCTGGTCGCCCGCGCCCAGCTGGATCCGGCCTGCGATGAGACGCCGCAGGTTTCGCTGGAGACGCTGCTCGCGCATGCGCGCCGGCCTGATCCTGCTCACCGGCGGTGCGGGACGGCCCGCTCGGCCGGCTGCTGCAGGACGGCAAGCGCGACGCCGCCGCCGACCTCCTCGACCGGCTCGCCAGCGGTTTCGGCGACCGCCTCTACGTCGAGCTGCAGCGGCACGGGCTGCCGGAAGAGCAGGCGATCGAAGGCGGCCTCCTCGATCTCGCCGAGAGCAAGGCCTGCCGATCGTCGCCACCAACGACGCCTATTTCGCGTCGCCCGAGATGTACGAGGCGCACGACGCGCTCCTGTGCATCGCCGAGGGCACCACGCTTGCCGACCCCGAACGCCGCCGGCTGAGCCCCGAGCACTCCCTGAAGTCGCCGGCCGCAGATGGCCGAGCTGTTCGCCGATCTGCCCGACGCGGTCGCCAATACGGTGCTGATCGCCCGCCGCACCGCCTTTCTTGTCCGGCCGGTCAAGCCGATGCTGCCGCACTTCGACTGCGGGCCGGGGACGAGCGAGGAGGACGTGCTTCGCGGCGACGCCGCCCGCGGGCTCGAACGCCGCCTCGCCCAGCACGTGTCGACGGCGGGACTGGACGCCGACGCCCGCGACGCCCTCTTCCGCCAATACCGCGACCGTCTCGCCTTCGAACTCGATGTCATCTGCAACATGGGCTTCGCCGGCTACTTCCTCGTCGTCGCCGAATTCATCCGCTGGGCGAAGGAAGCCGGCATCCCGGTCGGCCCCGGCCGCGGCTCCGGCGCCGGCTCGGTCGTCGCCTGGTCGCTCACCATCACCGATCTCGACCCCATCCGCTTCGGCCTCCTGTTCGAGCGCTTCCTCAACCCCGAGCGCATCTCGATGCCGGACTTCGACATCGACTTCTGCCAGGACCGGCGCGACGAGGTGATCCGCCACGTCATCGAGCGCTACGGCGCAGACCGGGTGGCGCAGATCATCACCTTCGGCAAGCTGCAGGCGCGCGCCGTGCTGCGCGACGTCGGCCGCGTCCTCGGCATGGCCTACGGCCACGTCGACAAGCTGTGCAAGCTGGTGCCCAACAACCCGGCGCACCCGGTGACGCTGGCGGAGGCGATCGAGGGCGAGCCGCAGCTGCAGGCGATGATCGCCGAGGACGAGACGGTGGCGCGGCTGGTCGGCATCGCCCGCCAGCTGGAAGGCCTCTACCGCCACGCCTCGACCCATGCCGCCGGCGTCGTCATCGCCGACCGGCCGCTGGCCGAACTGATCCCGCTCTACCGCGATCCGCGCTCATCGTTCCTGGTCTCCGGCTTCAACATGAAGTGGGTGGAACAGGCGGGTCTGGTGAAATTCGACTTCCTCGGCCTGAAGACGCTGACCGTTCTCGCAGAGACGATCGCCCTGCTGCGCCGCGGCCGCAACATCGATCTCGACATATCGCGTCTGCCGCTCGACGACCGGCCGACCTACGAGATGCTCGGCCGCGGCGACACCGTCGGCGTCTTCCAGCTGGAAAGCAACGGCATGCGCGACGCGCTGCGCCGGCTGAAGCCGGATGCGTTCGAGGACATCATCGCCGTCGTCGCCCTCTACCGCCCGGGCCCGATGGCCAACATCCCGAGCTACATCCATCGCAAACACGGAGAGGAAAAGCCCGACTACCTGCACCCGGTGCTCGAGCCGATCCTGAAGGAAACCTACGGGATCATGATCTACCAGGAGCAGGTGATGCAGATCGCGCAAACGCTCTGCGGCTACACGCTCGGCGGCGCCGACATCCTGCGGCGGGCGATGGGCAAGAAGATCCGCTCCGAAATGGATCAGCAGCGGGAGACCTTCATCGACGGCGCCCGCACCCGCAACGTCTCCGCGGCAACGGCGGCGCGCATCTTCGAGCACGTCAACAAGTTCGCCGGCTACGGCTTCAACAAGTCGCACGCGGCCGCGTACGCATTGATCGCCTATCAGACTGCGTATCTGAAGGCCAACTTCCCGCTCGAGTTCTTCGCCGCCTCGATGACCCTCGACCTCGGCAATTCCGACAAGCTGAACGGGTTTCGTCGCGAGCTGGACCGGCTCGGCATCCGTCTCCTGCCGCCCGACATCAACGCATCGGCCGATACCTTCACCGTCGAATACGGCGATGGTGCGGATGCGCACACTGGCGGCGTCCGCTACGCGCTTGCGGCGGTCAAGACGGTGGGGCTGACCGCGGTCCGGGCGCTCATCGCCGAACGGGAGCGGAACGGGCCCTTTCGCTCGCTCGATGATTTCGCCGGCCGGCTCGATTGTCGTCACGCCAACAAGCGGCAACTGGAGAACCTCGCGCGCGCCGGTGCCTTCGACCGGCTGGACGCCAACCGCCGCCGGGTCGTCGCCAGCATCGATGCGATGCTCCGCCGGGCAAGCCTGCGCGCCCAGGACCGGGAGAGCGGACAGATGGGGCTGTTCGGCAGCGCCGCCGGGGGAGGTGCCACCAACACGGGCGCAGAGGAAGGGTTGCAGCTCGCCCGCGTCGACGACTGGTCGCCGGCGGAGCGGCTGAAGGAGGAACTGGATGCCGTCGGCTTCTATCTGTCCGCGCACCCGCTCGATGGATATCAGGCAAAGCTGAAGCGCCTCGGCGTCACCCGTTCCGCCGATCTGCAGGCGCGGGCCAACTCCGGTCCGGTGGTCCTGGCCGGAACGGTGCTCGCCAAGCGCGAGCGATCCTCGGCGAAGGGCACCCGCTACGCTTTCGTCCAGCTCTCCGATCCGACCGGCGTCTTCGAGGTCACCGTCTTCTCCGAGATCCTCGCCGCCCGACGGCCCTTGCTGGACCCGGGATCGGCGATCCTCGTTCGGGCAACGGCGCAGGTCGAGGCGGAGAGTGTGCGCATCGTCGCCCAGGAAGTCGAGCCTGTGGACCAGGCGATGGCGAAGCTGGGCGGCACGCTCGCCATCCACATCGACACGGCCGACGCCGTCGCCGCCGTGCGCAACGTGCTGATCGCGCAGCCGCCCGGCGGCGACATCGTCCGCCTCGTCACCTGGTTCGACGACGGAATCGAGGCGGCGGTACTTCTGCCGCTGCGCCTCTCGGTCACCGCCGAGGCCACCGCCCGCCTCCGTGCCATTACCGGCGTTCGCGACGTCCTCGACGGCTAAGTCGGAGACGCGGGCTTCACCTGCGGTCACTTGAACCGCAAAGAATCGAAACGCCAGACAAAAATTCCTTCGCCGGCTGCTTGGACAGGCTTAGGACAGGAACAGAAATGGGTTGACTGGCCCCGTCGTTGCACCCGGCTTGACTTGCTGCGCCTCCAGGTAATACCTCTAACGAAATCCGTGGAAGCGACAAGGGTACCAGCGAGGGGATAGCCGTGGACGACAACGAGCGACAGGTTATCGATGAGCTGTTCGATAAGATCCGGGCGGTCGAGGATCGCTCCGGCGGTCGCGATCCGGACGCCGAGGACCGGATCCGCGATCATGTCGCCCGCCAGCCGACGGCACCCTATTACATGGCGCAGACCATTCTCGTGCAGCAGCAGACACTCGCCGCCGCCGAGGTGCGCATCGAAGACCTCGAACGGCAGCTGAGCGAGCGCGCATCCAACAGCTTCCTCACCGGCCTGTTCGGCAATGCCCTCGGGGACGCCGGACGTCCGTCCGGGTCCCTGGCTTCCGGGTGGGGATCCGCGCGTCGCCGCCTTCGCCGATCCGCACCACCGCCTGGGCGGCGGCTTTCTCGCAGGCGCCGCCCAGACGGCCGTGGGCGTCGCCGGCGGTATCCTTCTCGGCAGCGCTCTTGCCGGGTTGTTCGCTGCCGACGCGGCGGCAAGCGGCATCGGCGAAGACGAGCGCCTGTTCGAGGACAGACGCTTCGAGGACGAGCCGGACGGCGGGTTCGACACCGACGAGCCTTTCTGAGACCCGCCGGGGATCATCGGGTGGACGCGGCTGCCGCACCTTCCCCCCGATGCGCACAGCCGCGTCATCCCGATCCAAGAGCCGGAAATGCCGGTATCTCTTGGCACGCCGGCGATCGCGGCAACCCACCCCCCGCGATACGCCCGATACAATGCCGGAGCGACGATCATTTCATCTCCCACATGGACTATGGAGGGCGTACACTTCCAGGCGTCAAGGCGGGTCCTCCGAAATCGACCATGCACGGGGGTGTCACAGGGAAGGGTGGCGGGGGAGCGGCCGCAGAAAAAGCGAAAGCGTATCGACGATGCGGGGCCGGGGGGATGCATCGGATCCGGAGTTGATCGCCGCGATCTACGACGCGATCGCGGACCCAATTCGGCTGCGCGAGGTGATGGGCCGGTTCGCCGGCGCAATGGACTGCGACGCCGCCTATTTCAAGATGATCGATCAAGTGACCGGCGAGATCGTGGTCGGCGTCGGCGGCGGCATGCCCGAGGGCTCCGACCAGGACTATCTGGAGAATTACCTCGCGGGCGACGTCCGTGTACCGCGGGTCAATCGGGCGCACCGCCGGGTCATCCTCGACGACCGCAGCCTGATCGATCCCACCGAACGTCGCCGCAGCGCCTTCCACAACGAGTTTCTGCCGCGGTATGGCCTCGCCCACCTGCTGCACGTCAACATCTCGCCCTCTCCCCGCTTCGGCACCATCGTCACCTGCGCACAAGGACGGCCGCGCGACGAGTTCGTTGAAGCCCAGCACCAGACGTTCTCCGCCTACCTGCCGCATTTCGAGCGCTCCGGCGCGCTCCGCCTGAGGATGCGCCAGTTGGGCGGGCAGGCCGCTCTGATGTCGGCGGTCTTCGAAGGGCTGCCGACCGCGGGCCTGATCCTTGACGCCGCCGGCCACGTCCTGTTCGCCAATGCCGCCGCGCGTCGCCTGCTTGCCGCCGCCGACGGCCTCGCCATCCACGCAGGCAAACTTGTCACCAGCCACGGGCAAGGGACGCGGCAGATCGAACAGGGGGTCCGTCAGGCGCTGCCGTCGACAAACACCGGCGCCGGGGAGCCGGACGGCACCGTTGTCGGCATCGGGCGCCTGTCCGGCAGGCCCCATTACCGGCTGGAGTTCAGGCCGCTGCCGACGTGGAGCGGCGTCCGCGGGGAGGATGCGTCGGCGGCGGTGCTCGCCTTCGTTCACGACCCGGCACAAATCGATCCGCTACCGGAGACGTTCCTTCGCAGCCGGTACGGCCTGACCGCAGCGGAAGCGGCCCTGGCCGTCGCCGTCGCCAACGGGACGATCCTCCGCGCATACGCCGAGCGCCGCTGCGTTTCCATCAACACCGTCCGCTATCAGATGAAGCAGATCCTCGGCAAGACCGACTGCCGCAGCCAGGCGGACCTCGTCCGTCTCGTCATTCGCGGCACGTCGCACGAGAGCCGTAGCGAGCAGTTTCCGTTGATCTGAACGCGCCCTCACCCTCCCGCGCCCCGGCCCTCCTTCCCGCCGGAGAGGGCGGGGTGAGGGGCGCGCCGGCAGCGGTGTTACGTCCAGCCGAACGGAAAAGGCTTTGGTCGCAGACCCGCGGGCGATGCTCAGCTTGCAGGGGTGCCGTCGAGAGCGTAGCCGGTGCCGCGGACGGTGCGGATGATGTCATCGTCGCCGTGGGCGCCGAGCGCCTTCCTCAGTCGGCGGATGTGCACGTCGATGGTGCGCAGCTCGACGTGGATGTCGCGCCCCCAAACCTTGTCGAGGAGTTGTTCGCGGCTGAACACCCGGTCCGGCCGCTCCATGAACAGCCTGAGGATGCGAAACTCCGTCGGGCCGAGATGGATCGGCTTGCCGCCGCGGCTCACCCGGTGGCTGCCGAGAATCCATAACGATGTCGTCGCAGACGAGGCATTCTTCGCCGAGCGCCGGCCGCGTCCGGCGGAGCACCGCGCGCACCCGGGCGATCAGCTCGGTCGGTGAGAACGGCTTGACGACATAGTCATCGGCGCCGGAGTCAAGGCCGCGGATGCGGTCGCTCTCCTCGCCGCGCGCCGTCAGCATGATGATCGGGATCGAGCGGGTCGCGGAGCGCGCCCGCAGCCGCTGACAGAGGGTGACGCCGGACATGCCGGGCAGCATCCAGTCGAGGAGGATGAGGTCCGGCGGCCGGTCCTCCACCGCCAGCAGCGCCTCCTCGCCGTCCCCCGACAGCGCCACCTCGAAGCCGGCGCGGTCGAAGTTATAGCGGAGCATCTCCGCCTGCGCCTGCTCGTCCTCGATGATCAGCACGCTCGGTTTCACGTCCCCTCACCCTTACCCGAAGCTGGGCCAGTCCGCTCAGGCATGGGGTTCGACCATGGCGAAGCTGGAGGAATCGTCCTTCGGTCGTTCCTCAAAGTGGACACGCCCTTCGACGAGGAATTCGACCACCTCGGCGATGTTGGTGGCATGGTCGCCCACCCGTTCGAAGTTCTTGGCGGCAAACAAAAGGTGCGTGCACGCGCTGATGCTGCGCGGATCTTCCATCATATAGGTGAGAAGCTCGCGGAAGATGCTGGTGTAGAGAGCGTCCACATCCTTGTCGCGCTGACGCACCGCTTCCGCCTTTTCGAAGTCACGCTCGATATAGGCATCGAGGACATCCTTGACCATCTCCTGGGAAAGCTGGCCGAGGCGGGCGACCGTCTGCGTCGAGGGCACCGGCGCCATCTCGACCAGCGTCACCGTTCGCTTGGCGACGTTTTTCGCGTAGTCGCCGATCCGCTCGATCATGCTCGATATCTTCAGTGCGCCGACGATCTCCCGCAGGTCCTTGGCCATCGGCTGGCGCAGCGCCAACAGATTGACGGCGTGGCGGTCGATCTCGACCTCCATGTCGTCGAGGCGGGCGTCGGCGGCGGCGACGTCGGCGGCGCGATCGACATCACGCCGGATCATCGCCTCGATCGCTTCCGAGAGCTGGACCTCGGCAAGGCCGCCCATCTCGGCGATCAGGTTGTCGAGCCGCTTCAGTTGATCGTCGAACGACTTGACGATGTGGTTCGAGCCCATAGCCGCTGTCTCCTTCGCCGGCACCGCCGTGGTTGAAGCAATAGTTCGCGGCCGAACTCCGGCTCAACCGAAGCGGCCGGTGATGTAGTCGTGGGTGCGCTTGTCCGTAGGATTGGTGAAAATCTGCTCGGTTTCGCCGGTCTCGACGAGAAAGCCCAGGTGAAAGAAGCCCGTGCGCTGTGACACGCGTGCCGCCTGCTGCATGGAATGGGTGACGATAACGATCGTATAATTGGCGCGCAATTCGTCGATCAGCTCCTCGATCCTTGCGGTCGCGATCGGATCGAGCGCCGAGCACGGCTCGTCCATCAGGATCACCTCCGGCTGCACGGCGATGGCGCGGGCGATGCAAAGTCGCTGCTGCTGGCCGCCGGACAGCCCGGTGCCGGGGTCGGCGAGGCGGTCCTTGACCTCGCCCCAAAGGCCGGCCTTCTCCAAACTCGCCTGGACGATGCTGTCCATCTGCGTCTTATCCTTGGCGAGCCCGTGGATGCGCGGACCGTAAGCGACGTTTTCGTAGATGGCCTTCGGAAACGGGTTCGGCTTCTGAAAGACCATGCCGACGCGGGCGCGCAGGTAGACGACGTCCATGTCGGAAGTCATAGATGTCGTTGCCGTCGAGGGTGATCCTGCCGGTCACCTTGCAGATGTCGATGATGTCGTTCATCCGGTTCAGGCAGCGCAGATAGGTCGACTTGCCGCAGCCGGAGGGGCCGATCAGCGCCGTCACCTGGTTTTCCAGAATGTCGAGGCTGACGTCCTTCAGCGCGTGGTTGTCCCCGTAAAAAACGTTGACCGACGACGACGTCATCTTCGCCGCCGCTTTGGCGTCGCTCACGTTGGGCTCGCTCGGCCGCGCGATCTCGATGTCGATATTGCTCATTGGCCGATTACTCCCTGTCCGGATTGCGTCCCTCACCGGCGTTTTGGCGATTGCTTCTACCATTTTCGCTCGAACCTCTTGCGGAGCACGACGGCGATCGCGTTCATCAGGATCAGGAAGGCGAGAAGCACCATGATCGCCGCCGATGATCGCTCGACGAAAGCGCGCTCCGGTGCATCCGCCCACAGGTAGATCTGAACCGGCATCACCGTCGCCGGGCTCAGCGGGCCGCTCGGGATGTCGACGATGAAGGCGACCATGCCGATCATCAGGAGCGGTGCCGTCTCGCCGAGCGCATGCGCCATTCCAAGTATGGTGCCGGTGAGCATGCCCGGCATGGCGAGCGGCACGACGTGCTGGAACACCGCCTGCGTCTTCGATGCGCCGACGCCGAGCGCAGCCTCGCGGATCGACGGCGGCACCGCCTTCAGCGACGCGCGGCTGGCGATGATGATGATCGGCAGCGTCATCAATGCCAGCACCATGGCGCCGACGAGCGGAGACGATCGCGGCAATCCGAAGAAATTGAGGAAGACGGCGAGGCCGAGCAGGCCGAAGACGATCGACGGCACCGCCGCCAGATTGTTGATGTTGACTTCGATGAAGTCGGTCCAGCGGTTCTTCTTGGCGAACTCTTCGAGATAGATGGCGGCGCCGACTGCGAGCGGGAACGCCATCAGCAGCGTCAAGGACATGGTCCAGAACGAACCGACGAGAGCGCCGCGGATGCCGGCGAGCTCGGGCGAGCGCGAATCGCCGGCGGTGAACAGCGTCCAGTTGAACGCGTTTTCGATCATATTGCGGCTCTTCAACCGCTCGAACCAGGCGATCTGTTTATCCGACACCCGCCTGGTTTCCTCGTCCCGCCGTCGCCAGGATGGTGCCCTTGGCGAACTGGTCGATGTCATCGGCGACCGGGATCAGAACCTGGATCGCGCTGGCCGATCAGCGAGGGGTCCGCCATCACCTTGTCGCGCACCTCATAGGTGGCGCCGGGACTGATCATCGCGAACAGTTCGCGGCGATCCTGGCGGCCCGTCACCTCGGGGAACAGGTCGTACATGGCGTCGCGGACGAGCTTCTGATAGTCGGCCGTCGACAGCACGTGCGGATCGCGCGTCCCCTCGGGATCGATGTCCTGCGGGTAGAGCGTGACGTCGAGGCGGATCATCGTCTGGATAGAACGCCGGCAGGCCGGTGGAAATGATCGTGAACAGCAGGGTGGCCAAGGCGATCGCCGAGAGCGCCGATGGCAATGAGGCCGTACGCCTTGAAGCGCCGTTCGGCGGCGTAGCGCCGCTTCAGGCTGCGGGCGATGGCGTCCGAGATCTGGCGGCCGCTCCGTGCCGGCGGCGCCACGGCAAGCGACGGGTCAATCATACTGCTCCCGATACTTCTGGACGATGCGGAGCGCGATGACGTTGAGGATCAGCGTCACGCAGAAGAGGACGAGGCCGAGAGCAAACGCGGCCAGCGTCTTCGGGCTGTCGAACTCCTGGTCGCCGACGAGCAGCGTTGCGATCTGCACCGTCACCGTCGTCACCGCCTCGAGCGGATTGGCGGTCAGGTTGGCGGCGAGACCGGCGGCCATGACGACGATCATCGTCTCGCCGATCGCCCGCGAGATGGCGAGCATGAAGCCGCCGACGATGCCGGGCAGGGCCGCCGGCAGGATCACCTTGCGGATGGTCTCCGATTTCGTCGCGCCCAGCCCGAGCGAGCCCTCCCGCATCGATTGGGGAACGGCGGTGATGACGTCATCCGACAAGCGACGAGACGAAGGGGACGAGCATGACGCCCATGACGACGCCGGCGGCGAGCGCGCTCTCCGAGGAGACCGCAAGCCCGACCTGCTCGCCGGCCGCCCGGAACAGGGGAGCGACGGTCAGGGCGGCGAAGAACCCGTAGACGACGGTCGGGATGCCGGCCAGGATCTCGAGCATCGGCTTGATCGACGGAGCGCGCCCGCGGGTGCGCGTACTCCGCCATGTAGATCGCCGACAACAGGCCGATCGGCATGGCGACGCTCATCGCGATCGACGAGATGAGAAGCGTGCCGACGAACAAGCGGGATCGCCCCGAACGCCCCGGAGGAGCCCACCTGATCGGCGCGGAGCGCCATCTGCGGGCTCCACTGGGTACCGAACAGGAACTCGGTCAAAGGAATACTCAGAAGAAGAAGCGACTGCTCTCGACGATCAGCGACAAGACGATGCCGATCGTCGTCAGGATGGCGATGATCGAGCAGAGGATCAGCAGCGCCTTGATGACGCCCTCCACCTGATTGCGGGCGCGCAGCTTCGGCACGATCTTCTGCCGGGCGAACGCCAGGCCGGCAATCGCCACCGCGAGCGCACCCGCGCCGAGGGCGATGTGACTGATGGTGCGAAGGGCGGTGTAGCGCTCGGCCGCCGCCTGCATCGCCGCATCCGGCTCCGTGCTGACGATGTTGCCGCTCGCCAGGTTGCGGATGTCGTTGAGGAGCAGGCCGAGCTGCGCCGGCGGCATCGCCCGCTGTTCCGGCGACAGCGTGTTAACCAGGATTGCCTGGAGAATGCGCGGCTCGAAGACGAGCCAGAGCGCAAGGATGATCAGGGCCGGCAGCCCGCACCACAGCGCCACGTAGTAGCCATAGTAGTTGGGGCGCGAATGCAGGTTCTGCGTCCGACCGCCCACCGTCGATACGGCGCGCGACCGCCCGAGGACGAAACCAAAAGCGGTCAGGATCAACAGAACGCCGACGATGAGGGTCAAAGACATGTCGATGCCGGTACGATCGAGGGGCTAAAGTACGGCCCGGCGCTCAATAGCCGAAATAAATCAGCGGCCGACGTTGTTCGGAAGCTTAAGCGCTATCTCGCGGTTCTTCTTGCGCTCCTCGTCGGGTAACGCGATCAGCCCCTTGCCGGCGAGATACCCTTCCGGTCCCCAGGCCTTCTCGCTCGTGTACTCGGCGAGGTACTCCTTGATGCCGGGAATGACGCCGACATGCGCCTTCTTCACGTAGAGGTACAGCGAGCGCGAGATCGGATACTTGCCCGGACGAGATGTTGTCGTAGTCGTCCTCGATACCGTTGATCTTGCTGCCTTGGATCTTGTCGCGGTTCTGATCGAGGAAGCTGTAGCCGAAGATGCCGAATGCGTCGGGATTGGCTTCGAGCTTGCGGACGATCAGTACGTCGTTTTCACCGGCCTCGATGAAAGCGCCATCCTCGCGGATGCTCTGACAGACCGACTTGTGCTTGCTCTCGTTGGTCTTTTTCAACTCGGCGAGTTCCGGAATCTGGTCGCAGCCGGCCTCCATCGCCAGCTCGTCGAAGGCATCGCGGGTGCCGGAGGTCGGCGGCGGCCCGAGAACCTCGATCTTCTTCGCCGGCAAGGACGGGTCGATCTGGTTCCACATGGTATTCGGGTTCGGCTGCAGGCCGCCCTTGCCGTCGGGCACCTGCTTGGCGAGCGCCAGGAAAATCTGCTCGAGCGTGATGTTGAGCGGCGGCGCCTGGTTGGAGTTGGCGAAGACGATGCCGTCATAGCCGATCTTGATCTGGGTGATGTCGGTCACACCGTTCTGCGCGCAGTTATCGATCTCGGACTTCTTGATGGCGCGCGACGCGTTCGAGATGTCGGCGGTATCGACGCCGACGCCCGAGCAGAACAGCTTGAAGCCGCCGCCGGTGCCGGTGCTCTCGATCACCGGAGTCTTGAAGCTGGTGGTCTTGCCGAACTCCTCGGCGACGCGGGTGGAAAACGGAAACACCGTCGACGATCCGACCATGCGGATCTGATCGCGCGCTTCCGCGGCGCCCGTGCAGGCAACGGTCGCCACCAGCGCGACGGCCAAGGACTATCCTGATCATGGCTCTCTCCCGATTGCAGTCGCCCCCAGGATCCGCCTGGCCGCAGCGGCGTTGCGCGCCGGGCGGGGCGGGCACGTCATGTGCGGCGACTGTAGTCGGGTTTGAGGACGGCCATGTGACAGAGGAATTACACTTTTGTGACATCGGTCGCCGGCGCCGGGCGATCTTCCCGCGTCTCGCGCGCCTGCTCCGGGACGAGCGGCAGATAGACGGTGAAGACGCTGCCGCGGCCGATCTGGCTGTCGATGGAAAGGCGGCCGCGGTGCCGCTTGACGATATGCTTGACGATGGCGAGGCCGAGACCGGTGCCACCGAGACGGCGCGACCGCCCTTGGTCCACCCGGTAGAAGCGTTCGGTCAGGCGCGGCAGATGCACGGCCGGAATGCCGTCCCCCTGATCGAGGACCGCCACCGAGACACCCGGCTTGCTGCTGCCGGGCAGGCGGTCGACGGATTTGACGATGATGCGGATGGGCGTCGCCGGTCGGCCGTACTTAACGGCGTTCTCGATGAGATTATGGAACACCTGGGTCAACTGGTCGGGATCTCCCGGTACATCGGCAAGGCCGTCGGCGCACTCCACCTCGATCGTCATGGTCTTGGCTTCGGCCCGGACGGCAAGCGTGCTCGCCACGCCCTTCACGATCTCGCCGACATTGACGGCGACGCGCGGCGGGACGTGTTCGTTGATCTCGACCCGCGACAGCGACATCAGGTCGTCGACGAGGCGGGCCATACGCTGCGCCTCGCCGTGCATCAAGTGCAGAAATCGGTCGCGCGCCTCCTCATCGTCGTGCGCCGGGCCCCCGCAGCGTCTCGATGAAGCCGATGATCGCCGAAAGCGGCGAGCGCAACTCGTGGGTGGCGTTGGCGACGAAGTCGGCGCGGCTCTGTTCGGCGCGCTTCGCTTGCGTTTCATCGCGCAGAACAAGGAGGACGCGCGGCGCCTCATCGGGGCCGGGCGGTAGCCCGATCGCCGACATGGCAAACGTGCGCATGATCGGCGCGGCGAGCGTGATCTCCTCGGTCAAAGTCGCGCCGTCGTCGATTACCGCCTCGGCGGCGGCGAGTATATCCGGATGGCGAAGCGACATGGCGAGGTCGCGGCCGGCGGGGCCGACGCCGAGAGTCTCGCGGGCGGGGCGGTTGCCGGCGACGATCTCGCGGCGGGCGTTGAGGAGAATGACCGGATCGGGCAGATGCTCTAGCAGATCGGCAGCCGTGTGCGCCGCTACCGGGCCGCCCGCCGGCGGTGCAACGGGCGGCTGCAGGCCTGTTGTTCGCAGCAGCGCGAAGACGGAGACGGCGAGCGCGGCGAGGATGGCGAGCGCCGCCTGCCAGGACACGGCATCGGCGGCGATGGCTATCACCGGTCGCAGCCGCCGGGAGGGCGGTGCCGACGAGGGCACGGCGGAGCCGGTCCGAATACACCAAGGACGTCGCCTTGTGCAGTGCACGCCGGGCGCGCGATCGCCCGAGGATGCCGCGATGATCCGGCTTCGGTCCGGCTGCGATCCGGCGAACGAACGCTGATGCTGCGCTACCCTCTAACCGAATTCCGCCGGCTCGCCCAAACAGTTCTTTTCATCGGCACCCGCATGCGTGGTGCAGCAGTCGGTGAGCGGCCCGGCATCGTCCGCGGAGACGACGCGGTTGCGGCCGGTGCGTTTGGCCGTGTAGAGGGCCTGATCGGCGCGCTCGACGAAGCGGCGGATCGGTTCGCCCAAACGCATCTCGGCGACGCCGATCGAGACGTTCACCCGGCCGAAGGTGCCGCCCGTCTTGCGATTGACGACGGACTTGGAGGTCACCCGCTGGCGGATGTTCTCGGCGAGCTTGCACGCGTCCGCCGCAGCCGTCCGCGGCAGAATGACCGCGAATTCCTCGCCGCCGTAGCGGGCTGCCGTATCCTGGCCCTTGATGGATTCGCGCAAGGTCGTCGCCAGGAGCTTAAGGACGTGATCGCCGATGGTGTGGCCGTAAGTGTCGTTGAACTGCTTGAAGTGATCGATGTCGAGGAGCAACAGCGACAGTGCCTCGCCCGTGTCCATCGCCTCGATCGCCGACTTCCCGCAAGACAAAATCGAACATCTTGCGATTGGCGAGGCCGGTCAGCGCGTCCGTCATCGCCTCACGCTTGGCACTCTCGAGCTGCTCGCGCAAGGTGCCGACCTCCCGCCACGACTGGCGGAGCTGGCCTTCCAGATCGCAGCTCTGGCGGGCGACCGCCCGTGTCTTCTCGATGATGGCGGTGAGCAGGCGGCGCAGCGCTTGGGGCTGCGTGATCGCCTCGGCGAACTCCCCCACCCGCTCCAATGATTCGCCGTATTTCGCATGGGCGCTGGCGGTGGTCTCCAAGGCGCCCAGCACCGCCGTCAGTTCGGCCTCGACCTTTTCGGCGATGAGGTGGATCGGCAGCACGTCCACCGCCGATGCGAAGAATTTGCGGTACAGCGTCTGGTTGCGCTCGTCGTTGAATTCCTGCCGGTTGTCGACGAGAGCATCGAGGACGACGTTGAGGTCGGGGACATCGCCCGAGCAGTAGCTGTACCAGATGGCGTAGTTGTTCGGATGCGGCGCGATCGTCATGTCGCGCATCCTCTGCAGGGCCTCCGTCGCGAGTTCGTCCGCCCGGTCGAACGTATGCGAAAAATCCATCGAGGCCCCCAGAAGTGCAATTCACGGCTGAATGATCAGACGCCACTCTAACCGAAGCCCCTTAACACCCCGTAAACCTGAGGCACCTGAGGCGTTCATTTCGAGAGCGGTTGCTCAACCGGGGTGACGCAGACGGATAGCACGGCCGACGCGCGTCGGCGACCGTTCGCTCGTCTCGCCGTGCGCGCCTCGCAGTCCGTCTCGGATGACGCGCGGCCATGCAAGGGCACGGCGGGTTGTCAGATTAACGTGGACGCAGAGTACCTCGTTGGTCGCAACCGGCCGCCGATCGTCCTCGGCCCGTCCCCCTCCATCGCCGTGATCATCGCCGTGATCATCGCCCCGACCATCGCCCGGGGCCTCGTCATCCACCCACATCTCCTGATAGGCGATCAGCCGCCGATCGTCGACGTCGAGGACGTGGCTGCCGACGGCGACGCACGCCCGCGCCATCACCTCCCGATCATAGACGACGTGCTGCTCGCCGACGAAGACGGAACACCCATGCGCCTGCCGGTAGCCGGAGCCGAGGCCGATGGCATCAAGCGCTTCGTCGAGGGCGCGATCGAACAGCAAAACATAATAGGCGACGTTGAGGTGACCGTTGTAATCGATCCAGCCCGCATCGACCGACGCCCGGTAGGTCCAGACCATGACCGGCGGAAGGCCCGTTCAACCGGCGGCTTCGGCGCCGACGATCGATGGCCGCCGCGCCGGGGCGCGCTCCTGTTCGACCGCACCGCCGCCGCCGAACAGGTAGACCAGGTCGGCGACACGCTGCCACGCCGGCTGGTGCGAGATGGCAAGGACGGTCAGCCCGTGGTCGTCGCACAGAGAACGGATGTGGGCGCAGATGCTCGCCTCGGTTCCGGGATCGAGGCCGGTCGTCGCCTCGTCGAGGATCAGGAGCTTCGGGTGATGCAAAAGAGCGCGAGCCAGCGAAATGCGCTGCCGCTGACCGCCGGAGAGGTGATGGCCGCGTTCGCCGACCCCCCAGTTCAGGCCTTCTTCCTTTTCCTCGACGAAGTCCCAGGCGCCGGCCAGGCGCAGCGCCGCCTCGACATCCGCCTCCGAGATGCCGTCTGCCCACAGACTGACGTTGCGGAAGATCGTATCGTGAAACAAGGTGATCTCCTGCGGCACGTAGCCGAGGTTGTTCCGCCACTTCTCGAGGTCGATGTCCATCAGATCGACGCCATCGATCAGGATACGGCCTTCCTGCGGCCGATGCAGACCGACGATGAGGTCGACGGTGGTGGACTTGCCGACCCCCGACGGTCCGGCAAGGGTGGTGATCCGGCCGTGCGGGATGTCGATCGACAAATCGTCGAGAACAACCTTATCGCCGTAGCTGAAGCCGACGCCTTCAAGACGGATGCCGTCATTCAGCGTCGGAGCCAGGTGCCCGTCGGACACCTCCGCAGCGGCGCGGGTTGCCTTCAGCATCGCCTCGATCCCCTGGAACTGATCGTAGACTTGCGTGAACTTGTGCAACGTCCGCTGCATCGGGGCAATCGCCCCGAACGTGCGGATGAGCAAAATCCCCATGATCAGCACGTCGTGCAAAGGCAGCTGCAACGGCCCCAGCGCCAGGAAGAAGCCGGCGGCGAGCAGGCCGCCGATCACCGGTTCCTGCAGGTCGGCGGCATAGTCGCCGCTGAGTACCCGAGTCTGAAGCGTCGCCGCCAATTCCCGCGCCTCTTCTTCAAAGATGCGGTTGAAGTGTTCGCTGCGGCCCATGGCGCGGATCTGCTTGATGCCGATCATCGCGTCGGTGAAGCGGGCGGCGTGGCTGCGCATGTGCTCGCGATGCCGGCGATTGGCGGCGCGGCCCATCTGCACCATTTTGCCGAACGTGTACATCAAGAAAAAGGTGATGACGAGCGTCACCACCAGCAGCTTCCATGAGACGACCGCGGCGAGGCTCATGAACAGAGCCGCTTGCAGCGCATTGGCGAGAATCGTCGTCGCATAGGAGAAGCACTCGCCGACCGCCGCCGATTCCGGACCGACGGCGTGGACCAGCCGGCCGAGCGGCTGGCGGATGAAATAGCTCCACTGCGAGCGCATCAGCGCCCGGGTCAGGTCGAGCTGATAGCGACCGCTGATCTCGCCGACCAGGTCGCTGACGTAGCGGGTGACGTTGACCGAGAGCAGCGCCTTAAGACTGAGGCCGACGATGATCACGGTAAGAAAGAACAAGGGAGCGGACGACAGCCCGACGCTTGCGAGCGCGTCCTGAATGGCGATGCCGATCCCCTTCGCCTCCTTCATGTGCGCAGACGTGGCGAGGAGCGGGATGATCATCGTCAGCCCGAGAAGTTCCAGAAGGCTCGCAAAGAACAGACCGACGATGACGATATAGCGCTTGCGCGGTCCGACGAGGCGCAGCACGCGTCGCAACGCCTTGACCCAGAGCCACACCTTCTTCGGCGTGCTGCGGCGTTTCTTCTTGGTCGGCGAACTCATGCGTTCTCGTTCTCTCAGCAATCAAGCCGACCGGCGACGGCACTGCGTGTGCGCACGCGTCCCGGCGCCGGGTGATCGTGCGTCCGGAGCGGACACGGCTCAAGGGAGATATCGGCGTCGGTCTTCAACATCGGCCTTTGGGGGCGCGCGGCTGTTACGGTGTCGGGCGCGCGCATTCGCCCGCGGACGGGCCCGGCGCCGTCGCCAGGCCCTGCCGCCGTACGATCCCCGTTATTTCTTGTAGTAGTCGTACTTTCCGTCCTTCCACTGGTACATCACGTAGGTCGGCTGTTTGACGTCGCCCTTTTCGTCGAAGGTGATGGGACCGAGTACCGTCTCAAAGGTGTTGTTGTGGAGCGCGTCGATGACCTTCTTCGTGTCTGTCGATCCGGCCTTCTTGACCGCATCGGCCCACGCCTGCACCGCCCCATAGGTATAAAGCGTATAGCCCTCCGGCTTGACGCCCGCTTTCTCGAAATCGTGCGACGATCCCGGCGTTGGCTGGGTTCTTGCTCGGATCGAGGCCGAAGGTCATCATCGTCCCCTCGCCGAGCGGCCCGGTAATGCTCCAGTATTCGCTCGTCACCAGGGCGTCGCCGGAGATGAGCTGCGTCTTCATGCCTTGTTCGCGCATCTGCCGGGTGATCAGGCCCGCCTCGGTGTGATAGCCGCCGTAATAGAGGACGTCGACGTCCGCCTGCTTCAGCTTGCTGATCAGGGCCGAGAAGTCCTTTTCGCCGCGGGTGACAGTCTCATACATCACCTCCTGGATGCCGCGGGCGTTGAGCTGCTTCTTCGTCGCATCGGCAAGACCCTTTGAGTACGTTTGCTTGTCGTGGACGATGGCGATCTTCTTTCCGGGGAAGTTGTCGGCGATGAAGTTGCCGGCAACGACGCCCTGATTGTCGTCCCGCCCGCACACCCGGAAGACCGCGGCCCGGCCCAGTTCGGTCAGCTGCGGGTTGGTCGAGGCCGGCGAGATCTGGATGACGTTCGCCTCGTTGTAAACCTCGGAGGCCGGGATGGACGAGCCCGAGCAGTAGTGGCCGGCGACCAGCTTGACGCCCTTGGAGACCACCTGATTGGCGACGTCACGCGCCTGACGGGGATCGCAGGCGTCGTCACCGATCGTCAGATCAAGCTTCTGGCCGAGCAGACCGCCGGCGGCATTGATGTCGCCGACCGCCAGTTCGGCGCCCGCCTTCATCTGCGCCCCAAAGGTGGCGTTGTCGCCGGTCATCGGCCCGACGACGGCGATGGGAATGTCGGCAAGGGCCTGCGCCGCCGGCAGTGCGAGTGCGGCCGCGAGGACGGCGAGCAAGCGTCGCTTCAAGGTCATCGTCGTGGTCTCCCTTCCGGTTCTCTGTCGATGTTGCAACTTCTGCATAGCGGCGGATGCGGTCCGCTCACAAGACTTTCAACCGGTCGGCATGGTTGTGCCAGCACTATTATGGCGTCCGGTCCGTACCCGGGTGACGATCGGCCCAGCCGAACAACCCCTGGCGTCGATACAGCCACGGATACTGGCTGACCATCTTCCTCGCGCGGTTGGCCCGGAACGATACGATGCCGAAGAACAGAAGGATCAACGCCGTCACGGCGTAGCCGGGAAGCGAAAACAGATCGCCGTCGAACAGCGCGAACAAAAGAAAGCGCGCCGCCGCCGCCAGCAAGAAGCAGTAAAGGATGACCTGCCACGCCGGTTTCCAGGTGGTCGCCAGGGCGTGCCCGGTGATCCAGGCCGTGCCTCCGGCAAGAACGACCGTCACCCCGACAAAGTCGATCAGCGACGGGCCGACGATGCCGGCGACTATGGTGCCGCCGGTCATACCTCACCCTCGAGATAGGCGGCGCGCACCTCTTCGTTGTCGAGGAGGTCGGCGGCGGCGCCGGCGAGACTGACCTGGCCGTTGACGAGGACGTAGCCGCGGTGGGCGATGCGCAGCGCGTGGTGGGCGTTCTGCTCGACGAGAAACACGGTGACGCCCTCCTTTTCGTTGATGTCCCTGATGATGCGGAAGATCTGCTTGACCATCATCGGCGCCAGGCCGAGCGACGGCTCATCGAGGAGGAGCAGGCGCGGCCGGCTCATCAGCGCGCGGCCAATGGCCAGCATCTGCTGCTCACCGCCGGAGAGCGTCCCCCCGCGCTGATCGGAGCGCTCCTTCAACAGCGGGAACAGGCCATAGACGCGGGCCAAGTCCTCATCGAAGGTGTTTGCGGGTGCTGCGGTCGCGCCGATCTTCAGGTTTTCGAGCACCGTCATCCGCGGAAAGATGCGGCGGCCCTCCGGCGCATGGGCGAGGCCGGACGCGATGATCCGATCGGTCGGCATGCGGGTGATGTCGTGACCGTCGAAGACGATGCGCCCGTGCGTCGGTCGCGGCTGACCGCAGATGCTCATCAACATGGTCGTCTTGCCGGCGCCGTTGGCGCCGATCAGGGTGACGATCTCGCCGCGGCCGACGCCGATCGAGACGCCGCGCAGCGCCTCGACGCTGCCGTAGGATGCATGGACGTCGATCACTTCGAGAACCGGATCGGCCACGACCGGATCGGCGACCGCGAGGCTCATCGCTCGGCCATCCCGTCCTGGCAGCGGCGGCGACGGCGTCGCTCTGATCCGCCTCGCCCTCGGCATCTTCAGCCGCGCTTTCGGTTTCGGCGGCGGCGTCTTCGCCCAGATAGGCGCGGATGACGTGCGGGTCGTGGCGGATTTGCGCCGGCGGTCCTTCGGCGATCTTGCGGCCGTAGTCGAAGACGACGACGTGGTCGGAGATGCCCATCACCACGCTCATGTCGTGCTCGATCAGCAACAAAGCGATGCCCTGCCGCTCCCGGATCGACAGGAGGAGATGGTTGAGTTCCGCCGTCTCTCGCGGGTTCAAGCCCGCGGCCGGCTCGTCGAGGCAGAGCAGCACCGGATCGATGCACATGGCCCGCGCGATCTCGGCGCGCCGCTGCTCGCCGTAGGAGAGCGCCGACGCTGGCTGGTCGGCCCGTGCCGTCAATTGCATGCGGTCGAGCCAGTAGCGGGCGAGATCGACCGCCGCGCGTTCCGCCTTGCGGTAGCGGCCGAGGCCGAAGAGGCCGCCGATCGTCCACTGCGAGGCGTTCATCAGCTTGTTGTGCTGGGCGACGATCAGGTTTTCGAGGACGGTCATCGCCGGAAACAGGCGGATGTTCTGAAACGTCCGGGCGACGCCCGCCCTCTGGGCGATGCTGAAGCCGTCCATCTGCTCGAGGAGAAAGCGGCCGCGCTCGGGATGTTCGAGGGTGAGCCGGCCAATCGACGGTTTGTAGAACCCGGTCAGGCAGTTGAAGATGGTCGTCTTGCCGGCGCCGTTGGGGCCGATGATGGCGGTGATCGCGCCGGATTCGGCCATGAACGACGCATCGTCGACGGCGACGAGGCCACCGAACCGCATCGTCAGGTGTTCGACGGCGAGGAGCGGCGACGGCGGCGGTCGGTCGGCCCCGGGCGACGGCCGGCGCTCACCCGGGCGCCTCGCGAAGCCCGCCTTGGGCCCGTCCGCTGGCGGCGCCTGGTCGCTCATCCGGATGGTCGGCGTGCGGAATCCCACCAGGCCCGTCGGCCGGACCACCATGATCAGCACCATCAGCCCGCCGAACGCCAGCATCCGGAATTCGGCGAGGCCGCGCACCAGTTCCGGGCCGCCGATGAGGACGAGGCGGCGATGACGACGCCGATCTGGCTGCCCATGCCGCCGAGGACGACGATGGCAAGAATGATTGCGGATTCGATGAACGAGAAACTCTCCGGGCTGATGAAGCCCTGACGGGTGGCGAAGAAGCAGCCGGCGAAACCGCCGAACATGGCGCCGATGGCGAACGCGGTCAGCTTGGTGTTGGTCGGATTGATGCCGAGAGAGCGGCAGGCGATCTCGTCCTCGCGCAGGGCTTCCCAGGCGCGGCCGACGGGCAGCCGGCGCATGCGCAGCGTGAACGCGTTCGTCAGCAGCGCCAGCGCCAAAATCAGGTAAAAGAGAAATGCCTGACGGTGCATTGGCGAATATTCGAGGCCGAAGAAGCTGTGGAAGGTGGCGCCGCCGTCCGGCGCCGAGGCGGTGAACGGCAGGCCGAAGAAGCTCGGCCGCGGAATATTGCCGATGCCGTCCGGCCCGTTGGTCAGGGCGAACCAGTTGATCAGGATGATGCGGATCATCTCGCCGAAGCCGAGGGTGACGATGGCGAGATAGTCGCCGCGCAGCCGCAGGACCGGAAATCCGAGGAGAACGCCGAAGGTCGCGGCGAGCAGTCCGGCAATCGGCAGGCACATCCAGAAGCCGGCGCCGAAGTGCATGGCGAGCAGGGCGAAGCTGTAGGCGCCGACGGCATAGAAGGCGACGTAGCCGAGATCGAGGAGCCCGGCGAGGCCGACGACGATGTTAAGGCCCCAGCCGAGCATGACGTAGGTGGCGACCAGGATGCCGACATCGAGCACGTAGCGGTTCGCCCAGAATGGCACGGAAAGCGCCACCCCAGTGCCAGGAGCTGGAGGACGCGGCGGAGCATTCGCGTTCGCGCGCCTCCATGCGAGCTTCTTGGTGCCAGCGTCGGCTGTCGGCGTGGCGAGGATGGGCGCGCGGCGACGGCGCCGCTCAGCACCGTTGCGATAATCAAGCGGCCGACGAAGACGGCGGCGACGGCGATCGCCACCCACGACCAGCGGGTGTCGAGGATGAGCCCCTTTTGCTGCTGCACGGTCTTGAAGCCGGCGAGCGGCACCGCCAGCAACAGCGCGACCAACGCTGCGATCAGCGCTTCCTTGAGGGGCTGAACGAAGTCCGCCATCGTCACACTTTCTCGATTTCCGGCCGGCCGAGAAGGCCCGAGGGGCGGAAGATGAGCACCAGGATGAGAATGCCGAACGCCGCCACGTCTTTGTACTCGATCGTGAAGTAGGCGGACCAGAAGACCTCGATCAAGCCGATCAACAGGCCCCCGAGCATGGCGCCCGGCACCGAGCCGATGCCGCCCAGAACCGCCGCGGTGAACGCCTTGATGCCGGCGAGGAAGCCGATAAAGAAATCGATGACGCCATAGCGGAAGGTGAACATCATGCCGGCGACGGCGGCGAGCGCCGCACCGATGACGAAGGTGATCGAGATCGTCCGATCGACGTTGATGCCGACGAGCGCGGCCATCGTCCTGTCCTGCTGGCAGGCGCGCTGGGCCCGGCCGATGGCGGTGCGGCCGATGATCAGCGAGAACACGACCATCAGGGCGATGGTGGTGGCGACCGTCATGATCTCCATGAAGCTGAGGCGGACGATGAAGTCGGAGGACGGACCGGAAAGGATGATGCCGCCCTCGATCACCGGCGGCAGCGACTTGGTGCGCGGACCCTGCAGGATCTGCACGTAGTTCTGCAGAAAAATCGACATGCCGATGGCCGAGATCAGCGGCGCCAGCCGCGGCGCCCGGCGCAGCGGCCGATAGGCGATGCGCTCCAGTGTCCAGCCGTAGACGGCGGTGAACAGCATCGCGGTGATGAGCACGATCAAGATGGCGAGCGGCAGCCAGGTGATGCCGAGCGAACCGATGAACAGGAAGGTGATCAAGGCGACGAAGGCGCCGATCATGAAGATCTCGCCGTGGGCGAAATTGATCATGCCGACGATGCCGTAGACCATCGTGTAGCCGATGGCGATCAGCCCGTAGATCGAGCCGAGCGTGACGCCGTTGATCAGCTGTTGCAGGAAATACGACATGCCGGCGGCGCCTCTCCTCGGGATACGAGGACGGTGTCCCGGCGGTGGCGACCGAGCACGGCGCCGTACATTCGGGGGACGGCGGCGGCAACGATGGTCCGGCCGATCACGTCCACCCTCCCTCGCGCTTTTTATCCACCGGCGTTTGACCGCCGGTGCCGGCGATGCAAGGTCAAGACCAGAACAGCGGCCCCCGCATCGGCTCTGAGCGACTTAAAGCAGAAAGATCGCGGAAAGGGGAGACGAAAGATGGTGCCGGCGCAGGCTGCCGCCGATCCCCCGGAGCGTCAGGAGCCGTGCCAGTAATCCTCGTCGCGGGCGACGATCAGATCGCTTTCACGACTTCGGCCTTCCGCCTTCCGTTCGCCCTTCATGTGATCCATGAAGCGGCCGAGGGGGGAATTGACGAACACGTGGCCGCCGTCACTGCCGATTCCCTGGCCGATATCGTAGCTGGCGCAGCCGCGCCGCTCCACCCGCCGGCGGACGACGTCGAACAGAAAGGAGTCGTGGTACTCGCGCTCCTTGAACAAGGCGTCCGAGGTGTAAAGGGCCTCGAACTCGGCGAGAAAGGCTTGGGTCGCCGGATGGCGGAGGTTGTAGCCGACGAAGCCGCACTCGGAGAAACGCGGCCGCCGCAGATAGCTGAGGAAGCAGTCGGGCGGCATGACCTCCTCGAGGAACGCCAACGGCACGTCGGCAAAAACGCGGATGTCGGCGTCGATCCAAAACAGCACGTCGGTAGTCGCCCGACGCGCCGCATCGAAGATGCTGAACGGCTTGTGGCTGAAGCGGACGGCGTCCCAGCGGTAGCCAAGGCCCCAATCCTCCGTTTTATGGATGCGGAGAGTCGGCTTGATGCGGTAAGTCGGCTTGTGGATGCGGAACTTCACTTCCCAGCGGGGCCGCGCCTGTTCGCCGTGAGCCACCGGATTGTCGCGATGTCGCACCTTGAAGGCGACCAGATTGGGGCACTCGGCGAGAAGATCGAGCCAGACGACGCGCGGATCGGTGAGGTCGGGAGCGAACCCCTCGGCATAGACGTAAAGGCTGACGGTCGGCGGCCAATGCCGAAGAAAGCTCTCGACCATGTCGCGGCCATACGACCGCCAGCCCTCGGCGTGGCATGTGGTTACGGCGGCAAAGCTCCGCCGCTGCGAGGCGGCGGACACGACGCTGCTGCGCACGTGCGCGCCGGCGCCTTTGCCGGCATGGGCGTCGAGCAGCCGGCTCGGGGAAGCGGCGGCATCGTTCATGCCGCCTGCTTCCGCCCGCCGGCCGGGTGGGAGCCGGCGATTTCGTCGAAGGCGGCGAGCGTCTGCCGGGCGATCGCCTCCCAGGCGAATGGGGCCAAGGGTGCCTCGCCGCGCGCCGCCGCCGGCGGCGTCGCCCACTCCAGAGCCGAAGCGAGGATGGCGGCGTCGAGGTCGCCTTCGTACGTGCGCACCCAATCGGCGCCGACCGCTCTCTGCAATTCGGCCATGGCGCCCAGCTTCGGCACCAGAATGGGGCGATTAAACGACAATCCCAACAACGCACTCCCCGAATTCAGGATATCGCGATAGGGAAATACTAACAGATCGGCCGCATTGAGAAAGAGTTGCACGTTCTCATCGGCAATGAAGCGGGGCTCGAGGCGGATCCGCGGATCGCCGTCGGCGGCGTGCGCAAGGTCGTCGCCCATATCGATGCGCTTGCTCAGCCGGCCGCAGACGAACAGGGTGACCGGCGTCGGCAGCGCGCGCACTGAGGCGATCAGCCGCGGCACGTTCTTGTAGGGGCGGATCTGACCAAAGTAAGTGATCACGGTGGCGCCCTCGTCGACGCCCAGTCGCCGCCGCGCCTCGGGCTTACTCAACTCATTCGGGTAGCGGCCGCGGTAGTGGCCGTGCGGAACGACGAACGAAGGCCGCGATGCGAGATGGGGGAAACGCTCATGGGCGAGGTCGAGGCCGGTCCGGGTGAGGCCGATCACGCCGTCGATGCGCGCGAGAACCGCCTGCCAGAATCGGTAGCTCCAGCGCCGGAAACACCAGATCGTGCGGCTTCAGGTCATGGACGGTCCAGACGATTCGCGTGCCGTGGCGCCGCACCCGGTCGAGGAGGCCGAGATACTTGGCTTCCGACCAGCGGGCGTGCAGCCACGACTTCGTCTCCAGCAGGCTTTCCGGCCAGTGGATGTGCAAGATATCCCAATGCGAGAGGAGGAGCGGCCATGATGAATATTCCTGTACCTCGGCCCCCGCTTCGCGGATGGCGGTGTAGAGAAGATCGTTGTAGGGATTGCGCGCGCGGTTCTTGAACGCGGGCCGGGCCATGATCCGCAAAGCTGTCTCCTCGATCGGCGCCGGTGAGGCGGCACGTGCCGGGCGGGGCCGGCAGAATGCCGGCGAGGACCGGACGGAGGCAAGACATTCGCCGTCAGCCGCCGTCGCGGCGGACAACCCCTGGCGCCGGGGATGGTCCCGGTCGAGGTGATGCTGGTGACCGACACGACCAAGCCCCACACAGCGCGGCCGACGCTGTGGTTCGATCTGACCGACCTCGCCGTCTGGAGCGGCCCGCTGACCGGGATCCAGCGGGTGATGGCGGGTCTTGCCGCGGAGTTCCTCGCCGCCCGGGACGCCGCTCCGGATATCGCTTTGGACGCCGGCGATGCCGCCGCTCCGCTGCTCCGCTTCTGTTTCTACAAGCACCACGAGGGGTTCTTCGCGCTGGCGGACGACGCAACACGGGCGCTCCTCGGCCGTGTCGGCGGCGGTGGCGCGCCTTTCGTGCGGGCGAAGAGACAACCGCTTCTCGGCCGCTGCGGCGGCGGCTGATCGGCGAGCGGGCGCCCTTCGCCACCGGCGACACCCTGTTCTACGCCGGCATCGTCACCGATCAGGCGAAGCTCCGCTTTCTCGAGGCGACGGTTGAACGATCGGCGATGCCGCTGATTGTCGTCGTCCATGACGTCATCCCGCTCAAGTTCCGCGAATGGTGCAAGGTGCGCACCTTTAAGGTTTTCGAGAGGTGGTTCGAGTTCGTTGCGCGCCGGGCGACGCTCATTCTGACTCCGTCCGCACACACCCGCGATGACGTCGAACACTTCGCCCGCACCGCCGGCATCGCCTGTCGCCGGCTGCAGGCGGTGCCGCTGCCGCATACCCTGCCGCCACGTCCGCTCGGCGTTTCCGGCATGCATGGCAGCAGCGGGGCGAACGGCGCGGATGCGGGCTCCGCCCCGCCGTCCGACCGGTTCCGCGGCGACACCAAGCTGTCCGACCGATTTGCCTTGCCGGATCGCTTTGCCTTGTATGTCAGCACGATCGAGCCGCGCAAGAACCATCGCTTGCTGTTCTACCTGTGGAAGCGCCTGCTCGACCGTATCCGGCAGAAACGGTGCCGGATCTGGTCCTGCTCGGCAAACGCGGCTGGCAGTCGAACGACTTCGTCTCGGAATTGACCAACGCCGGCTATCTCGGCGGCAAGATCAAGTGGATCACCGACGCCGACGACGCCCGCCTCGCCGACGCCTACCAACGCTGCGCCTTTACCGTCTTTCCCAGCTTCTATGAGGGCTTCGGCCTGCCGGTTGCGGAAAGTCTCGGCCTCGGCAAGCCATGCCTTGCCTCCGATCAGGCGTCGATTCCGGAAGTCGGCGGCGATCTTGTCGATTACTTTGATCCCTACGAGCTGAGCCAGGCGTACCGTTTGGTCGAAAAGGCGATCTTCGATGACGCGTTCCTGGCCGAGCGCCGTCAGCGTATCCGCGAGCGCTTCCGCGCCACCACCTGGCCCGACTACGCACGCCGGATACGGAGCGAGATCGACGCCGTCCTCGGCTGAGCCGCACCGGAGCCGGCCGAACCGAAGCGCAACCCGACGCCAGCCCCCGTTTGACATGACGCGCGCCTTCTGGCTATATCCCCTGCCACTTCCGGAAACGCGGGTGCCATGCGCCCCGTCCGGCCGCGTGTGTTCGCGGCACGGACCTACCGGGACAATAACACCTCAAAATGATTATGAGCATGACATGACCAAACGCATCGAAGCGAAGTACAAGATCAACCGACGTCTCGGCGTCAATCTCTGGGGCCGGTCGAAGAGTCCGCTGACCAAGCGCGACTACGGCCCAGGTGAGCACGGCCAAAAGCGGAAAAAGCCGACCGACTTCGGCACCCAGTTGATGGCGAAACAAAAGTTAAAAGGCTACTACGGCAACATCAGCGAAAAGCAGTTCCGCAAGTATTACGCGGAGGCCGTTCGCCGCCGCGGCGACACGTCCGAGAACCTGATCGGCATCCTCGAGCGCCGGCTCGACGCCGTGGTGTATCGGATGAAGTTGGTGCCGACGGTGTTCGCCGCCCGCCAGTTCGTCAACCACGGCCACGTCCGCGTCAATGGCCGTCGGGTCAACATCCCCTCATATCTGGTCAAGGACGGCGACGTCATCTCCCTCGGCGAGACGGCGCGGCTGATGGCGCTCGTCATCGAAGCCCTTGCCTCGCCCGAACGCGACATCCCGGAATACCTGACGCTCGACACCAACAAGCTGCAGGGCACCTTCATCCGCGCCCCGAAACTCGCCGACGTCCCCTACCCGGTGCAGATGGAACCGAACCTCGTCATCGAGTTCTACTCGCGCTGAACGCGCGGGCTGCCGGCCGCTTGACCGGCCCGGTCGCCCCTGCGAGCAGGCGAAGATGCTCTTTCCGCCTCACGGTTTCGGTTGAATCACGCATTCCAGCCCCGCGCTAGGCGAGGACCTTTCGTCTTATGCGCGATAGTGGAGGTGCGATTACCGCGCTATAGTGGTGTCCGATTGAGGTCGATGGCTGAGACGACGCCAGCCGCCCGTGTTCGGAGCGCCTGCAAACCGGAGGGGGGAGATATTTCATGCAAAGGATGGCTTTGCGTATCGCGCGCGGTTTCGTTCTCGCCGTGTGCCTTTTCGCCGGGGCGCAGGCGGTGGCGGCGGACATGCAAGTGTCCACCTTATCCGTCGTACCAGAATCCCCGCGTAAATCGAGGGTTATCTGGAAGGATCAACTCCGCTGGTTTTCGTGGCAGAGAACCTCAGGACTGGCGACGGACCCGTGGGGCAACATTCTTATCACGGGGACGGGCGTTATCAGCGGTACCGATTCCGAAGTTTCTTGGGTTGCAAAGTTGACGCCGGCTGGCGACCCGCTCTGGTTGCGCGTGCCCGATCGGGGCATTGGCACAAGTACACAGGGTGGCGTCCGATGCGGATGGCAATCTTCTCCTCGCCGCCGGCAGTACCATTACGAAGTATAGTGCGCTCGGCGATCTTTTGTGGCAGCGCACTTACAGTGTTCCGGAGTGCCCCGGATATGGATGCGGGACCTCGGTCGCTAGCATCGCCGTGGACCTGGATCGTAATATCCAGCTCGGTGCAAATGCGCAAGGGTGCCAAATGGGTATCTGCTCCTACAGCAGGGCCTGGGTGGCGAAATTGAATGCGTGCCTATCCGGTTATGACAGACATCCACTACATGTAGGATGCGTCCACTCACCGGAATAGAGCCCAGAGTAGGTCGGCGCCTCAACTCCGCCGGCGATGCCGAGGAGCGAGCGGAAGGCGTTGAACGGGTAGAACCGTCTGTTGAAGCGGAACGTGAACTCGTTGAGATAGGCTTGTAGATGCTTCGCGCTTACGCCGTGGTGGATGCCATTGATCCAGGTTTTCAGGTTGCTGAAGACGAGGTGGATGATCGGCATGAACTCTTCGGCCACCTCGGGATCGCCGCATTCGGCAATGGCGTGGTGATCATAGCCGCGTGTCCGCAAGCTGCCATAGCCGCTCCAATCGTCGGTGACGATCAGCGACCCCGGCATAACGGCGCTCTCGACGAAGCCACACAGCGAATTGGCGCTGCGGTCGGCAACGACGGACAGCCGCACGCGCCCGGCGTAGCGGCCGTCCTTCCGCTTGTCCTGCGCGGTGCCGGGCTCCCTGTGGCGGACTTCGACGGCAGCAGTCACCAGCGTCTTGTGGTGAACGCCTCGGCCTTCACCACGCGTCCGGCCTCCAACGTAGGTTTCGTCCACCTCGACATGCTCTCCTGCCCTGGCACCGATCCGGTCCTGATCGGGCCGCACCATACCCGCGCGGAGCTTATGCAGGATGCCGAAGGCGGTTTCGTACCCGCGTCAGCCCAAGCTGCCGCTGAAACTGCACCGCCGACATGCCCGGCGTCTGGCTGGCGACCATATAGGCAGCCCAAAACCACGTGCTCAAAGGCGTGTGGCTGCGCTCCATGACCGTGCCGACGGTCAATCCCGTCTGGCGGCGGCAAGCGCGACAGGTCAGGACGCCAGGCCGCGTGGCGATGCGGAAAGGTTCACCCACGACGCCGCAGTGCGGGCAGGCGAACCCGTCACCCCAGCGAGCTTTTTCCAGGTAGGCGGCGCAGGTCGCATCGTCGGGGAAAAGTCGCTGAAACTCAGGGAGCGATCTCGGGAATGGCAGGTCGGTTCGGTCGAGAACGTCCATGGCTCACTATCCGCTTCACGCACACAATCTATCCTAGTGGGTGTATGCGTCAAGCGGATAGGCACGATTGAATGCATCGGGCGACCTTCTCTGGTGGTCTCAGGTTGGTGGAGAGTGGAGCGACACAACGGCTGGTATTACGGCGGATGTCAGCGGGAACGTCCTCGTGAGTGGAACGACAAGTGACTCAGGGGGCGGATTGATCAGACCTACGTGGTACGTTCCGTGGATTGTCAAGTACGGCACCACTGGCGAAGTGATATGGTGGCGTAATCCCGAAAGTACCGGTAACAAGGATATGTCCGGGATAGTGACCGACTGGACCGGAAACGTCATCGTCAGCGGCGGCAAATGGCTTTGGGAGGATGGATACCTACGAACGGTGGGGGGTGGATGGATCGTCAAGTACAGTCCGACGGGTGATCTCCTATGGACGCGTCCATTGCTTGATCGGCCTGTAGACATGGCAACCGACGACGCAGACAACATTCTCACCAGCGGGATTTTTAACGATGTCGCCAGTAATGCCTGCTATGTTTGGGTCACCAAACACTCCCCGGACGGCAAGTACTTATGGAAATGGCGGACGCGCACCGGCCCAGCCGCCGCCGCGTGCGACCTTAACAGCCCGAGTATCGCTGCCGACGTAGAGGGCAATGTGCTGATCAGCGGCACGATGGTAGATGCTCACGGCCGCCAGTGTGCCTGGGTTGCGAAGCTGCGACCGTAGAATATTGCGTCCGAAGCCTGCTCTCGCACCGCGCTCTTCGCAGTGGGTCTCGCCCGCAGCAACGCCAAGATGTTTTGCCGTAAGGCAGAATAGTTTATATACTCTTACTTATGGCTCTCAACATCAAGAGCACCGAGGCGGATCGGCTGGGGCGCGAACTTGCCCGCCGGCGCAACAAGCCGATTACCACGGTGATCATCGACGCCCTTCGCGCCGAGCTGGCGAGGGAGAAAGATCGCGCCCGGCCGCCGGATATGGCGGATCGCCTGATGCGCATCGGCGCCCGCTACGCCCGCCTGCCCGATCTCGACGACCGCTCCGACGAGGAGATCCTCGGCTACGACGCGATGCAGGGGACCGAGTGATGGTCGTCGATACGTCGGCGGTAATGGCGATTTTGCAGCAGGAGCCGGATGCGTCTCTCTTCGCCGAAAGCCTCGCCGAGGCGTCCGGCTGATCTCGGCGGTGTCCGTCCTGGAGGCGGGAATTCTGGCGATGAGCAGGAAGGGGAATGAAGGCACCGACGCCCTCGACGCCCTTCTTCTCGCCGCGGTGTTGGAGGTCGTCCCCTTCGACGACGAACAGGCGGCCGTGGCGCGTCTCGCCTACGCCCGGTTCGGCAAGCGCCGGCATCCCGCCAACCTCAACTTCGGTGATTGCGCGGTCTACGCGCTCGCCGCCACCCGCGCCCTGCCGTTGCTGTTCAAGGAGCGGACTTCGCCGCGACCGATATCGCCCGCTGCACGGTCGGCGGCTGATCCGCCTCACGCCGCCGGGGCGCCGGCGAATTCGACGCCTTTCTCCTTCAGCAGTTGCTGCAGTTCGCCGGAGGCGTACATCTCGCGGACGATGTCGCAGCCGCCGATGAAGTCGCCCTTGATGTAGAGCTGCGGGATCGTCGGCCAGTTGGAGAACTGCTTGATCCCCTCGCGGATGGAGGGATCGGTCAGCACGTCGATGCCCTTGAACTTGACACCCAGGTTCGACAATGCCTGGACGACGGCGGCCGAAAAGCCGCATTGCGGGAACATCGGCGTGCCTTTCATGAAGACGACGACGCCGTTCTCGTCGATCTCCTGACGAATGCGCCGGAACACGGTGTTGTCGGTCATCGCGGACAATCCTTTCTCTTTCTGTTGGTGCCTATTGGGCCTGTTGGTGCGGGGCGGCCCGGTCACCCGGGTGCGGCGCGGCTGCACGCCTATCCGGGCTCCGCGGTCTGCAGGGCAAGCGCGTGCAGTTGCGAGCCCATCCGGCCCTGCAGCGCCTGATAGACCATCTGATGCTGCTGCACCCGCGACTTGCCCCGAAACGCCGCCGATACGACGAGCGCCGCATAGTGGTCGCCGTCGCCGCCCAGGTCTTCGATGGTCACCTCGGCATCCGGCATCGCCGCCTTGATCATCGCCGCGATTTCGGCCGCCTCCATCGCCATCGCATCAACCCCTCACCGCCGCTCGCCGCGTCCGGACATGAACGCCGGCAACCATTCCCCGTGGCGAGCGGCGACCGCGGAGAGAGATATGGCGTGGGTCGCGCCGACCGTCAACCGGACGCCGCCGGCGATGCCGATGACGACAACGGACACCTTCTCCGCCTCGCCGGCGGCGGCGAGCGAACCAAAGTCGGCGGCCGGCAATGCGACGAGATAGCGGCCCTGATCCTCCCCGAACAGCCAGGCGGCGAGCGTCATTTGGCCGCGAACCGAAGCGTTCGTTTCCAATGCCGCGCCAAGCCCGCCGGCGATGGCCATTTCGGCGAGCGCGACGAGGAGACCGCCGTCGGCGATGTCGTGACAGGTATCGATGCGGCCGGCCTCGATCTGCCGGCGGACGAAGTCGCCGGTGCGCCGCTCGGCGGCCAGATCGACCGGCGGCGGCGCCCCCTCCTCCCGGCCGTGAATCTCGCGCAACCAAAGCGACTGGCCGAGCCAGCCGTCGGCGCTGCCGCCGCCGACGAGGACGATGACGTCGCCCTCGCGCTTCAAGGCCGGCGTCGCCATCCGCTCGAGATCGGCGATCAGCCCGACCGCGCCGATCGTCGGCGTCGGCGGGATGCCGCGGCCGTTGGTCTCGTTGTAGAACGAGACGTTGCCGGAGACGACCGGGACATCGAGGGCGCGGCAGGCCTCGCCCATGCCGGCGATGCACTCGGCGAACTGGCCCATGATCTCCGGCTTCTCGGGGTTGCCGAAGTTGAGGCAGTCGGTGATGGCGAGCGGCCGGGCTCCGGCCGCCGTCAGGTTGCGCCAGGCCTCGGCCACCGCCTGACTGCCGCCCACGCGCGGATCGGCGAGGCAGTAGCGGGGCGTGCAGTCCGACGGTGACGGCGATGCCCTTCCTCGTCCCCGGGATGCGGACGACCGCGGCGTCGCCCCCCGGACGCTGCACCGTCGAGGCCATCACCATATGGTCGTACTGTTCCCAGACCCATCGCTTCGAGCACAGATCGGGCGAGGCGAGCAGGCGGAGCAGATCGTCGAGCGGTTCCGTGGTTTCGGGAAGTCCGGCGCTGGCCAGCACCGGCTGTGGCGGCGTCGGCGCGAGCGGCCGGTCGTATTCCGGCGACGCCTTGGCCAGCGGATCGATCGGCAGATCGGCGACGATGGCGCCATGATGGCGGACGACCATGTGGCGGGTGTCGGTGATCCGGCCGCAGACGGCGAAATCGAGCTCCCATTTCTTGAAGATCGCGCGCCGCCTCCGCCTCGTGGCCGGGCCTGAGGACCATCAGCATGCGCTCCTGGGTCTCGGAGAGCAGCATCTCGTAGGCGGTCATCCCCTCCTCGCGCAGCGGCACGCGGTCGATGTCGAGATCGAGGCCGTCTCCGCCCTTCGACGCCATCTCGACCGATGACGAGGTGAGGCCGGCCGCGCCCATGTCCTGGATGCCGACGATCGCGTCGGTCTGCCATAGCTCGAGGCACGCCTCGAGCAGCAGCTTCTCGATGAACGGATCGCCCACCTGCACGGTCGGCCGCTTCTCCTCGGTGGAGGCGTCGAACTCCGCCGAGGCCATGGTCGCGCCGTGGATGCCGTCCCGGCCGGTCTTGGCGCCGATGTACATGACCGGGTTGCCGACACCGGCGGCGGCGGAAAGAAGATCTTGTCGGCCCGGGCGACACCCGCCGTCATCGCATTGACGAGGATGTTGCCGTTGTAGCTCGGGTGGAAGGCGCACTCGCCCGCCACCGTCGGGACGCCGATGCAATTGCCGTAGCCGGCGATGCCGGCCACCACGCCTTCGAGGAGGTAGGCGCGTCCTCGGGTGGCCGGGCTAGCCGAAGCGGAGCGAGTTGAGGGAGGCGATCGGCCGCGCGCCCATCGTGAACACGTCGCGGAGGATCCCGCCCACGCCGGTCGCCGCGCCCTGGTAGGGCTCGATGTAGCATGGGTGGTTGTGGCTCTCCATCTTGAAGGCGACCGCAAGCCCGTCGCCCATGTCCACGACGCCCGCGTTCTCGCCCGGCCCGCAGATCACCCCGGCGCCCGTGGTGGGCAGTGTCTTGAGCCAGCGCTTCGAGGACTTGTAGGAGCAGTGCTCGCTCCACATCACCGAGAAGACCCCGAGCTCGACCAGGTTCGGCGTCCGACCGAGGTGGCGCTTCACCTCCTCGTACTCGGCGGGAGTGAAGCCGTGGCGGGCGACGACCTCGGGGGTGATCTCGGTCATCTGCAGGCGGGACGGTGGCTGGCGGGAGGAACTCGCCCCGCGTCATAGCAGACACACGCGCGCTCGCCAACGCGAACGAAGACCGGTCCACATGCACGTCCGCGGCACCGGGAGGGATGCCGGGCGGCGCAATGAGGTACGATGAGCCAAGCATGCGCGGCAGCGCATCCTGTGCTCCTTCCCCCGAGGTAGTTCACTGATGATTGGGGCATTAATCAGTGCTGGTCTATTCTGGGCGGTTGCGCTCGGGCTACCGCTCGGGACTGCCGTCGCCGCCGGCGTGCTGGCACTATTCCGCGCGCGGGTCGCGCGATCGATACGTGAGACCGCTCGGAAAAACTCAAGGCGGGAACCCGCGCCGGAAATCACCGAAACAAGCGCGGCGACCTCACCCGCGGGTGGGCGATCATCGCGCGAATTGAGGGTGGACCTCGCTCGTTCGGAAGCGGTGCTTGCCGCTGTGGCCTCCAATTCAAAGTCGGCGCCGGCCGCATCGGCGAAACGGCAGGCTCGGCGGGTCGCCCTTGTCTACGGCGTGGCGGCAAGTATCCTGGTGCTGATCATGGTAAACACGCTGCGTTTCGTTTCGCCTTTTCATCCGTCGGAAAGAGTGCTCCTACTGCATTTTCTGTACTTCGCAGCATTTGTTTGGGTTTTTGCTGCGCCGGCGGTTCTCGCCGCGACCTACGTCATAAGTATGCAGGTCCGCTACCTGGCACTGGCCGTGCTTGGGTTGCTCGCCGTTGTGTGGTTGTGGGATTTGTATATGTACAAGGGCTCGCTCTTTATTCTCTGGCTATGGTATTCCGCCGCTCCCACCGCAGTCGCATTGCTGTTGGCGACGCGGCGGTTACGAGCGGTCGGGCCGATCGCTGTCGTCGGCATCGCCGTTTGGTCATCGGTCTCATTTGTCTTGAGCCTTGTCGGAGCTTTATATGCCCTAGATGTGATGGGAGTTCACTTTGTCCGCCCGGACTTGCAGGGGTTAAGCGTTTTCGCAGCGGTCGAGAAATATGTAAACGAGGCTAGTCAACGGCCGCTAGGTGATTTTCTCACCGCGTTTAGTGCTATCTGGTCAGGTTCCGGCGAAGGTCGTCTGTACGTCGTCGAACATCCGGAGCATGAGCGCGCGGCATTCGCCGCGGCATGCGTGTGGTTTCTCATCTCTTTCGTAGCGGGAGCGGTTGCGGCGTGGGAGGCTGTCACATGGCTCGCGTCCCGGTCGCGCCGGCGGCGGGCGAGCGATCAAAGTTTGACAATCGATGTCATGGTCCTGGTTTTTTCGCTGTACATTTTTGTCCTTTTCTTTGATTTCTTCATAGTGGAGCACGTTGAAGGCGCTAGTCGTAACTGGGCCACAATCACCTGCCTCTCCATTACCGCCTTCATCGCATACAAGTTTGCCGCAGCGGCGGGGCTGCGCTTCCTCCAAAAACTCCGCCCGCTGGAGCCGGCGCGAACTCTTCTCCTCCTGCGCGTCTTCGGCTTCGATCGACGCACCCAGCGGCTGCTCGATGATCTCGGCCAGCGCTGGCGCTATCTGGGACCGATCCGATTGATCGCCGGTCCCGATCTCGCCTACGCGACCATCGAGCCGCACGAGTTCTACGAATTCCTCAGCGGCCGCCTGAGCCGCGCCTTCGTCAGGGACCGAATGGATTCTGGAGAGCCGCCTGTCGCGCGACGCGCCCGTCGCCGACCCCGACGGCCTCTTCCGGATCGAAGATTTCTTTTGCCATGACGACACCTGGAAGATGACCGTATCGCGCCTGGCGCGCGATGCCGACGCGGTGTTCATGGATTTACGCGGGTTCTCCCGCAACAACCGCGGTTGCACCTTCGAGATCGAGCAGCTGATCGCCTCGGTGCCGCTGGATCGCATCGTCCTTCTCGTCGATCGTACGACGGACGTGGACCTGCTTGAGCGCACGCTGGCCGATGCCTGGCAACGCCTTCCCGCCAACTCCCCGAACGTGAACCTGAAGAATCCGGTCGCGCGGCTCTTGGAGGCGTCTAAAAACCATTGGCGGACGCTGAATGCGCTGATGGCACTGCTTTGCGCGCCGTTCGACGCCGGGCGCGGGCCGTTGTTGCAGGCTATGCGGGTTTGATTCGCCCTTGTCCGTCCGTAACCAGCACCTCATCGGCGAGATGCAGCAACGCGCGGACGGCGGCTCGGTTGGAGCCCGCCGTTTGCAGCAGGCGCGGCGCGGCGCCGCCGGCGTTGGGGGATGCCGGACCGAGGCGGCCGACGGCCTCGGCGAGGGTCCGCCGCAACAGGTCGAGATCGGTCGTCGCATCGACCAGGAAGGCGATGCGTGCCGCCGGCACCCTCGCCATCAGCGTTTCGATCTCGAACAGACAGCCTTGGTTGGTCGAGTTGAAGCCGCGTAGGTCCATGGCGACGAGCTGCGCGTCGGACATCAGCCGAACCACCGCCGCCTGCCAGGTATCGCTTGTGCAGAAGAACTCGTTGACGCGGAAGCGGCCGTCCGGGTCAGGGCCTACGTCGCGCTCGGTCAAGCGGCGGTCGAGATCGGCCTTGTCTTGGATAAAGGCGCGGCGGAGGCGTCCGGACAAAAAATCGAGAAACTCGCCCGGCTCGATGTTGGCCGTCGCCAGATCGGGGGCGGCGATCAGTTGGATCGGCCCGGCATACCGCCAGCGCGCACTCAGCACGGTGAACAGGCGCTCCGTGCGGTGCTCGAAGCCGAAGACGCGGAGCAGCAGCAGTTGCGCCGGCGGCCGGTCGCGGGCGCGGTGGGCGACCGGGGCGAGGCCGATGCGGCAAGCCAGCTTGTAGGCCGCGAAGGCGGCGAGCCCGACCCAGCCGGCGTAGCCCACATCCTGGATCAGGCTCTGGCAAAGGAGGAGGCTGGCGAACAGCCAGATGCCGTCGAAAACGAACGATTGATCGCTGAACCGTTTGCGCTGATAGCGCCGGCCGACCCAGCGTATCACCAGCCAGCCGGGAATGGCGAAGACGGCCATGCCGAACAGAGGAAACCCATAAAACCAGAGCTCCACCGGCGTCCCGGTCGCCACCGACGCTGTTGCGAACAATTGGAGACGGGCACTCATGAAGACGGTGGCGAAGTGGGAGCCGGCGGCAGCGATCAGCATGAACAGGAGCAGAACCGGACCGATGGAACGGACGCGGCGATTGAGGAACAAGAGGAGGTAGACGGTCGGCAGGGCGAACAGTGCCCAGATGAACAGCGGTTGGGCGAACGCCGGCAGGGTTATCCCCTCGGCCGCCCTGGCCAACCCTCCGACGCCCGGTGCGGGCGTCGCCAGCGACGGCACCGACGACAGCGCCAGCGGCGGCGTCGGGCCCAGGCCGATGATTAGGGCGAGGACGGCGAGAACGGCGAAATAGCCGGCGACGGTGAGGCCCTGGCGGCGTCGGTCGGCGCCCCATAGCAGCACCAGCGTCAGCGCAACCGGCCAGGCGTGCGCCCAGAAAACGACGCTCGCCCGCACCGGCAGGAAGGCGAACTCGCCGAAGAGGATCTGCAAGGCGGTCGCCACCGCCGCATGGGCGAAGCCGGCGAGCGCGTAAACCATCGCCGCCCGGCGAAGGCCCCAAGCGGCGCCGACGAAGGTCGGCGCCCGGAAGGTCCGCGCGAATGCAGGATCGGATGCGTCGCGCAGATCAAGGGCGACCGGCGGTGTGTCACCCGATACCGGCGCAACCGGGCCGGCAATCACGGGCGAGGCGGCGCCGGTGCCGGTCGACATCGCCATCCATCGCCGCACGGCCCGACGATAGAGCATCAGCAACAGGAAGCCGACGACGAGGGTGAGGAGGCCGGCGAGCAGCAGATGGGCGAGGATCGCGCCCTGGCCGAGCGGATCGATCATGTCCCGGGCCCCACCGCCCGTCCGGCTCAGCCGAAAGCGTCGGGCGCGATGGCTCTCGCCAGGAGGAACGCGCCGCCGTAGACCACCCACAGCGCCAGGATCGCTCGCGGCAGCCAGTCGAGCAGCGACAGACCGAGGATTTTTCGGGCGGCATCCCGCGCGAACATCGTCTCCCACTCCTTCAGATACATCTGATGGCTCTCGGGGATCGCCCGCTCCATCGCCATCAGCTGGTCGTAGCGCCAGCCGATCAGGCGTTTAAAACGATTGATCACCGAGACCCAGAGGATGCAGGCGAGCACGCCGAGGATGAACAGCGGCGCGATCAGGAAGGCAAGCAACTGACCCTGCAGCCCGGCATCCTTCATCAGAAAGCCGACCAGCGCGAAGATCGCGGTGTTGACGCCAAGAAACATCTGCGTCGCCGCCTGCCTCTGGTCGTCAAGATGCTGGGTGTTGCCGACGTAGAACTTGTACTCGTCGTACTTGTCGAACTCAGCCATCTCCCCCTCCCCTCCTCCGCTTCCGGCCGCGGTTGACCTTCGCATCGGCCTCAGAGCGCGGCGCGGCCTCCGTGCTCCGCCGACCAGCCGACCGGGTCCGCAAGAAACGTTCGGGCCTCTCGCAAATCGGCGGGATCGTGGCGGCCGGAGGCCTCGGCCTCGTCGATCACGTCCCACCAGGTTGCGAGGTAATGCAGGCGGACGCCCGACGCGACGAGACGGTCTTCGACGCCCGGAAAAATCCCGTAGAAGAACAAGACCCAGGCATCGGTAGCGATCCCGCCGGCCGCCCGCAAGGCCTCGATGAAGGCAAGCTTGCTGGCACCGTCGGTTGCGAGGTCTTCGACCAGAAGGATGCGGGCGCCGGCTTCGAAGGTGCCTTCGATCCGGGCGTTGCGACCGAAGCCCTTCGCCTTCTTGCGGACATAGAGCATCGGGCGGTCGAGCCGGTCGGCAAGCCAGGCGGCATAGGGAATGCCGGCCGTCTCGCCGCCGGCGATGGCATCGGGCGGGGTCGCGCCGGTGGCTGCGAGGATCAGCGCGCACGCCTTGTCGATAACCTGCCGCCGTTGACTTGGAAAAGAAATCAGCCGACGGCAGTCGATGTAAACGGGGCTCGCCCAGCCCGACGTGAAGACGAATGGCTCGCGGGGCCTGATGCCGACGGCTCCGATATCGAGCAGAATGCGCGCCGTCTCACGGTCGGGCCCGGTCGGATGATCAGCCATGTCGCTCTCGGCGGGTGGATTCAGTGAGCGGGGGGGGCGGTGGGCACGGTCGGGGGGCCGCTCAACCGCGGAGGCGGGTGATCGGCACTTCGCGAAGTCCATGGTGTCGCGCGTGACCATGAGGAATACCAGCACGACGAGGGCGAGCCCGGCAACGGCGGCCGGCCATATCCTCGGCAGGGACAGCAGCCTCGCACGCAGACGCTCGCGATGATGCCACCATTCGACAACGCTCAGGATGGCGATCGCCTGCGCCATGGGCAGGATGTAGTAGATGATGCGGAACATCAAAAGGCCGCCGACGATCTGCTCCGCCGGAAGCTTGTGGCGGAGGGCGTACAGCATCGTCGCTTCGAACACACCGACGCCGCCCGGCACGTGGCTGATGATGCCGAAGGCGAGCGCAGCACAGAACACCGGCAGGAAGTCGGTGAACGCCAGCCCTGCTCCGTGCGGCAGCACGATAAAGAGGGCGGCGCAGGCAAAGCCGATGTCGATGGCGGAAATCACCAGCTGGCGCAGGACCAGCCCCGCGGAGGGCAGCTTGAACTGCCATCTGAGGATGCGCATCTCCCGGCCGCGGCCGCACAGGAAGAGGAAGGCGACGACTAGAATCGAGATGGCGAGACCGATGGTGGAAATGGTCCCCGCCGGAATCTTGACGAGGTCGGCAAGCGCATGCGGATGGGCGAGGAGACTGAGGGCGCTGACAGCGCAGATGCCGAAGCCGAAGGCAACCATGCAGAAGAGGGTCACCCGGCCGATATCGGACACGTCGAGACCGGCCCGCGAGTAAATGCGGAGCCGGACGGCGCCTCCGGTCACCAGGGTGAAGCCGGCGGTGTTGCCGATCGCGTAGCCGCAAAAAGAGGCGAGGAGCATGCTGCGCCAGGGCACGCGTGCGCCGATGTACTGAAGCGCCGACCAGTCATAGCCGACCATCGCCGCGTAGCCGCCCGCGCCGAAGGCGATGCCGGCGAGGATCGACGTCCAGGGAATGGTCCCCATCGTCTCGACGACCTTGGCGACGTCGAGGTGCCGCAGGAAGTGACCGAGAACTCCGATGGAGAGCGCGAGCACCACCAGGATCCCAGCGAAACTGATATAGTCGATCCAGCGCCGGCGTCGGGCGTGCTTCGACGCCTTCGACGGTAGGGGTGCGGTCGGATCAGCCATGGATCCAGGCACACGCCGCTTCTTGTTGATCCGTCATTCCGCCCTGCTCGCAGCGCCGTCCCGCCGTTCGTTTGCCGTTTTTTCGGACATTCCAAAGAACGCCGATGGGGCTCAGACGGCGGTTTGCCCGGTCCCTGTCCCGTTTCGATCGCGCCCGCGCGACCGTGGTCAACACTTTATACACGATCGTCCTTCGGCAGAAGAGCCGATTGCTGGATCGGTCGTAAGATGCGCTGCGTGCGGGCTCGCCTTATATGGTGCCCTTATATGGTAACCGTCGCCAGTTCCACGGCTGATCGCGGCCCTTCAATGACGACGATGCCGCTGTCCGTAACGAAATACTTCTCGCGATCCTTCTCCAGATCGTAACCGATGATGGCGTCGTCGGGGATTCGCACATTCTTTTCGAGGATGCATCGCCGCAGCTTCGCCCTTCTGCCGATATCGCAGTAGTCGAAGATGATGCATCTGTCGATTTCGGCGCCGGCATGGACGTAAACGTGACGGCCGATGACCGAATTGCGGACCATGCCGCCGGAGATGATGCAACCGCCGGCGAGTACCGAGTTCGAGGGCCTGGCCGCGCCGGTCCTTTTCGTCGAAGGCGAACTTGGTCGGCGGATCGGAGTACCCCGCCGTCCGCAGCGGCCACTGCCGATTGAACAGGTTAAGCTCCGGCGAGATCGAGCGCAGATCCATGTTGGCTTCGTAATAGGCATCAAGCGTGCCGACATCGCGCCAGTACGGAAGCTTGCCGGACGGCTCGCCCGGGATATCATTGGTCATGAAGTCATAGGCAAACATCTCGCAGCGGTCGATCGCTTTCGGCAGAATATCCCGGCCGAAATCATGGCTCGAATTCGGATCCGTCTGGTCTTCCTCAACAAGCTTGATCAGCATATCCGTTGAAAATATGTAGTTGCCCATCGAGGCGAGCACCTTGTCGGCCTGCCCCGGCATCGACGGCGCATTTGCATCTTTCTCGTGGAATGCAACGACCCTGTTGCCGCTGGTCATTTCGATCACGCCGAATTCGCGGGCATACTTGCGCTCGACCGGATTGGCGGCGATCGTGACGTGCGCCCGCTTGCGCTCGTGAAACTCGATCATGTCGCGAATATTCATTCTGTAGATGTGATCGGCGCCGAAGATGCAGACGATGTTGGGAGCCGACTGCTCGATCAGGTTGATGTTCTGATGGATGGCGTCGGCCGTGCCCCGGTACCAGTCCTTGCCTTCGCTGCGCATCTGGGCGGGGACGGGGACGATGAATTCGCTCTTGAGGACGCCGCCCAGGCGCCAGCCGTCGCTGATGTGCTGCAAGAGCGACTGACTGCGAAACTGGATGACCACGTAAATTGAAAAAATCCCCGAATTCATCAGGTTGCTTAGCACGAAGTCGACAATCCGGTACTTTCCGCCAAACGGGACCGCAGGCTTCGCCCGCTCCTTCGTCAGTGGATGAAGGCGGGTGCCCTCGCCACCCGCAAGGACGAATGCCAGAACTTTCAGCTGCATATCCCTTCCCCTTTTGTCGTTTTATGCGCGCCAGACCTCGACCAACGACGTTTCTAGCACCGTCGCCGAACCGACCGCAGCCTTTCTTTCCGGCGAGCGTCAGCCGTTCGCCCGGCCGTTCCGCGGAAGCTGCAGTCGCCGCGCCCGCCGCCTCGGAAGCGCGAGCAGCCGTGACTTTCCGCCGGCATCGGCCCTATTTTCAAACGAGCGCAGGGACCGACGCCGCTGCCGGAAACTTGGGGGAGAACCGATGGATTTGGGCACTCTTCTGCCGCGCCACGCGCGCTACCGCGGGGATCATGTCGCACTCGTCGCCGGCGGACAACCGCTGACGTATAGGCAGCTGAATGCCTACGTCGCCCGCCTGGGGAACGCGCTTACCGCCGCCGGACTCGGCAAGGGCGATAAGTTCGCAACGATCCTGAACAACGGTCTGCCGCTGATGGCGGCGTACTGGGCGGCGGCGCGTACCGGTGCCGTCATCGTCCCGCTAAGCCCGCTCCTCCAGGAAAGCGGACTGTTGACCCTGCTTACCGATTCCGACACCCGCCTCGTCATCAGCGACGCCGCGTTCACGCCGGTGCTCCGGCGCCTGCGCGACCGGCTCCCGGACATTCCCGCCGGGCGCTGGATCGCGGTCGGCCCGTCGACGCCGGGCTTCCTGAACTACGACGCGTTCATCGCCGCGGCCGGCACAGACGAACTCCGCGAGGTGCAGCTGAGCGACGGCGATCCTTTCAATATCATGTATTCCAGCGGCACAACGGGCCTGCCGAAAGGGATCGTTCATTCCCACTATGTGCGCGCCATGTACTGCACGCTGTTCGCCCAGGCTTGGCGGATGACACCGGAAAGCATCGTTCTGCATGCCGGCTCGATCGTTTTCAACGGGGCAATGGTCGACCTGATGCCATGGATGTACGTGGGCGCGACGTACGTCCTCCACGACGGCTTCGTCGCCGAGCGGGTGATCGAGGACATCGCCCGCTGGAAGGTGACCCACATTATCTTAGTGCCGGCGCAGATCATCGCCATCCTCGAGGATCCGGCCTACCGGCCGGAGAAGCTTTCGAGCCTGCAGATGCTCCATAATCTCGGAGCACCCTTGCACGTGCGCTTCAAGGAGCGGATCAACGCCGAGCTGCCCGGCCGGTTCTACGAGCTGTACGGGCTGACCGAAGGCTTCTGGACGATCCTCGACAGGAACGATGCCGTCCGCAAGCTTGGCTCGGTCGGCTGTCCGCCGCCGTTCATGGAAATGCGCATTCTCCGCGAGGACGGCAGCGCGTGCGCCGTGGGTGAGGTGGGCGAGATCTGCGGTCGCGGCCCTCCTTTGATGGTGGGATATTACAAGCGGCCGGAGCTGACCCGGGCGACGATCGTCGACGGCTGGCTGCACACGGGCGATGCCGGCTATATCGACGAGGACGGCTATCTGTTCCTCGTCGACCGGCTGAAGGACATGATCATCACCGGCGGTGTCAACGTCTATCCGAGCGATATCGAAGATGTCGTCATCAGGCATCCGGCCGTTCGCGAGGTCGCTGTGTTCGGCGTCGCCGACGACAAGTGGGGTGAGATCCCGGTGGCGGCGGTCACCTTGAAGGCGGACGCAAGTGCCGACCGAGCCGAGATCATCGCCTGGACGAACGAGCGCGTCGCCGCCAAGTTTCAGCGGATCAAAGACGTCGTGATCTACCGCGAGTTTCCGCGCAACGTCGCCGGGAAAACGCTGAAACGGGAGATGCGGGCAGAGTACGCGCGGGAAGACAAGACCGTCTAGCCGCCGTCCAGCTCGCGGTTGGGATCGAGGCGCCGACAGGGGAACAAGGTGGGATTGACGAACGTGTCGCGGATCACGACGGCTTCGGCCCGCGCCCAGTTTGCCTCCGCATCGCGAGCGGGATCGTCCTCCGAGAGATAGTAGGCGCGGACGTAGATGTGCTGATGGAGGAGATCGAGCAGATCCCGACGGCAGCCGGTATAGGCCTCAAGCGACGGATCGGCCTGTGGACGGCCCGCGCGGATCGTCTGCATCGCCTGTTCCACGGACTGCAGCTCGACAAAGGTGAGCAGCCCGAGAACAGCCAGCGGTGACCGGTTCAGTCCGGCCGTGCAATGGACGTAGACGCGGTGGCCGCCGTCGAGCAGCTCGTGCAGACGGTGCACCGCATTCGGCAGATGACGCCGCTGGTCGTCGACATTGAAATCCAGCATCGGCGCATTGACGAGGGCAACGTGACTGGCCCTGGCCTGATCGGCAAGCCTGCTGTAATCAATAGCAAAATGCTCGCGGCATTGATCAGATTGAAGTGACAGAAGGGCCGATGCGCCCGTTTCTCGGACGATCGTCCGAAGATCGTCCGTATTTATGGGGCAAGATCCAATAAAGATGTCATCTCGAATCTGGTTCCAGTTGAGCGTCCACTGCCACATGCTGGTTCATCCAGAATAATTTCACCTGAAATATTAGAGCCGACAATTCAATCCCTGGCGTCGACACGGGAGAATAAGGGCTCGGAGCGGTCTCGGCAACAGCCTCCGGCGCCTTCCCGGCAACACGACGGGAGCGCGCATCGCCGCCGCGCCTGCAGGAGCCGACCTTCCGGATTAAGGCGACATTCATCTTTTGCCGCCAGTCTGCGGCGATCAAGCAGCAGGTGACCGGGCCATGATGCTCGTCAAGAACTACGTCGCGCCGAGCGGCATCCAAGGTGTCGGGGTGTTCGCCGGTGAGCGCATTCCTAAGGGAACGCGCATCTACGAGTTCATCGAAGGCGTCGATATCGTCATGACGCGGCAACAGGCGGCCGCGTATGGCGCGGAGTTTGCCCGGTTCATGCGCATTTTCGCCTACGTCGACCCCCTCGACCGGACGATGGTCATCTCCGTCGACAACTCCCGCTTCATGAATCATGCGGACCAGCCGAACACCGACTGGGACGAACACTTCGGCTGGGCGACGCACGACATCGACAAAGGCGAGGAGATTACTTGCGATTACTTCGCATTCTGGTTCGAGCCGCCGTTCGCCGATCCCGGCGAGTGAGCGCCGGGCGCCGACCGGGCGGCCCGCCCGCCTCCGGCAAACGATGTCTTAACCAAGGCGCGGCATGCTGGCGGGACCCGACGCGAAGTCGGGTGAAGCCAACGGCTTTCCAAGGAGGTGTTGATGCCGTCCGCGCTCATTCTCGCCGTCTCCGCCTTTTGTCTCGTCCTCAGCGGACCGGCGCTCGCCGGCGGCAGGGCAGCAAAGGAACCGGTGGCGACAACCGCGGCTGACGATGCCACCACCGCAGACTCGGCACCCACTGATTCGACGGGCAGCGAGGCTCCGGGCACGGATGTGACGGGCGGCGAGGCAAACGGCAGCGACGCCGAGGTCGCCGAGGCGTCCCCGGCGGACGGCGACGATGAGGCCGCCTCGGCAGACGACGCCGGCGATGAGACCACCCCGGCGGAAGCCGAGGAAGAGGGTTGGCTGCCGGGCGAACTCTCGGCCAACGTCGACCTTGTCTCCGATTACATCTTCCGCGGCATTACCAACACCGATCACAATCCGGCGATCCAGGCAGGCCTGTCCTACACCGTCGATGTCGGCGTGCCCTACGCCCAGCCATACGTCGGGTTTTGGGGATCGAACGTCGATTTTAACGACGGCGGCGAGGCGACGGTCGAACTCGATCTCAGCTTCGGACTGACCGGGACCGTCGCCGGCGTCGAGTGGGATCTCGGCGGCTTGTACTATGCCTATCCGGGCGCACGCTCCGATTTGAACTATAACTATTGGGAAGTCCCGCTGCAGCTGACCTATCCCATCGGCGAGCACTTCTCGCTGTTGGGTCAGTACGCGTACTCGCCGAACTTCTTCGGCGATTTCGGGCCGGGCCCATTACCTCCTCGCCGGCGGCCGCTGGGAGCAGCCGGTTGGGCCGACGACCCTCACCTTCGAGGCGACGACCGGCCACCAGTGGATCGCGGACAACGCCGCCTACGGTGTCAACGACTACCAGGACTGGCGTGTCGGCGTGTCGCTCGCCATCGATAAGATCACCCTCGGCATCGCCTACACCGACACCAACCTCGGCAAGAGCGAGTGCTTCGCCGGCACCAATCAGTGTGAGCCGCGGGCCGTCTTCTCGATCGGCGCCGCATTCTGATGCCGCCGATGCGACCAGGCCTGCGTCCCCCGTCCGCCGTGAACCGCGGCCATCCAGTGGTGTGACGGCGATGAAAATCCGCGCCAAGACCCTGAGCGTCATTGCCTTCTCGCTGTTGACCACGGCGCTCGCCAACTTTTTCGTCCTGAAGACACTCGTGTTCCCGACCTTCCTTGCGTTGGAACAGCAGGCGGCCGCACGGGACATCCAGCGCGTCATCGAGGCGATCAACTCGGAAACCGAGGACGTCGACAAGACGCTGTGGGATTACTCGAGCTGGGACGACAGCTACAGATACGCCAAGGGCGGCTACAAAACCTATCCGGACGGCAACCTTGCGATCGAGACGCTGCGTAACCTTCGCCTCGATGTCGTCGAGGTCTACGATGCGCGCCGGACGAAGCTGTTCGCCGTCGTCTACGATCGTCGTCAGGATCGCATCCGGCGCGCGCCTTGGACGCTCGCCCACCTCGATCAGAACGACCAGGTGCTGGCCCGCGTCGGCGAGGGCGAGAACGTTGTCGGCATGATCTCGACGCCCGACGGCGCCGCCATGTTCTCCGCACGGCCGATCGTCAAGACCAACGGCGACGGCCCGGCGGCCGGAACCTTCATCTTTGGCCGGTTCCTCGACGACGAACTGATCGCGTCGATCAAGGACAAGATCAAGGTCGACTTTACCTTGACGCCGGTCGAGGGACTGTCCGGACCGGCGGCCGACGCCTATCGGCAGCTTGTGGACTCGGGCAAGCCGGTGCTCACGCAGGAAGCGGACAACGATCGGTTGATCGCGTACTCGTTGCTCCGCGATTTCCGGCAGCAACCGATCCTGCTGGCGACGGCGAAAGCCAGGCGCGACATCTCGCAGATCGGCCGGCGGGTGCTCCTCGCCTCGGTCGGCGGCGTCGCCCTGACCGCCATCCTCGTCATGGCGGTCCTCGCCGTGCTGTTGCAGTGGGTGCTGGTCGGGCCGCTGGTCAAGCTGACCCAGCACGTCGTCGAAATCGGCGCCGACGGCGCTCTCGGCCGCCGCATCGCCATCAAGCGCCGCGATGAAATCGGCATTCTAGGCCGCGAGTTCGATCGGATGCTGGCCAGCCTCGCCGAAGCCCGCGACCGGCTGCTCGATCACTCCTACCAGTCGGGGATCGCCCACATGGCGTCGGGCGTCCTTCACAACCTGCGCAACCAGCTGATGCCGGCGATGACACGGCTGGAGCGGCTGCGCGAGCAGGTCTCGGAGCGATCGAAACAACAGCTGGATGCGGCGCTCGATGAGTTTGGCTCGGAGCAGACGTCGCCCGAGCGCAAGGCCAGGATCGCTGCCTACATCGCGCTGTCCATGCAGGACGCACGCGACCGGCAACGGAGTGTCGTCGGCGAGCTGTCGGCGATTTCACGGGATTCTGGTGCGCGTCGAAGACGTTCTCGGCGACCTCGACCGCTTCAGCCGCGTCCGCACGACGATCGATGCGATCTCGCTCCTAAGTTGCATCGAGGAGACGATCGCGACCGTCCCCTCGTTTCCCGACGTTGCGGCCGATATCCGGATCGATCCGCAGCTCGCGGCGCAGCCGCCGGTCGCGGCCACCAGCTTCATCCTCAGACACGTTCTGCAAAACCTGATCGTCAACGCGATCGAGGCCATCGCCGCCGCCGGCAAGACGGCGGGTGCAATCGATATCGAGGCCACGGAGCAGCGGATCGACGGCGACGACTATATCGATCTGACCGTCAGGGATGATGGCATCGGTATCGATCCCGATCATCTTTCAGACATCTTCAAGCGCGGTTTCACGACAAAGACAGATCAGCGCGGAACCGGTCTTCATTGGTGTGCGAACAGTATATCGGCCATGTCCGGCCGGATATTTGCCGAGAGTGCGGGTACCAATCAGGGGGCAACTCTTCACGTACTTCTACGAGTTGCCGACCGTGCCATGCGTGCCGCGTAGGAACTTGCCATGAGCAGCCATATTCATAACGCCACCGGCGATATCCGCATTCTCGTCGCGGACGACGAGCAGAGCATCCTCGACGAGTACGCCGCCATTCTCGCCCATCCGAAAGCGGCTGACGAGCGGCGCAGCAGGCTTGCCGATCTCGAAGCCGAGCTATTCGGCCCCGTCGAGAAGGAGGAGGAGCAGCCGCGGCATCCCGAGTTCTCGCTCTGCCTCTGCCGCCAGGCGGACGAAGCCGTCCACGCCGTGGAGGAATCGATCCGCGACGGACGCCCGTTTGCCATCGCCTTTTTGGACGTGCGGATGCCACCCGGACCGGACGGCGTCAACGCCGCCGAACGGATCCGCAAACTGGACGACGAGATCAACATCGTCTTCGTGACCGGCTTTTCCGATATCAGCCCGGAAGAGATCAGAACGCGGGTTCCGCCCCTGGACAAGCTGCTCTATTGCCAGAAGCCGTTCCATGCCGGCGAATTGCGGCAGGTCGCCTATGCCTTGTCGGCAAAGTGGTCGGCGAGCCGAAGCCTGCAGACGACCCGGCAGAGGCTTGAGCAGGTAGTGACCTCGACGTCTGTCATCGTCTACAGCTCGGCGCCGGCGCGCGACCATTCGCCGGCGTTTGTCAGCGACAACGTATGCCCGCGCTTCGGCTGGCAGCCGGACTCGTTCCAGAACGATCCGAACTTCTGGATCGACAGGGTCCACCGCGAGGACCTGCCGAGGGTCTACAAGGCCCTCAAGGACATCCACGAGCTCGAAGAAGTCTGCATCGATTACCGCTTTCGCTGCGCGTCCGGCGAATTTCGCTGGGTGAGCGACAGGATGAAGCTCCTGCGCGATGCATCGGGCAAGGCCAAGGAGCTCGTCGGCTGCTGGTTCGACATCACCGAACGGCGGGAGGCGGAGGCCCGGATCCGGCAGCTCGCCTACTTCGACGTGGTGACGGGTCTGCCCAACCGCTTGTTGATGCAAGAACTGCTGCGGCACGGCATGGCGGCGGCCGATCGGTACCGCCACCGCCTCGCCTTGCTGTTCCTCGACGTCGACAACTTCAAAAGGATCAACGACACCCTCGGCCACGACAGCGGCGACGCGCTGTTGCGCGAGGTGGCGAAGCGGCTGCTCGGCTGCATCCGCAAGAGCGATCTTTTGATGCGGCAGGGAGACGTCGAGGATCTCCTGGTCGAACCGCAGGAGGAGTTCGTCTCCCGGCTGGGCGGCGACGAGTTCATCATTATCTTGTCCAAGATCAAGGGTGCCGAAGATGCCGCTCGTGTCGCCGCCCGCATCGCCGATGCGCTGGCGAAACCGATCACGTTCGGCGAAGACGAGGCGAGCATCACGGCGACCATCGGCATCAGCGTCTATCCCGACGACGGAACCACCGCGTCTGCGCTGCTGAAGCACGCCGACATGGCGATGTACGACGCGAAGGAGCATGGCCGGAATTGCCATCGCTTCTTCTCGGAGACCATGCGCGTCCGCGCGGCACGGCGCTTCTTCATTGAAACGAAGCTGGCAAAGGCGCTCGATCGCGGCGAGTTCATGCTCTTCTACCAGCCGCGGATCGACATCGAGAGCCTCGAGGTCGTCGGCATGGAAGCACTGCTTCGCTGGCAGCAGCCGGACGAAGGCCTGGTGCCGCCCGCGGAGTTCATCCCCATTGCCGAAGAAAACGGGCTGATCCTGCCGATCGGCGACTGGGTTCTGCACGAAGCCTGCCGCCAGACCGCCGCCTGGCAGACGGCCGGCCTGCCGCCGCTCGTCGTCTCGATCAATCTGTCCGCCGTCCAGTTCCGCCATCGCCTCCTGGTCGATCGCCTGGCGCAGGTCATCGCCGACACCGGCATCGATCCGGCGTTGATCGAGCTCGAACTGACGGAAAGCGTTTTGATGGACGACACCAGGCTCAGCGCCTCTCTCCTCTCCCAGATCAAGGACTTAGGGCTCAAGATTTCGGTCGACGATTTCGGCACCGGCTATTCGTCCCTCAGCTATCTGAAGCGCTTCGCGCTGAGCACGCTGAAGATCGACACCTCCTTCGTCAGCGACCTGACCAAGGATCCCGGCGACGAAGCCATCGTCGGCGCGATGATCGCGCTCGGACACCGGCTCGGTCTGCAGGTGGTCGCCGAGGGGGTTGAGGACGCGTGCCAGCTCGAGCTTCTGAAATCCATGGGTTGCAACGAGGCGCAAGGCTACCTGTTCAGCCGGCCGATCGACGCCGCCAGCTTCGAGGCATGGGTCAGGAGCCGGACGTGTGGCTTGCCGCCCGAGCGCCGGCGGGCCGCGGGGATGTAGCTCTCGAGGAGCTCCCGCGCAGCTCCTCCTAGTCGGTCCGTCCGCGTAACCAAAAATTCAGGAAGGGTGCCTTAGATTCGGCCGGATCGGCACGAATGAGGCAAAAATGCATCCCCATCAGCATCCGTCGGTACAGCCACTCGTTTTTGAGCGGCCTCAGAATAAATTGGGCCAATACAAGTATCTCTACGTGGCGCCTGCCGGCCAGTGCGGATTGGGTCTGTTCTGTGCCCGCCCGTATTGCGCCGGCAGCATCGTTCTGGATGTTCGGGATCCGGATTACCTGGCGAGAGTGAAGCCCCGGGGACAGCTTATTCTTTTCGGGTATTCTCACGCTGATATCTTCCAGATCGGCCCAGATTTGTTTCTACCGCCCTACGGCGGACTCGACGACTTTACGAATCACAGTTGCGAGCCGAACTGCGGCCTCCGCGTTTATGCGACGGGTTTCGACATGGTCGCGCTGCGCGACATCGCCGCGGGAGAAGAACTCACCTACGACTATTCCACCCATCAGGAACACCCTGAGGAGGACATGATCTGCCGCTGCGGCGCGCCCTCGTGCCGCGGCGTCGTCCGCAGCTTCTCGACGCTGCCTACGCCGGTCCGCAAGCGCTATCTCGACCTCGGCATCGTTGCCGCTTTCATCGCCGAGAACGAGGGCAGCGTCTCGACCGGCCCGTAAGGGTCGATCAAGGGCGATGGGCGGACAAGCCGTCCGCGCGCTGCGCCGCTATTTCCGAAGACCGCAGATCGTCCTTGAACTGGCGCTTCTGGCCGCGCTGTTGTCATCCGCGATCATCATCCTGTTGGCGGTCGGATCGGCACAGGTCCTGATCGGCGCGGGCAGCGAAGCGCTGCCGATGGTCTACCTCCTGCTCGCCGTCGTGTCGGTCCCGCTCGCATCGGCGATCTCGACGGCGCTCTGCCGCTGGTCGGTGGCGCGCATCAGCCGCGGCGCATCCATCGTCTCGCTCTTTTTCGTCCTCGCGCTGCGGTTCGCTCTCGCCCTCGAAGTTCCGGGCGCGGCGACCGCCATCTGTATTACCGCTTACGCGCTCGAAATCGTCTTCGATACGCTCTTCTGGCTGTCCGCATCGGAAGAACTGCCGACCCTCGAGCTGAAGAGGCACACCCCGTTCCTTGCCGCGGCCTTCGGCCTCGGCGGAATTTTCGCCGGATTCATCGCGACGGCGTTCTGCGCGATTTTCCCGGGTGAAGACCTGCTGGTGCTGGATGCCGGGTTCTTCGCCCTTTGTATGATTCAGTATCACCGGATGACACGGCTGCATGCGGCCTCCGACGAAGGCGGCGACGACGAAGCCGAACCCGGTATCATCGAATCCCTGAAAGCGACGCTAGGCATCCTTCGCGCCTTTCCCATCATCGGCGCCATCGCCGCGGGCGTACTCTTGATGTCGGCGCTGTTCTGCCTGCAGGACTACCTGGCGATGACGGCGTATGAGAGGTCGTTTCCCGATGCGAACGACCTCTCGAGTTTCATGGCGATCGTCTTCGCCGGCCACCAGGCGGCGGAACTGCTCATTCTCGCCGCCTGCGGCCGGCTGATCCTGGAGCGGGCCGGTCCGGTTCTCCGCAACCTCATCTTCCCGGTGACCACGTGCGTCGGTCTTGTCGCCCTTCTCGGTTTCCGCAATCTGGCGGCGGCAATTTTTGTCCACGCCAACGTCATCGCCCTTTCGAATGCCGTATTCGAGCCGGTCAAGACGCTGAACTACGCGGCGCTCCCGTACCGGGTGCTGGCGCAGGTCCGGATGCTGGTCGACGGCATTCTCTACCCTCTCGGCATCGCCTTGTCGGCGCTCGGCCTCCTCTGGTTGCAGAGCCGGGCGGGCCCGCCGCTTGTGCTCGTGGTTTCGATCGGGGTCGCCATCACCTTTGTCGGCGCTTCGGCGACGGTCGGCGCATTGTTCCTGCCCAACCTGCTGCGCAGCCTGAGGCTTCGCGCCATTACCCCTTCGGAATACGCGCGCGCCGACAGGGGTCGGGCGTTCTCCGCCGGCGACATCCGCCAACTGCTTGCCCATCCCGATGCCGAGGCGCGCCGCTTCGGCGCCGATCTGGCGCGGAGCCTGGCGCCCGAGCTGCTCTCGGCGGCGATCATCGGCGGGGATGAGGCGGCACCGGGGCAGCGGGACGCGGTCCCGCCGGCAATGCCGTGGGCGCGCGAAACAAATGAGCCTTCGGCGTCGGCCGGCGCCGACGCGGTGCGCTTGCGGGAAAGGGATTTCGCCGCGGCCGGCGAGATGCCGCCCATGCCGGAGCCCGGCGTTGCCGCGCAGCGCCGGTCGTTGCGGAGCCGCCGGTCCGACGCCGGCATCTGGCGGCTTGCCCTGATTACCCGCAAGCCGTCCTCGAAACGCATCGACGATATCGGCTCGGGTTTGGAAGATCGTTCCAACGCCGTCCGTCGGACGGCGGCCGCACTGCTCGCGCGCTTCGGCGCCGCCGCGGTGCCGGTCGCCGCGGCGCGCCTTGCCTCCGACCGGCCGGAGGTGGTCGAAGCGGCCATCCATGCGCTCGGCGGCATCGGAACGCGAAAGGCGGAACAGCTTTTGCGCGAGCACCTCAGACCGCTCTACCGCCGGGTGCAGCTCAATCTCACCGCCGTCGAGGCCCTTAACCGCTTGCCGGACACGCCGGACGGACCGCGGCTTGCGCTGGAAGCCTGGCTGATCGACAGCAACCGCCGGATCATGCGCCGGGTCTTCGTCGTCAAGTCGGCGCTCGGCAACCCGCGCGACATCAAGCTTCTCCACGCGCTGACCAAGGTGCGCGAGGAACGAACCCGATCCGATGCCGTCGAGGCGCTGGTCAACCTGCCGACCAAGCGGTTCATTCAGCCGCTCGTACCGTTGCTGGAGGCGCGAGCGGACAGGGGCGGCGAGGCGAGCGCGGCCCCGGCGGCGGCGCAGGCATTGAAGGAGGCGACGCTCGACGATCCCTTCGCGCGCCTTCTGGTCGCAAGGCTGATCGCGGGCGAGGATGGTGAGACTTCGGGCGACGGGCCCCTGGGAGACGAAGCAATGCTCAATCTCGTCTTGTTTCTGAAGACGACGCCGTTGTTCTGCGCCATTCCGCTGGAAGACATCGCCCGCATCGCCGGCCTCGCCGAGTCCGTGTACCTGGCCGAGGGCGAGCGGATCGTCGACGCGGAGGAGACGGTGCGACACGTCTTCGTCGTCCGCAGCGGCAGCGTCGATATCCGGATCGGCGATAGAACCATGGAGTCGATCGGAGCGGGTGCGTGCATCGGCGAGGCGGCGGTCTTCGGCGAGGAGCGGCACAGCGTCTCGATGCGGGCGGCAACGGCGGTATCACTGTTGCGCTTTCCGATCAGCATCATTGCCGATCTCGTCGCCGAGTATCCGGAAGCGCTGGCCCCGCTCGCCCTTGACCTGGTTCGCCGGATGAACGAGCTGCGCACCCGGCTGGCGGCGGCGCGCGGGCCAGAAGCGCACGGGACAGCCGGCGGGGCGGCGGCCGAGATCTCCGTCACCGGCGGCGGTGCGGCGCTGCCGGCGGCGTGTCAGGTGCCGGCGCCGGCGCGTCGGCTTCGCTGACCGGGCGGTTCAGCGCGACGCGGCGTTGCCGGGGGCGGCGGGGTCGGCGGCGGTGGCGGACAGGCCTCGTCGCTGCAGGAGCCGGCGGAGGCCGATCGCGAAGCAGAGGGCGATGACGAACTCGACCGGCGAGCGATGGGTGACCCGCGTCATCTCGCCGACCTGGACGATGGCGAGATTGTAGAGGACGATCGAAAGGAGGATCGCCTTCGTCGCCCCGGTTATCCGCCGGTCGCGGATCATGATCCAGGCCCCGAAGAGGGCGGTGGCGAGGATGACGAGCCAGACGGCGCAGGCGGCAAGGAAGGGGACGAGGAACGCCAGGTTCTGGCGTGCGAGCTCCCGGACGACGCCGACGACGCCGGCGTTCCACTTGACCTGCGACCAGAACAGCCGGCCGCTATCGGTCCTGAAGGTGAACAGATCGATCTTCAGATACTTGCCGAGCCCGGTGATGCCGGGGTTGAGGACGACCTCGACGACGTCCGTCACCTTCGCTTCGAGGAAGGCGAGCGGATAGCGGACGACGTAGCCGAGGAAATCGAAGATCGGGATCTGCTCGCCCGGATAGGCGGCGCGGTCGAAGGCGAAGCCGCCCGGATCGCCATCCGCTCGACGATCCCCGACAGATTGCGCAAGGGGCTGAGTTCGGTCGGCGTGATCACCAGATTGTCCGGCTGCAAGGAGACGAAGATCGACCAGACGACGGGGATGGCGAAGCAGACGACGAACGTGGCGACGACCAGCCGTACCCACCGCTGCCGCTGCCAATAGACAAAGATGGCGGCGAGAACGAACGGATAGAGGAGGAGCTGGGTGCGGATCTCCATGGCAACCGCGAGCAGCACGAGGGCGGCAAGGAACACCCGCCAGCGGAACGGTTCCTCGACGGTACGCACGAGCAGATAGGTTGCGATCGCCAGGAGCGGGTTGAACAGCCCTTCGGTCACCAGCTGGTGCGGCTGGTAGAGGCTCCCCGGCAAGACGATGTAAAGGGCGGTGGCACAGAAGGCGTACCGCTCGCTCAAGCCCAGACGCAACCCCAGCCGGAACACGCAAACGACGGCGATCAGCGCGAGCGCCAGCTGCACGAAGATGACGCAGAACGGCCCGCCGAGCCAGTAGGGCAGCGCGTGCGCCAGATAATCCCCGGGCGGACCCAGGTTCAGGAGCTTCTCGGTCAGGCTCAGCTGCGGCACCTGGTCGCCGAACGGGTTCGCCGGGATCGACGACCAGGTCGGCGACGAGACCTTGCGCATCTCCGGAATACCGAGGAACACGTAAATCTTGTTCGCCCGCTTGTCGCCGCGGTCGCCGCCGTAAAACGCCTGCGGATTATGAATATCGTAGGCGAGAAGCGCGCCGTGGAGGACGACGAACAGCGCCAGACACGCGATCAGCCAGGACGACAGCGGCCAGACCGACGCCGATCGCCGCGCCCCCGGCGAAGATGCCGCCGGTGCCGCCGATCCCTCCAATGCCGTCGTCGACGCCGTTCCCGCCGTCAATGCTTGGCCGGTCGCCATGAACACCAATGCCCCTCTGTTCCGGTAAAATACCGCGCCGACGATGTCAGACGCCCGGCCCGACTGGACAATGACGTTCGCCACAGACGGGAAGCCCGGACCGGCGACCGTCCGGCTGCACACCTCTCGGCAAAACCTGCCGGGCGAGATCGGACGGAGTTGCCGGGCAGCGGCCACACCGCCGCCGGACGAAAGCTACATCAATGTGTTACACGCTCCGTGGGGCTGGCATGCGGTTCGCATGGAAGGTGCAAGCAAAATTACCTCTCGAGCAAGCGATGGGCATGATCAAGCATCTGGCGAAAGGCGCGGCGCTGGTTCTCGCGGGCGTCCTTATGGTCGCCGCGCCGCAGCACGCCGAGGCGTCGTCGCGGATCAAGGATCTGGTCGATGTCCAGGGGGTGCGGCCAAATCAGCTCGTCGGCTACGGCCTGGTCGTCGGCCTCAAGGGAACCGGCGACAAGCTGAAGGACGGCGGCTTTACCAAGCAGAGCCTGCGCGCCATGCTCAACCGGCTCGGCGTCAACGCCACCGAGAAAGGCACAACGTCGAAAAACGTCGCGGCGGTGATGGTGACGGCGATGCTGCCGCCGTTTGCCCGCCAGGGCTCGGCCATCGACGTGACCGTCTCGGCCTTAGGTGATGCCGACAGCCTGTTGGGCGGCACCCTCCTTGTGACCCCCCTGCTTGGCGCCGACGGCGAGGTCTATGCCGTCGCGCAAGGGCAGCTCGGCGTCGCCGGCTTCGCCGTCAAGGGGCAGAACGAAAGCATCACCAAGGGTGTACCGACCACGGGGCGCATCGCCAACGGCGCGCTCGTCGAGCGCGAACTGGGCTACGAGATGACGGCGACCGACAAGTTCGCGCTCGCGCTGCGCAACCCCGACTTCACCACCGCCCGGCGCATCGCCCAGGCGATCAACGCCTATCTCGGCGAGCCGGCGGCGAAGCCGAGCGATCCGACCACCGTCGTCGTCGACATTCCCGGCCGCTTTTCGGGCGAGGTCGTCAATCTGATCACCGACATCGAGCAGCTGCGGATCGCCCCCGACCAGGTCGCCCGCATCGTCATCGACGAGACCTCGGGCATCATCGTCATCGGCGAGAACGTGCGGGTTTCCACCGTCGCCATCGCGCAAGGCAACCTGACCATCCGGATCACCGAGACGCCGCAGGTCTCGCAGCCGCGGGCGTTCTCCAACACCGGGCGGACCGCCGTCGTTACCCAGACCGACATTGGCGTCGACGACCAGTCGAACAACCGGCTCGGCATGCTGCCGTCCGGCGTCAGCTTGCAGGAACTTGTCAACGGCCTGAACGCGCTCGGCGTCGGGCCGCGCGACCTGATCGCGATCATGCAGGCGATCAAGGCGGCCGGTGCGCTGCAGGCCGATATCGAGATCATGTGATGACTACGTCTTTGCCATTGACGCCCCTGTCCTCGCCGGTGGCGAAGCCGGGATCGGCATCCGCGGCTCTCGCGTCGGCCGGTCACGGCCGTTCGCCGCCGCAGGCGCGGGCGGCGCTGCACAAGGCAGCCGTCGACTTCGAGGGCGTGTTCCTCACCGAGATGCTGAAGCCGATGTTCGAGGGCACCGATGCCGAGGAGCCGTTCGGCGGCGGCAATTCCGAGGACATCTGGCGGTCGTTCCAGATCGACGAGTTCGGCAAGGCGATCGCGCGTTCGGGCGGCATCGGTCTTGCCCCCGTCGTCTATCGCGAGCTTTTGCAGCTTCAGGAAGGTAAAGGAGCAAAGTCATGACCATCGCGTGCCTGACCGCCGCCGCCGACCGGCTGGTGACGGTCCTCGGGGAGGAAAACGCCGCGCTCGCCGCCCGCGACTGGCCGGCGGTGCGCCGGTTCGCCGAGGCCAAGCGCGACGCGGGCGCCGCCTGGGAAAGCGCCGTCGACGAGTTCATCCCCGCAAACGGAACATCCCGCGAGCCGCTTTCGCCCGAGGTCAAGGAGCGGATGGCCGCCCTCAGCCGGCGCGTCGAAGCGGCGGCCGAAGCGAACGAGCGGCGGCTGACGGTGCTGATGTTCGCCCAGCGCCGCGTCATCGAGGCCATCGCCGAAGCGGTCGCCTCGCTCGGAGCCGGCGCAGGTACCTACGCCCGCACCGGGGCGCCGCGGGCGCTCGGCCGCGGTGGGGCCCGTCCGGCGCTGTCGCTCAACCGGGCGCTCTGACGGCTTTCCGGCCATGGTCGTCCAGCTCGGCAATCTGAACACGGCGCTACGCGCGGCGCAGAGCGGCCTGTGGACGACACAGCAGGTGCTCGACGTCGTCGCCAACAACGTCGCCAACGTCAACACCCCCGGCTATTCACGGAAAGAGGCGCAGCTCGATCCGATGTCCCTCGCCGGCGCCGGCACCGGCGTCCAGATGAAGGGGCTCAGCCGCACCGTCGATCAGGGGTTGCTGGCGACGCTGCGGCGCGAGAGCGGATCGCTGTCGGCAGCCAACGTTGCCGCCACCTTCGAAGGCCGGCTGCAGGACGTCTTCGGTACGCCGGACAGCAACAGCTTCGATCGCTCACATCCTGACCAGCCTGCAGACGTCGATCCAGTCGCTCGCCGCCAGTCCGGACGACAGCCTTGCGGCGCGGGATGCGGTGAACTGGGCGGAAAACGTCGGCACCAGCCTCAATCAGATGAGCGCGACGGTGCAGGGGCTTCGCCGGGACGCCGATCAGCGCCTCGCCGCCGGCATCGGCGAGGCCTCCACATTGCTCGCCAATATCGCCGATCTCAACGGCAGGATCGTCCGCGACACCGTGGCCGGTCGCGACACGACCGGCCTCGCAGACGAACGCGACCAGGCCGCCGATCGCCTCGCCGAGCTGCTCGACGTCCGCGTGATGACCCGTGAGCAGGGCGACATGGTGGTCTTCACCGCCGCCGGCCGGACGCTAGTCGATGGGGGCACGGCGGCGAGCCTGAAGTCATACGCCCGCGGCCAGCGTCGATGCGCTGTCGACCTATGCCGAAGGCGACTTCGCCGGGATATTCGCCGAGGCCGCCGGGGTTTCGACCGACATCACGTCCGCCCTCGGCAAGGGCGAGCTCGGCCAGCTCGTCGCCCTGCGCGATCAGACCCTGCCCGACGTGCAGAGCACCCTCGATGCGCTGGCGGCGACGCTGCGCGATACCTTGAACCAGGTGCATAACCGCGGGCTTGCCTTCCCCGGCCTGACCGAGGCGACCGGCAGCCGCGTCTTCGCCGATCCGGCGACGCAAACGATGTCGCTTGCCTCGGGTGACACCGTCATCGCCCTGCTTCGATACGGGCGGCACGGCCCGCGCATCGACCGCGCTGTCGGACCTGATGGGCGGCGGCAGTGGGCCGTGGACGATCAATGCGGTCGCCGGCGCGCTCGACGGCTGGCTGAAGGCCAATGCCGGACCGCAGGCGAGCTGCGGCTTGAGCGACGGTCGCCTCAAGATCGATCTGGCGGGGGCACCGATGGGCCTCGCCTTCCGCGACCAGGTATCGGCGACGCCGGGGGCGGCGCGCGAGGACGCGCAGATCGCCTTCTAGCGCCGACGGCGGCGCCGGCGCCGACGAAACGGTGGCGGGATTCTCGTCGTTCTTCGGGCTCAACGATCTGTTCGTCGATCGAACCCCGGCGAGCCTGCAGGAATTGTCGGTGATGGCGTCGGGCTGGCGGACGTCCGGCAAGCGCCACCCTCGACCTTCCGCGATTCGTCGGGGACGATCGGCGGTGCCGTCGCCATCCCCGCCGGCAGCGACATCAAGGCGATCGCCGATGCGATTACCGCCGCCACTGGGCTGAATGCATCGGTCGTTCCCGACGGCAACGGCGTCCGCCTCCGCGTCGCCTCGGCCAATGGCACGCCGCTCGTCATCACCGAGAGCGCCGGCTCGCTGATCGGCCAGCTCGGGCTGGGCGGGGCGACGACCGGCCTCGCCGCCGGCCTTACGGTGCGCGCCGACATCGCCGCCGATCCGTCGAAAGTCGCCCGCGGCGTGATCCAGTGGGACGCCGGGCTCGGCGCCGCCGGATCGTATTTCCTCGGCCGTGGCGACGGCACCGCGATCGCCGAGTTGAGCCAGGCGATGAGCAGCCCTACGACCTTCGCCACCGCCGGCAGCCTCGCCGGGACCAGCGATTCCCTCGCCGGCTATGCCGGCCGCATCCTCGGCGACAGCGCCTCGCGCGCCGCCGCGGTCGAGGACCGGCAGACGTTTCAGCAGGACTTCGTCTCTACACTGAAGGCGAAGTCGGATTCGATCCGCGGCGTCAATCTCGATCAGGAACTGTCCGACCTGATGCTCTATGAGCAGGCCTATTCCGCCTCGGCGCGGGTGATCTCGGTCATCCAGCGGATGTTCGACGCGCTCGATAAAGCGGTGTGACGGAGCAACGGAAATGCGTACGGCGACCCTCGCCTCGAACGAAACCCTTGTCGGCTATGTTCTGAAGACGAAGGCCCGCGTCGAGGATCTGCAGGCGCAGGTCTCGACCGAAAAGCGGTCCCAGACGTATGCCGGCCTCGCCGCCGACGCGCCGGCGCTGGTCGATCTGGAACAGACGCGCGCCGTGCTCGACCGCTACCAGCGCAACAACGCCATGCTGCAGTCGCGGCTGGATGCGACGACGCAGGCGGTCGGCCAGGCGCGGTCGACGGTCGAGGACTTCCGCACCCAGCTCGTCTCAATGGCGAGCGCCCAGCCGCTCGACGCCAGCCACGTGACCGACATCCAGGAGGCGGCGTTCCGCGCCCTGAAGTCGCTCGAGGCGACCCTCAACCAGGATTACAACGGCCGCTTCCTGTTCGCCGGCAGCCAGACGACGACCCAGCCGGTCTCCTTCGGCGCGGACACCCTTGCCCAGTTCCAGGCCGTCTACGACGGCAGCCGCGTCGTCTATCCGCCGACGCGCGACGCCCACGTCGGTGCGCGCGCCACCCTCGGTCAGGACACGACCGGCGGCCTCACCTTCGCGGCCGGGCCACCGGGGACGATCCAAGCGGCGAACGGCTGCTTCGCCAACCTCGCCGTCGGGGCCACGATCGAGATCAGCGGTTCGACCACCGGCCATGACGGCGTCTACACCGTCGTTTCCAAAAACGCCGGCAACGACACGATCACCGTCGAAGGCACGCTAACCGACCCCGGGAGCGGCGAGCTTTGCGGTCGCCAACCCGGTCGCCGCCGGCAGCGACGGCGATGCGACCATCCGCGTCCGCAACTGGTATGCGGGCGATCAGGTCACCGAGAGCCAGCGCGTCGATGCGGCGCGCGGCTTCACCCTCGATCTCAACGCCATCGATCCGGCGTTCGAGAAGGCGATCCGGGCGATCGGCATCATCGCCCAGGGCGGCCTCGGCTCCAATCCGGGCCGCGTCGACGATGCGCTGAAGCTGGTCAATGATGCCCTCGACCAGGGCGTTGGCGGCCCGCTGCCCTTCGGCAACGAGGCGAACGGCAGCATCGACGGCATCGAGATGCGGATCAGCTTCCACCAGGTGATGATCAAAGAGGCGGACGAGACGCAGACTTCGTTCGCCGCCCTCCTCGACGATCGCATCGCCGGCATCGAAAACGTCGACAAGACCGAAGCGATCGCCCGGCTCCTCGACGAATCGAACGCCCTCGACGCCTCCTACCAGGCCCTCGCCCGCATCCGCCAGCTCAGCCTCGCGAAATATTTGTCGTGAGCCGCGGGCGCGGCCGATCGACGCCGGACCGCGCCGGCCGGGCCGCCTCGTTCGCGGTCACGCTCGCCCCTTCGTCCACCCTCTTCCCCTTCAATGGCCGCAACTCGCCAAGAACGGACATCGTCATGTTTAGCCGTGACGTCGGCTGTCAAGGGCATAGCAGCCATTAAATCTGAGCCCGCAAGACCGTTGCTGTTAAGGGTTATCGGATGCCTGCCGTGCACCGATGGTGGTGACGGGCGGGCGGCAGGCGTCCGATAAGCCTCAGGGGAAGAAACCGCGGGGGCCGCACCGGTGCTGGTTGGTGGAGCCGGATCTATGGGGAATTGGCCGTCGCGGGGTGGCTGCGTGGGAGGCGGTGGCGCGGCCGCCGGCAGCTGTGCGCGCGGCCCGGCCGGGCACGACGGCCGCGGGTGTGGGCGGGCTGCGGCGATCGGCGGCCGGCCGATCGGGTGTATTCCGCGGCAGCTGCCGCTGGTCCGGGCGTGTCGCCGCGTCGCCGGGCGCGGATCGGCGGTTGGATCGGGCATCGGTGCGGTCGGTCGGTCGTTGCGGTGGCCTCATGAGCTGTCGATCCCGATAACCGGCACCGCGGCTTCTGGCCGGGATGCGGGCCCTCCACCGCGCCGGAAGGTCTCGACGACGATCATCACCCCGCCGCAGCAGGGACAGCGGTACGCCTTCGGCGCTGCGGCGTCGGCGGCCGCGGCATCGCCGGTGCCGTCGGCGGGCTCCGTCCGATCATCCGGCGCTTTCGGCTTCGCCGCCAGCAGTGCCCGGGCGTGGGCGACGGCGGCGCGGCGCTGGCCGTTGGCGAGGAAGCCGTAGTGGCGGATGCGGTGGAAGCCCGCCGGCAGGACGTGGATGAGGAATCGGCGGATGAACTCGGCCACCGGGAGTGTCATCGTCTTCCAGCGGCGAAGGCCGTCGGCGCGGTAATCCTTCCAGCGGAAGCGGACGCCTTCGTCGTCGCAGGCGACCAGCCGTCGGTTCGAGATGGCGACGCGGTGGGTGTAGCGCGAAAGATAGGTGAGCACCGCGCCCGGCCCGGCGAAGGGTTGCTTCGCATAGACGAACCACTTCGTCTTCTTCAGCGGCGCGAGGACTGCCGCGAAGGCGCGGGCGTCGGCGAGCGCCGTGAGCCCGCCGAAGAAGGCGAGGCGGCCGGCCCGGTGCGCCTCGGCCAGCGCCGCCAGCATCAGCCGCCGGAATAGTGTCGACAGCACCCGCACCGGGAGGAAGAACCCCGGCCGGCAGCCGATCCATCGGTCGCCGTCCGGCGCCAGGCCGCCGCCCGGGACGATGACGTGGACGTGCGGATGGTGGGTCAGCGCCGAGCCCCAGGTCTGCAGCACCGCGGTGAGCCCGATGCGGGCGCCGAGGTGCTTCGGGTCGGCGGCGATGGTCATGAGCGTCTCCGCCGCCGTCCGGAACAACAGGTCGTAGACGACGGCCTTGTTCTGGTAGGCGATGTCGGCGATCGCCGCCGGCAGGGTGAAGACGACGTGATAGTACGGGACGGGCAGCAGCTCGGCTCGCCGCGCCGCCAGCCACGCCTCGGCCGCCGACGCCTGACACTTCGGGCAGTGCCGGTTGCGGCAGGAATTGTAGGCGATCTGCATATGCTCGCAGCGTTCGCAGGCGGCGACGTGGCCGCCGAGCGCCGCGGTGCGGCACTGCTCGATCGCCGACATCACCTTCAGCTGGCCGAGGCTCAGGTGGCCGGCATTGGCCTGCCGCCACGCCGCCCCGTGGCCGCGGAAGATATCCGCGACCTCGAGGGCCGGCCGGACCATGGCCGGCGGCTCAGCCCGGCAGCGGCGACCGCTCCTCCGCGAGATCGCGGACCAAGTACTCGAGCGGGCTCTTCACCTCGCCGATGGTCTTCAGCGCCACCCGCGTGTAGCGCGCCGTCGTCTCCAGTTTCTTGTGGCCGAGCAGCACCTGGATGACGCGCACGTCCGTCTTCTGCTCAAGTAGATGGGTGGCGAAGCTGTGGCGGAGCGTGTGCATCGAGACGCGCTTGGCCAAGCCGGCCGCTTCGGCCGCCTGGTGGCAGGCACGATTGAGCTGCCGGGTGGTCAGCGGCTGGCCGGGATCGCGGCCGGGAAACAGCCAGCCGCGCGGCCGCGCCTCCTGCCACCAGGCGCGCAGGATGGTGAGCAGGACGGGCGACAGCAGGGCGAACCGGTCCTTTCTCCCCTTGCCCTGCTCGACGCGGATCGTCATCCGGGCGCTGTCGATGTCGCCGATCTTCAGCGCCGTCACCTCGGACGCGCGCAGCCCGGCACCGTAGGCGACGCTGAGGGCGGCGCGCGCCTTCGCCCCTGCCGTCGCCCGCAGCAGCCGCGCCACCTCGTCCGGGCTCAGCACCACCGGCAGCCGCTGCGGCTCGCGGATGAACGGCATCAGCTCGGTCACCCCCGGGCGGCCGAGCGTGACCTTGAAGAAGAACCGCAGCGCCGAAACCGCCGAGTTGATGCTGGGCGAACCGACGCCGCTCGCCGCCAGGTGCAGATGATACCGGCGCAGGTCCTCCGGCCCCGCCAGGTGTGGCGAACGGCCGAGGAAAAAGGCGAAGGCCTTGACGTGGCGGACATAGTCGGACCGCGTCTTCTCCGAGAAGCCACGGATCTTCATGTCCTCGATCATCCGCCGGCGCAGCGGGCTGATAGGCTCGTCAGTCATCGGGAGCTCCTGTCCTGAGTGAGGTCTGAGCCTCAATCCTCAGGACACGCCCCGAACTACCGCTACCCCGCCGTCATCCCCCGCGCGACCACAGATGCTCCCCTACCGCGGGAGCGGTTTCGTCCCATGACCCCCGGGAGACACTCAGCCTTAAGGCGGCGGAGGGAAGAGTTTTCCCGGAGCAAGGGTCCTTGGTCTGCGCAGTATCCGTTCTGCGCTGTGGACAAGGTTCGCGCATCGAGCCGGCGGGTGCTATGGTTCCTACCCAAATCAGGACCTAGCCGGTACTCGTCCATGCTGGAAATGAGGACTGCTGAGGAAATTTTCGACGATCTTCGCCACCTATGTCGCGAGCCAGGCTTCTTGCACGCGATTTCCTCGATTGTGTTTCGTGATTTCTTTGTATCGGTCGATCTCGAAGGCACCGTGCAATGCCAACGGGAAGACCGATACGCGAGATCAGCGGCTGCATAACAATGAGTTGATGTTGCTGATTGGCTTACTTGTTCAGTCGGATAGTGCCGACGTTTTCGAGAAGGTCGCCGATACAGAAATCCTCGTTTCACGGGCTGATAGCCTCTTGGAGGAACTTCACACGCTTCTTGTGACCCCATTGCGGGAGATTGCTCGTAAAACGGCAGCAGCACCTGAGGATGATACCAAGTATTTTGGTGAGCTGGCTAAAGAAGCATTCTATTATGGAGCAGAGTCAGCGTTACTTAGTGGACAATACAGGCGATTCGCCCGGCAGCGGTATCGGAATGATCTCCATTGGTTGCTCTCTCAGAAACATATTTCCATACGACCTATACTCGAAATCGCACGGTTCATTGAGCAATCCGTTAATACACGGGTAACTGCGCATGGCTTATCCCGTTGTCCCAGGTTCGTCCATATCTAGCGTCTGCGCGGTCTCCAACACCTGATTTTGGTCGTGGGTCCGGGCTCCACCGGAGCTATCGGGGCGCATTCCGCTCGCTGTCTTTCTCTGACGTGACGCTCGCCTGAGCGCCGGGGTGCTCTTCCGGGGATTGGCGCGGCCGATGATGTCCCAGTAGCTCACGGGCTCATGGTGTGCGGCGAGGCCGAGGATCGTTTCGAACGAGGCATGCCGGTAGAAGCGGCGGTTGTAGCGGAAGACGAACTCGTTGAGATACGTGTCGATATGCCTGCGGCGTAGGCCGTGATACGTGCCCAGGCCCCACCGCTTCACCAGCGAGAAGACCCGGTGAATCCATGGCAGCACGACATGCCCCGCCATCTTGCCGACAGCGCGCGGGTCGTGCCGGTAGTCGGTCAGTCCTGGATAGGATGCGTGGCCGTCGGTGAGCAGCGTCGTTCCGCGCTTCACGTTGGCCCTCACGAAGGCCTCGATCGACGCGGCGGAATTGTCCGCGATCATGGCAAGACGGATGCGGCCGGACCGTGTATCGAGGTACTTGGCCCCGTTCCGCCGAGGCTTGGCCGCATTGGTGTCGCGATCGATCACCTCGACAGCTCCGGCAATGAGGATTTTTCCACCGAGTGGGTATCCCCTTCGCTCCCCCAGATTCGGCTGATACTGTGGACGGATGGAGGTCGGAAAGCATCCGGTGGCGGGCGCTGACTACCCAAGCACCTTCCAGGAGCTGGACGAGTGGTTTCGGGGTGAGGTTGCCTGCCGCGCCTATATCCGCCGGCTCCGCTGGCCGGGGGGCTTTTGCTGCCCACACTGTGGAGTTGTCGGCGAGCCGTGGGAAATGGCCGGTGGCTGGCTGCGGTGCCGGGCATGTCGCAGGGAGACCTCGGTGACCGCCGGCACGATTTTCGAAGGGACCCGCAAGCCGCTGCGGACATGGTTCCTGGCGATGTGGTTCGTGACCAGCCAGAAGAACGGGGTGAGCGCCCTGGGGCTGCAGCGTGCCCTCGGCCTCGGCAGCTACGAGACCTCCTGGACCTGGCTGCACAAGCTGCGGCGGGCCATGGTGCGGCCCGGTCGCGACCGCCTTGTCGGCGAGATCGAGGCCGACGAAACCTATGTGGGCGGCCCGGAAGAAGGCAAGCGGGGCCGCGAGGTCGAGAGGAAAGCCATCGTCGCGGTGGCGGCTGAAAAGCGCGGGCGCGGTATCGGGCGCATCCGTCTTCGGCGCGTTAAGGACGTCTCCGCCGAGAGCCTGTTGGCCTTCCTGCAAGAAGCCGTGGAGCCGGGGGCGACAATTCACACCGACGGCTGGAGAGGCTATGCCGGGCTGCCGGCCGCCGGCTACCGCCACCAGGTCACGGTGATAAGCGACGGCTCGGAACCGGCTCACGAGGTCATGCCACGCGTCCACAAAGTCGCCGCCTTGCTCAAACGGTGGTTGTTGGGACTCTCCAGGGCGGCATCCAGCACCAACATCTCGACTACTACCTCGACGAATTCACTTTTCGCTTCAATCGACGTCGATCACAGGCCCGTGGACTCCTGTTCCACCGCCTCGTCCAGCAGGCGGCGGCCGTCGGACCGGCCCCCTACCACTCCATCATCAAACCCAGCATTTCCGCCAATCTCGCCGAATTGGGGGAATGAAAGGGATACCCACTTTCCGGCGTTGCCGGGATCGAAGAAGGTGTCGCCTGCGCGGAACGGGATTTCCGCTTGATCGACCTCGACGACCCCTTCGAGAGGCTCCCGGTCCGGATCGACCATCGATCGCCGCAGCTTCTGTGTCAGCAGCCAGGCGGTCTTGTAGGTGAGGCCGAGTTGATCCTCCAACTGCCGCGCCGACATCCCGTTGGAATGCGTCGACATCAGATGCGCGGCCCAAAACCAAACCGTCAGCGGGAGCTTCGAGCGATGCATCACGGTACCTGCCGTGATCGAGGTCTGACGACCGCAGTCGAGACATTCGTACGTGTGCACCGGGCTCTTCAGTGCCGCCGCACGGCCGCTACCGCAAGGCGGGCAGACGAAGCCGCCCGGCCAGCGCCGTTCGAACAAGAATGCCGCGCAGGCCGCCTCGTCGGGAAACGCGTCTTCGAATTGTGTGAGTGATCGCGCCCTGGCCATCGGCTGTCCCGCCATAGCCACTCTCCTGGCGGCTCATCCTTGGCAGGATACCACATTTAGATCACCCTGGGACAACGGGATAAGCCACAACTGCGCTGCTCGCTCACTGCAAGCACGCTAAACTCTTACCACACCCTCCCGACATATCCAGCGCTTTACTGGTGGCAAAAAACTCTCTCATTAAACAATGTGGGGATAAGGCTCTGTGCTTTCTTACCTTATTTGCGATTTCTGTCCACCATAGCAATCAGCCTTTTACTGACCCATTCGCGTTTAATGAAGTCAATGCACGTCCTCTTGTTGATTTAGGACCTTCGGTATATCTCGCAAATCAATTTAGGCTCTTCAAATCTATCTACTAAAGCCCCTATTATTGGATGCTTGCTGATCCAATGTACAAAGACACCGCATCCGAAAATAGAGGCAAGTTTCTTGCGTGCCTATCCGGTTATGACAGACATCCACTACATGTAGGATGCGTCCACTCACCTGAATAGAGCCCAGAGTAGGTCGGCGCCTCAACTCCGCCGGCGATGCCGAGGAGCGAGCGGAAGGCGTTGAACGGGTAGAACCGTCTGTTGAAGCGGAACGTGAACTCGTTGAGATAGGCTTGTAGATGCTTCGCGCTTACGCCGTGGTGGATGCCATTGATCCAGGTTTTCAGGTTGCTGAAGACGAGGTGGATGATCGGCATGAACTCTTCGGCCACCTCGGGATCGCCGCATTCGGCAATGGCGTGGTGATCATAGCCGCGTGTCCGCAAGCTGCCATAGCCGCTCCAATCGTCGGTGACGATCAGCGACCCCGGCATAACGGCGCTCTCGACGAAGCCACACAGCAAATCGGCGCTGCGGTCGGCAACGACGGACAGCCGCACGCGCCCGGCGTAGCGGCCGTCCTTCCGCTTGTCCTGCGCGGTGCCGGGCTCCCTGTGGCGGACTTCGACGGCAGCAGTCACCAGCGTCTTGTGGTGAACGCCTCGGCCTTCACCACGCGTCCGGCCTCCAACGTAGGTTTCGTCCACCTCGACATGCTCTCCTGCCCTGGCACCGATCCGGTCCTGATCGGGCCGCACCATACCCGCGCGGAGCTTATGCAGGATGCCGAAGGCGGTTTCGTACCGCGTCAGCCCAAGCTGCCGCTGAAACTGCACCGCCGACATGCCCGGCGTCTGGCTGGCGACCATATAGGCAGCCCAAAACCACGTGCTCAAAGGCGTGTGGCTGCGCTCCATGACCGTGCCGACGGTCAATCCCGTCTGGCGGCGGCAAGCGCGACAGGTCAGGACGCCAGGCCGCGTGGCGATGCGGAAAGGTTCACCCACGACGCCGCAGTGCGGGCAGGCGAACCCGTCACCCCAGCGAGCTTTTTCCAGGTAGGCGGCGCAGGTCGCATCGTCGGGGAAAAGTCGCTGAAACTCAGGGAGCGATCTCGGGAATGGCAGGTCGGGGATGTCCCGGTGGATGTTGAAATAGGAGGGCAGGCGTTGCTCACCTTGGGCCGGTAGGCTCGGGGTGCTGAATCCGACGAAGGAGGAGCAACGCCATGAAGGAATCTACCACATCGGCCGCCGTCGTCCCGGTGGCAATCGTCGAAGAGGCTTGGCAAGAGGTTGGAGCGAGCTTCGAGCGCTTCTGCCTGACGGCAGGCATCGCCACCCTGGCCAACATGATGGAGGAGGATGCCGCCCGGCTATGCGGCCCGCGTTATGGCCGTGCCAAGGGCAAGGCAGGGCACCGCTGGGGGAAGACCAAGGGCAGGGTCGGCTTCCATGGCGGCAAGGTCGAGATCGAGCGCCCTCGTGTGCGCGCCCGTGACGGCGGCGAGGTCGCCTTGGCGAGCTGGGAGACGGCGATGTCCGAGGACCTTCTGGGCAAGTGGGCGCTGAACCTGATGCTGATCAACGTGTCGACACGCCGCTTCGGCCGGGCCGTCCGGCTGCCGGAAGGCGACATTTCGGCCGCCAAGGGCACCGGCGTGTCCAAGTCGGCGGTGTCACGCCGCTTCGTCGCACTGTCGGCGGAGCGCATGGCGGAGTGGATGGCGGCCGACCTGTCCGAGCTGGACCTGCTGGTCATCCAGATCGACGGCATCCAGATCGAAGAGGACCTGACGCTGCTGGCCGCCATCGGCATCGACGGTGAGGGCGGCAAGCATCCTCTCGGCGTGATCGAGGGGGCGACCGAGAACGCCGCCGTGGCGCAGGCGCTCCTCGACAACCTGATTGGGCGTGGCCTCGATCCGCAAGCCTGCCGCCTGTTCATCATCGACGGAGCCAAGGCGCTGTCCAAGGCGATCCGCAGGACCTTCGGCCGCCACACGCCGATCCAGCGCTGCCAGGTTCACAAAGCCCGCAACATCACCGAGCGCCTCGCCAAACCCTTGCATGCCAGCGCGCGCAAGGCGCTGCGTCAAGCTTGGGAACTCGATAATGCCGAAAGTGGGTATCCCCTTCGCTCCCCCAAATTCGGCTGATACTGTGGACGGATGGAGGTCGGAAAGCATCCGGTGGCGGGCGCTGACTACCCAAGCACCTTCCAGGAGCTGGACGAGTGGTTTCGGGGTGAGGTTGCCTGCCGCGCCTATATCCGCCGGCTCCGCTGGCCGGGGGGCTTTTGCTGCCCACACTGTGGAGTTGTCGGCGAGCCGTGGGAAATGGCCGGTGGCTGGCTGCGGTGCCGGGCATGTCGCAGGGAGACCTCGGTGACCGCCGGCACGATTTTCGAAGGGACCCGCAAGCCGCTGCGGACATGGTTCCTGGCGATGTGGTTCGTGACCAGCCAGAAGAACGGGGTGAGCGCCCTGGGGCTGCAGCGTGCCCTCGGCCTCGGCAGCTACGAGACCTCCTGGACCTGGCTGCACAAGCTGCGGCGGGCCATGGTGCGGCCCGGTCGCGACCGCCTTGTCGGCGAGATCGAGGCCGACGAAACCTATGTGGGCGGCCCGGAAGAAGGCAAGCGGGGCCGCGAGGTCGAGAGGAAAGCCATCGTCGCGGTGGCGGCTGAAAAGCGCGGGCGCGGTATCGGGCGCATCCGTCTTCGGCGCGTTAAGGACGTCTCCGCCGAGAGCCTGTTGGCCTTCCTGCAAGAAGCCGTGGAGCCGGGGGCGACAATTCACACCGACGGCTGGAGAGGCTATGCCGGGCTGCCGGCCGCCGGCTACCGCCACCAGGTCACGGTGATAAGCGACGGCTCGGAACCGGCTCACGAGGTCATGCCACGCGTCCACAAAGTCGCCGCCTTGCTCAAACGGTGGTTGTTGGGGATTCTCCAGGGCGGCATCCAGCACCAACATCTCGACTACTACCTCGACGAATTCACTTTTCGCTTCAATCGACGTCGATCACAGGCCCGTGAACTCCTGTTCCACCGCCTCGTCCAGCAGGCGGCGGCCGTCGGACCGGCCCCCTACCACTCCATCATCAAACCCAGCATTTCCGCCAATCTCGCCGAATTGGGGGAATGAAAGGGATACCCACTATGCCGAAAAGGCGGAAAAGCTGATCCGCAATCTCGCCCGCCGCCTGGAACACGATGCCCCCGGCGTCTCTTCCAGCATCCTCGAGGGCATCGACGAAATCCTCACCGTCACCCGCCTCGGTCTGCCGGTCGAGCTACGCCGCTCGCTCGCGTGCACCAACGTCATCGAGAACATGAACGGCACCATCCGGCAGGTCTGCCACAACGTCAAACGCTGGCGGGATGCCAGGATGGCGCTGCGCTGGACCGGCGCCGCCATGCTGGAGGCCGCCAACGGCTTCCGGCGGCTCAAGGCCCGCAAGCAACTGCCGATCCTGCGGGCGGCGCTGGCCGCGCATCAAGCCAAGAACGCCACCAACACCACCCTTGAACAGGGAACCAGGGCCGCCTAGCCTGATCAATCAGTGACGCCTGCCGAGCGAATTTCAACACGGAGCGGGACATC